>SVJM01000007.1 GCA_015068975.1 Oscillospiraceae bacterium | reverse complement strand
TGCTTGATTCAAATGTGTTTGTAGGATGGCAATGGTTTAAATACATGGACAATGACCCTACAGACTTATCTCAGGATTTATCAAATATCGATGCAAATAAAGGTATTTACAAGAGAAATTATGAGCCATGGAGTGAATTTCTCGCTATGGTAAAAGAGCTTAACATCAATGTATATGATCTGACCGAGTATATGGATAAATAAAATTTATTTGCAAAAACATACAAATTATCCCCCTATATTTACATAACTTAAAACATAAAAAGCGGAGTTTTATATGTATGATTTAATTATTAAAAATGGAACTGTTATTGATGGAACAGGATTGCCCGCATATAATTGCGACATAGCAGTATCGGGTGGAAAAATAGTCAAGATTGCAAAAAATATCTCAGATGAAAGTAAAGAATTTATTGATGCACACGGACTTACTGTTACTCCGGGATTTATCGATTCTCATAGTCATTCAGACAGTGCAATGTTTGACTATCCGGATATGATTGAAAAGATTGAACAGGGCATAACCACCTCCATTGGCGGACAGTGTGGCATTACTCTTGCACCAAACAATAAGGATGATGATGTTTTTAAAACCTTTGGCAGTATGGTAAATGCTGTAAAGAATATGCCCTTTGGGTCTAATATCAAGTCCTTTGTGGGACACAGTGCATTACGCAAATCAGTTATCGGCTATGAAAACCGTAAGCCATCAGAATCGGAAATGGATGAAATGAAAGCTCTTTTAAGAGAAGCAATGGAAAATGGTGCCATCGGTCTTTCATTTGGTTTAACCTATACGCCAAGCTGTTATGCGGATACAAAAGAGCTTATTGAACTAACAAAGGTTGTAAAAGAGTATAATGGGATTGTAAGCGCACATATAAGAAACGAAGGCTTTGAGCTGATAGAGGCGGTAGAAGAATTTTTAACAGTAATTAAAGAAACCGGGATAAAAGCAGTATTTTCGCACCATAAAAGTATGTATCGTCTGAACTGGGGTAAGGTGAAGAAATCTTTGGGTATGATTAAAGATGCTGTTGAAGAAGGCTATGATATATACTGCGATGTTTATCCCTACGAGGCATCGAGTACCGGCCTTACACCTACTCTTATTGCAAAGGAGTTAAGGGCTTTAGATAACAGTGAAATAGTAAAAATGCTTTCGGATGTTGATATGCGTGATAAAATCAAAGAAATATACATTGACAGGTACGGAGAGAGCCTTAACAATTTGTTGCTTACCCGATGTAAAGGGTATCCTGAATATGAAGGAATGAGAATTGATGAGATAGCAAAATTAAGGGGGCAGAATGATTTTGATGCTGCTTTTGACATTATAACAGGGAGCGGAGCTACTGCCCAGATTTGCAATTTCTGTATGAGTGAAGAAGATGTAGAATATGTTTTGAAATATGAACGGTCAATGATATGCACAGATGCTTCTGTTGCTAAAAACGCAAAAATGTATCATCCAAGATTAAGGGGTTCATTCCCGAGATTTCTGGGAAGATATGTGCGTGAAAAAAAGGTTGTTTCCATTGAAGAGGCAATAAGGAAATGTACATCAATGCCGGCATCTGTTTACGAGCTTGATTTTAAGGGTAAAATCTCTGAGGGCTTTGATGCGGATATTTGTATTTTTGATGCAGAACGTATTATTGACAAAGCAGACTATGTGAACTGCTCTAATCGCTGTGAAGGACTTAATTATGTGATTCTTGGCGGTGAGATAGTAGTGAAAAATGCAATCTACAATGGTAAGAAAAAAGGCAGCTTTATCCCTGCCAACAGGTAATTGAAAGGGAAAAGATGATCTTTATATAAAGAGCGAGGGGTTTAATATGAAAAAAGTAATTTGTTTGATTTTAGTATGTATATTTATACTTGGAACTGTTCCGCTGACTTCATATTCAGTGATAATATCCTCTGACAGAATTATAAAAAGTGATGATATAGAATCACATAGTACAAGTGATAAGCTTGTAGTTAACGGTAATGACTATTTTTGCGGATTCGGCACTGATATCGGAGGCACTGTTATTACGGATCAGTTTGCTCATTCAGGGACTAAATCCATTAAGCAGTACGGAAGATACTCAATGGGTGCTACCGTTAAGATACACAATCTTTTTGATAAGAAGCTTACAACGGATGATGCGGGAGCAAGATATACTGTATCATTCTATGTGTATGCAGATAAATCTTCCGGTGTTTACAAAAAAAGTGCCGCCGGAGTAGGAGAAAGTGAGAGAGTTGATTATCTATATACCGAAGAAGAACTTAAAAGCAGTACGGGCTGCAAATTTATAGTATATCTTTGCGGACCTGATGCAAAGAAATATAAGTACCGTACAGGAACTGTAAATGCTCAGTATTATGATATACCCTGGAATGAATGGACATGTATCAATTATTCTTACGTTGTAGATTCCAAATATCTTCCTACAGATTCTGCCGAGGATTTGTCAGATCCTTATCTTGAAAGTATAAGAGTGGGAAATACGGGAGATTATTCTCTCGATCAGGGCTGTCCGGATACCTTCTATATCGATGATATTACTGTGAAAAAAGAAGACGAAAATGCGTACAGAGGTGTAAAGTATGATGACATGGAATCATACTCTATGGATGAAAAGTTCTATGTAAAAAACCATGATTCCTTCTGTGGATTCGGTACACATACAGGAAAAACCATCCTTTCTGACAAGATAGCACATTCAGGAAAAAAATCCATAACCCAGACAGGTCGTTATGGTACAGGTGCTACAGTTAAAGCCCTCAATCTTTTCGGAAGAGAGCTTAACGAAAAAGATGTAGGCAAGATATTCCGTATATCCTTTTATGTATATTTTGACAAAGAAGCAGGCGTGTACAAAAAGGATCCTTCGGGAGTAGATGAAGATAAGAGAAAAGAGTATCTCTATACCGAAGATGAGCTTGAAGCATCAGAAAGCACAAATCTGCATGTATATATGTGCGGTCCTGATGAGGATAGATTCTTATACAGACAGAATTCCTCTGCAGGACGTGCAACCTATGTGGTACCGTGGAATCAGTGGACAGAGGTGGAGCTTTATTATACCGTAAAGAAAGAATTTCTCCCTACAGGAGAAAGCTCCGATCCGTATATCAATGCTATGAGAATAGGACAGGGAACCCTTGACTATTCTATTAATTCAGGACTTGCAGACACATTTTATATAGATGACCTCTATGTATCAGAGGTGGGAGCCGAAATCCAAGGAGGATATCTTGATAATAAGGTTTATATAGTCACACAATACAGTGATGTGTGCAGAGAGGACTATGCAAGGACTTTTATACTTGAATATGACACATCAGGCAAGCTTCTTGGTGCAAAAATAGGTGATAAGGTTTCTACCAAGGATGCAGCAGGAAAAGCTGTAACCACAGAAACTGAATATGATAGAAAAGATCAGTCATCAAGGATATATACTACTGTTTGCTCAGATCTTTTCACAGAACCTCTCGTACAGAAATCGGAGATCATAAAGAAGCCGGCAGGCTATGAATATATTACAAAATATGCGGCAAAGGAAAGAGCAAAGGAAATGCTTTTGCTTTCTAAGGCAGAGTATAAGGATGAGGTTTCATATAGTGACAGAGTGGACAAGGAAAACGAATACTTCCTTGCTACTGATGATACTTATATATCTGCATCAAAGCCTGATACAAACTACAGGGGACAGGGTACTGTACAGGTAACGGGAGATCTTTCAACTGTAGTTAAGTTTGATATATCTGATTCAGTGAAGAAGTCCACAAGCCACGCATATCTTTGTCTTTATACCTCTCAGGTCACAACACCGGGCAAGGCAGAGGTATATGCTGTCCCATCAGGATGGACAGAGCAGAAGGTCACATATAACAATCTTGGTGAAATCGGAGAAAAGATATCAGAACTTCAGATAGAATACAAGGATCTTGCTTATTATTTCGACATTTCATCATATATAAACAAAACTGTCAAGGATGGTGTAAATGAATTAAGCTTTATTGTTAAGACAACTGACGGAAATATGAAATTCCTTTCAAATGAATCAACCCAGAGAAACTACAAGCCAAATCTCATTTTTGAGGGTGTGGGAATGAAAGAAGGAGAGAAGAAAGTCTCAAGCTTTGATTATTCAAACTATGTAACTGCTATGAAAAAGCGTGACAGAGGTACAAAGGGTACATATGTACCTACTCCTACAAAGATTATGGATTCCATCAAGGATTATAACCCTGTAACAGAAGACCTTACCCTCAATAAATACGGAAGCCCCGTAACAGAAGAAAGATACCAAGCCACGGGATTTTTCTACACAAAGAAGATTGACGACAGATGGTGGATAATAGATCCTGAGGGCTACAAACAGCTTCATGTGGCAGTAGGCGTGGTAAAGCCTGAGCTTAATAACACAAAAGAAACCAATGCCTTTAATGCAAAATACGGCACAAGAGAAAAATGGTCGCAGATGGTACTGGATGAATTAAGACCATACGGCTTCAACGGTTGCGGACCATGGTCAGCCTATGAAGACCTTCTCAATGTAGAAGACAGAATACCTATGGTTCAGGCTGTATTTTTGATAGAATTTCAGGCAGGATATGATACTAATGATGAAGATGGTATAATGACTGTGTTTGATCCTCGTTTTGAAATATATTGTGATACAATGGCAAAAACCCTTGTCAAGGATTTTAAGGACAATCCTTATGTATTGGGATGGATGATAGAGAACGAGCCTCCTGCAAGTGATAATATGCTTGAGCTGACACTTAATTCAGATTCTATGGATCAGAATACTATTTACAGCTATCATACAGCATGGGAATGGCTCAAAGCCCGTCACGGAGAAAATGTTACATTAAGTGATGTGACAGATAAGGACAGATTTGACTGGGTAGAGTTTGTCTATGACAGATATATGAAGGTATGCCACGATGCAATCAAAAAATATGCACCGAATCATATGTTTTTGGGGCCGAAGCTTGATAAACCTCACCTTGCATCCTTCAGAGCTATGGATGACTGGGTAGATATCGTATGCTATGACTATTATGGCAATGCATGGACTGCAGAGCTTCCTATGATAGACAGATTTTATCGTGCTTCCGGAAGACCTATGATAAATGCTGAATGGTACTGTAAGGGCGCAGACGCATGTACAGAAGAAACAGGACTTACCAACTTCTCAGGTGTTGGCTATCAGGCAACCACCCAGGCTGAGAGAGGATACTACTATCAGAACTTTGTACTTAATATGCTTGAATCAAAGGTATTTGTAGGATGGCAATGGTTCAGATATATAGACAATCCTGGAGACAAAAAGCTTGACGAGGGTGCAGACACCAATGCGAATAAAGGTATATACACAAACTTCTATACGCCATGGGAAGAGCTCCTTTCACAGATGAAGAGGATAAATAACAATGTTTATTCTCTTGCAGATTATTTTGACAGATAACAGTTAGTAATAATGCACAAATTTAACCCCTTAATTTCTACTAATCGGATAGTGGAAATTAAGGGGTTTTTGTTTGACTTGTGTGATGTACTTTAGTATAATTATGATATGATGTTATTACTATGGGTACTTGTGTCAAAAAAACGAAAGGATGATTGCTATGAAGAAATTTTTAAGCGCGGTATTGTCCGTTATTATGTTGTTATCGTGCATACAGGGAGTGACTATGTCATCCTATGCTAATGAACAGTATGTGACCATAAAAACCGATAATATGGAAAGGTATACCTCAGCTGATGCATTTAATGTGAAATCCCATAAGTATATTTCCCGTTTCGGAAACGATTTCACATCCACCAAGGTGTCAGACAAAATCTTTCACGGAGGCAAAAAGTCAGTCTGTCAATCGGGAAGATTCGGTAGCAACGGTACAATAAAAATACTGAATCTTTTTAACAGAGAGCTAACAAAAGATGATGTGGGCAAGGAATTCAGGATTTCTTTCTATGTATATCTGGACAAGGAAGCCGGTGTGTATAAGAAGAACCCCTCCAAGCTTGCAGCCGAGGAGAGAAAGAATTATCTTTACACAAAGGATGAGCTTAAAAACAGCAAGGGTTCAAAGGTTTATTTCACTATGTGCGGTCCCGATGAAGATAATTACAAATATCGTGCGGGCTCAGGCACACCATCTTCGGGAAATTCATTTGTACCATGGAATCAGTGGACAAAAGTAACTCATACATATAAGGTGGAAGAAGCATATCTACCTACCGGATCTACAGATAAGCTTTCCGATCCATATATCAATGCCATAAGAATCGGTCAGAGTGGTGTTGACTATTCTATAGACAATGCACTTTGTGATACATTCTATATTGACGATCTTACAGTTGACGAAATTGGTGCTTCGGTTGAGGAAGTTATCAACAATCCATACAGACTTATGAAGTATGACGATCTTGAAAGCTATGATATGGATGAGGAATTCCTCGTAAAGAGACATGAGTCTTTTTCTAAGTTCGGAAATCAATTTACAACCACGGCTCTGTCCGATAAATATGCATATTCGGGACAGAAGTCTATCTGTCAGTCAGGAAGATACGGAAACAATGGAACTATAAAGGCATTAAATATCTTCGGCAGAGAGTTGAACGCAGAGGATGTAGGAAAAACCTTTATGATATCCTTTAAGGTTTATTTCGACAAAGAAGCAGGTGCTTACAAAAAGAACCCTTCAGGAGTAGATGAGGATGAAAGAAAATCACTTCTCTATACCGAAGAAGAACTAAAAAACAGTAAGGGAACAGAGGTAATAGCCTATATGGCAGGACCTGACGGAGATACTTTTGCTAATCGAACAGGTATAGGCAGTATGGGTGTTAAAATGTTTGTGCCATGGAACGAATGGACAGAAGTATATTTCTACTATACTGTAGAAGAAAAATATCTTCCTACTGGAAATACATCAGCAAAATCAGATCCATATCTTAATGCTGTCAGAATTGGCACAGAGGCAGATTATTCAATAGATAATCCACTCCCTGATACATTTTATGTAGATGATTTCAAGGTATCTGAGGTAGGAGCCATTGTCAATGGGGGATTTATAAATGATTCCGTTCAGGCCATTACATATTTTACAGAAAACTGCAGAATACCTTATGCAAGACCAATTATACTTGAATATAACAAGGACAATAAGCTTCTTGGTGTGACTATGGGTGAGATAACTGATTCTGAGGGTTACTGTGTGGTAAGCCATAATATAAATGATGAAGAATCAAGAGTATATGTATCTGTATATGCAAGTGCATTTTCGCCGGTTGTTTCTCCAATGGTTGAGATAATAAGACAGCCTGAGTATATGGGATATATCACACCTGATATGGCAAAGGCAAGAGCAAAGGAGATGCTTGCTCTTTCAAAAGCAGAATATAAGGATGCACTTAGCTTTGATGAAAGAGTGGACAAAGAAAATGAATACTTCCTTACCACAGATGACACTTATACAGTATTAAATGCTCCATCTGAAACACGCGGTGAGGCAACAGGTCTTATAGCTAAGGATGGATACAGTAGTTTAGTAAAATTTGATATATCAGATTCACAGAAAAAATCTGTAAGTAATGCTTATGTATATTTCTATACTGATTCGGTTACTACACCGGGTAAGGCAGAGCTTTATGCTGTAAGTAACGACTGGTCTGAGGATGAGCTTACATACAACAACTGTCCTTCTAAGGGAGAAAAGATATCAGAGCTTCAGATAGATTACAAAGACATTGTTTATTTCTTTGATATCACTTCATACATAAACAAAACAGTAACCAAGGATATAGATGAATTGAGCTTTTATATTACAACACCTGACGGAGATTTTAAATTTATTTCCAAGGAACACACTCACAAAAACTACAAGCCGACTTTAGTGTTTGAGGGTGTTGGTATGAAGGAGGGAGAGAAGAAGGTATCCTCCTTCGATTATTCAAACTACATTATCGCAAATAAGAAAAAGGACAGAGGAACACGTGGAGAATATATCCCTACTCCTACAAGGGTTGTTGATTCTCTTACTGACTATACACCTGTGACTAAGGAGCTTACTCTCAATAAATACGGAAGCCCTGTAACAGAGGAAAAGTATGAAGCGACAGGATACTTCTACACCAAGAATATTGACGGCAGATGGTGGTTTATAGACCCTGAAGGTTATAAGCAGATACACATCGGTGTAGGTGTAGTAAGACCTGAAAAGGGATATGGAGAAACTGAAGAACAGACTGCTGCATTTGTAGCCAAGTACGGCACTGTGGATAATTGGGCAAAGATGGTAGTGGATGACTTAAGACCGTATGGATTCAACGGTTGCGGATTTGTAGGTGAATATGGAAAAATGCTTGATGCAGAAGCCTCAGGTGTCACACCTCTTAATCAGACAGGATACCGTACTATTCTTCAGGCATATTCATACGGTGATGAAATGCTCAATGTATTTGATCCGAATTTTGAAAGAAAAGCAGATAAACTGGCAAAGAATCTTGTAGGTAGTTATGCCGATAATCCTCATGTAGTAGGATGGAGCTTTGACAATGAGCCATATGCAAGTGACGGTATGCTTATGAAATACCTTAAGTGTAATCCATACGATCAGAAGAATATGTACAATTACTATACAGCATGGGAGTGGCTTAAGTCCCGTCACGGTGAGGATGCCACAGTTGATGATGTTACCGAGAAGGATAAATGCGATTGGGTGGAATTTTTATATGACAGATATATGAATGTGTGTGTAACTGCCATAAGAAAATATGATCAGAATCATATGATTTTCGGACCTAAGCTTGACAAACCTCATCAGGGCTCATTCAGAGGTATGTCAAAATGGGTTGATGTTATTCTTTACGATTATTACGGAAACGCATGGACAGCAGAGCATGCTATGATAGACAGATTTTATCGTTGGGGCGGTAAGCCTATGATAAATGCAGAATGGTATTGTAAGGGTGCAGATGCCTGTACAGAAGAATCAGGTCTTACTAACTTCTCAGGCGTAGGCTATCAGGCTACCACTCAGGCAGAAAGAGGATACTACTATCAGAACTTTGTCCTCAATATGATGGAATCAAAGGCATTTATCGGTTGGCACTGGTTCAGATATGTGGATAATCCGGGCAGAGAAGATAAACAGTTTGACGAAGGTGCAGATACCAATGCAAACAAGGGTATCTACACAAACAAGTATGAGCCATGGCCTGAAATACTTTCTCAGATGAAAATGGTAAATAAGAATGTATATTCTCTTGCAGATTATTTCGACAAATAAGATTTTTCATATGAAATTCATGGGATGAAAGGACTGAAGAAATGAAAAAGATTTTAGCAATACTTTTAAGCTTTATAATGCTTGTAAGTTGTATGCCCGAGATTATTTTTTCCGAAGGGGAATTCAAGATAGTAAAAAACGACAGTATAGAAAAATATACTGTGGGAGAAAAGCTTAACGTCAATTCCCATCCTTCATACTGCGGATTTGGTACAGGGATCGGTAAGACTGTTGTCACCGACACATTCAGTCGTTCAGGTGACAAATCAATTATGCAGACAGGTAGATGCTCTACGGGTGCTACAATAAAGCTTCATAATCTTTTCGGCAGAAAGCTTACTTCAAAAGATATCGGTAAGACCTTTGAACTTTCGTTCTATGTATATGCGGATAAATCATCAGGAGTATATAAGAAAAAGGCTGAGAATGTGAGTGCATCAGAGTTGGAATCATACAGATATACCCAAGATGAGCTGAAAGAAAGCACACAATCGCAGTTTTCTGTGTATATGGCAGGTCCCGATGCTAAAAGCTATAAGTATCGTACAGGAACAGTCAATACTCAGAAATATGAAGTGAAGTGGAATGAATGGACACTTATCACATATCAGTATACGGTGGAAGAACAGTATCTTCCTTCTGATACAGAAGAAGATAAGTCTGATCCATATCTGGATAGCGTAAGAGTGGGTCAGTCGGGAGATTATTCAATAAATAAGGCTGTATCCGACACAATCTACATAGATGATGTTATGGTAAAAGAACTTGGAGCATCATCTTATTATGCGGTTATGACAGATGATATAGAATCACATGAGCTTAATGAGGAGCTTCTGGCGAATTCATCCGCCGTATTCTGTAATTTCGGTGCTGATTCAAAAGAAACTGTCATTACAAATACATTCTCCCGTTCGGGAAGCAAATCTATAAAGCAGTCGGGAAGAGTTTCATCAGGTGCTACTGTGAAAATTCACAATCTTTTTGGCAGACAGCTTACAGAAGAAGATATAGGTAAGACTTTTCTCATCGAGCTTTATGTATATGCTGATAAAAATTCGGGAGTGTATAAACAATCGGTAAAGGATATTCCCGAGGAAGAAAGAGATAATTACAAATATACTGATGAAGAACTTAAACAAAGCACAGGATGTCGTTTTAGTGTGTATATGGCAGGACCTGATGATAAGAAATATATGCATCGAGCAGGCATCACAAGCGATCCCTTTATCACCAAGCAGCATGTACCCTGGAATAAGTGGACACCCGTAAAACTATATTATACTGTGACGGAGGAGTATCTTTCAAACGGCTCTGAAGAAAATCTTACAGATCCATATCTTGACAGTATAAGAGTAGGACAGGCAGCATCAGCTAATTCCATCGACAGAGCCTTTTCCGATACTATATACATAGATGATATTACCGTAAATGAGGTTGGCTCAACATTCAAAAGTGCATTTGTAGACGGGAAAATGTCTGTACTCAACCAATTTACACAATCTTGTCCCGTTGTTGATGCAAAGACTATGATTTTTGAATATGACCCATCAGGCAAATTAATGGGAGCAATGATAAATTCAACACCTGTATCCGATGACAAAACCAAAAAGTTTATTACTGAATATGATGTTAAAGCCAATGATTCAAATGTATATGTAACCGTATGGAGCAATCTTCACCCTTTGACTCCTTTAAGTGAGTTAAGCAGAAGCTATAATGCAGATGACTTTGTCCCACCTACAGTGGCAAAGCTGAGAGCAGAAGAAATGCTTAGTCTTTCTCAGGCGGATTATAAAGATGCTTTAACAAAGGAAGATAAACTCCAAAAGGATAATTTGTATTTCTTCTCATCTGATGATACTTATGTAAAAAGTGACGAAGCAGATGAGAACTTCGGTACTGAAGGTGTAATGAAGGTATCTGAAAGCTCATCTTCTATGGTAAAATTTGACATTTCCTCTGCTGAGTGCAACAGTGTTTCACATGCTTATGTATCTCTTTATACTGATGCTGTAGTCACCGGCGATGATGTGGATATATATGCAGTTTCTTCGGATTGGGATGAAGGTAATCTGACATATAACAAAATACCATCGAAAGGTGACAGGCTTGATACGGTTAATGCCGGCTATCACAGAATAGTATATTTCTTCGATGTTACAAGTTATGTAAATAACTGTCTTAAAAATAACGTAAAAAATATAGCATTTTCCTTTGAAGCAGATGAGGGCGATATTACATTTATTTCAAAAGAGTCCACAAGAAAGTCATTTAAGCCCGAGCTTATACTTGAAGGAATCAATATGGCAGAAAAGGCAAAGAAGGTATCTTCTTTTGACAGGGCAAATTATGTGGATGTGTGGAAAAAACAGGAGAGAGGAACAAAAGGTTCATTTACTCTTACCCCCACAAGAATAATAAGTTCAGTAAAGGACTACATACCTGTAGAAAAAGCCCCCCAGCTTAATAAATACGGAAGCCCTATAACAGAAGAAAGATATGAAGCTACGGGATTTTTCCGTACAGAGTTAATAGACGGCAGATGGTGGATAATAGACCCTGAAGGTTATAGACAAATTCACATGGCTGTAAGTGTTGTACGACCTGAAAAGAATAATGAAAAAGAAACAAACGCCTTCAACGCAAAGTATGGCACAGATGAAAATTGGGCAAAGATGGTTGTAGATGAATTAAGACCGTACGGATTTAACGGTGCAGGTCCATGGAGTTCTTATAAACTTATGCTTAATGCAGATGGTGTCACACCTCTTAATCAGGCAGGGTATAATTCAAGTTTTATTCTGGCACACGGAAACAAAGAAGAACGAAACAAGGGTATACTCGGCGTGTTTGATCCAAGCTTTGAATCCACTGCAGATAGAATAGCCAAAGCCTGGATAGCACCTTATGCCGATGATCCTCATATACTTGGCTGGATAACAGACAATGAACCTCCTGCATCGGATAATATGCTTATAAAATATCTTACTTGTGATCCATACAAGAATGGAAATGTATACAATTACCATACCGCTTGGGCGTGGCTTAAGGACCGTCATGGTGAAGATGTTTCCGTAGATGACATCACAGACAAGGACAAGATGGACTGGGTGGAATTTGTATATGACAGATATATGAAGGTATGTACCGATGCAATAAGAAAATACGACAAAAATCATATGATATTAGGCCCTAAACTTGACAAACCGCATCAGGGTTCTTTCAGAGGAATCAAGAAATGGGTTGATATAGTATGCTATGATTACTACGGAAATGCGTGGACCTGTGATATGCCACAGGTAGAACAGTGGTATCTCTGGGCAGGTAAACCTATCATAAATGCTGAGTGGTATTGTAAGGCTGAGGATGCAGTAAATGAACTTACAGGTCTTACCAACTTCTCAGGTGTTGGTTGGCAGGCAAAGACTCAGAAAGAGAGAGGTTACTATTATCAGAGCTTCGTACTTGATATGCTTGAATCCAAGGCATTCGTAGGATGGCAGTGGTTCAGATATATAGACAATCCGGGGGATGACAAGTATGACGAAGGTGCTGACACCAACGCAAATAAGGGTGTATATACCAATTATTACGAACCTTGGGAAGAGCTTCTCAGTCAGATGAAGTACACCAACGAAAATACATATTCATTGATTGACTACTTTGATAACAAATAACGGAGGAACATATATGAAAAAGGTTTTAAGTATTATCCTTTGCATAATACTTCTTTGTGGATGCTTTTCACAGAGTGTTTTTGCCGAGGCAGATTTCAGAATAGTAAAAAATGATACTGTAGAGAAGTATTCCACAAGTGACAATCTTGCTGTATTTGAGCATAAATCCTTTTGCGGATTCGGTAGCGGAACTTACAATACTGTAATTACAGATACCTTTTCCCGTTCGGGCGACAAATCTGTAATGCAGTCGGGAAGAGTTTCTACCGGAGGAACAGTTAAGATTCACAATCTTTTTGGAAGAAAGCTCACTTCAAAAGATGTGGGCAGGACCTTTGAGCTTTCATTCTATGTATATGCTGACAAAAATTCAGGTGTATACAAACAAAGTGCAGAGAAGCTTACAGATGAAGATAAAGAAGCATGTAAATATAGCGATGATGAGCTTAAAGAAAGTACATCTACATTATTTTCTGTATATCTTACAGGTCCCGACGACAAAAACTATAAATATCGTACAGGCACAGTGTCAAGACAAAATTATGATATTAACTGGAATGAGTGGTCGCTTATAAAGTACGAATATACAGTTCAGGAAAAGTACCTTTCTACCGGTTCTACCGAAGAAAAGACCGACCCTTATCTTGACAGTGTAAGAGTAGCACAGGGTGGGGACTACAGTATCAATCAGGCTGTGTGTGACACATTCTATATTGATGATATTACTGTAAAAGAGCTTGGTGCATTCAGTTATCAGGCAGCAAAAGCCGATGATATAGAAGCTTATGAGCTTACAGAAAAGCTTGAGGCAAATACAGATGCACCATTTTGCAATTTCGGTGCAAATTCAAAGAGAACTGCTATTACAGATGAGTTTTCCAGAAGCGGAAACAAATCCATCATTCAGTCAGGAAGAACATCTCCCAGTGCTACGGTGAAAATTCACAACCTTTTTGGTAATAAGCTTACCATGGAAGATGTAGGAAGGACATTTCTTATCAAAATGTATGTATATGCAGATAAGGAATCAGGAGTATACAAACAGGCAGTAACAGGTATCCCTGCGACCGAAATAGAACAGTATAAGTACACAGATGAAGAGCTCAAGGAGAGTACAGGCTGTGAATTTCAGCTCTATCTGGCGGGTCCTGACGGAAAAAATTACAAATACCGAACAGGATCTAATGGTATAAACACGGTCAAAAAATATCCTGTCAGATGGAATGAATGGACACCTTTGACCTATTATTATACTGTAAAAGAAAGCTATATCTCCACAGGTTCTACCGAAGACCTTTCTGATCCATATCTTGACAGTATAAGAGTAGCACAGGCCGGATCAACAACTGATATAAACAAAGCCTTTTCCGATACAATATATATAGACGATATTACTGTAAATGAAGTGGGAGCAGAAATTCAGTCATGTTTTTATGACGGAACAATGTATATGACAGGAAGATTCACAGATACATGTCCTGATATAGATGCAAAGATGATGATGATGGAATACGATAGTACAGGTAAGCTTATCGGAACAAAGATTCAGTCTGCACCCGTACCTTCTGACAGAACAGAGAAAAGCTCTATGGTTTATAATGTGAAATCTGATGAATCAAAAGTCTACGGTACAGTATGGAGTGGTATAAATCCAATCACACCTATGACAGAGTTTTCAAAAATATATAATCCTGAAAATTTTGTTCCTCCCGAAATAGGGGTGGAGAGAGCAAAAGAAATGCTTTCTCTTTCCAAGGCAGAATATAAAGATGCACTTTCTTTCGATGAAAGAGCGGACAGAGAAAATGAATACTTCCAGTCTGCGACAGATGTGTATGTATCGGCAAAAAATCCTGATACAAAAGCAATATCAGATGAATACATTAATGTATCCCCTGATTATGCAGGTGTAGTGAAATTTGATATATCAGATTCTTCCATGCAGTCTTTCAGCCATGCATATCTTTCTTTCTATACACAGTCAGTTGCTACAGGTGGTAAGGTAGGGCTGTATGCAATCAATTCTGATTGGACAGAGGAAAACCTTACATACAATAAGATTTCATCAGGTATGGAAAAAATCTGTGAGCTTGATGTGGGATATAAGGACATAGTATATTTCTTTGATATATCATCCTACGCAAACAAAATGGTAAAAAATGGACAAAAGACACTTAGCTTCTGCTTAAAGACTACAGATGCCAATGCTTCATTTATATCCTGGAAGTCTACACAGAAAAGCTACAAAGCGGCGATGATCTTTGAAGGTATCGGCATGAAAGAAGGGGAGAAGGAAGTATCTTCCTTTGACTATGCAAATTATGTTACCGCCATGAAGAAGAAAAACAGAGGTACCAAGGGCTCTTATGTACCAACTCCTACAAGAATCCTATCCTCCCTTACAGATTACACTCCTGTGGATAAGGCTCCTGTGCTTAACAAATACGGAAGCCCAATTACAGAGGACAGATATGAAGCCACAGGCTATTTCTATATGAAACAGATTGACGGCAGATGGTGGTTTATAGACCCCGAAGGATATAAACAGCTTCATATAGGTGTAGGTGTTGTAAGACCTGAAAAGAATAACGAAAAAGAAATAAATGCCTTTAACGCTAAATATGGTACAGACGAAAATTGGGCAAATATGGTTGTTGATGAGTTAAGACCTTATGGCTTTAACGGTTGCGGATTTGTAGGAAACTACAAGCTCATGCTTGATGCAAGCGAAGCAACCCCATTAAATCAGACAGGATTTAATGGAGTTCTGAGCGGACATGACAAGTCTTACAATGATAATGTTATGAATGTGTTTGATCCTTATTTTGATACAAAAGCTGATGCAAGAGTTAAGGATATGATTGGCACATATGCTGACAATCCACATGTTATAGGATGGAGCTTCGATAATGAACCCCCTGCAAATGATAATATGCTCAGAGCCTGCCTTGAGGCAGATCCATATAACATAGATCAGGCATACAGTTATTATACAGCATGGGAATGGTTAAAGCATCGCCATGGTGAAGATGCAACAATAGATGACATTACAGATACAGACAAAATGGATTGGGTGGAATTTGTATATGACAGATATATGAATGTGGTAGTTACCGCTATCAGAAAATATGACCAGAATCATCTCATATTCGGTCCTAAGCTTGACAAACCACACCGTGGCTCCTTCAGAGGAGTGTCCAGGTGGGTAGATGTTGTGATGTATGACTATTATGGTAATGCATGGACAGCAGAACATTCTCAGATGGATAGCTTCTATCGCTGGGCAGGTAAGCCTATGATAAATGCCGAATGGTATGCCAAAGGTGCAGATGCCTGCACAGAAGAAACGGGACTCACCAATTTCTCAGGTGTTGGCTATCAGGCTACCACACAGAAGGAGAGAGGATACTATTATCAGAACTTTGTTATCAATATGCTTGAGTCAAGAGCCTTTGTAGGATGGCACTGGTTCAGATATATAGATAATCCCGGAGACGATAAGTATGACGAAGGTGCAGATACCAATGCAAACAAGGGTATCTATACAAACTTCTATACTCCGTGGACAGAGCTTCTTAGTCAGATGAAGCTTATAAATGAGAATGCATATTCTCTTATTGATTATTTCGACAACTAAAATATACAGTCATCAACCTCAATTTGGGGTTGATGGCTGACATATGTGCCTTAAACTATTAGGGCATATATGTCAGTAAATACTGATTAAAACAAAGAGAGGTACAAAGTTATGAAAAAAGTAGTTAGTTTAGTTCTGATACTGGCTTTAATCGTAAGTTTTATGCCGGTGTTGGCAGCCAATGATGTAAACTATCAGATGTTTAAGTCAGATGGCATCGAAGGTTATGAAACTGGTTCCAAATTCAAGGTGAAATCACATCCTGCATTCTGCGAATTTGGTACTCCTGCTGCAAGTACTGTAGCAAGTGAGGAAATGGCTCATTCGGGTATCAAATCCATTAAGCAGTCAGGAAGATACGGCTCCAATTTAAGCCTTAAGGCGCTTAATCTATTTGGAAGAGAGCTTACAACAGATGATGTGGGAAAGGTATTTAGAATCTCGTTTTATGTATATCCTCTTAAATCTGCAGGAGTATACAAAGAAGGAGTAGGCAGTCTTACCGCTGAAGAAAGAGCGGAAAAAGCTTATACAGAAGAGGAACTCAAAGACAGTATCGGTACAAAAATTACTGTCCGTTCTGCTGGTCCTGACGGCAATTCATATATGTACCGTACAGGAGCAAAGGATGATGTGGATTACTTTGTTTACTGGGATAAGTGGAATCTTATTAATTTTTACTACAAGGTTACTGCGGATACACTTCCCACAGGATCGGAAGATGCAAAATCTGACCCATATATAAATGCAATAAGAATTAATCAGGACAATATAGATTATTCCATAAATCAAGGACTTACAGATACATTCTACTTTGACGATTTCAAGGTAAATGAAGTAGGTGCTCAGTTTAAGAGCGGCTTTGAAGGTGACAGAGTAACTGTTGTTACACATTTCTTTGATGAATGTAAGGTGGATAATGCAAGAACATGTATTATAGAATATGACAAAGACGGTAAGCTTTGCGGTGCTACTGTAGGAAGCTCAAATCCTACCAAGGACGATGACGGAACATTTAATGCTACAAGCGAAGAATATATGAGAAAACAGTCTGACTCCAGGATATACGCAGTTTCTTATGCCTCCAATTTTACAAAACCAATTACACCTATGGTAGAAATACAGGAGCAACCTGTAGAAAATAGCGAAGTGTCTGTATTCAAAGCAAAAAATCAGGCAGAAAAAATGCTTGAATTATCTCAGGCGGATTATACTGATGCACTTGACTATTCTGAAAGACTTAACAAGGATAATCAGTATTTCCACGCTACAGAGGATGCCTATACCAGAGCGAGAACTCCTGATGAAGTAAGAAACACTTCTGATATGGCTATTAAATCTGATATGTTTACTTTTATAAAGTTTGATATTTCATCAGCCACTTATTCATCAGTAAGTGATGCATACCTTTCTTTGTATACACATAGTCTGACAACTCCGGGAGCAGTGACAGTATATGAATGTCCTTCTGACTGGAGTGAAACAACTATTACTTACAATAATATGCCTGAAGCCGGTGATGCTCTTTCAACCATGACAGTTGACGGTAAAAGTGTAGTATATATGTTTGATGTGGCACCTTATGTAAATAAAGCCCTCAGAAATGGCGATGACAATATTTCCTTCTGCTTAAAAGGTACAGGACATTGTACCGTTGCTTCAAGAAGTATGAATCAGGCGTCATTTAAACCTGAGCTTATTTTTGAAGGAATAGGAATGGCTGAAGGCTCAAAGGCGGTTTCATCCTTTGATTATTCTAACTACATTGACGTAATGAAGAGAAAATCAGGTATAGAGGGGGATTTCTTCAGAACACCTACAAGAATAATGTCGTCTATAAAGGATTATACTCCTGTTACACAAGCTCCAAAGCTTAATAAATACGGCAGCTGGATTGATGGCGGCAAATATGAAGCTACAGGATTTTTCCGTACAGAGCTTATTGACGGCAGATGGTGGATAATCGATCCTGATGGATACAAGCAGATGCACATTGCAGTATCCCGTGTTGAACCTGACAGAAAGAATGAAGCCCAGGCAGCGGGTTTTGACGAAAAGTACGGCTCAATCGATGGCTGGGTAGAAAAGTTAAATGATGATCTTATCCCTTACGGCTTTAACGGAATAGGACCATGGAGTGATTATCAGTATACTTTAAATGCCAAAACTGTAGATCCTATGGTTGTGGCAGGGTATAATGGTTCATTTATACTTGGATATGACAAAAACAGTAAAGTAGACAATATGTTAAGTGTTTTTGATCCTGAATTTGAGACACATGCAGACAATGTTGCAACCACATGGATCAAGCCTTATGCGGACAATCCATTTGTACTTGGATGGATCACAGATAACGAACCTATCGCAAACAATGATATGCTTGAAACATATCTTACCTGTAATCCTTTCAAGGACAGAAACATATACAACTACTATGCAGCATGGGCATGGCTTAAGGATCGTTACAGTGAGGATGCCTCATTAGAAGACATTACAGCCAAGGATGAGATGGACTGGGTAGAGTATGTATATGACAGATATATGTATGTCTGTGTAAATGCTATCAGAAAATATGACAAAAATCATATGATAATAGGACCTAAGCTTGACAAAAACCATCAGGGTTCATTCAGAGCTCTTAAGAAATGGGTTGACATTGTAGGCTATGATTACTATGGCAACGCGTGGACAGCAGATATCCCACAGGTTGAGCAGTGGTATCTATGGGCAGGTAAGCCTATGATAAATACAGAGTGGTATGTAAAAGGTGATGATGCAAGAGGCATTAATGACCTTACCAATGAATCAGGCGTAGGCTGGACAGCTACTACTCAGGCAGAAAGAGGCTATTATTATCAGAGCTTTGTACTTAGTATGCTTGAATCAGATGTATTCGTAGGATGGCAATGGTTCAGATATACAGATAATCTTGGCGGTGCATCTGACGGATCATATTCACCTGACAAAAATGCGAACAAGGGCATATATACAAGAGATTATAAGCCATGGACAGAGATCCTATCAATAATGAAGGAGCTTAATATAAACGTATATTCTCTTACACAGTATTTTGATAAATAAAGGAGCAGAAATGATGAAAAGATATATAAGTACTGTGCTTATTCTTGTAATGCTTGTAATGGTTTTTCCATGTATTTCTTTTGCCCAAAAAGAATCTGAGTACCTTTATGACGATATGGAATCATATGACTATCATCATCTTGGGTTTGAAAGTAATACCTACTGCTCATTCGGCGCTCATGCCAATGAGGCAGAACCATCAGATGAAGTGGCATATTCCGGAGAGAAGTCCATTAAGTTTTCCAATCGCCGTCATCGTAATGCGACGCTTAAGTTCCTTGATATTTTCAAGCGTGAGCTTACAAAGGATGATATAGGGAAGACATTCAGACTTTCCTTTATGATTTATCCTGACAAAAAAGCAGGAGTATACAATAAGGGTGTATCTGATGTTGCAGAATCAGAGAGAAAAAACCACTTATATACCGAAGAAGAGCTGAAAGACAGTAAAGGCACTTATTTTTCTGTAGTTATGACAGGCCCCAATGGCAAAAATTACAAATACCGTGCAAATAATGATGCACTTAAATATTCAGCATTTGCCGAATGGAACAAGTGGAATCAGGTATATGTGTATTATACAGTGGAAGAGAAGTATCTTTCCAATGGAAATACAGAATCCCTGTCTGACCCTTATATAAATTCACTGAGACTTGGACAGGACACAATCAATTACGGTATAGATCAGGGACTTTGTCACACATTCTATGTGGATGATTTCAAGGTGGAAGAGGTAGAGGCTAAGACAGAATTTTCTGTAACTGACAATACTATATCTGTAAGAAATATCTTTGTTGATACAGATAAGGAATATGCCAGAACACTTATTATGGAATATGACAAAGATAACAAGCTTATCGGATCATTTATAAGTGAAAAAAGCAATATAAGAGATGTTACAGGAAAGTTTCTCCCTGTTAAATGCAAATATACAAGAAAATCGGATGAATCATCCATATATACTGTTACATACGCAGATGATTACTTAAATCCCCTTTCACCTGTTACTTCAATATATGACAGACCTGAAAGTATGGAGTATATCGATGAAATAAAGGGTAGAAAAAGAGCACAGGAAATGCTTAAGCTCTCAAAAGCTGATTATAAAGATGCTCTTCAGATTGGTCTGGATACAGATAATGCTTATTTCTTCTCAACGGATGATACAGACTACAGTTCCTCAAACCCTGACAAAAATTCGGCAAGCAAGGGTGATATAAGCATCAATGAAAACAGCTCGGCATATATGAAGTTTGATATATCTGATTATAAACTTAGCACCACATCCCATGCATATATAAGACTTTATACTACTTCACTTAAAACCCCCGGAGATGTATTGATATATGCTACTGATGATGAAAGAGGAGAAAAGGATATAACTTTTTCTTCTGCTCCTTTGACAAATGAGCAGATTTCATCTAAATATATTGACGGAGAGCTTGTGGAATACTGGTTTGATGTATCATCATATGTAAATAAGATGCTTTCTTCGGGAAGAAAGAGTATAAGTATAATTATAAAAACTGATGATGCAAATCTTAAGTTCATTACAAAAGAATCAACTAACAAATCAAACAAACCTTGCCTTATATTCGAAGGCGTAGGGATGAAAGAGGGAGAAAAGAAGATATCTTCATATGACACCTCAAACTTTATAAAGGTTATGAAAAGGGACATCACCCCTACAGATACCTTCTATCCCACACCAACACGAACTATTAAATCTCTTAAGGATTACAAGGTAAAAACCACAGCACCGAAAGTAAACAAATACGGCGGTTGGCTTGATGGAGGAAAATATGAGGCAACGGGATTTTATCGTACAGAACTCATAGACGGAAGATGGTGGATAATAGATCCTGAAGGATATAAAACAATTCACATTGCACTTGCTGAAGTTTGTCCAAAGCAACAGACAGAATATGAAGTAAAGGGATTTAAAGAGGTTTACGGCACAGAAGAAAACTGGGCAAACAAAATCCCCGAGGACCTTCGCAAATATGGATTTAACGGATGCGGTCCATGGAGTGATTATCACAAGATGCTTCCTATGGCGAAGTCTGATACCATTCCTCTGGCACAGGTAGGATTTAAAACATCCTTTGTTACAGAAAAGGACAATATGCTTTGTGTATTTGATCCGGTTTTCGAAGAAACATCAGACAGAAGAGCCAAATCATGGATTGAACCATATGCAGACAGCCCATATATTATTGGATGGTATACAGATAATGAGCCTATTGCCAACGATGATATGCTTTTTAGTTATCTTACATGTGACCCTGACGGAGAGTATCCCTACAACTACTATACCGCATGGGAATGGCTCAAATCACGTCATGGAGAAAACGTCACTTTCCTCGATATTACAGCGAAAGACAAAAATGACTGGGTGGAATTTGTATATGACAGATATATGAAGGTGTGTACTGATGCTATTAGAAAATATGACAAAAATCATATGATATTCGGACCAAAAATGGATAAACCTCATCATGGAGCCTTCAGAGCGTTGAAAAACTGGTCGGATGTGATAGGGTATGATTATTATTCTACCTGGACAGGTGATATGCCTCAGATTGACCAGTGGTACAAATGGTCAGGCAAACCTATGGTAAATGCAGAATGGTATGTAAAAGGGCAGGATGCCTGCAACGACATTACAGATCTTATCAATGAAGCAGGCGTAGGCTGGGAAGTTATGACTCAGGACGAAAGAGGCCATTACTATCAGGGTTTTGTACTTAATATGATAGAGTCAAAGGTCTTTGTAGGATGGCAGTGGTTTAAATATATGGACAATGATCCTGCATACCCCAACAATCATTTTTCAAATATAAATGCAAACAAAGGTATAATCACCAGAGAATATAAAACCTGGGATACATTTCTTTCACATATGAAAGAAATGAATATAAATACATATTCCCTTGTTGAGTATTTCGATAAGGATTAAGGAGGCGAAAATGAAAAAACTTATTTCATTAGTTCTGGCAACAGCGCTTGTAATCTGTTCTTTGCCCTCTTTTATATTTGCAAAGGAAGTTCTTATGGTGCAAAGGGCAGACGACTTCGAAAGATATGAAGTTGGTAAGACTTTTAATGCCAAATCAGGATTATATCGTGCATTTGGTAATTATTCCAATTCACCGACCATAAGCACCGATGTGGTATATGAGGGGGAAAAATCCCTTTGTATGAGCGGTATCTCTCACACATCAGCATCACTCAAGATTCTGAATTTTTTGCAGAGAAAAATTACTTCTGCAGATGTTGGAACAACCTTCAACATTTCATTTATGCTTTACCCTGACAAAACAAAGGGTGTATATTCGTCAAAAGGCGATACTCCTGAAGCTTGTACTCCATTTACAGAAGAGATGCTTAATGAAACAGTTTCCACAGAATTCAGACTGCTTCTTGCAGGGCCTGACGGACAGAATTACAAATACCGTCAGGGAAAGAAAGAAGAACAATTTGAATTCAATGCTAAATGGAATCAATGGAATAAAGTAGAGCTTGCTTATACGGTTACTGAAGAATTTCTTGATAGCAATTCTGCGGATGCTCTTTCAAACCCTTATATAGACAGTTTAAGACTTATACAGAGTGGTGTAGATTACAGTATCAATCAGGGTATTGCGAACACCTACTATGTGGACAATTTCTCTGTGACAGCATTACAGACGATAAATGCCGGTACTGTAAAAACCAGCCGTGTTGATGACCTTGAAACTTACGAAACAGGAAAAACATTCACTTCTTCTTCAGGTGTATACAGAGCTTTCGGTGGGTATTCGAGTTCGCCTAAGGTTACCGAAGCAAAAGCCTACGATGGTAATAAATCAATACTTATGTCGGATATATGTCACACTTCTGCTTCTCTTAAGGTGCTCAATTTTCTTCAGAGAGATATTACAGAGGATGATGTGGGCAAAACCTTCAGGATTTCCTTTATGATGTATCCTGTAAAAAGTGAAGGAGTATATAGTTCTACGGGAGAAACAACCGCCGATTGTAAGCCTTTTAGTCAGGAGGAACTTGATGAATCGGTGGGTACAAGATATACTGTGGTCCTTGCAGGACCTGACGGTCAGAACTATAAGTATCGTCGGTCAAGCTCTGAAGACAATCATAGCTATGAGGTGTTTTTGCCATGGGATGAGTGGACAGAAGTAGCTATATATTATACTGTGGATGATATGTATCTTGATGACGGTTCAGAGGACAGTCTTTCAAATCCTTACATAAATTCACTTCGTATTTATCAGACAGGAAATAACTTTGGTGTAAATCAGGGATTATGCGACAGTTACTATTTTGACAAATTCTCCGTAACAGAAGTGGATGCTAAGCTTGATTATGCAAGAGATGACGAAAAAATCACTGTAAAAACAGAGTATCTTTATTCAATTCAGAATGATATTGCAAGAACAGTTGTTTCTGAGTATGACAAAGAGGGTAAGCTTTTAAATGCAATGGTAGGACCTAAGGTGAATACAGGATTTCAGGTAAACAGTATGAATGTTTCTCTTCTGGAATATGTACCAAAAAGTAACGATTCTGAGATTTATGCAAGCGTACTTACAGGTATGGGTATTACTCCTGCCGTTTCCAAGATGAAAATCGGTAAGCGACTTCCCGGATACGGATTTACCACAGAGGCAGAGGCTATAGAGCATGCAAAAGAAATGCTCAGACTATCCAAAGCCACATACAAGGATGCTATAGAGTCAGATGTTGGCTTTGACAAAGAAAACTCATATCATTTCCCTGCAGTTGACACATATTTTGATCCTTCAAGCACACAGGTGTCAAATCATTCAACTACGACATTGACTGTAAACTCCAATCGTCATGGTGCTCTTAAGTTTGACATATCAAGAGAAACTGCAAATACTGTAAGTCATTCTTATGTGGGACTATATGTATACAGTCTTACAACCAAGGGTACATTTGATATATATACTTTAGGTAACAACTGGGATGAAAACTCCATATATACAACCCTTCCGTCGCTGGGAAATAAAATTGATTCTGTAAATGTAGAAGGTCAGGGGATCACATATTACTTCGACGTAACAGATGCAGTAAATAACGCACTTTCCAAAGGCGAAGATGCAATAAGCTTTATGGTAAAAACATCAGACGGAAATGTTAAATTTGAGTCTTTTGAAGGTACACAGAAGTCATTTAAGCCTCAGCTTATTCTTGAAGGGTTGGGACTTGATGCAAGAAGCAAAGCGGTGTCAAGATATGACTATTCTAACTATATTGATGTAATGAAAAGAAAGAAAACACCTGCTGATGCTTTTGTGAAAACTCCTACACGTATACTTTCTTCTGTGAAGGATTATACCCCTGTGAATAAGATGCCAAATCTTTCAAAGTATGGCGGATGGATCGATGGCGGACAGTATGAAGCCACAGGCTTCTTCTATGTAAAAGAGATTGACGGCAGATGGTGGATTATAGATCCTCTTGGATACAAGCTTATATTTATGGGTGTAACAGGAGTATCTATCGGAACATCTACAGACATTACAAAGACAGCCTTTGAAAAGGTATACGGAACAAAGGAAAACTGGCAGCTTAAGATTCACGATCAGTTAAGAGGCTATGGCTTCAACTCTGCAGGCTCCTGGTCAGGTGTAGAAAACTTACTTACTTCTCCGGACACTGTCACACCTCTTAATGTGGTAGGATTTAGCAAATCATTTATCAATACATATGACTCTGACAAAGAGGACAATATGATGAATGTGTTTGATCCTGAATTTGTGGTAGCCTGTGAAGCATATGCAAAGAACTTTGTGAAGCCATATGCTGACAGTCCATATATAATCGGATGGAATACGGACAATGAGCCTATTGCAAATGATAATATGCTTTTGACATACTTAAACTGTGATCCCAATAAACAATGGAATATATATAACTACTATACTGCGTGGGAATGGCTCAAATCCCGTCATGGTGTCAATGCAGAAATCAGCGATGTGACAGATGAGGATAAGAGAGACTGGGTAGAATTTGTATATGACAGATATATGAAGGTATGTACCGATGCTATAAGAAAATATGACAGAAACCATATGATCATAGGTCCTAAGATGGATAAGCATCATCAGGGAGCATTCAGAGGTCTTCAGAACTGGTGTGATATCGTAGGATATGACTATTACGGAAATGCATGGACAGGGGATGCGGCTCAGATTGAGCAGTGGTACAAATGGGCAGGTAAGCCTCTTATGAATCAGGAATGGTATGCTAAGGGTATGGATGCCTGCACAGAACAATCTGCCCTTACAAATCAGGCAGGTGTAGGATATACTGTCCAGACACAGGATGAGAGAGGATACTACTATCAGAGCTTTGTACTTTCTATGCTTGAATCAAAAATCTTCGTAGGATGGCAGTGGTTTAAGTATATGGATAATGACCCTTCAAATCCAAATTCAGATGTTTCAAATATCGATGCAAATAAGGGTATTATCACCAGAGAGTATGAGTTTTATGATACACTTTTGGGTCATATGAATGATATCAATATAAACGCATATAATTTAACCGAATATTTCGATAATTAAGGCAAAGATACAATTTTTTTATCATGGTGGCTGTAAAAAACTCCAGACCGTGAAAAAGCGAAGAATAGTAGTTAGAATCACAAATAACTTCTCAAAAATTAAGTAAAACTATCAAGTTTTTCATCATGCAGGAAATATTGCATTTTTAATGCAATATTTCCTTTTTGTTTGTGGTTTTTTCTGTCTTAATTGTTGTTGGAATGGTCTTTTTTAAATTATTTGTTGCAAAAAAAGGGGTAATAACGTAATTATCTGTATTTTATCGGAAGTTTTATACCTTTACATAAGCAAAGGTATGAGTTATAATTAACTTGATTATAATAGCTAATTAGATTTTTGGTATATTGCATTTTTAAAACGGGAGGAATTTTTATGAAAAAATATGATATTGCTGCTTATGTGTGGCCTGCATACACAGGTGACGAATCAAGAACCAGAATGTTTTGGGATGAAGGAATTGGCGAGTGGCAGACTGTGAAAAATTCAAAACCCAAGCCATGCGGATATAATTGGGGAAGAAGTCCTCTTTGGGGATATGTGAATGAAGCTGACCCTTATGTTATGGAGATGCAGATAAATGCTGCATCAGACCATGGTGTGAATGTGTTCATTTATGACTGGTACTGGTATGACAACAGACCGTTTTTGGAAAATTGCCTTAATGACGGATTTTTGAAGGCATCAAACTGCAACAAAATGAAGTTCTATATTATGTGGGCAAATCATGATGCCAATTATCTTTGGGACATTCGCAACAGTGACACTGTTAATGAAACCATATGGCAGGGCGCAGTAGACCGTCAACAATTCGAAACAATCGGAAAAAGATGGATTGAGCAATATTTCACCAAAGAGAACTATTACAAAATTGATGGTAAGCCTGTTGTAAGCATTTATGATATGAACAATTTCGTGTCGGGGCTTGGCGGAGTTGAAAACGCCCTTGATGCAATGAACTGGTTAAGAGGGCAGGCTATGGAAAACGGACTTGACGGTGTACATTTTCAATTTGTAAGATGGAGTGGCACAAACCAGAATATCACCGGTGTGGACGGAAATGTTACAGAAACTACCCCTGAGCTTGTGGAAGCTATGGGTTTTGATTCTCTCACTCATTATCAGTTTGTTCACTTTGTAAACATTGACAGAGATTACACCGAGATTATACCTGAGGTTGTTAAAGAGTGGGAAAAAATACATAAGCAATACAACATACCATATTTCCCTCATGTTTCTGTTGGTTGGGACAACAATCCGAGATTTTTGAATTTCAGAAAGGGCGTAGTTAAAAATAACACGCCGGAAAATTTCCAAAAAGCATTGGAGGATGCAAAGAAATATGCTGATAAGCATAATGTTTCACTTATAACCATAAACAGCTGGAATGAGTGGACGGAAACCAGTTATCTTGAGCCTGACAATGTTTACGGATACGGCTATCTTGATGCCATAAGGAATGTGTTTTGTGAGTAATGCTATTTTGGGAAAATTGTGGGGTGACAATGAATGATAAAAATTCCTAAGATAAATTTTAGAAATAACGAATGTTTTGCTTGTCTTGGAAGAACACGCTATAAGGACTATGCCACAGATACAGACAATGTTATTTATAAAGTGAAAAATGACAATTTTTCAGTTACAATAAATGACATTGATTGTGAGGTAAGAGAGTGCAGAGTGTCGGCATTTCCATACAACAGACCATGGCCCGGAAAACAACGCCAGTACTCTCAGACAGAGTCGGCAGGATTTATATCATTTTCTGCAGATGAGTCGGTTACATTAAGGGTTAAAAGCAAAAAAGCATTTAAAACCGCATCAGTAAAACCTTCCTCAAAGAATATTAAAGTCGGCATTCAGGAGGATGAGGCGGTTTTTACACTTTCCAATCAGGGAAACTATGTACTTGAGCTTGACGATACTCACAATGTATTACATATATTCTTCAATCATATAAAGGACTATCCTGATAAGGACAAAGCTACATATTATTACGGTCCGGGTATGCATTTCCCCGGGATAATAAACTTAAGGGACAACGACATGGTTTATATTGATGAGGAGGCCATTGTTTTTGGCTCTATAAACTCTGTTGGAGCAAAAAATGTGAAGATATTCGGTGGTGGTATTCTTGATAATTCCTGCGAAGAAAGGGTGACAGAAAACTGCTACGAAAACTTCACCAAAGGCACCTTCAGGATATACAACTCAGAAAATATAGATGTGTCGGATATTATCTTTACAAATTCATCCACATGGGTAATGAGTATGTTTTATTGTAAAAATATCAATATTGACAATGTAAAAATCGTAGGGCATTGGAGATACAATACCGATGGTATTGATATTGTGAATTCGGATAATGTGACCGTCAGAAATTCTTTTATCAGGTCTTTTGACGATACAATATCCATAAAGGGAATATACGAATATGACAAGCCCATCGAAAATATTCTTATAGATAACTGTGTGATGTGGTGTGGTTGGGGCAAAAACTGTGAGATAGGCGTGGAAACCGCCTGCCCTGAGTACAAAAATATAGTATTTAAAAATTGTGACCTGATACACAACTCCGTGGCTGCTTTGACAGTCTCCAACGGCTGCAACGCTGATATTCATGATGTTTTGTTTGAAAATATCAACGTTGAATTGCAGTCGTGTACTCCATGTGAGGTGGTTCAGACGGAAGATGGCAAGCCATATGACCAAAATGCAGGGACACATACACCATTTCTTGCATTGGCTTACAATTTCCCCTATACCATACGCAAAAGAAATCCCGATGCAATAGAAGTGTTCGAAAGAGAAGATAGGGGTAATATTCATGATGTTGTATACAGAAACATCAATGTGATTTGTGATGATAAGGATGTAAAACCTGTTGTCAAAATCCGTTCCTGCGATGACAGTGTGATATTCAAAAATTTTGTCTTTGAAAATATCTTTGTAAACGGGAAAAAAGCAAGTAGCTTTGATGAATTTGAAACAGTTTTTGAAAATTCAGAAAATATCACTATCAAATAATACAGAAAGAAGTTGGTCAAATGTCAGAACTTGAAAAGAAGAATACGGTTCCCTCTGCCAACCAGGTAAAAAAGCCTATATTTTTTGAAGGAAACCCCGATGGTAGTCCGAGAGTTATGTTTATAGGTAATTCCGTCACTTATCATGGAATGAAAGAGGATATAGGATGGTATGGCAAATGGGGGATGGCAGCAAGCAGCAAAGAAAAGGACTATGTGCATATTATTATGAAGCATATTCTGGATAAATTCCCCGATGCTTCATTTTGCATTGTTCAGGCATCATGTTGGGAAAGAAGCTACAAAGACTGTGATTATGATGAGCATTTTTCATTGGCAAAGGATTTTTGTCCCGATATGATAATATGCAATGTTTCTGCAAATATCCCTATGAGTGAATTTGATAAAGAAGCGTTTAAGACAGGTTTAAAAACCTTTTACGGATATTTTTGCAAAGACAGCAAGAATGTAAAGATATTACAGGGCACATCTATCTTTAATAACGAAAGAAAAACTCAGGCAATCGTGGAATTTGGAAAAGAAAACAATATTGAGATTGTTGATGTAAGCGATGTATCAAAGGACAAAACAAACCTGGCATTTGATAAATTTGAACACGAGGGTATACAAGTCCACCCGGGGGATAAGGGGATGGCATTACTTGCAGAGTTGTTTATAGAAAGATTATGATTAATAAACGGCGGTATAAAAAATTTATACCGCCGTTTATTAGTCAATATCATTAAGTTAAGCTGTATATTACCGTCGTAATTCTTCGACTTCGCTTACTCAGGATGACAATTCTTAACTTAATGATATTGATATTAGTTTATCCAATTATTTTTCGGTGACTGTATTTCAGTTATATAATTAAGACTATCAAGAAGTGCTGACAGAGTATTCGCTTTCTTTACGCTTTTTATAGCCTTTTTATCCTCAGGGAACATCCACATTACATAGAGCATTATTTCCTTCATTTTGCCAAGTGTATAATGCTCACTTTTTAATACTTCCATATAATTATCCGAAAGAATGGTAAGAAATTCTGTGAGTTTTTCTTTAGTGATTTTTTCTCCTGATATAATTTCATTAAATATCCCCTGATTCATTATAGCGCCTCTGCCTATCATTACAGAGGAGATACCTTTGAATCGTTCCGTTATATATCCGAAGTCTTCCTTTGAGTATATATTTCCGTTGTAGCACAGAGGCATCTTTGCTACAGATAATGCTTTTTCAAATATATCTGTTTCGGGTAATCCGTTATAAAACTGCTCTCTTGTCCTTGGGTGGATGATAAGCTCCTTTATAGGGTATTTGTTATATATATCCATAAGCTCATATATTTCATCAATGTGAGAAAAGCCAAGACGGGTCTTAATTGTTATTTCAAAAGAAGTCTTTTGGAATACTTCATACAAAAATCGGTCAAGACCTTCTTTGTCTTTTAGAAATCCTGCACCTCTGCCTTTTTTGCACACAGTATTTGATGGACATCCCAGATTTATATTAATTTCATTGTATCCAAGATGCTTGACCTTTTCTTCTGTGGAGAGAAAGTGGCTTGACGAATTTGTAAGGATTTGTACCTTGATGTCACCGCTATTTTTTTCAGGCATAATATCCCGAAGCTCTTTTAATGATCGTTTTTCTGATTCGGTAGGGTTTATAAATGGTGCAAAGTATTCACAATATTCACCGAAGTATTCTCTGTGTGTATTGCGGAACACATAGCCTGTAATTCCTTCCATTGGTGCAAAATATAGTTTCATAAGATTTCTCCCTTATTGATATAGTAAAATTTTAACATACAAATGGTCAATGTTGCAATAAAATCATTTACTTTTTTTTAAAAATGTGCTAAAATTATGAATATATTGTTATTATGGGGTGATACTATGCCAAAAACAGAAGAATTCAGAGTAAGAGATCCGTTTGTTTTAAAAGAAAACGGTAAATATTATATGTATACATCAGGTTGTCCTTTGATGAGAGGGTACTGTGATACATTTGTAGTAAGAGAAAGTGATGACCTTATTAATTGGTCAGATGAGAAGGTTATTTTTAAGGCAGATGAGGATTTCTGGTCCCATGAAGATTACTGGGCACCGGAAGTACATAAATACAATGGCAAATACTATCTTTTTGCTTCTTTGATTGCAGAAGGTAAGTGCAGAGCTACACAGATTTTTGTATGCGATACTCCTGATGGAGATTTCAAGCCTGTATCTGATGGTCCTGTTACACCTTCAGACTGGTGGTGTCTTGATGGTACACTTTATGTATCACCTGACAACAAGCCTTACATTGTATTCTGTCATGAATGGGTCCAGATAACTGATGGGACAATCTGCTATATGGAATTGTCTGAGGATCTTTCTAAGGCGGTTTCAGAGCCTGTCACATTGTTTAAAGGTTCTGATCCTAAATGGGCGAAATCTGTGTCAAATAAAGCAAGAGGAATAGATGAAGGATACGTTACAGACGGACCATTCCTTTACAGAACAAAGACAGGAACACTTCTTATGATTTGGTCAGGTTTTTCGGAAGGTGGATACACAGAGGGGATTGCAGTATCCGATAATGGTGATATCACCGGTAACTGGACAAACCTTGATGTGCCACTGTTCGGACAGGGCGGAGGTCATGGTATGATATTTGAGGACCTTGAGGGAAAGCCTGTATTTGTAATGCATTCTCCAAATTTTGATCAGCAGGAAAGAGCAAGATTTACTTATCTTGAGGATCTTGGGGATACAATCAGGATCAAAGAATAGTTTGTAGGGGAGATTTTAATAAATGAAAAAAGTTATTTCACTTTTTCTGGTGATGGCTTTAGTACTTTCTCTTTTTGTTACACCATTTAATGCCTTTGCTATGAAAAATACAAAGCTTCAATGGATAGATGCATCTTATATAGACTTTGAAACTGTCACAAAAGATGCCGCCAATAATGTAAAGGGTGTATCTGATACTGCTCTTACCACGTATCAGGCAGTAGCATCCAATGGTGGAAATTCTGAGGCTTCGGGGACTCTTTCCAGGGTGAAATATGCTGATGAAACAGCTTATGCAGGTCTTAACGACCCTTCCAAGGGTATTTACGGCATCAAGCTTTTAAGATCAGGAAATGCTTATTCTATGGCAAGAATTGAAAATATCTTTGATGTGACGAAGTATTCAGTAGGTGATATACTTCAGCTTTCCATGGATGTGTATCTTTCTGATGTGGAAGGTGTAACCTCTGATTACACCAATCCCAGACTTAGAGTATTTCTGTCAAAGCAGGGTTCATCTGCATCAGGTTCTCCTTTAAGTGACGATCAGGTGTTTGGGGACAAAAGCTCAGACAAAATCAATGCATATTCCGTTACAGCTAATGAATGGGTGAGTATTGGTTTTACATTCAAAGTGACACAGGCGCTTATCGATGAAGGTATAAGCGGATTAAGAATAGATTCCGCCTCCGAGACATCACACCCTTATGCCAAAACCACATTTATAGACAATATCCTTGTAAAGAAGTATTCGGGAGAATCACTCAAAGAAGCAGATGTGGATTATGAAGAATCATATGAATACTACAATATGAAAGAAAGTGTGTCTGTATCAGATGCCACATATCTTTCAGGCAGAATGATACGTTTTGGCGGGGAAGAAAAAAATGCAGTGTATCTTTTCAATCCCGTAAACAAGTCAGAAGAAGCATATGTAAGAACAGGTATCAAGAGCCTTGTACAGAGAGAAAGAACTGTTCAGACAGCTTCGGTTAAATTTACAGATCTTTTTAACGGCGAAATAAAAAGAGACAATTTCGGCGAAAAATATACTGTTTCTCTCTGGGTATATGCGGACAAAAGTCAGGGCGCAACTAAAGTAATACAGACAGATTCAGGGACAACCTACGAAACTGTAGAAAACCCTCAGAGTGAAAGTACATATTTCAGAATAGGACTTACAGGACCCAACGGACAACAGTATAAATACCGTTCCAATGCAAAGGCGAATTCATACTTTGAGGTAAAATGGAACACTTGGACAAAGCTTGAGATAAGCCATTTTGTAACAGAAGATACTGTTGACAACGGCTCAACTGATGCACTTACAAATCCTATGATCAATTCCATAAGAGTGGATCAGAGTGTACCCCTGAACACATACGGTGCAGACAATTGCCTGATCGCAGATACAGTTTATTTCGATGATCTTAAGGTGGTGCAGGAGCCTAGCGGAACAGATGAAAGATACAGAAGGCCTGTTCCAACTAAGTTTGAACTTTCCAAAGAATTTACCGATGACAATCTTCTCTATTTTGAGATGGAAAGAGACCCTGAAACATTGTTTGCTGCTCTTCCGGAGGGCACAAAATATATTACACCATCTGATTTACTGAACAATACAACTGCAAAAGGATATGCTACAAAAAAACTGGTAAGTGTAACCGGACAGGATTTTACCCAGGCGCTTCAGGTTACCACATCAAAGCTAACCACCAATTCCAATGGTATAATAACCACCACAGGTTCCTCAATAGGCTTTAAGAACACTCTGGAAGGTTGCGGCGAAGGTGATCTTATGCTTGTGAAATTCGCTATGAGAAACATCTCAGGCGGAGATGATGCGGGCTGGGGATCAGTTATACTTCAGGTTCAGGGTGTGGAAGTAAGTGATACAGGGGTCACTACATATCCCAAAACTCTTTTTGAGACCGTAAACGCTTCACCTGAGTGGAAATACTATTATGTGCCATTTACTCATAGTGTGGGTAAAAATCAAATAACCATAAGAGTAGGCACATTTATCCAGACACTCGAGATTGCAGATTTTGAAATCATAAATTATGCAAATACCGTGAAGGCAGACGGTACTGCTGTAGCACCTCCGGATATGCCAATGTCTTCTCTAGATTATTCAGAACTAAAAAAAGGTTCAAGTTGGAGACAGGCTGCCATAGACAGAATAGAAGATATAAGAAAAGGCGATGTAGAGATTGTGGTAAGGGATGCCAATGGTTATCCTATCACAGATGCTGATGTAAAGGTGGATATGTATGAGCATGAATTCCAGTTTGGCACATGTGTTTCAGGTACTATGTTCACTAATAAAAGTTATCAGGAGAAACTGTCCGAAAACTTCAATACTGTTGTTGCAGAGCATCATATGAAATGGGCTCCACTGGAAGAACAGGGCGGATATGAATGGGCTGATAAAATGCTTGAATACGGCAAAGCACTTGGTATCAGGCACTTCAGAGGTCACGTATTAAGCTGGGAGAGACAGTACGGCTCAAACGGTACTACAAACCTTACCCCTGACTATATGTTTACAGAGGAGATGCTCAGTAACGAAGAGGCATCCAATGCAAGAGTAATTCAGCACATTAATGAGGCTGCAGGCAGATATGCAGGAAAACTCTGTGACTGGGATGTTGTAAATGAAATAGTTTCAAACTATGAAATCAGAAAGAATTACAAGGATCCATATATGGCATTTGTAAACTGGTTTGCCGCTGCAAGAAAGGCAGACCCTTATGCAGACCTTTATTATAACGAAACAGGCCCTGTATGGACAGATTCATTCTTTACATATCTTGATGCATTTAAGGAATACAATGTTGATTATGATGGAATAGGTATTCAGTCACACTATGATTCTGTTATCAAAAATCCAAGCCAGATTGTTGATCTTTATGAAAAATTGAGAACACGCTATGGAAAACATATCAAGGTAACAGAGTATTCATGCTCTAAGTTTGATGAAATACTTCAGGCAAACTATACAAGAGATGTTCTTATTGCATCCTTTGCGGAAGAAAATATGGACGGGTTCCTTTACTGGGGATTCTGGGACGGATCACTTTTTGCAGATATCAGTCCATTCTATGACAGAAACTGGAACTTAAGAGGTGCAGGTAAGGCATATCAGGACCTTGTATACAACAAATGGTGGACAAGAGAAGAGGGCAAGACCAATTCCAGAGGAAGATATAACTTAAGCGCATATTACGGTGATTATGATATTACAGTTACAACTGAAGATGGATATACAGAGACAGTATCTGTTCCTCTTTATAAGAATGATGAAGAGTTCAATCTTGTTGAAATTACCCTTGATGATTATAAAGCAGAAAGAAGCGAAAAAGATCTCTTCTCCTTTGTTCATTCAGGTAAAATCCAGATAAAAGGTAAGGTCTTGCTTCCGGAAATAGACAAAAACCCTGACCATATGTCATATCAGGCTTCACTTGTTCTTACAGACAATTCAAAGGATAAGGGAAGTTTTGACAGCATTATCCATATCACTCAGGTACCGGTCAAAGCTGACGGAACATATGAGATAGAGTTTAAGGTGGACAATCTTGATTATGGTGAGCTTATAGTAGAAGGTTGTCAGGTCCTTATGAATGTAAACGGCGAAATCATTGAAGATAACATTGCAACGGTAGGTCTTATTCCTGATTGTGTTGCGTTTGATATTACACCAACTGTTTCTGATGGTAAGCTTAAAGTGGCTATCGATTTTGTAAACAAGATTAAGAGAAGTGGGATAGACTATACAGTCTACACTGCAATATACAACGATAGAGGTAATCTCATTTCTATGTCAAGAGTCAATAAGACAAGTACAGGAGATCCATCAGAAGAAATTAATCTGAAAGACATTACACTTAAAAGCAATGCTCATTCAGGAAAGATTATTATATGGCTTAATAATGGCAAGATGATTCCATTGTCCGGTGCAAAGGAATTTTCTGTTGCCAGATGATAAAGAGCTTTAAGGAGACGAGATATGAAAAAAATTGTTTCACTGATGCTTACGGTTGCAATGATGATGTCACTTATTTGTGTGACACCTGATGTTTCATATGCAATGAAAAATACCGAAGAAGGATTTGTTGAAGTATCTTCTATAGATTTCGAAAATGAAACTGAAGCAAATGATGATAGACTAAACGGAACAGCCGATATTTCAGGATGTAAGTATATAATGTTCGGAACTGACGGCGGATCAGATGCGGCAACAGGAAAGACGGAGTGGGTTAAGTACTCTGACATTACTGGCTATGAAGGGCTTGATAACGCAAAAAACGGAACATATGGAATTAAGCTTATTCGTAAAGGCTCATCTTCTGCAATGGCAAGAATGGAAAATATCTTTGATATTTCAAAAGCCAAAGTAGGAGACATTTACCATGTGTCAATGGATGTGTACTTAAGCGATGTTACAGGCGTAACTGAAGAGGCTGACAAGCCTAAACTAAGATATTTTCTCTCTAAGCAGGGTTCATCTGCTTCAGTAAATGCACTTGCATCAGACCAGGTGTTTGGCACTTATCCTTCAGGTCATAGTCTTTCGGTAAATAAATGGATACCTACAGGCTTTACTTTTAAGATCACACAGACTATGATAGATGAAGGTATTGCAGGCTTAAGAATTGATTCATATGGTGAATCTCCATATGCACAGACAACATTTATTGATAATGTAAAGGTAGAAAAGTATTCATCTTCCACTATTACAGAGAAAGATGTAAACTATACTGAATCTTTTGAAATGTACAATCACAGTGCATCTGCTTCCGCAGATAATTCTGCATGTACATATCTTTCATCAAAGGTTGTAAATTTTGGCGGAAACTCTGCTACAAACAAGGTGTATATACATAACGCTCCTCACTCTTCCTCACAAGCAAAGGTAAGAACAGGGGAAAAGAGCCTTGTGCAGAAAAACAGAGCAACAGCAGGAACCGCAGTTAAGTTTCTTGATCTTTTTAATGGTCCTATGACTAAAGAAAACGTAGGAGAAAAGTATGATGTAAGCCTTTGGGTTTATGCTGACAAAAATGATGGTGGTTATAAAAGAGTAGCTACAGGTGATGAAGAAACATTGGAAGAATTGACTACCATCACAAGCGATGGCACATATTTCAGATTGAGCCTTACAGGCCCTAACGGACAGCAGTATAAATACCGTGCAAATGGTATATCTACATATGCGACTTATGTTCCGTGGAACACATGGACCGAGATTAAGACATCTGTATTTATAACAGATAATATGGTTGATAACGGAAGTACAGATTCTTTATCAAATCCAATGATAAACTCTATAAGAATTGATCAGGTTGCTTCACTTTCAACATACGGATCCGATGATACAATCATTGCGAAGACAGTATATTTCGATGATCTGAGTGTTATTCAGAAGCCTACAGGATACAATGAAGTTTTCAGAAGAAAGGTACCTACTGAGTTTGAAAAATCATCTGATTTTACTGATGATAACCTTTATTATTTCACAATGGATATGGATCCTGATGAGAAGTTTGCATTACTTCCTGAGGGAGTGAAATATGTTGAGGCAGAAGATTTGTTTACAAATACAACTGCAAATGGTAAATCTTCGAAGAGTGAAGTGTCAGTTACAGGACAGCCTTTCACAAAGGCCTTGAGAGTAACTACCTCCGATGTGGTTCTTAACAGTGCAGGCTCAGTAAATACAAATTCATCCTCACTTACCTTTACAAACACACTTGAAGGATCAGCTCAGGATGATCTGATGCTGGTAAAATTTGCTATGCGTACAATATCAGGCGGAAACAGCGAAGGCAAAGGTTCTGTGATTGTGCAGATACAGGGTGTGCGCACTACTCCTACAGGGATTAAACAGTACCCTAAGAGTCTTTTTGAAAGTGTAGAGTCGGGAAGTGAGTGGGAGTATCATTACCTTCCTTTCACACACTATCTAGACAGAAATTCTATTACACTTCGTACAGGTGCAAACAAGCAGGTAATAGAAATTGCAGATTTCGAGATTATAAACTACGAAGGAATATACAAAGACAACGGACTTGAAGTAGGACCGGGAGATATGCCTGCATCCACAATCAATTATGAAGAACTCAATCAGGGGGCTCAGTGGAGAAAGGACGCTATTGACAGAATAAAAGATGTACGTATGGGTGATATCAATATCAAAGTAACAGACAAATACGGATATCCTGTAAATAATGCGAAGATTGATGTGAATATGTATGAGCATCAGTTCCAGTTTGGTACCTGTGTCACTACAACAATGTTTGCGAACTCAACCTACCAGGAGAAGCTATCTGAGAACTTTAACGCGGCGGTTGCAGAGCATCATATGAAATGGGCACCATTGGAAGAGCAGAACGGATATGATATATCTGATAGACTGATTCAGTATACCAAGGCACTTGGTATAAAGTATTTCAGAGGTCATGCACTTAGCTGGGAAAGACAGTATGGATCAAATGGTACTACAAATCTTACTCCTGACTATATGTTTACCCAAGAGATGCTGAATGATGAAGAAGCGTCAAACGCAAGAGTAATTCAGCATATTAAGGAAGCGGCAGGACATTACAAGGGTCAGGTTTGTGACTGGGATGTTGTAAACGAAATTGTGTCAAACTTCAAAATCAGAGAAAACTACTCAGATCCTGATAAGGCGTTTGTAGACTGGTTTGCCGCTGCAAGAGAGGCGGACCCTTATGCTGATCTTTATTACAACGAAACAAGCCCTGTATGGGAAGACAGCTTCTTTGAATACCTTGATATGTTTGAAGAAAGAAATGTAGACTATGATGGTATCGGTATTCAGTCACATTATGACTCATCTATAAGGAATCCTTCCGAGGTTGTTGCTCTTTATGAAAGATTGAGAACAGACTATAATAAACGTCTTAAAGTAACCGAGTATTCTTGCTCAAAATATGATGAAATACTTCAGGCAAACTATACACGAGATATGCTTATTGCAGCCTTTGCCGAAGAAAATATGGACGGATTCCTTTACTGGGGATTCTGGGACGGTGCACTCTTTGCTGATATCAGTCCATTCTATGACAAAAACTGGAACTTAAGAGGTGCAGGTAAGGTATATCAGGACCTTGTATACAACAAATGGTGGACCAATGAAAGTGGCACAACAGATGCATCCGGTAACTTTGATACAAGAGGTTACTATGGTGAATACGACATCACAGTTACCACAGAAGATGGCTATACTGAGACAATTCCTGTTGAGCATTTCAAAAATGCAGATGGTTCAAATGATGTAATAATTGAGCTTTCGGATTATGAATATAAGAGAAGTGAAAAGGATATTTTCTCATTTGTATATTCAGGCAAAATCCAGATAAAGGGTAAGGTTCTTCTTCCTGAAATAAACAGAGATCCTGACTATATAGCAAATGTTGCATCTGTAGTTGTGGTAAATGATTCAGAAGAAGAAGGCACACCTGAATCCATCATGTATATCGGACAGGTAGAAATTGACAAAAACGATGAATATGAGTTTGAATTTAAGGTGGATGATCTTGACTATGGCGATCTTTTGGTCAACGGATGTCACGTGAGAATGAATGTAAACGGGGAGCTTGTTGAAGATACTATTAATACAATAGGATTTATCCCTGATTGTGTAGCATTTGATGTTACACCGAATGTTTCTGATGGAAAAGTAAATGTGGCAATCGACTTTACAAACAAAATCTTAAGAAGTGGTATTGATTTCACAGTATTTACTGCACAATATAATGATGATAACAGACTTATATCTATGTCGAAGGTAGACATTTCAAGTACAGGCGAAGCGAAAGAAAGTCTGAAGATATCCGATGTTGTAATCGGAAATGGTGCCACAAAGGGAAAAATCCTTATCTGGCTTAATAACGGAAATGCTATTCCGCTGAATAAGGCAAAAGACTTTAATATTAACTAATGATCAAAATGATGGACATTTTATTGTCCATCATTTTTTGTGTATTGAAATTGTTTGTTTTGTCGAATTCGATATTGATGATTAAATATATTTGAATATAATGAAGATACAGAGATAATTAATTTATAATGTAATTATTTCAGGTTTCATTATAAGAGAGGTGTTTAGTATGAAATCAAAATGGGGCAATTTTGAAGCTGACAGAGAAGCGTTGCATATGCAGTATATATCTTTGTATTGCAATGACGAAAAAAGAGAAAAAATAGAGCCTCTTAAAGCCAGTGTAGCAAAAATCGCAGAAGAAAACAAAAATCTTTCTCATCCTGTAGTAAAGGCTATGTGCTTTGATTATCTTACCAAAAACGGCGAAATATACATTAATTCTGATGACTGGTTTGGTATATGTCTTCATGCGCAGAAGATTATGTTTGAAAGAGATGCAGGATGTGCTTACGAAAAGGCAATCAGCACAGTTATAAGTAAATGGATGGGAGAGCTTGATGATAAGATTCATCGTATCGAGGATAAGCATTTTGAAAAATATGCAAGAAAAGTTCTTTTCGATGAATTTTATATAGACTACAACCATTCCACACCTAACTGGGATGATATCTTTGCTTTGGGTATTGAGGGCCTTCTCAAAAGGGCTATCGAATATAAAGAAAAGCTTTCGCGTGAGGATTATCTTACTGATGATCAGAAAGGCTTTTTTCAAGGAATAGAAATCACATTAAATGCAGTTCTTGAGTATTTTGACAGATGTGCAGAGGTTCTTTCAACATACAAAGAAGAAAAAATGGTTTGCATGAGAGAGGCGATTGTTAACTTAAGACACAATCCTCCGTCAAATATTTACGAAGCACTTCTTTTTTCGTGGATATACTGGAATCTTGAAGAATTTGTAGACAGCTTCCGTGTAAGAAGTATGGGAGCTATGGATGTGCTTTATTATGATTTCTATAAAAATGATATAGCAAAAGGCACATTCACAAAAGAAAATATAAAAGAACTTCTTGTGTATTATATGAATGAATTTAATGCAGTGAGAAGTATGTATCAGCAGCCTATGTATATAGGCGGTATAGACAAAGATGGAAACTGTGTGGTAAACGAGCTTTCTTACCTGTTTTTGGATGCATATAACACACTCAGTCGTCCAAATCCTAAGCTTCAGGCAAAAATCAACGAAAATACTCCTGATGAATTCTTGAAGAAGGTTTGTGAAACAATCAGAAACGGCAATTCTTCCATATCCATCATCAACGATGATAATACCTATAAGGCATTCAGACGACTTGGTGTAGCAGAGGAAGATGCTAAGACAACTCTCATGTCAGGATGTTGGGATTGCTCTGTTAAGGATAAAGAAGTAAAGACTATTCCAATAAGAGAAAATCTTCCGAAGATTATAGAGCTTACTTTAACTAAAGGTGTATGTCTTAATTCCGGAGAGCAGCTTGGTATCGATGTGGGAGACAATTTCGAAACATACGAAGAATTTTATGATGCATTTAAGAAGGAATGGCTGTATATCTGGCAAAAGGGAAAGAGAATTATAGAAAACTGGGAGCTGTATCTTGATAAAATCAGCCCTTCAAATCTCTATTCTTCTACTTATACAAGAAGTTTGTCCTTGGGTATTGACGGTTATTCAAAAGGTATGAAATACAATTCTACTGTATTTTCTGCAGCGGGTATTGCGACTACTGTTGATTCCTTATGTGCTATAAAGAAATTTGTATATGACAAAAAGCTTCTTACTCTTTCGGAAATGCTTGATGCAATCAAGAATAACTGGTCAGGCTACGAAAACATAAGAACAATTATTTGGAATGATAAGGATAAGTACGGTAACGGATCTTCTTTGGCAAATGAAATAACAAAGAGTCTTGTGGACTTTATGGCAGATGAGGTCAACGGAGCACCAAATTCCAGAGGCGGATACTGGAAGTTCGGCCTTATTTCCATTGACAAAAATGTAAGAATGGGCTCTGTGACAAAAGCAACTCCGGATGGAAGATATGAGGGTACACCATTATCTAAGAATCTTTCATCTGTAGTAGGCAAGGACAAAGGCGGAACAACAGAACTTATGAATTCTGTGCTTTGTATGGATTTTACAAAAATGCCTCATGCAGGTATGCTTGATATGGTGCTTCATCCGTCTGCAGTATCAGGGGAGGAAGGACTTGAAGCCTTCAAAGGCATCATAAGAGCATATTTCAAAAGAGGTGGACATTCAATCCAGTTCAATATATTCAGTTCAGAAACTCTGAGACTTGCTCAGAAATACCCTGAACAATACAAAAATCTCCAGGTGAGAGTGTGCGGATGGAATGTGTATTTCGTAGAACTTGAAAAAGTCCTCCAGGATGCATTCATTGAACAGAGTGAGCATTACGAAGGACTTTGATATCAGAATTATTACAGATCGGATGATCTTTTGCTGTATTTTCCGGGTGTTATTCCGGTGTATTTTTTGAAATCTCTTGAGAATGAAAATATACTGGAATATCCCAGAAGTTCAGCCACTTCATTTATACTGTAAATATTGGAATCCAGCAGTTCTTCTGCCATTTCGATTTTTTTGGAATTGATATATGTGATAGGTGACATTCCGTATATTGATTTAAAAATTTTTCTGAAATATGTTTCACTGATATTGCAAAGTGAAGCAAGATCCGGGATACCGATGTAATGACTTGTTAGATTCTTGTTGATGAATTCCACAGCAGGTGTAAGTAGAGCCTCTTTATATTTCGGGACATACATTCTTTGTATTTCCGATGATATGATTTCAAATATGGAATAGAGGTTTTTCATACATTTATACTGATAACCCTGAGGCTTTTGTTTCCAAGATGAATATGATGATTTAAACATATTCAGTAATACAGAAGAATTCTTCAATTCAGTTACAAATGGAGAATAAGTCTTATCATCAAGTATATCGAAGTTTATAGCATAGCAATCACCCGGCTCTATAAACTCTATTTGATAGGTTGAGTGCTTTGGAAGATAAATGATTTTATTTGCTTCTGTTATAAGCTCTGTACCATCTGAAAATGTATATTTGCATTTTCCGTTTACCTTGAATGCAAAACCATGATATTTTCTGTCTTCGTGATGTGTTATCTTATTTGATATCAAGCCATGATAGGCTTTTGCATCGAAAAGAATCAGATTATTATTATCAAAAAGATTTTCCATAAATATCACCTCAACAATATTATAGATAAATAGTATTGAATTTGTCAATAGGGTTTGAAAATATGTATGTATTTTGATGTTTTTGTGCCGAATCTGTGTATTTGTGCCGAATGGGATATTGATGTATTATATTAAATTGATATAATAAAAATATAATAATTCGAAAGGATGAAAAAGATGAAGAAAATGAAAATAATTGTTGCATTGTTACTAATGTTTGTTATGATGCTTTCAGTATCATCAGTTAGCTTGGCATCTGAGCAAATCAATGTGACAATTAATGGAATTAAACAAAACTATGATGTGATGCCGATTATAGTAAATGGCAGAACACTTGTACCTATGAGAGGAATCTTTGAAGCACTTGGTGCAAAGGTTGGCTGGGTAGATTATTCAAAGACAGTTACAGGTACAAGAAACAATAAGACAGTCAAGCTTAAAATTGACGATTATCTTGCGTATATTGACGGAGAAGAGTTTATTTTAGATGTACCTGCTACCATCGTTAATGGCAGAACTATGGTGCCTGTTCGTTTTATTTCAGAAATGCTTGGCGAAAAGGTAGAGTGGGATGCTGATACAAAGACAGTTGTGATAGAATCTGATTTTGCATCAAAAGTAGCAAATCAGCCGGGTCTTAAGCCCCTCACAAATAATATCCACAGAAATATTCCAAAGGATTTTAAATCATCATCAAGCTTTGATGATATAACATATTATGAACACAAAGATGCAGAACCTTTTGATTTCAGTTCATTAAAAAACGGAAAAACTATCCTTACTATTGATGATATTTTCAAATCAAAAGTAAACAATGAAGGCTTCTCTACCCTTGAAAAAGTTGAACAGGATGGAAACGCTGTAGCCAGATTCAGCATTACACAAAATCCCGGTTCCTCTTCAAAATGTATTTACAAATTTGATCCTATATCCGGTTATGTAAACGGAACAGCAATGGTTCTTAAATTTGATGCCAGATTGGCATCAGAAATAAAGGCAGAGCAGGTTCCGGTAATCCAGTTCCAGCTTGAAGAACAGGTTTCCGGTAAGCATCTTAAGAATATCTGGGAAACAGTAAATATCACATCTGAATGGGAAACATACTATATTGTTGCAGAAGCACTTGACGGTTATGATTATTTCGGTATCAGACCGGGCGGAGAGGTGCAGACTGTAGAAATCAAAAACTTTTCACTTGTGAATTATCCTGACTATCCTGCATCACAGGTTCCAAAGCCTGAGAAAATTCAGTATGCCCGTGAATATAGTTCAAAAGATGCACAGTGGAGAAAAGAAGCATTAGAAAGAATTGAACAGCACAGAAAAGGTGACTTCAAGGTAGTTGTAAAGGATAAAGAGGGAAATGTTATTCCTGATGCAAAGGTAAATTTTGATATGTTTGAATCAGAATTTATGTTTGGAACATCTGTAACAATTGATGCAAAAACAACAGATAAATACCTTCAGGTGCTTGGTGAGATTTTTAATTCCGCAGTTAACAATCACTATATGAAATGGGCTCCGTATCTTCTTGATCCGCAGAAAGCAAGAGATGAAATCAACGGAGCAAAAAAAGCAGGTATCAAGAATATCAGAGGTCATGTTTTTGTATGGGAAAAGAGATTCGGCTCTGACGGAAAGACAAATATGACTCCTGAAATATTCTACAATCCTGACGGAACAATTAAGCTTTCAAAGGAAGAGCTTCAGCAGGAAGTAAAGAATCATATTCTCAACCTTTCTGATGAATTCGCAGGAGAAATCACCGAATGGGATGTTATGAATGAAATAGTAGACAACACAGATTTCAGAGGTACTTACGGTAATGAACTTATTAAAGACTGGTATGACTGGGCTCGCATGGCAAATCCTGACGTAAGACTCTTCTATAACGAAGGTGTAACTAATATGCCTACATGGGAAAAGCGTCATAAGGATTATATGGAATATGTGAAATATCTTTACGAAAATAAAATCGATACAGATGCAATCGGTGTGCAGTCACATATGGAATGGCAGCCTCTCAGAAGTCCGGAATCACTTTATAATGAATATAAATCAATTCACGATATGGGATTTAAAACAAGTGTAACCGAGTATACATATGCTATAGAAGATGATATTCTTCAGGCAGAATATTCAAGAGACTATTTTATCCTTACATTCTCTATGCCTGAGATGACAGGCTTTACCACATGGGGATTCTGGGATGGAAGATCTCACAAGCCAAACACACCTTATTTTAACAAAGACTGGACACTGAGCCCATGTGGTGAACAGCTTATCGACCTTATGTACAATAAGTTCTGGACACATGATGCTAAGGCTACTACAAACGAAAAAGGTGAAGCAGCTATAAGAGGTTTCTACGGTGACTACGATGTAACAGTAGAAGCAAACGGTAAGACAAAGACACTTTCATGTTCATATCATAAAGGATATGATAATGTGCTTGAGTTTGTAATTGATTAATCAGTTGTGGAGTGAAACATAAATGATACATTCGTTTTTACTTATTGGACAGTCAAATATGGCAGGAAGAGGATTTGTGGATGAGGTAGAGCCTATCAGCGACCCAAATCTTAAGGTCCTTCGAAACGGCAGATGGCAGAAGATGTATGTGCCTGTAAATAATGACCGTGTATTTTCGGGAGTTTCTCTTGCAGAGAGCTTTGCTCTTGAATATCAGCGCAGTCATAATGTAGAAGTGGGACTTATTCCATGTGCAGACGGTGGTACATGTCTTGATCAGTGGAGAGTTGGCGGACTTTTGTACGATCACGCTGTTATGATGTCAAAGCTTGCACAGAGAACATCAACAATTGCAGGTGTTTTGTGGCATCAGGGTGAGTCTGACTGCAAAGAACACTTCCACCCATACTATAAAGAAAAATTCTTAAAGATTATGAATTCATTAAGAAATGATCTTGATCTTTATGATGTACCATTCATACTTGGTGGTCTTGGAAGTTTTCTTGTTAAAGTAAGACCTGATCTTGGAAACTATCCCATCATAAATAAGGCACTTATGGAAATCGCTGAAACAAACCCTATGACAGGCTTTGTAAGTGCAGAAGGCCTTACTTCAAACCCTGATAATCTTCATTTTAATTCTAAATCACTAAGAGAGTTTGGCATTCGATATTATAAAGAATTTGAAAAACTTGAAGACAAGAATAAAGTTTTTTTGGAAAAAAGCGATGTAGATTCAGCAATACGATCAGAGATGGAATTGTTGTAAAAACAGGAATATATACAAAAACCTCGATGATGATTCATCGAGGTTTTTGTAGCATTTGATGTTACACCGAATGTTTCTGACGGAAAATTTGTTGTTAACGAAAAAAGTAGTCAACAGGAAATCCTGCTGACTACTTTTTTAGTATGTTACTTTCTGTTTTTACATTCACCGGGTGTCATTCCTGTGTGTTTTTTGAATATTTTACTGAAATGATATATGTCATTATAGCCTAAAGATGTTGCAACATCTGTTACTGATTTTTTTTCATTTTGTAAAAGCTCTTTTGCAAGATCAATTTTGTAGGCTATTATATACTGCTTTGGAGATACTTTATATTCTTTGAAAAATAGCTTTTCAAAATATCTGTTGCTTATTCCTGATATTTTCGAAAGTTTTTCTATTCTGAAATCACCCTCAAGGCAATGCTTGTGCATATAGTCAATAGCGTTCGATATTTTTAAAAAGTTTGTTGAAGTGCTATATAAACTTTCGCTTAAGATAAGTTGCGATATTATTTTGTAAAACAAAGATTTAAGCAATGCCTGTTGTGAAGGCGTATTACTTTTGGAAAGGTTAAACATTTCTTTGAAGATGCTTTTAATAGAATTATTTTCACCCGCCTTGATTATAAATGGCGATATATCCATACTGCAAGACAACTCAAAGTCAATTGTCATAACCAGACTTTTTTGGTCATTAAGGTATATGCTGTAAGCCACGTCTTTTGGAATCATCAAAACAGTATTTGGCTCTGCATATATTATTTTGCCGGAGAAGTCGTATATTTCGGTTCCCTCCAATGTATAGAGCATACCCCAATGATACCTTCCTTTATTTTTCATAGGGTAATGATTCTTAGTTACATCATAGATGTTTACAAAAGATATCTTGCTTACGGACAAATTATTAAGTATATCTATTCTGTTAATATCTATCCCTCCAATCCTTTAATTAAATATATCATATGTTGATTTTTATTTCAATAAAATTTTGTATAAAATGTTCGTAAAAATACAAATGATTCGGATAATAACATTTACATATATTATGAGGTGAAATAAAATAGTATACAGGGAGGGGTATTATGAAAAAAGTATTTTTAATCGGTGATTCTATTAAAAAAGGATATGATCGATATGTGAAGGAATCAATGAGTGATATTGCAGAAGTTTTTTATCACGATGAAAATTGTCGTTTCTCCCAATATATTTTAAGGTATCTTCATAAGTGGAAAGATGATCTTAAAATTAGTAATGTTGACCTTGTTCACTGGAATGTGGGACATTGGGATACTCTGAGAATTTATAATGACGGGTGTCTTACCAGTCCTGAGAATTACAAGGAAAATCTTGTAAGAATTTCCGAAAGAATAGAGTTTTTGTTTCCGGGAGCCATGCAGGTTTTCGCTTTGAGTACACCTGTCATTGAGTCGGGATATATCAAAGATTTTGAAATGAGATATAACAGTGATGTGAAAATCTATAACAACATTGCAGTCGATGTGCTTAAAAACAGAGGAGTAATAATAAATGATCTATATTCGCTTCTTGAAGATAAGCCGGAAACATTTCATTCTGCTTGACATAAATTTTGTGAAAATATATAATAAACCCAAGACTTACATTAAGTATAGTTTTATTATTATGTTTGGTGGTGTGAATTATGATAAAGACAGGACCGATTACAGGTACATTTATTGATGAAATAACTTACGATATTCCTTCATCCAACTGGTCGAGAGAACAGTGGAAAAAGGACCTGGATTATATGCAGGAAATCGGTATAGATACAGTTATCTTTATCAGAGGCGGTCTTGGTAACAGATCTATATTTCCTTCAAAAGTCCTCGGTACACCTTATGAGGATGATTTTGCGGGATTTATATTTGAAGAAACTTCAAAAAGAAATATGAAGGTTATTTTTGGTCTCTACATTTCAAATATCAACTGGAATGGCGGTGACGATGAAACAGAATACAGAATCAATAAGCCGTTTATTGATGAAGTCGTGTCACGATATGGAGATTATCCATCATTTTACGGATGGTATATACCTCACGAAACTTGTTGCAGACATAATAATTTTGAAAAGATTGTTCTTAATATGTCCAAAATGTGCAAGGACAAAACTCCTGAAAAGAAAGTTCTTATAAGTCCGTTTTTCAAGAGCCATATCTGTGCACCAAAGACCTTTATGACTCCAAAAGAGCATTATGAAGAATGGGATGCACTTTTTGATTATGCGGGAAAAGATGTAGATTTCTGTGCATTTCAGGATGGTTCTGCATATATGGAAGATATGGAAGAATTCTTTATATATACAGAGAAGGTCTGCAAAAAACACAATATCGAACATTGGGTTAATGTAGAAACCTTCGAAAGAGATGTAAGAAAGATGTATTATCCGATAACTTTTGGAGTGCTTAAGAGAAAACTTGATATGCACGCCAAATATGCAGACAAGATGATTACATTTGAATTTTCACATTTCTTAAGTCCGCAGTCCATATATCCCTCTGCTCATAATCTTAATAATCTGTACAAGGAATATTATCTGAAATAAGTAAATTAACAAACCCTCGTTGAAATATCAACGAGGGTTTGTGTTTTAGTATTTTTTTGTAAGCAACGATTTCTCTGTCTGTTTGATAGATTCCTGTGCTTCTTCCGAGCGGTTATATACTATGTAGAAATACAGGGTATCTACAATGGCAAGCTGAGCTATTCTTGAGTTAAGAGCAAGGATAGAATATTGAGTTTCGTCTGCAGAGGTCTGCAAGACTATATCCGAATGTTTAAGAATAGGGGACTTACCTCTGTTTGTAACAGATATTGTTGAGGCACCTTGTTCTCTGGCGGTTTTCAGTGCTTCAACAATGTCCTTTGATGAGCCTGAATGTGATATGCCTATGGCAACATCGCCTTCTTTGAGATGACTTGCGGCAATTACCTGCATATGGTTATCAGAGTATGCTATCGCATTAAGTCCTGCTCTTAACAGTTTGTGACTTAAGTCTGTAGCAACAGATGCAGAGTTTCCGAGACCGAATATAACTATTTTATTTGCTTTGCATATCTTGTCTGCGGCAAGGGAAAGAGCTTCTCTGTCAAGGGAAGATTTGGTCTTTTCCAATGAAAGATATATGTCGTTGCAGACCTTTTCATAAATGGTATAAGCATCATCATCAGGATTGATATTTGTACTTATCTGACTATTACCTGCCTGATTCCCAAGAACGAACTTAAGCTCCTGAAAGCCATTAAATCCAAGTCTCTTTGCAAATCTTACGATTGTGGCTTCACCGCAGCCGCACTTCTCTGCAAGATCTACAATAGACAAAGATATTATCTCACCCGGATGATCAAAAATCCAGTCTGCTATATGTTTTTCTGCTTTTCCCATTTTGTCATACAAGAGTTTAATATTAAGCGTTGTTTTGTCCATATGAATTTCTCCTCACAAAATAACTGCTATCATTTTATCATAGTTAAAAAATTTTGTCAAAGTTTTAAAAAAAAGGTTGAAATTATTTTCATTATGTGATATTATATTTTTGTAAAAACGCTTGAAAATGAAAATATTTTCAAAAAAGAGAAAGGAAGAATAACATGACAGACTTTTTATTTGACGTTATTGCAACCGAATTAGAGGATGCAGTAGGCAGAGAAAACTGCTCCACAAGAACTATCGACAAGCTTACCCACAGTGTTGACTACTTCTGGCTTTCCAGAATGTGGGCAGACAGAGGACTCCGTATGCCTGAAGGTGACTTCATTGTTGCACCAAAGGATGCAAAGGAAGTTTCTGCAGTATTGAAGATTGCAAACTATTATAAGATCCCTGTAACAACATGGGGTGCAGGCGGTGGTACTCAGGGTGGTGCTATTCCTGTATGCGGTGGTATTGTACTTGATACCAAGAGAATGAACAAGATTTATGATGTAAACGAACAGGGTATGTACATAGAATGTGGCACAGGTGCTATCTATAAACATATTGAATGGGCTGCAAACGAAAAGGGCTATGCCACAATGCATTATCCTTCATCACTTACATGCTCTACGGTAGGAGGTTTCCTTGCACACAGAGGTATCGGTGTTTCATCAACAAAGTATGGCAAAATCGATGATATGGTACTTCAGATGGAAGTTGTTCTTCCAAACGGAGATATTATCGAAACTTCTCCTGCACCAAAGCACGCAGCAGGCCCTGACTTAAATCAGATATTTATCGGCTCTGAAGGTACTCTTGGTGTTATGACAAAGGCACAGATGAGAATCTACGAACAGCCTGAATCAAGACAATTCAGAGGATTTCTTTTCCACAATATGACAGATGCGTTCAACGCAGGAAGAGAGCTTCTGCAGAAATTCAAACCATCTGTAATGCGTCTTTATGACGAAGCTGAAACAGCTTCTCTTATCAAGAAGATTGTAGGTGTGGAAAAGAAGGGTGCATTTATGAATATTGCCATCGAAGGTGTTAAGGAAATGGCAGACCTTGAGATGAAAATCCTTCTTGAAACATTTGCAAAGTACGGTGCAGAGGACTTAGGCTCTGAATATGGTGAAAAATGGTGGAAAGAAAAAATCACCTTCTTCTATCCCGGACATATGATGGATATCCCTCAGTGCTTCGGTACAATGGATACTATCGCACCATATGACAAGATAGAAAAGATATACTGGGAAATGAAAAAGGCTATTGAAACCAACTTCCCACAGGCAAAATTTATTGCTCACTTCTCACACTGGTACGAGTGGGGTTGTATGATTTATGACAGATTTATCGTTGACGGCAAGGATGTACCGAAGGATCCTCACGAAGCATTCAGACTTCATCAGGCTATCTGGAACTGTGGTGTGAGAACTGCCCTTCAAAATGGCGGTGTGGTAAACGATCACCACGGCGTTGGCATCAAGCTTGGCAGACTTATGAAAGAACAGTATGGCCCTGCAATGCAGGTATTCGAAGGTATCAAAAAGCAGCTTGACCCTAACGGAATCATGAATCCGTTTAAGCTGGGACTTTAATAGGAGGTAGATGTTATGAATTTTTCAAACAAAGCAAAAGAACATATAGATTCATGCCGTTTCTGCTGGATGTGTCATCATGTATGTCCGATAGGAAACGCTACAGGACTTGAAAGAAATACAGCTCGTGCCAGAGCACTTGGATTGTCACTTGTGGCAAGAGATGCAGTGGAATATTCTGACGATATTATTAACAATGTATACGAATGTTCACTTTGTGGCGGATGTATGACAGACTGTGTTACAGGATGGGATCCTGTAATGTTTACAAAAGAAGCAAGACTTGGTGCGGCACTTGACGGCAAGCTTCCTCCTTATATTATGACCATGGTAAACAACCTTATGGAAAAGGGAAATATATATGGTGTGGAAAATGAGAACAAAATCCCTGATTTCCCTGAGACAGATACACTTTTCTTTATCGGTGAAGATACAAGGGCAAAGGGCTGCGCAAAGGAAGCGGCAGAAGTATTGAAGAAGGCAAATGTGGACTTCACAATCCTTAAGGATGAACCAAACAGCGGTTATTCAATGGACTTCTTAATCGGTGCTGCAGCAGAAACAAAGGCAGTTATGGAAAACTGTGCAAAGGTTCTCAATAACTATAAGAAAGTTATCTGCTATGATCCACAGGATGCAAAGGTGATGATGAGAGAGTACAAGGAGTGGGGAATAGAGCTTAAGTGTGAAGTGGTTACATTTACAAAGTTTGTTTCTGACCTTATCAAAGATGGTAGGCTTAATGTGAAAAAGACAGATCTTGTATTCACTCCACAGGATAGCCCTATCCTTGCAAGAGATCTTGAAGAAACAGAGCCTGTAAGAGATATTTTATCAGCTATCGGTACAGTTAAGGAAATGCTTCTTAACCGTCAGTACACAATGCTTGCAGGAAATCTCATTATGAATGAGTATATGCCAAATGTCATCACAAAGGTAGCAGAAAACAGATGGATCAATGCAAAGAATGCCGATGCAAAAATCCTTGTGACAACATCATTTGCAGAATATACCAAGCTTAATGAAACAAAGCCTGAAGGCATTGAGCTTATGAAGCTGGAGGAGGCTATTCTTAAATGCTTATAGGATACAAAGAAATAATCCATATGGCAGAAAAGGGAAACTACTGTATCCCAGCCTTTAACGTATACAACACAGAAACCCTTATGGGTGTTATCCAGGCGGCAGAAGAGCTTAAGGCTCCTGTAATCGTTCAGGTATATCCAAGACTTATAAATGAAGAAGTTGGAGCATTTCTCTCTCCTGCTATAGTAACAGCCGGAAGAAATGCATCTGTTCCTGTATGCTTTCACCTTGACCACGGACCATCAGAGCTTGAAGTGATAAAAGCTTTAAGGCTTGGTGCAACAGGCATTATGTACGATGGTTCGGTTCATCCATTGGATAAGAATATAGAAATTACAAAGCATATGGTGGAAATTTGCTCTGCGGCAGGTGTGGCAGTAGAAGGTGAGCTTGGTCATGTAGGAAGTGTAAATGACGATTCTATGGGAGATTTTACCGATCCTTTAGAGGCAAAGAAATTTGTGGAGGAAACAGGAGTATACACACTTGCTGTTCTTATCGGAAACGCACACGGACATTATAAGAAGACCCCTTGTCTTGATATAGACAGAGTAAAGGCTATAAGAGAAGCAACAAACGGAACACCTCTTGTACTTCATGGTGGCTCAGGTATCCCTGATGAGCAGGTAAAAGCCGCAATCAATGCAGGTATAAGAAAGATGAACATCGGTACAGATGTTTGCTGTGCTTTCGCAGAAGGTACAAAAGAAACCCTTAATGATCCCCAAAGAAGTCTTGCAGTTGACTTGTTTATGAAGCATCCAATCATTAGAGTAAAAGAACTTGCTATGGATAAAATCAGACTTGTTGGCGCAGACGGAAAGGCAGAATAATGAACAAAATCGTAGGAATAGGAGCCAATGTGTGTGATACCCTTATCAGTGTATCACATTACCCTTCTGAAGATACAAAGCTAAGAGCAGAAAGTACCATCATTTCAGGTGGCGGACCTTGTGCAACAGGTCTTGTTGCCGCATCAAAGCTTGGCGAAAAGGTGGCATATATCGGTGTACTTACTGATGATAATGCAGGTAAGTTTCTTATGGATGATATGAAAAGATACAATGTATCTACTGAGTATGTGTCCCTTTATCCCGGATGCACTTCCTTTTCTTCATTTGTACTGTTAAGCGGTGAGACTGCTTCCAGAACCTGTGTTTTTCATAAGGGAGACATACCACCATACAAGCTTACAATTGATGCAAAAAAGCAAATTGCCAAGGCAGATGTACTTATGGTAGACGGAAACGAAATGTCTGCAGCAGTAGAAGGTGCAAAGATTGCAAGAGAAAATGGAACAAAGGTTCTCTATGATGCAGGCGGGCTTTATGAGGGGATAGAAGATCTCCTCTCGCTTACGGATATACTTATCCCAAGTGAAGAATTCAGTCTTGCACATTCGGGAAAAGATGATGTATACGAAGCGGCTAAGTGGCTTTATGAAACATATTCCCCTGAAGTTGTAGTGATCACCAGAGGCAAAGTGGGTGGTGTAATCTATGACGGAAATGCTATGAAGGATTATCCGGCATTTACTGTAGATGCAGTGGATACCAACGGCTCAGGTGATGTATTTCACGGTGCATTTGCATTTTGTATGGCAAAGTGCTATGATTACTATAAGGCGTGTGTATTTTCAAGTGCGGTTTCAGCACTTAAATGCACAAAAAAGGGAGCAAGAAGTGCAGTTCCCTCATATGATGATGTTATTGAATTTTTAAAGGAGAGAGGAACAGATGTATAAAAGATCCTGGAATAAGAAATTTGGCAAATCAGAAATATACAAAGCAGAAGACAGCTTCTGTGTAAAGGTAGAAATGGATATGCTTCGTTTAGCTGACGGAGACAAAAAATCCTACAGAGAAGAAAATAAGGAATATGCTCTTGTGATTCTTGGCGGTAAATGTAATGTATACGGCGAAGGATTTGAGTTTAAAAATGCAGGCAAGAGAAAAGATGTGTTTGACGGACCTGCTACATGTATTTATGTACCTGCCAATACACCATTTACCGTAGAAGCAGTAGGCGAAGTAAGTATAGCAGTATCCAAATCTCCTTCAGATAAGGCATATAAGCCTGCTATTATCAATCCTGAAGATGTTGTTATCAAAAATCTTGGCAAGCCCGGTTGGGAGAGAGAGGCACACTTCATTCTTGATGAAAGAGTGGATGCAAATATGCTCTATATCGGTGAGGCATTTGTAAAAGGCGGTCAGTGGGCGAGCTATCCTCCACACAAGCACGATGATGACAATATGCCTACAGAAGCTGCAACAGAAGAAATCTACTATTATGAATTCAAAGAGCCTCAGGGCTTCGGTATACAGAAGGTATATACAATGGAAGGGGACATCGACGAAACATATACTGTTAAGTCAGGTGATTTCGTAGAAATCCCAAGAGGATATCATCCATTCCATGCAGCACCCGGGTATGACAACTATTATTTATGGATTATGGCAGGAGAGGACAGAGGTTTTTATATGACCACTGATGAGGAACATAAATGGTTGAACAAATAATTCTTTCCAATGACATAATGTCTGTGACCATATCCTTAATGGGTGCACAGATGACAAGTGTAAAAAAATATGGCAAAGAACTGTTATGGCAGGGGGACCCGTCCGTTTGGGCGGGACAAGCCCCTGTCTTGTTTCCTTTGTGTGGGGGATTGAAGGATGGTATATATACATATCTTGGCAAGGAATACTCTATAGAGAAACACGGCTTTGCACGTAAATCAGAATTTAAGGTTGAAAGTAATTCCCGGACTCAGGCTGTGTTTATGATTTCATCTGATGAAGAAACGAAAAAGCAATATCCATTTGACTTTGAATTTCGTATTATATACACGTTAAATGACACTGAACTAAGTGTGGAATATAAGGTATCAAACCTTACTGACGGACCAATGTATTATTCTGTAGGCTCACACGAGGCATACTCTTGCCCCGGTGGTATAGGAAATTATACACTTTTGTTTGATAAGAAGGAGAACCTTCTGTCAAACCTTGTTTTGGACGGTTTAATATCAAGACGTTGTATTTCTCTTGGAGAAAATACAGATAAACTTAAACTTTCTTACGATCTTTTTGACTTTGATTCTGTTATCTTTTCTTCTCTCAAGTCAGATAAGGTAACACTTAAAAATGATGTATCAGGCGAAGAAATCAGTGTGGAATTTAAAGATCATCCTTATCTTGTAATATGGACAATCAAAGATGCAGAGTACATCTGCATTGAGCCCTGGTGCGGTATGGGAAGCTTCGAGGATGGAGATTATGACATTACCAAAAGAGACGGCATAAATTGTCTGAAAAAAGACGGATGTGCTTCACATATTCACAAGATTACATTCTGAGAGGAAGATTTGTATGATAAACAAATTGCGTGAACTTAACCCACAAATTCAGTTCTTTTCTGTAAATGACAATGAGTTTAAAAATTATGGAAGAAAAATTGAATATGATTCAAAAGATATAGTAAAGACAGCAAAAAATGTTTCTATGCCCGATAAGGGAGCATTTTACGAACCAAGCATTAATATTCTCGAAAAAGAAAAATCTTTTGAGGATTTGTCTATTATGCTTATGGGTGGACTAAAGTGTCAGGCAGGAATGGTAAGAGGATACAACAGTTACCTTAATGCTCTTGAATATCACAATTCATCAGAAATCAATGTTGCTATAACACCTGTTGTACTTCTTCTTGGACTGAGATGTGAAATGGATGGAGATAATTTCGATTCATCAAATATCAAAGCCTTTTATCTTGAAGAAGGTGATGTGGTAGAGGTGTTTGCAACCACACTTCACTTTACTCCATGTCAGGTGAATGATAATGGCTTTGGAGCGATTGTGATGCTTCCGAAGGGGACAAATGAATTGCTTGATGGAAAGAAAGGTGACAGATTACTGTTTAAAAACAACAAATGGGTAATTTGTCATAAGGACAATAATGCACTTGTAGAAAAGGGTGTATATCCCGGAATATCCGGTGAAAATTATCAGATAAAATACAATTGAGGTATAGTATGGGTTATTTTCTTATAAAAAATGCAAAAGCAGTACTTGATAGTGGTATTTTTGAAAGAAATCTTCTTATAAAAGATAATAAAATTATCGATACATCATTTTCCGGCAAACTTCCGGACGGTTGTGAAATCTATGATGCAGATAATAATTATGTATCAGCTGGATTTATTGACATTCATCTTCATGGTGGTGGCGGTTTTGATTTTATGGATAGCACAGAGGAAGCTTTTAAAGCCATATCAGATGTGCACTTGAAAAATGGTTCAACCACAATTATTCCAACAACAGTATCTGCTGATTTTGAAAGCACACTTAAAATGATAGAATGTTATAAAAAGTATGCACAATCTTGCACGAATTTTTATGGTGTTCACTTAGAAGGTCCCTATTTGTCAGTGGCTCAAAAGGGTGCACATAACGAAAAGTTTCTTCATGCTCCTACAAATGAAGAGATAGAACAGTTGTTGAGCATTGGAAGCGGAGTTATAAAAAGAATAACTGCCGCACCTGAGCTTGATAATATGGAATGTTTTGCAAGAAAAATGTGCGATAACGGGGTACATCTTTCTATTGGTCATAGCGATGCTACAAGTGATGTTGCATTGAAATGGTTGAAAAATGGATTTTCTCATATCACTCATATGTACTGTGTAACACCGACGATTAGAAAAATCGGTCAGGTAGTAACTGCAGGAATAGTTGAAGCGGCATACTTAAGCAATGAAACAACACTAGAGCTTGTTGCTGATGGAATGCATGTCGCTAAAGATGCAATGAAACTTGCTGTAAAAATAAAGGGTATAGACAAGGTTTGCGCTGTTTCAGATGCACTTCGACCTGCAGGAACCAATGATAAACAAAGTTATCTTGGAGAAAAGGTTCCGGAAAATCTTGTTATAATTGAAGATGGTGTTGCAAAACTTCCTGATAGAACCCGTTTTGCCGGCAGTGTAGCAACAGGTGCTATGATGCTTGAAAGGCTTGTTAATTATTTTGATTTTTCTATTTTAGATGCAGTAAAATTATTAACTTCAAGCCCTGCTAAAATCATGGGAATGACAGACAGAGGCTGTATAAAAAACGGTCTTTTGGCTGATGTGGTTATATTTGATACTAATCTCAAAATTAATAATGTTATAAAAAACGGAAAAATACTAAAAAACTAACGCTCAATGAATTTAATAACTATTTTACTATGCGGAGGGAAGGCATTATGACTAATCTTGAAGAAAAAGCCTTGCAAAGATCAAAAGAGTTTCTAGAAAACGAAAAAGAATACCGTCTTGGTTTCGTTGAAGCCGAGTTGCCTAATCCTAAAACAGCGCATCTGGGTGAAATAACCGTCAAGGACACAAAAGCCGGTATAAAATCTATATTAGATGTTGATTTGGATTTAGCAGATGTATATAATCAAATTATTCACAGTGAATACTTTGACCAGTTTTATGAAAATGTTCTTTCTTCGCTGATAAACGGTGGAAGAATTGTTGTTTCGGGTTGTGGTTCTACCGGACGACTTGCTATGCGTCTTGAAAACTCCTGGAGATGCGCTATTGCCGATTTGTGTAAAACAGGAATGGATTTATCTGCTTATGAAGATAAAGTTATTTCTTTGATGACCGGCGGTGACTACACTATTATCCGTGCAGTTGAATCATTTGAAGACTACATTGAATTAGGGGCAAAGCAGGCTGAAGATTTATGCCTTTGCGAAAAAGATATTCTTGTAGGTGTTACGGCAACAGGTGAAACAACATCAATTCTCGGAACAGCAAAGCAAGCTCTTGCCGATGGTGCAAAAGTATGGATGATTGTATGTTCCGATCCGATGCCGGTTATGAAAAAACTTGACAGAGCAAGAGATGTTTTCGGTCATTCAAATTGTAATGCGATTTATATGAAATGCGGTGGTATGGCTGTTACCGGCTCATCAAGAATGCAATCATCAACAATAGAGCAGGCAATTATAGCATCTTGCCTCGAAATGTGCTTGTCGGAAATTATTTCTGATTCTGATATAAACAAAGATGCACATAAAAATCAATTATCCACCGATTTCAAAAAATGCATTATTGCTGTTTCTGATGATACAGTAGTAGAAACTATAAAAACTCAAGCAGAAACAGAATGTCAATTATATGAAAAGAATGGACTTATTACTTATTATGCCGATGAATATTTGCTTGACGTTCTTGCTGATACAACTGAAAGAGGACCTACATTTTGCGTTCCACCTTTCAAACCGAAGTCGATGATAAATGCAGTACCATCGTGGTCTTTTGTAAAGAATCCTACGCTCAATACCGAAGAAGCGTGGGAAAAATGCTTTGAGCGTTCTCCAAGATGTATAAATTATACTGCAGAAGATTACAGAAAAATAGGTATAACGGAAGCAGATATACAAAAAATTCCGCAAATTGACTGCAAAGCATTATATGAATTTCAAATCGGTTACGAGTCAAATGCAGAACGTGAGGGTGACAATACACTGGCAACATGGATTGGACTTGACGACAAAGTTCCTGATGAGTTTTATGAGCAAGCCAAAGCATTTGAAACTTGTACAGTAATGACGCTTTCCAGTGTAAGTAAGGACATTCCGCAGACAAAATTGCATATATTTGAACATATTGCAATGAAAATAATGATTAATACTATGTCCACTATTACCATGGCAAAGATGGGCAGAATCCGTGGAAATTATATGGTATATGTCAATATTTCAAACAAAAAACTCATTGACAGAGCAACCAGAATCATTGCGCAACTATGCGATATAGAGTATGAAAAAGCAAACTACGAACTGTTTTTATCAAAGGTGAATTTTGAAATGCAGAACAATCCCAACGGTCCCGTAGTTATAGAAACATTAAACAGAATAAAAAATAAGTAGACTTGTATTTATAATTATAGGAGAAGAAAATGGAAAGAAAAATCGAAAATATAAACTTTAAAATTGTAGACGATGAGTGGGATGTCTATTTTGATATGGCACTTGTTATGCTCGAAGAAATTATGAAAAATAATTCATTGGGCAAAAAAACAGTTATGATTGTTCCTGTTGGCCCAACTCAACAGTATCCAATCTTAGCGAGACTTGTAAATCAGCTAAAAGTATCGCTTAAAAATGTATGGTTTTTTAATATGGATGAGTATCTTCTTACTCCTGATAAATCGGTAGACTATGATGATCCTATAAGTTTTCATTACCGTATGAATAAGGAGTTTTATGAGCTTGTGGACAGTGAACTTGTAATGCCCGAAAACCAAAGGTTTTTTCCTGAACCCTGCAAGGAAGAAGAATATGAAAAACTAATAGCTGAGCTTGGCGGAGTTGATCTTTGTCTTGGGGGTCTTGGTATCAATGGACATATTGCGTTTAATGAACCGCCAGAACCGGGTGAAAATGTTACTGTAGATGAATTTGCATCTCTTGGTACAAGAGTTCTTCCTATATCAAGAGAAACAAAAACCATAAATGCCTATGGCTACCAGAGAGGCGATTTAAGAGGTATGCCAGAATGGTGTATTACTGTTGGTATGAAACAGATTTTAGCTTCAAAGCGTATATATATTGCTCTTAACAGACCTTGGCAGCATGGTATAGTAAAACATGTTTTGTTTGATGAAGTTCAGGCGGCAATACCTGCAAGCCTTTTGAAAAGATGTGAGAATGTAGAGTTTTGCGCATGTAAAGAAATTGCAGAAGGATTATTTTGATTATTGGTTAATTTATAGGAGTGAAATATGAAATATTTATTGGGAATAGATTTCGGAGGTGGTGCCTCCAAGACAACACTGCTTAGTGAAAAAGGGGAGATTGTTGCTACAAATACTTGCGAATACCCTACAAACTATCCAAAGCCCGGCTATGCAGAGCAAAATCCTTCTGACTGGGTGATGGCAACTGTAGAAAATATAAAAGGTGTACTTAATAAAAGTAGCATCAATCCTGAAGATATCTTTGCTATCAGTCTTGATGCGGCTACTCATACAGCGGTTATAATGGATGAGGATTTCAATGTTATCCGTCCTGCAATATACTGGACAGATACAAGAAGCAAAGAAGAAGTTAAATATCTTAGGGAAAATTTTGAAGATGTAATAGACAGACAGGTGCTTCATAAGGCAGATACCATATGGTCACTTCCTGAGCTTATGTGGATAAAGAATAATGAGCCAAAAAACTGGGCAAAGGTAAGAAAAATCCTTTTTGCAAAAGACTATGTGCGACATGTCCTTACAGGTGACTATGTGACAGATTACATAGAAGCAGAAGGAAGTATGATGTTTGATATAAATAGTATGCAGTGGAGTGAAACACTTCTTGATATACTTGATATATCATCAGATATGATGCCTGAAGTAGTTAAACCTACCGACAAGGCAGGACGTATCACAAAGGAAGCATCAGCTCTTACAGGACTTAGTGAAGGGACTTTAGTATTTTGCGGTACTACAGATACTGCCATGGAGGTATTTGCTTCAGGTGCGGTAAATAAAGGACAAATGACACTTAAGCTTGCAACTGCAGGAAGAATATGTGTCATTACAGACAAGCCTTATCCTGATGTAAATCTTATTAACTATTCACACATTATGGATGGTCTTTTCTATCCCGGTACTGCTACCAAATCATGTGCTGCATCATACAGATGGTTCAGGGATACCTTCGGTGAAGACTACAAAGAGCTTGATAACCTTGCAGAAACCATACCAATCGGAAGCGACGGGATGGTATTTCATCCATATTTAAACGGTGAGCTTACACCATATGCAAATCCAAACCTTTGTGCAGATTTCGTAGGTGTGAGAGCATCACATACCAAGGGACATTTCGCAAGAAGTGTGCTTGAGGGTGTAACTATGAGTATGCTTGACTGTAAGATGTGTCTTGACGAAAAGAATATTGAGTGTAATTCATATGCATCTATCATAGGTGGCGGTGGCAAAAGCCCACTGTGGCGACAGATGGTATCTGATGCACTTGGAATAAAGCTTGTAGAAATGAAATATGCTGATTCTTCATTTGGCTCTGCTATGCTTGCAGGAGTTGCAGCAGGTGTATTTGACAGCTTCCAGTCTGCACTTGAAATATGCAATGAAGTAGTGTCGGAAACTATACCAAATGAAGAAAACAGAGAAGAATATCTTAAGCTTTTTAAGAAATACAAAGCAGTGCAAAAAGCACTTGAACCTATATATAACGGAGAATATTGATGAAAATTCTTGTTTGTGTAAAAGTAATAAAAGGTGATATAAATCCATTTGACGAATCTGCACTTGAATGTGCATTTTCTCTTTCTGATGATGTGACAGTTATATCTATGGGACCTGAGAGTACTAAGGATGCACTTCTGCCTCTCACAAGGCTTGGTGCTAAGGTGCACCTTATATCTGACAGTGTGTTTGCAGGGTCTGATACACTTGCCACATCATATATACTATCATCATACATAAATACACTTGACTATGACCTGATCCTTTGCGGAAGACAGTCTGTTGATGGTGACACTGCACAGGTGGGACCTATGCTCTCTGATAAATTGGGTATAAATCTTATCACAAATGCTATGAAGGTGGAAGTGTCAGATAGTAATGTAAGCTGCATCACAAGACTTGGAGAAGAGATGGTGGATTTACCTGCACTTGTAACAGTAGAAAGGGGATATATATTAAGGTTTCCTTCTCTGTTTTCAAAAGCTGGCAATGTGGAAGTATTTGATAATGATTATATTGAATGTGATACTTCAAAGTGCGGTCTTGCCGGTTCTCCTACAAGAGTTATTCAGACTTTCGAAAATGAAACAGGTAAAAGAAAGTGTAAGTTCATCACAAAGACTGAGCTTATACCTTTAATAAATGAGCTTAAAAGCAAATCTAAAGAAAAAGAAGAAAATACATATTCAGGACAAAAGCTTCATTCAGTATGGGCTATTGGTGATGAAGTAGCACATAAGGCATCGGAAATTGCAGAAAATGTGATTGTGATAAAAGAAAAGTCACCTGATGAGATATGCATGAGAGCACTGGCAGAAAAGCCACAGGTGATTCTCTGGAATGCAGACCTTTGGGGAAGAAAAACTGCTCCCGTTGTAGCATCAAAGCTTGATACGGGACTTTGCGCAGACTGTACTCATCTGGAGTGTAATGGTGATACTCTCTTTATGTTTCGACCTGCACAAGGGGGAAACATATATGCTAAGATTAAGTGTCTTACAACTCCTCAAATGGCTACAGTAAGGACAAAAGTTAACTCCTCAGATATAATAGTATCAGGTGGTAAAGGGGTAGCGGATATAATGGACAGTGTATCTGACTTTGCAAAAAAGATCAGAGCGGAGCTTGGTGCATCAAGAGGTCTTGTGGATATGAATAAGGCACCATATGAGCATCAGATAGGACTTACAGGAAAGACCGTAAGCCCTAAGATATATATTGCTATAGGAATATCCGGTGCGGTGCATCATACCTCTGCAATAGAAGGAAGCGATACAATCATTGCCATAAATCCCAATAAGGATGCACGTATATTTGAGTATGCAGACTATGGCATAGTGGCAAACTGGGAGGATATATATGATATATAAACTAAAACCCACAAGAGTGTATCGTGCATATCTTGGTGGGGATAACCTTGATAAATTAAATAATCAGAACTTCTCTGATACAAACCGCTTCCCTGAAGACTGGCTTGGCTCTGTGACCACAGCCTTCAATCCGGGAAGAGATGTGGCAAATGAAGGTCTGACAGAAACTGAAGACGGAAGATTTCTTAAGGATATAATCGAACAAAACAAAGAAGAGATGATAGGAAAGAGAGAAAAAATGTCCCTTCTTTTCAAACTTCTTGACTCATCCGAAAGACTTGTTATCCAGGCGCATCCTACAGTGGAGTGTGCAAGGGAATATTTTGATTCAGATTTTGGAAAAACCGAGTGTTGGTATATCTTAAATGACGGCGGTTATGTGTATATCGGCTTTAAGGAAGGTATTACCAAAGAGAAATGGAAAGACCTTTTTGAACGTCAGGACATAGAAGGTATGCTTGACGCACTTCACAGATTTGATGTAAAAAAAGGTGATTTTATATTTGTAGCGGGAGGAGTCCCTCACGCTATAGGCAAAGACTGTTTCCTTTGTGAACTTCAGGAGCCTACAGACCTTATGGTTATTCCCGAGAGGGTTACTCCTTCAGGAAATACTCTTGCAGAAGTGAAACTCCACGGTGGACTCGGATTTGAAAAAATGTTTGATGTTTTTTCCTATGACGGAATGAGTGAAGAAGAGACAAAAAAAGCGTATTTTTCCGAGCCAAAAAGAAAAGACGAATGTCTTGAGATAATCGTTGATAATAATATTACAGATAAATTCCGCTTTTCAAAAGTAACAGTAAGCGGTGATTATACATTAAACCTTGATTCTTATGGCATTATGATTGTCACGGAAGGAGAGATAATCATAAACGGAATTAATTTAAAAGCAGGGGACAGAATATTTATTTCTGAAAATGAAAAAACACTTGATATAAAGGGCAGTGCAACAGCGTTTATATGTAAGCCTTAAATAAAAAGGATTGTAAAGTCAAATTTACAATCCTTTTTAATTTATTTCCAATCTTTTCTGATTTTTATATTCGCTTGGGGTAACACCGTGATAATGTTTAAATGCTTTTGAAAAAGCGGCACTGTCATTGAATCCAATCTCATAAGCAATATCACTAATATGCTCATTTGCAAGAATCTGTTCTGCGGCATAGTTCATCTTTAACTGCATTATATATTTCTTTGGGGATATGCCGGTGATGCGGTTGAATATTCTCCTAAAGTATGTTGTGCTTATTTTGCATAGAGAAGCAAGATGGTCAATGTTTATGTTTTCACTTATATAATTAAGATGAATATGTTCTATAGCAGGTGAGATTGATACATATAAGCTTTCAGGTACGTATCCAAGCTTATATTCATATTCCAGAAGAGCAAATATATTATAAAGTACTGCTGTACATTGCTTTTGGTATCCTGGAGAACGTTTTTTGTAAATAATGGAGATTTCTTTGAAATAATTTAAGAATTTCTGTGTGTTTTTTGTTTTGATTACAATCGGAGGGAAGTCAATATCATAAATGTATTCAAAGTTTATGGCATATACACCTTTGCTTTCCAAGGGCTTATTTGCAACGTAATTTGAACCCTTGGGAAAGTATAGAATGTTTCCTTTTTTTAGTTCTATATGCTTGTCATTTTCAAAATCAACCTGATGTACATCATCTATATACATGACAATGCCGTGGTGAGGTCTGTTCTTTGTTTCTCTGGAGCCGGTGCCGGGTTTTACATAAGTTGCGAGAGATATATTTTTGATTTTGTGGTCGAAATTAACAAATTTATCCATATTAAAATTCTCCTTTAATATAAGATAATTATACTTAGCACGAGGGATTTTGTCAATTGAAAAAAATTTTATCTGTGTCGAAAATGACAAAATGTATTCCTATTCACATTGACGATTAAATATGATGCAAATATAATTATAGCATAACAATCAGAAAGGGAGAAAGTTATGAAAAAGTTTATTTGTTTAGTTTTATCAGTGTTTCTGATTTTGTCGTGTGTTTGTATAAGCACAATGGCTGCAGAGGACATACGTGTAGTTATTAATGGTAAAGAACAGAATTACGATGTTATGCCCGTTATAGTTGATGGCAGAACACTTGTTCCTATGAGAGCAATATTTGAGTCTCTTGGTGCAAAGGTCGGTTGGATAGACCATTCTAAGACAGTTACAGGTACAAGAAATAATAAAACTATCAAATTAAAAATAGATGATTATATGGCATATATCAATGGTCAGGAAACTATCCTTGATGTTCCTGCTACAATCATCAATGGTCGTGCTATGGTGCCTGTTCGTTTTATTTCAGAGATGCTTGGTGAAAGTGTTGAGTGGGATGGAACAACGAAAACTGTTAAAATTGAAAGTGATTTTGTAAAAAATGTTGCCATAAGCCACAAGCTTGCACCTTTGACAAACAATATCCATAGAGATATTCCAAGGGAATTCAGTTCTTCATCATCTTTTGACGATATTATATATTATCCTACCAAGTCACTTGATGAAGTGATGCAAAATGCGGTGATTATTGCAGATACAAACAGTCTCTATTCTGCGTTGCCTCAACTTGCCGATAAAGAATCATGTGTGGTTGAAAAGATAAACGACAACAGTGAAGATATCGTAAGATACACCATAAAAAATGATTTAACCGCCACATCAAAATGTATATATAATTTCAAAAAACTTGACAACTTTAATGAAGGAGATACACTTCTTGTAAGTTTTGATATTCGTGTTCCTGAATCATCAAATAACAAACACTTTGCACAGATTCAGCTTCAGGAAAGCAAAAGTGGTAAATTTAACAAGATTTTGTGGGAATATCTTTTTATCACAAATGAGTGGCAGAGATTTTATTTCCCTATAACCGCACAGGCAGATTATACCGATATGGGATTTCGTCCGGGGATGTATAAGGGTGTGGTAGAAGTTAAGAATTTCTCTGTTGTAAACCTTAAAGACAGTTGTACAATGGGTGAATTAAGACACCTTAAATATGGTGATTATTATCAGAAGGACGCACAATGGAGAAAAGATGCTTTAGACAGAATAGAAAAGTATAAAAAAGGCGATTTCAAAGTTATCGTCGAGGATGCAAACGGAAACGTAATCCCTGACGCAAATGTAGAGTTTGATATGTTTGAATCAGAATACCTCTTTGGCACAGTCATCAGCGGAATAGACTGGTCAAAGAATTTGAGAACAAATTTTGGTAAATACTTTAACACCGGTGTACACGAAGGTTCTCTTAAATGGGGGCCATATGTAGAAAATCCCGAATCCTCAAGAAAAACCCTCAACTTTGCAAAAGAAGCGGGAGTGAAGCACTTCAGAGGACACGCACTTGTGTGGGAAAGAGCCATTGGCTCAAACGGTAAATCTTACCTTGTACCGCCATTTGTGCTTAACGAAGATAATACTGTAATAAACGACAAGGCTAAACTTCAGGACTATATCAATGAATGGATATACAATGTTTGTGATGATTTTGCAGGAGAAATTGACGAGTGGGATGTAGTCAATGAGATTGCAGAGAAGTTCCTTTTCAGAGGCGTTCACGGCGACGATATGATGATTGACTGGTTTAAGTGGGCAAATGAAGCTACTCCAGAGTCACTTATGGTATACAATGACTTTGCTCATATGTATGAGGATTGTGACGGTGAGCTTTATGAAAACTTGCTCAAATATGCACAGTATTTTAAAGATAATAATGTAGATATCGATGCGCTTGGTTTCCAGTCACATATGGAAATATATACAAACAAAAATAAATTCAGACTTATGACACCTGAAGAACATTACCAAGTGTTCAAGACCTTTGAAGATATGGGATACAAAACATCTGTAACAGAATATTCCATGGATAACAAAGATGAACAGTATCAGGCAGAATACACAAGAGATTATTTCCTTCTTGCATATTCTATGCCAAAGAACTATGGCTTCACAATGTGGGGATTTTGGGACGGATGTGCATTTGCAGAATATACTCCGATGTTTGATAAAGAGTGGAGACTCAAACCTGCAGGTGAACAGCTTATAGATCTTATGTATAATAAGTTCTGGACAAGAGATGTAAAAGCAATCACCAATAAAGATGGTGAAGCATCTATAAGAGGTTTTTACGGTGATTATGATGTTACGGTAAATGCTAATGGTAAGACAAAGACCGTTTCCTGTGCATATCATCAGGGATACGACAATGTACTTGAAATAGTTATAGATTAATAGCAGATTTTTAAGATAATTTGTTTGAAATAAGGTGAATGACGTGGATACTGTATTTGGTACATTTGACACTTTAAGAGAAAAACTCGGAATGCAGTATGTAGATGCATTTTACAATGAAGACGCACATAAGAGAATAGATAAATTCAGCGACGAGGTGCTTTGTTATGCAGAAAGTCTTGGAGATATTCCTCATTCTGTTATCAAGGCGAGCTGCTTTGAGTATATCTTAAAAAATGCACCTCTTTATATAAATGGTGATGATATCTTTGGTGTATGCCTTGAAGGGCAGAAGTTTGCAAAAATGGTTTCCTGGGGGTGTATGCTGGAAAAGGTAATCGGCAGACTTAACAGAAAGTGGCAAAAGGAATTAAAAGATGTTCTTAATCCTCATGAGGATATAGAATTTATCAATAATGCCGGAAACTATCTCATTAATGAATTTTATATTGATTATAATCATTCCACACCTTGCTGGGAGGATATTTTTGCCCTTGGTATAAAAGGAATATATGGTAGAATTCTTGTGTACAAAGAAAGGCATTCGCCGTTAAACGAAGAACAACAAGCATATTTTGATGCACTTGAGATAACCTACAGAGCCATATCAGGATTTTTTGAAAGACTTATTGATGCTCTTGAATACAGAAATGAACCAAAGCTTGAATTTATGAGGAAAGCACTTATAAATATATCTCATAATCCTCCGTCAAACACTTATGAAGCATTACTTCTGGGATGGCTATACTGGTATCTCCAGGAAAATATCGACGCACTCCGTTGCCGTACAATGGGAGGGCTTGATGAACTGTATCTTAAATTCTACACAAATGATATAAAAAGCGGTACATTTACAAAAGAAGAGATCAAAGAAATGTTTATTTACTTTATGAATGAATTTTATTCATTCAGGGTAGGTCAGCAGCAGCCTATGTATCTTGGCGGTACTGATATGGATGGCAAATGTATTGTAAATGAACTTTCGTACCTTATTCTTGATGCATACGATACTCTTTCGAGACCTGATCCTAAACTACAGATTAAGGTAGGTAAGAATACACCGAAGGAGTTTTCAAAGAGAGTACTTGAGATAATCCGTAACGGAAATTCAAGTATTTCAATAATTAACGATGATAATGCAATCACATCTTTAAAAAAGATTGGCGTTTCCGACAAAGAGGCGACTACCTATCTTATGTCGGGATGTTGGGACTACACTGTGAAAAACCACGAAGTAAAAACAATCCCCGCGAGAGTTTCTCTTCCAAGGATTCTTGAATACACTATGACAAATGGTGTATGCCTTGCAACGGGCAAAAAAGTCGGATGTGAAACAGGATATGATTTTGAGACCTTTGATGAATTTTATTCAGCATTCAAGTCACAAGTTATGTACATATGGAAAAGGACAAAAAAGATAGTCGAAAACTGGGAACTGTATCTTAAAGATATCAACCCTTCAAATATGTTTTCTGCTACAATGACAGATTCACTTGAATGTGCACAAGACGGTTATGCCAACGGAATGAAATACAATACCACAGTGTTCACTCTTGCAGGGCTTGGAACTCTTGTTGATTCTCTTTGTGTTATCAAAAAATATGTGTATGATAAAAAGGTTGTTTCCCTGAATGAATTTGTAAATATACTTAAACTCAACTGGAGAGGGTATGAAGATTTAAGAAGATGTATTATAAAGGATAATGATAAATACGGAAACGGATCAAAAATGGCGGATGAGATTACATTTGACATTACATCCTATTTAAGTTATATTATTAATAAAGTTCCCAACAGCAGGGGTTCATACTGGAAGATAGGGCTTCTTTCCATTGATAAGAATATCAGATTCGGAGAACTTATGGATGCAACTCCTGATGGGAGACTTAAAGGAGAACCGTTGTCAAAAAATCTTTCGCCAAGTGTAGGTATGGACAGATCAGGGATAACTACACTTATTAATTCTGTATGCAATATAGATTTTACTTTATTTCCTCATGCAGGTATATTTGATTTGATTCTTCACCCAAGCGCAGTTGCGGGTAGTGATGGTCTTGAGGCATTCTACGGGATACTTAAGACATATTTTGACGGAGGCGGACACAGTATTCAGTTTAATGTATTCAGTTCTGAAACCTTGAAGGATGCACAGAAGAATCCTGATAAATATAAGAATC
>SVJM01000006.1 GCA_015068975.1 Oscillospiraceae bacterium | reverse complement strand
ACTTAAGAGATATGATGATAGCATCATTCTCACATCCGAATATCAAGGGTATCACCTTCTGGGATTTCTGGGAAACATCTGCATATACCAAAAACAACTTTATGTTTGACGCAGATTGGAATATGCGACTTGCAGGCAAGATGTATCAGGATCTTGTATACAACAAATGGTGGACAAAGGAATCCGGTGCAACAGATACATCAGGTGAATTCAATGTAAGAGGTTACTACGGTGACTACGATGTGACAGTTACAACAAATGACGGCAAGTCAAAGAAGCTTTCTGTAGCATTTTATGAAGGCTATGACAATGTAATTGAAGTTGTTATGGGTTAATAAGGAGAGATAAAATGAACGGATATTTTTTGCTTAAAGACAAGACAAAAGCAATGTGTGATGAGAGAATATCCTTCGATACAGTAAAGTCCCTTTGGAGGGGCTTTACTTGTAAGATGGGTGAGATAGAGCTCGATAAGGGAAAAGACCTTACTTTTTCTATAGGGGATGCCACCTTCGAAGAGCTTTCATATGAAAATGAATTTTCGGTTTGCATCACAGAAAAGGGTGTGGGAATCCTTGCAAAAAATAAGCCTTCTCTTATGAGAGGTATTATCGCCCTTATGTACAATGTGGACTACACTCACGATGGTGAGTCTATGCAACTTATGATTAAATGTCAGACAATAAAGGATAATTACAATATCAAAAACCGTATGCTGCATATCTGTGTATTCCCTGAAACAGAGCTTGATTATCTTATTAAGACGATCCGTATAGCAGGGGTATGTCAGTATACCCACGTTGTGCTTGAATTCTGGGGAATGCTTAAATATGATGCCTTGAAGGAGCTTGCCTGGGAAGGCTACGCTATGGATAAATCAACTGCAAAAATGCTTGTTGATGAAATAAGAGCATTCGGTATGGAGCCTATACCAATGTTCAATCATCTTGGTCACGCAAGTCAGTCAAGAGCAAGATATGGTAAGCACGTAGTACTGGATCAGAATCCGTCACTGCAGTACCTCTTTACTCCCGACGGCTGGTGCTGGGATATAGAAAGTGACTATGTAAAGGATTTCCTTAAGAAAATAAGATATGAAATTTATGAGATATTTGGCAACACAGAGTACTTCCATTTAGGTTGCGACGAAGCGTATTACATAACCAGAAATGACCACTTAAGAAGTAAGCTTCCTGATTATCTTAAGTTTATCACCGAGGAAGTGGTCAAAGAGGGAAGACGCCCTATGGTATGGCTTGATATGCTCCTTCCAAAGAGTGAATACAAGGACTGCTACGGTGTGGCAAAGGAAGAAGAAGCAGAGAAACTCTTTAAGTCTCTTGCTAAAGAAACTGTTGGTGTTGACTGGCAGTACAATGTAAAGGAAGCACCTGTTGAGTCACTTGAATATTTCAAGGACAAAGGTCTTGATATTATAGGTGCACCATGGTTTGGTCACGAAAATATGCTTTCTCACGTCGAAACAGTTACAAAGAATGACCTTTTCGGTCTTATGCTTACCACATGGCACACAATTTACGAAAGCTTTTTCCATATACAATGGTGTGCTTATGATATGGGTGCAGTGGAATTTCCATGGGGCAATAGCTCTGCACACACAATGATGACTTCAAAGCTTGTCCGCATTGTAAACTTTGAGGATGAATGTATCCCGTACGAAAAATGCGGTTGGTCAGATAATCAAATCAGTACAGGAGGACTTAAATAATGGCTATTAAACACACTGCCGTAAGTTATTACGGATTTAACTATGTAGAACACGCAAAAGCGGATTTTCAGGAAATGATTGATCACGGATGTGATACTGTAATACTTGCTATTACAGAGTTTGATATGGATTTCTGGTTTCCCAATATAAACAACATCGTAAAACTTGCACACGAAATGGGACTTCGTGTCCTTGCAGACACATGGGGTATCGGCAAGTATTTCGGTGGCGAACAGGTGAGTCTGTTCCTTCAGAACAACATCCACCACAGACAGGTGTCCGCTTACACAGGGGAAGTATTGAATGCAGCATGCTTCAATACAAATTCATTCAGAGATTATTTCAGAAACATCTGTGTAAAGCTTGCAAGAGAGACAGAAGTAGATGGATTTTTCTGGGATGAGCCACACTATGCTTATCCTAAATCATATGCATCAATCACAGGTGGTGCAGGGGATGACTGGGCGTGCAGATGTCCTGAATGTATGAAGAAGTTTGAGGACTATTACGGCTATGAAATGCCTAAGTTTATGAATGATGACGTAAAGCAGTTCAGATGGAGAGAAGCACTTTTTACACTTTCTGACACATCAAGAGTGCTTAAGGAAATCAATCCGAAGATTGAAATCACCTGTTGTGTACACGCAACTCTCAATACCTATTATGTAACAGAGCTTCGTGGCTATGACAACTGGGAAATGGTAGCAGCTTGTCCGTATTTCGATGTATTCTCTACAACTATCATCAACTGGGAGCTTCCTGAAAGCTTCTTTAAGGATATTACCGAAAGAACAGTGGCAATGGCTAAGAAATACGGTAAACAGTCTGAAAGATGGCTTATGGGATACAACAAACGCCCTGCAGATTTTTCTCAGATTGACAAGGTAGTTGATATGTATGAAAGTCTTGGGGTAGACAGACTTGCCACATGGACATACAGAGGCGGTCTTGGTACAAGTGTTGCCGCAAAGGATCCTATTGAGCTTTGGGACAATATCGGCAGAAACTATAAGAGGGTGCTTAAGAAATGATAACAGAAAGCTATTTTGAAAATATAGTGTCTGTGCTTGAAAAAATAAAGTCAACTCAGATGGAAAAAATCACAAAAGCGGCAGAGATAGTATCTGATGTAATAAACAAAAAAGGTATAATATATATGTTCGGTTGCGGACATTCCCACCTTATTGCTCTTGATTGCTTTTATCGTGCAGGGGGACTTGCAAATGTATCTGCAATGCTGGATACAGACCTTATGCTTCATAACGGTGCGGCAAAAAGCAGTAAGATGGAAAAGATGCAGGGTATAGCGGAGCCTTTATTTGACAGGTATTTACTGGGAGAAAATGATGTATTGTTTATTTTTTCCACATCAGGCAAAAATGCAGTTCCATCAGAGCTTGCAAAGATAGCATCCGAAAAAGGCATAAGAAATATTTCTGTGGTATCCTCTGCATATTTTGATGATGAGACATCTATACCAAAGCTTCACGAAAATAGTGATTTTTATATTGATAACTGTGTACCTTACGGAGATGCAGTAATAGAAATTGACGGATGTGAACAGAGAATGGGTAGTGTTTCTACTGCGGCAAGCTCCTTTATCATTCAGTCAATACTTCTTGAGGCGGCACAGATGTCTGCAGATAAGGGAGAAGAAATACCCGTATATATGAGTGGGAATATAGTGGGAGGATCAGACTTTAACAAAAAACTTGTAAAAGAATACCTTCCAAGAATCAAGCATCTGTAAAGGAGGATAGCTATGTCAAAAATATCTGTAATAGGCTTGTGCGGAAAATCCACCTTTATGTATGTAGATCACTTTCATCAGAAGGGTGAAACAATAGAAGCAGAATCTGTATACTCAGAAATTGGCGGCAAGGGAAGCAATCAGGCAATAGCGGCAAAAAGAATGGGTGCTTCAGTTTCTTTCCTTGCGGCAATAGGTGACGATGAAACAGGACAAGAGTGCAAAAGGGTATATGAAGAAAACGGGGTCAATGCTTTTCTTGTAACCAAAAAAGGAAAAATCACCCCATTTGCATTTATCCTCAAGGATAAACATGGCGAAAACCTTGTGACAGAATACGGCACTGCGGTGCTTGAAGCTGATGATGTAATTTCTTTTGAAGAAGAGATCGCATCAAGTGACATTCTTCTCATAGGTCACGAGGTGCCTGATGAAGTAAACGAAAAAGCGGTATCTATCGCAAAGAAATATGGCATAAAAATCATACTTAATCCTGCACCTGCAAGAAATATTCCTGACTTTATTGCAGAAAACACATATATAGTCACACCAAATGAGCATGAGAGCAAATTTGTGAACAGAGAAAAAATCAAGCTTTTAATAACCACTCTGGGAAGTAAGGGCTGCAGTATAAATGACAGCGATTTTGTACCGGCAATGAGTGTAAAGGCAGAGGACACAACAGGAGCAGGAGATACATTCAATGGTGTACTTTCTGTGTGCATAGCAGAGGGAATGGATATCAAAAAAGCCTGCCGGATGGCAGTAAAAGCATCGGGAATAAGTGTGTCAAGAAGGTATGTACTGAATGCAATACCTTACAGAAATGAAATAGAGGGAGATTTGAATAATGAATAATTTACAGCAAAAGCTTGACTTTCTTCTTGAAAAATATTCAGTGGAAGACAGACCTGTATTAAAGAATGACAAAGAGTTTTCTATAGGGGACAAAACATATCCTGTACTTTCTCACAGAACAGAAAGAAAGTTTACAGAGCTTAAGAATATAGTAAACAATGGCACTCTTGAAGGTGTAAGCGTAATGAGAACCTCAAGAATTGTTGAAAAAAATAAGGATATATATGAAGAACTCTACCGTGAAATTGACATTTGCCGCTATGTGCTTCAGAGAGAAATGAAAAGCGTAATGGTGTATGATAACGGCAATGTACTTAATGCTATTCTCTCAGCAGAAGATGACATCGTATGCACCATAGAAATCGCAGCTACACTTAATGAGGGAGATATCCCAAAAGAAAAGCACGAAGTAATAGCAAAACGTGGTACAGCCTGCGACATTGTGGTTGACAGTCAGTTAAGACAGGATTCCATATATATCTTCGGTGAAAATAATGAAAAGTACACCGACGTAGATTTCGAGCTTTACGGACTCAGCTATGATGAGATAAATATTGTAAGAAATGTATTTTTTATATCAAGAGATAATGAATATGACAATGTGCTGAAAAACCACACTATTGTATCAAATCTTGTTGAACTTGCAAAGAAATCTGCAAAAAGCGGAGAAAGGGAGGTAGTGAGATAATGAAACCACTAAAAATTGCAATGATGAGTATGACACACGGCCATACAAGAAAATACTATCAGACCCTTATGGAAAATCCAAAGCTTGACTGGGTTGCAGTATCCACTGCCAATGATGAGGTAAAAGAAATATTCTTAAACAGTGTCAAGGGTATTCCTTGTTATGAAGACGAGCTTGAAATGCTTGATGCACATCCTGAGATTGAAGCGGTTGTTCTGGCAAGTGAAAACAGCGAGCATCTTCGTCAGATGAAGCTTTGTGCCGAAAGAGGTATACATATTCTTTCTATGAAGATTCCTACATTTGATATGGAAGAATACGAAGAGATGATAAAGGTGGTTGAGGATAATAACCTTGTGTGCCAGATAGAGCTTGAAATGCACTACAATCCCGTTATTGCAAGACTAAAGGAGTCTGTGGCGGAAGGCAAAATCGGAAATATCAAATCCTTCAATGCTACCAATATCACACTTTCTCCTGTATGGGCATTTCCATGGCAGGGTGTCCCTGAGAAAAGCTATGGAAAGAGAGTATCCATCAAGGATGGTGACAGTCGTTTCAGAGGCGGTGCTCTTTGTGACCATCCCCACATCTTCGATATGATAAGACATATTACAGGAAGCGATTTTGAGAGTGTGTATGCAGAAGTAGCACCCAATATCCGCCCTGATATCGAGGAAGAGGATATGCTTTCTGTTATAGGCAGGATGAAAGACGGAACAATCTTTTCCCTTGATCCTTCATGGGCGAAGATGGAAGAAAGACTCAAAGTCCCCGGTCCCGGTTGGGAAGTATTCCCTAAGAGAATGGAAGTAAATATCACCATCAATGGTGACAAGGGTACACTTATGGCAGATTGCTTCGGACCAAATGTGTATCACAACGGATGTCCAAATGACAGATATACTGTGCAGTATACATACTTTGACGAATGGATAGGACTTATTGATGAATTTGTAGACAATATCAGAAACAACAAAACACCCCTTATCAACCTTAAGTGGCACAAGCGTACCATTGAGGCTATGAATGCAGTGTATGAAAGTATTGCTACAGGAAAAGCAGTTAAATTTTAAACTATACAAAATAAAAGCAAGACGGAGAATCTGTCATTCTCCGCCTTGCTTTTTTTGTATCTTATACTGCTTTTATATATTATAAGAGAAAGCTTTCGATATCTCTTTTTCTCGGCATCAGATCCCGTAGTGTTCTGGAATCTATATAATCTTTGACCACCCTGTCAAGTCCTGCCCAGAATTCATAGGTACGGCATTCTCTTTTCATAGGGCAATCAAAGTTATCTTCAGTGCATGGTGATGATGCAAGGCTTCCTTCCATAAGCCGAAGTATATCTCCCACGATATATTCATCAGGATCCCTGCTCAGTTTATACCCCCCTGAGTTCCCGCGAAAGCTCACAAGATATCCTGCCTTATGAAGAGGGGATATGATCTGCTCAAGATATTTGACTGTAATATTTTGTCTTCGGGATATGTCTCTGACTGATACATATTTATCACTTTTTTGCTCAGCTATGTCAAGCATAACCCTTAACGCATAGCGACCTTTGGTAGATATCTTCATACTTTCACCTCTTTTTCCCTATTATACCATAGGAATAGTAGGAAATCAAGATATTTTACATATTTTATATTTTTTGGATAATGTTGACTTTTGTATTTGTAAGTGATAAAATAATAAAAAACATTAGGGAGGAAGTATAATGGATTACAAAGCAGTAGACCCCAATCTTGTAGTAGCAGACAGGATAGATATATCCGATATGGATTTTTATGATATAATGAATGAACCCTTTGAGATATGCGGTGTGTATTATTCAGAAGAGGATGGCAAGTTTGTCAGAATGCCCAAGGATAAAGCGCTTAAGGTAAGTGACGGAGTGGACTTTTTGCGTACACATACTTCAGGGGGCAGAATCAGATTTAAGTGTGACTCAGATGAATATGCCATCATCACAAGACAGCCCTATTGCCATCCAAGTCCGATCAGTACAAATGTGCTTACATCAGGCTTTGATATATATGTAGACGGTGTGTACAACAGAACATTTTCACCTGTACAGGTGCCTGAGAATGGCGGCTATCAGTCAAGAGTGAAGATGGAAAGACATCAGGACAAATTAAGTGATATCACAATCCATATGCCGCCTTACGGACAAGTGTCAAGCGTGCTTGTGGGCATCAAAAAGGGATCAAAAATAGAAAGACCAACCCCATATAAGGATATTAAGCCGGTAGTGTTTTACGGTTCGTCCATTACTCAGGGGGCGGCTGCATCAAGACCGGGCAATATATATCAGAATATCCTTTCAAGGAGATTAAATTTTGACTTTATAAATCTTGGTTTTTCGGGCAACTGTAAGGCAGAGCCTGAAATGGCAGAATATATCAACTCTCTTGATATGAGTGTGTTTGTATATGACTACGACCACAATGCGAAGAATCTTGAGGACCTTGTGGCAACACATGAGCCATTTTATCATCTTATAAGAGAAAAGAACCCTACACTTCCTATAGTATTTATGTCAAGACCATTGTATCTTCTGAACGATGTGGAAATAAAAAGATTAGTACATATCAAAGAAGTGTATGAAAGAGCAAAGGCAAATGGCGACAACAATGTGTATTTCATCGACGGGTCAAAGGTGACTGAGAACTTCGGTCAGCACGATGCTACTGTTGACGGAGTTCATCCAAATGACCTTGGATTTTTTGGTATAGCAGAAAAAATGGAGCCTGTTTTTAAGGAAATATTTGATAGGATATAAATAACTAACCTGCTGAATAATTGAAACATTCAGCAGGCTTTTGTATGAGATAACTTTTTGAGATTAATAATCATTTTTATGAACTCTTGTGTTTAATACAGGGCCTCCCCTTGAGGGGAGGCTTGTTCGTAGCAAAATGGCACAAAAAAGGAAATCATTTATTTAATGATTTCCTACATTGAAAAATATTACCCATTTTAAAAGATTTATATATTATACTTGTCCCGCCATTTTGCGATCCGGACAAATTTTGCCCCCTTATTTGTTGTAATCTTTTAGTTTTCTCTCCATATCTCTTTTTGCATCCTTCCTTGCTATATCCTCTCTCTTGTCATATAGCTTCTTACCTTTGGCAAGTGCAAGCTCCACCTTCATCAGAGAATTCTTAAGATATACCTTGGTAGGGATAAGGGAATAGCCTTTTTCTTTGATTTTTCCAACTAATTTGAGTATTTCATACTTATGCAGTAGGAGTTTTCTTTCTCTCAAAGGATCCTTGTTAAAGATATTTCCCTTTTCGTATGGGCTTATGTGCATATTTTTGATATACACTTCTCCATTTGATATGGAAGCATATGAGTCCTTGAGATTTACTCTTCCTTCACGGAGAGATTTCACCTCTGTACCCACAAGCTCTATGCCACATTCATAGGTTTCTTCTATAAAGAAATCATGAAATGCTTTTTTGTTTTGTGCTATTAGCTTAATGCTGTCTTTTTCCATGTCAGTCCTCCAGAATGAAATTAACTTCTTTGAAGTCTTTGTTTATACCGGCAACAATGATATTTACTCTGTCGCCGATCCTAAATTGCTTTCCTGAATACTCACCCATAAGAGAGTGGGTCTTTTCGTCGAATATATAGTAGTCATCCCTCATATCAATAACTTTTACGATACCTTCCACAGTGTTGTCAAGCTCGATAAACATACCAAAGTTTGTAACAGAGGATATGATGCCTTCATACCTTTTGCCGATTTTTGTAGCCATATACTCATATTTTTTGATATCCTCAAGATCTCTTTCGGCATTTTGGGCATTGATTTCTCTCTCTGAAGAGAGTTTCGCTGCTTCTTCACATTTTGACTTAAGAATGTTTATCCTTGAATCATCAATTTCGCCTTTCAGAAACTCTTTTATTATTCTGTGACACATAAGGTCGGGATAACGTCTGATAGGTGAGGTGAAGTGACAGTAGTAGTCAAATGCCAGTCCGAAATGCCCTTTGTTTTGAGAAGAGTACTCTGCTTTCATAAGTGAGCGGAGCATCACAGTGGATATCATTCTTTCATATTCGGTATCTTTGATTTTTGATAAAATATTGCTGAATTCGCTGGGGTGTATGTCCTCTGCATTGTGCTTTATTCCGAAACCAAAATTTGAAATAAATTCATTGAAGCTCTGCAGTTTTTCTTCGCTTGGTTTCTCGTGAACTCTGTATACAAAAGGTGTGTTTGTCCAGTAGAGAAATTCTGCTACAGTTTTGTTTGTGATAAGCATAAATTCTTCTATGATGTGGTTGGATACTGTGGTGGTATATTTCTCTATGTCTATGGCTTTGCCATTTTCGTCAAGGATGATCTTCGCCTCAGGGAAGTCGAAGTCGATACTGCCTTTATTGAACCTCTTTTTCCTAAGAATCATAGCGAGCTCTTCCATAAGGAAAAGCTGGTCTGATATATTTTCATATCGTTTCAGTAGGGATTCGTCTTTGTTCACAAGAATTTCAGTTACATCTTCATAGGTCATTCTTTCTACAGAGCGTATAACACCTTCTGTAAGGTAATGATCGGTCACATTTCCTGACTTATCTATTTTCATCACACAGGATAGTGTGAGTCTGTCCTCATTGGGATTAAGACTGCAGATTCCGTTTGAGAGCTTTTTGGGAAGCATTGGTACTACTCTGTCTGCAAAGTACACACTTGTGCCGCGATTAAGTGCAGACTTATCAAGAGGTCTGCCTTCTTTTACATAATGGCTTACATCTGCTATATGCACAGAGAGAGTATACCCCTTATCTTCTTTTTGTACACATACTGCATCGTCAAGGTCCTTTGCATCCTTGCCGTCGATTGTGATAATGGGAAGATGACGGAAATCTTCTCTTGATTCTATTTCTTCTTTGGAAATTTCACATTCTATTTTGTCTGCTTCTTCAAGTACTTTTGTGTCAAATTCTTCTTTGATACCATATGATACCATCACACTCATCACATCTACTCCGGCTTCATCCACAGCTCCCAACACCTTTGTGATGATTCCTTCAGGGTTTCGTTTTCCGTCACCCCAGTGGGTGATTTTTACCACTACTTTGTCGCCGTCTTTAGCATTTAGGGTGTCTTTTTTTGATATAAATACATCCTTTGAAAGCCTGCGGCTATCAAGTATTACGAAGCCGAAATTACGGCTCATTTCATATCTTCCTACAAATTCATCTGTATGTCTTTCAAGGATTTTAACTATTTCACCTTCGGCTCTTTTGCCATTTTGTGAAGGCTTGGTAATTTTTGCAAGGACTTTGTCCGAGTCCATAGCAGTGTGAGTGAAATCTGATGGGATAAATATGTCCTCCTGACCTTCATTCATCACAAAGCCAAAGCCTCTTTCATTCCCTCTGAAAGTGCCGCCGATAAAGCCTGCATCAGATGATATCATATATCTTTTCTTTTTTGTTTTGATTATTTTGCCCTCATTTATCAGCTCTTCAAGGATGTATTTTAGTTCGTCGATGCTGTCATCAGGCACACAAAGAACAGCCACCATCTCTTCAAACATAAGTGGAACATATTCTTTTTCATTCATAAAGCCAAGTACTTTTTCTTTTCTTGTCATAATAATTAACCCTTTATCTATATTCCATTTAGTATTTTATCATAATTTTTTTACTTTGTAAAATATTAATATTATAATTTGACAAAAACACCGATTTGATGTATAGTATCTAGAGATATTAATATAACTTTTTATGAAAGAAGGCAATATAAAATGAGTGAATGTACACATGATTGCAGCACATGCTCACAGAACTGTTCAGAAAGAAAGCCAGAGAGCTTCCTGGAAGCACCTCACAAGCTTTCCAATATAAAAAAGGTTATCGCAGTGGTAAGCGGTAAGGGTGGAGTAGGTAAGTCTACTGTTACCACACAGCTTGCTTGTCATACTCAGGCAAAAGGACTTAAAACTGCTATCCTTGATGCAGATATTACAGGACCATCAATACCAAAGATGCTTGGTATCACTGACAAGGCATATGGCACAGAAGATGGACTTCTGCCCGTTAAGTCAAACACAGGTATTGATGTAATGAGCGTAAATCTTTTGCTTGATGATGAAACAGCTCCTGTAGTATGGAGAGGTCCTGTTATCGGCGGAACTGTCAAGCAGTTCTGGACAGATGTTATCTGGGAAAATGAGGATATTATGTTTATCGATATGCCTCCGGGAACAGGTGACGTACCCCTTACAGTATTTCAGTCAATTCCTGTTGACGGTATCGTGATTGTCACAAGCCCTCAGCAGCTTGTATCTATGATTGTAAAGAAAGCTGCCAACATGGCAAAGATGATGAATATTCCTATCATCGGTATCGTGGAAAATATGTCATATTTCCAGTGCCCTGACTGTAATGGCATCCATCATATATTCGGTGAAAGCAATATTGAAGAGATTGCTGCGGAATACGGCATCAAGCACGTTGCCAAGCTTCCTATCAATCCCGAAACCTCAAAGAAGAGCGACGAGGGACTCAGCGAATACAACCTTAACCCATTTATCGAATCAATGGTTGAAGCGGTTATAGATTATGAAAAGTAAACGAAGATAACTACAAATTTTATATTAACGAGGAATCCATCTGAGATGGGTTCCTTTTTGTTATGAACTTTTGAACAAAGGGGAGTTAAATTTTTTCTGTAACGGACAATGCGAAACCGAGCAAAGCGAGGTTCTCCCGAAGGCGTACAAAGGTACGTCGAGTGGTAAGGCTTGTCCGTTACAGGTAAAATTTAGCCTCCGACTGTCGAATTTTGCTTGAACTTTTTCTGTTCAATTTTTGTTCAACTTTTTGCATCGGATTTGTAAAAAAATGCAGAATTTACTTTTTTTGTAAAAATATGGTCGAAATTTACAAAATATCATCCAAAACACTCAAAAAGTTATTGTCAAATGAATTTAGTCCCATTATACTGATTCTTGCCAAAAATTTACACTATGGAGGAATTAATGATGAATAAAGGTAAAGTAAGAGTAATGGTGGCGGATGATTCAAAGGAATTCTGTCGAAGTCTGAAGGATTATTTTTCAAAGTGCGAGGATATCGAGCTTGTGGGTGTTGCTTATGACGGCAAGGAAGCCTTCGAAATGGTAATGGAAACAAAGCCCGATGTACTCCTTACAGATATTATTATGCCAAATCTTGACGGATTGGGGCTTTTGTCAAAAATTGATAACAGTTCTGTACTCACAAATAAGCCAAACTCTATCGTGGTATCCGCTATCGGTAATGACAAGGTGATAACAACTGCTATGAATCTTGGAGCAAGGTATTATATGGTCAAGCCCATAGATCTTTCTACACTGGCTGACAGAGTAAGGGAATTCAGGGATTTCCCTTCTGCCATCAAAGAGCCTAAAAAGACCGGCACCAATACAGAATTTGATCTGGAAACAGGAGTTACAAATATTATACAGAAGATAGGAGTACCTGCACATATTAAAGGCTATCAGTATATGAGAGATGCTATTATAATGGTGATAAATGATATGGATACAATCAATTCTGTTACAAAGATTCTCTATCCGTCAGTTGCAAAGAAGTATAATACAACATCATCAAGAGTGGAGAGAGCTATCAGACATGCAATTGAGGTGGCGTGGGACAGGGGAGATCCTGAGGTGCTTGATTCTATGTTTGGGTATACTATATTAAGCTCTAAGGGGAAGCCTACTAACTCGGAATTTATTGCTATGATAAGTGATAAGATAAGGCTCAAAATCAAAGATGCCGGCTAATGGAATGGTAAAAATACCCCAGAGCGCAAAAAGGCAAGGGATAGATAAAAAAGAATTCTTAAATTAAGTAGCGAAGTATTTCTAATGTAGGAAATATTACATTATCGATGTAATATTTCCTTATTTTTATGCCTTTTTGCTTTGGACAAACATTCGCCTTCGCAGTATCACATACAGCTTTGGCTCTGTTTGTCCAATCTGAGGGATTTTTCCTCATTCCATTGAATATATGCCATATATTACGAACAAACATACACTCTCGGCGTATCACATACGCCTTCGGTTCTGTTTGTCCGTTCTAAGCCAATTTTCCTAACCCATTTCCTTTGGACAAACATTCGCCTTCGGTGTAGGGGTCGATGCCTTCATCGACCTGTAAGAGGACAAACACAGACGGACAGATGAGGGCTGTATAGTATGGTATGATTGTTTACACTTTGTTCGGTATGATTGTTTACACTTTTTATGATATAATTTAGGCAAATAAAATACAAAAGGAGATGTATATTTTTACATCTCCTTTACCGATTTATTTTTCTATAGATACAACTACTGTATCAGCAGATTCAATACTGAATTTAAGCTCGGTATCTGTCTGTGTCACATTTCCTCTTAAGCTATCTTTTATTTTCCACTCTGCAGGGATTGTGACGGATACTTCCTTATCCTTACCTGAATAGCTTGTGATGATAAGTATTCTCTCATTATCATTTACTATATGCTCTGTAAGTCCTGACATAAAGTCATTGCACACAGCAACTTTATCAGAGTTGATATTATTCTTTATAGCCTCATAAATCTTGTGATAACCAAGCTCAAACTTATTGAACACATTGGAAAGGTATTCTTCCACAGGATACATAAAGAGCATCACTTTTCCCTTGCCGTAGTCAGCTTCAAGATAAACATCTTCTCCATTCTGATTTGTAGCCAGGGATTTTGCGGTGGTCTTTTTGATATCATAGATAGCTTTGCCAAATATATCAAGAGTAGTATCGCCTATTTTTACCTGATCTGTGGTTGCAGTGTGATGACGTGAGATGATTTCAAAGCCAAAATCCGTACTCATATTTCTCAAGAAACCGTCTCCGCAGGAAAGGTACAGCACAGCACCATCTTCTACCTTTTTCATAAGGCGTTTAAGGTAGTGAACATCCATACCCAATGCACCGTTAAGAGATGGTATGATGTATGCTTTTGCATCAGGAAGACTATCAGGACTATATACAAATTCCATATCAAGACCTGCCTGCTTGCCGAGAAGGAATGCCATTGATGATGCGTGGGTGTAATTGCCCTTTTCTCTTGGAGAGATACATACTGCATCCACGATTCTCTCAGGAAGCTTGTCATATGGGAAGCTGTCAAGCCATTCATTGAAATCCTTCATAGCGCATCCTACAGGCTTCACACTTCCGTCTTCACGGAAAAGTCCGTAGTTTGAAGCACGGTTATTTGTAAGGAAGGGATAATATGTAAGGCTTCCCTGGTCGAATCCGATCCACCATATATAGTTTAAGAGATTGTGCGCCCATCCGCCGAAAAGCTCTGCCTTTGCATACTTTGCAGTCAGTTCTTCGTTACAGTACATTTCACCGAAGGTGCCTGTCTCTTCTATCAATGCAGGCTTCTGACCTAAACCTCTGTAGTATATAGTCTGAGAAACAGGATGCAATAAGGGTCTTATGGTGTTTATCACTTCTTTGTCTGTATCATATGAAGGACTGGCATAAGGATGTGTGGTAAGTATATCACAGCTGAGACCACCATCCTGGATAATCCAGTTGCCTTCATCGGGGTTTAATAGTGAATGCATACCCTGAAGCACAGGTCTTGTATTATCCTGAGACTTGATTGCATCAGACATCTGATTTGTCCAGAGCCATGCCTGATATTTGTCCTCAACTGCTCCCATGCAGTTACATTCGTTTCCGATGCACCAACCTACAATTGCAGGGTGGTCTTTGAGACGGTTTACCATACTCTTAATAAATATTACTTCCCATTTCATACAGAATGGATCTGTGATAAGGTTTTTGCCTTCAAGGGCAGGTGGCACAAAGAGTCTTCCGCTCATCCATCCGGTGAGAAGGGAAGGGATAGCGCTGATTCCCTTAGAATGTGCAATGTCAAGAAGCTTTCTGAATCTCTTCACCATTACATCATTGATTCCGTCATCAAAGGATGTGAGCATACTTTCTCCATTGTCTACAGAAAAGCCGGTTACGTTGCCTCTTACTGTACAAACAGTATTTACAGGCTGGAAGTCGGACCAGAGTGGGAATATTCTTACTACCTTGATGCCAAGAGAACTAAGCTTTTCAAAGTCACTTTTTACCACATCCTCGTCCCATTTATTCCACATATTTATGCCGTGATTGGATGCCCAGTAGTTGCATCCGGCATAATATTTGCCACTTTCAAAAAAATTTTTCATGAATTTATACCTCACCAAAATGTATTTTTCGAATATATCATATCAAATCATAATAAAAAAATCAATACAAAAACGGAATAATTTTCATCTTTGCATTGATTTTTGTACAAGGTGTGAAAACAAAGTGAAAATATTTTCACTTTATTGGAAGTATTTTTTTAAAAATCTTCCTGTATGAGATTTTTCGTTTTTGGACACCTTTTCGGGAGTTCCGGTGCAGATTACTGTTCCACCGTTATCTCCGCCTTCAGGCCCAAGATCTATGATATGGTCTGCGGTCTTTATCACATCAAGATTGTGTTCAATAACCACCACAGTGTTTCCGTTATCGCAAAGGGTGTTTAATACCTCCACAAGATGATGCACATCTGCAGTATGAAGCCCTGTTGTAGGCTCATCAAGGATATACATTGTCTTGCCTGTGCCTCTCTTTGAAAGCTCGGTAGCAAGTTTTACTCTCTGCGCTTCACCGCCTGAAAGGGTAGTGGATGGCTGTCCTATCTTGATGTATCCAAGACCCACTTCATAGAGGGTGCGGAGCTTTCTCTCGATTTTTGGAATATTTTTGAAGAATTCAAGCCCTTCTTCAACAGTCATTTCAAGCACATCAGATATGCTTTTTCCCTTGTATTTTACTTCCAGAGTTTCTCTGTTATATCTTTTTCCCTTACACACTTCACAAGGCACATATACATCTGACAAAAAGTGCATTTCTATCTTAAGTATTCCGTCACCCTGACAAGCTTCACATCTTCCCCCTGATATATTGAAGCTGAATCTTCCCGGTCCGTAGCCTCTCATCTTGGCTTCGTTTGTTCTCGCAAATACTTCTCTTATGTCAGTAAATACTCCTGTGTATGTGGCAGGGTTTGAACGTGGAGTTCTTCCGATAGGTGACTGGTCGATATTTATTACCTTGTCAAGATGCTCAAGACCTTCGATTTTTTTGAATGTACCGCCTTTTCTCTTGGCACGATTAAGCTCGTGGGCAAGGGTTTTGTAGAGGATTTCATTTACAAGTGAGCTTTTGCCGCTGCCCGACACACCTGTTACAGCTATCATTTTGCCAAGGGGAAATTCCACATCTACATTTTTTAAGTTGTTTTGACTTGCACCGTAGATTTTTAGCTTATTTCCGTTGCCTTTTCTCCTTTTTTCGGGTACGGGGATTTGCTTTTCTCCGCTTAAATACTGACCTGTTATACTGGACTTATTTTTCATAATATCCTTCACAGTACCTTGCGCCACTATCTCTCCGCCATGCACACCTGCACCGGGTCCGATATCCACTATATGATCTGCGGCAAACATTGTGTCTTCGTCGTGCTCTACCACTATAAGGGTGTTGCCAAGATCACGAAGATTTTTGAGAGCAGAAAGGAGCTTATTGTTGTCTCTTTGATGCAGACCGATGCTTGGCTCGTCAAGTATATACAATACCCCTGTAAGACCTGAGCCTATCTGGGTTGCAAGTCTGATTCTCTGTGCTTCACCACCTGAAAGTGTCCCTGCACTTCTGGATAGTGTCAGGTATTCAAGACCTACATTTATGAGAAAGTCAAGACGTGCATTGATTTCCTTAAGTATCTGCTTTGCAATTATTGTATCTTTTTCGGAAAGTGTAAGATTTTCGAAGAACTCCTTACATTTTTTTACAGAAAGATTTGTGATTTCTGCAAGATTTTTGCCGCCCACTGTTACTGCAAGGGCTTCTTTTTTTAGCCTGTCACCATTACATACGGGGCAAGGCTGTGTGCCCATAAATTCCTCGTATTCTGCCTTCATTGCGGGGGAAAGACTTTCTTTGTATCTTCTTTCCATACAAGGGATAATACCTTCAAATGGTGTGAAGAATTTTCTTCCCTTAAATGTAAATTCTATAGGTTCTCTTGTGCCGTAAAGGATTTGCTTATAGGCATCTGCAGGTATTTCTGATACAGGCTTTTTAAGGTCAAAGCCAAACATCTTCGCCATAGCACCAAACTGCTGATGGGCAATTGTTTTGGGGTCCTTGATATTAAATCCCATTGTGACAATTGCACCTTCTGTAAAAGGTACACTTTTGTCAGGGATTACCATATCCGGGTCTATTTCCATCATATTCCCTATACCACTGCAGTGAGGACAGGCGCCGAATGGGGAGTTGAAAGAAAACATTCTGGGGCTTAGCTCCTCGATGCTTATACCACAGTCAGGGCAAGCGAAGTTTTTGCTGAATGTAAGCATTTCTTTGCCTATCACATCAATATATACAAGACCTTCTCCAAGCTCTAGGGCAGTTTCAAGAGAATCTGTAAGTCTTTGCTCCAGATTTTCTTTGATTACCAGTCTGTCTATTACAATTTCTATGGTATGCTTTTTGGTTTTTTCAAGCTTTAATTCTTCGTAAAGGTCCACTACTTCGCCGTCTACTCTTGCACGGACAAAGCCTGACTTTTTTGCATTTTCAAATATCTTTGTATGCTCTCCCTTTTTGCCTCTTACGATGGGAGACAGTATCTGAAATTTAGTCCCTTCAGGAAGTGACAGGATTTTGTCCACCATTTCATCAATTGACTGTTGCTTGATTTCGTTATGACATTCGGGGCAGTGTGGTACACCTACTCTTGCATAGAGTAGTCTTAAGTAGTCATATATCTCTGTAACAGTACCTACAGTTGAACGTGGGTTTCTGCTTGTGGTTTTCTGGTCGATACTTATAGCAGGGGACAAACCTTCTATAAATTCCACATCAGGCTTATCCATCTGTCCTAAAAACATTCTTGCATAGGAAGAAAGTGACTCAACATATCTTCTCTGACCCTCTGCATATATTGTGTCAAATGCAAGAGAAGATTTGCCTGAGCCTGACAGACCTGTAAATACCACAAACTTTTCCTTGGGTATGGTTATATTTACATTTTTTAAGTTGTGCTCTTTGGCACCTCGTATTACTATTTCGTTATTCTTTTTCATTTTGTTGCCTTTCTTAGCCTGTCGATTTCATCGCGTATCCTTGCTGCATCTTCAAACTGCAAAAGCTCTGCACATTTAAGCATTTCTCTTGTAAGATGCGCGATTTTTTCTTCCACAGACATTTTCTTTGTATCCTCTGAGGGATTTTCCTTTTTGGTATCTTCGGTGATAGTGTTTATGACATCTCTTATGTCCTTCTGAATACTTTGCGGTGTAATGTTGTTTTCCTGATTGTACTTAGTCTGTATATCTCTTCTTCGATTGGTTTCTGATATAGCCTTATCCATAGACTGAGTGATATTATCCGCATACATAATTACTCTTCCTTCCGAGTGTCTTGCGGCTCTGCCTATAGTCTGTATAAGGCTTGTTTCACTTCTTAAGAAGCCTTCCTTGTCTGCATCAAGTATTGCCACAAGGCTTACTTCAGGTATATCAAGGCCTTCTCTTAAGAGATTTATGCCCACAAGTATGTCAAATACACCAAGTCTTAAATCCCTTACTATCTCCATTCTTTCCAAAGTGTCTATATCTGAGTGAAGGTATCTTACTTTAAGTCCCGCATCTCTTATATAGTCGGTGAGGCTTTCTGCCATCTTTTTTGTAAGGGTGGTGATAAGCACTCGCTGATCTTTGGCTGTAGTGACTTTCAGCTCTTCTATAAGGTCATCTATTTGTCCTTTGATAGGTCGTACTTCAACCTTCGGGTCAAGAAGTCCTGTAGGTCTTATTACCTGTTCGGTAATAAGCTCTGAGTGTTCCTTTTCGTATTCGCCGGGGGTGGCACTTACAAATACCACCTGATTTATCATATTTTCAAATTCATTGAAGTTAAGTGGCCTGTTGTCAAATGCTGAGGGAAGTCTGAAACCGTATTCCACAAGTGTTTCCTTTCTTGAACGGTCGCCGAAATACATACCTCTTACCTGAGGAACTGTTACGTGGGACTCATCTATTACCAGAAGGAAGTCATCAGGGAAATAATCCATAAGGGTGTATGGTCTTGTGCCGGGCTTTCTCCCGCTTATGTGCCTTGAGTAGTTTTCTATTCCCTGGCAGAAGCCTATCTCCTGCATCATTTCTATATCATAGTTTGTCCTCTGAAGGAGTCTCTGCATTTCAAGGATTTTGTCCTGTTCTTTAAGCTCTGCTACTCTTTCGTCAAGCTCTTTTTGTATACTTTTGATAGCAGATTCCATCTTTTCAGGAGTAGTAGCATAGTGTGATGCGGGAAATATCGCCACATAAGAACGAAAAGAAAGTATTTCTCCGGTCAGCACATCTATCTCACATATTCTGTCTATTTCATCACCAAAAAATTCTATCCTCAACGCCTTTTCGCTTGAGGCAGAGGGGATGATTTCCACCACATCGCCTCTTACACGGAATGTTCCTCTCTCAAAGCTCATTTCGTTTCTTGTATATTGGATGTTTACAAGACGGCGCAATAGCTCGCGGATAGGCATTTCTGTGCCGGTACGAAGGCTTATGATAAGGTCTTTGTAGTCTTCAGGATCACCCAGACCATATATACATGATACACTGGCAACAATGATTACATCACGTCTTTCAAACAGTGCCGCTGTGGCTGAGTGACGGAGCTTGTCTATCTCGTCATTGATAGAAGCGTCCTTTTCTATATAAGTGTCAGAGCCTGGAATATATGCTTCCGGCTGATAATAATCATAGTATGAAACGAAATATTCCACCGCATTTTCGGGAAAAAATTCCTTGAACTCACTGCAAAGCTGTGCTGCAAGGATTTTGTTGTGGGCAAGCACAAGTGTTGGTTTGTTGAGCTTGGCTATTACATTTGCTACGGTAAATGTCTTTCCCGAGCCTGTGACACCAAGGAGAGTCTGACCGCGGTTGCCTGATTTTATTGACTTTGTAAGCTCTTCTATTGCAGTTTTCTGATCAGCCATAGGCTGAAATTTGGATACTAATTTAAAATCCGCCATACATATCTCTCCTTCCAAAAATATTCTCTGCTTAATTATACCATTTATATGAGATTTTTCAATAATTTTTTAAATTTACTGTTGATTTTTCTATTTTTTGTAGTATAATATGTTAGTATGCAGTTTAATGCTGTTTTTTTGAAAAAATCACCGGAAGGAAGAAATATATGAATTATAACCATGTTCATTTCATTGGCATCGGCGGTATCAGTATGAGTGGACTGGCACAGATTTTACTTCACAACAATATTAAGGTATCAGGCTCCGACGTGTCATCGTCAAATCTTACAGAATATCTTGAAGAGAATGGCGCAAAGGTTACCATTGGACAGACAGAAAAAAATATAGAAAATCCCGATCTGGTAGTGTATACTGCCGCAATATCCGAGGACAATCCTGAGCTTATAGAAGCTAAAAGAAAGGGAATCCGCACCATAGAAAGATCGGTATTTGTAGGGGAGATTATGAAGGAGTACAAGGTTTCTGTAGCAGTATCAGGTACTCACGGCAAGACCACTACCACATCTATGCTTTCTCATGTTTTCCTTTCTGCAGACACAGACCCTACAATTATGGTGGGCGGAGAGCTTAATGCTATCGGTGGCAACTTAAGATGCGGCAAGAACGACTATATGATTCTTGAAGCATGTGAATATCACAGAAGCTTTCTGGAGTTCTTTCCTACAGTAGGCATAATTCTTAATGTGGAAGCGGATCATCTGGATTACTTTAAGGATATAGATGATATTATAGAAGCTTTTGCAGATTTTGGTGCACTTTTGCCAAAGGATGGTGCATTGATTGTCAATTCAGAAAATGAAAATACAATCAAAGCAGCAAAAAAAGCAACCTGTAAAGTGATTACAGTGGGATATAAGGACTCTGACTACAATGCAGAAAACATTTCATTTGATGAAAATGACAAAGCCACATTTGATATAGTGTCAAATGGAGAAAAAATCGCTACACTTAAGCTTAATGTAAGCGGTAAGCACAATGTACTTAATTCACTTGCGGCTTTTGCTGCAGGGGATTTTCTGGGCCTTGACAGAAAGTGTATAATTTCAGGCATCGAAGCATATCACGGGGTCAAGAGAAGATTTGAGCTTAAAGGAATGGTAAATGGCTTTAAGGTAATAGACGACTATGCACATCATCCAACAGAAATAAGAGCAACCCTGACTACAGCAAATGATATGGAGCACAACAAGGTATGGTGCATATTCCAGCCACATACATACACAAGGACAAAGACTCTGTTTGATGATTTCAAGGAAGTACTTACACTTGCGGATCATACCATAATTGCAGATATATATGCGGCAAGAGAGAAGGATACAGGGCTTGTATCATCAAAAGAACTTGCCCAAGCCACAGAAGGTGCTATATATCTTGAAAGCTTTGATAAGATCAAAGAGTATATTCTTGAGAATGCGGCAGAAGGTGACATCGTCATCACTATGGGAGCAGGGAATATATACAAGGTGGGCGAAGAGCTTATCGGACAGGGAAGATAAACTTCCCAAAACTGAATAAAAAATAAAAACTATACCAATCGGAATCCCCGATGGTATAGTTTTTTGTTTAATATAAAGACAAACTGAGAAGACATTTTAATTTTTGTCTCGCATTTTTGTGATCCGGGCAATTTGTAAATGAAATGAGGAAGTAAAAATTGTTCGGAACGGACAATTCGAAACCGAGTGAAGCGAGGTCCTCCCGAAGGCGTATGAGATACGCCGAGAGGTGAGGCTTGTTCGTAATAAAAAATGCACAGAAAAAAAGAACTACTGCAAATAATACAGTAGTTCCTACAAAAATGCTAAATACAAATATGAGAAAACATTTTAATTCTAGTCTCGCATTTTTATGATCCGGGCAATTTTTACTCCTCATTTTAGGATAATCTGCGTTTTTTCCAATTACCTTTAGCATAAAATATCACTGTAAGCAAAGCTCCTATTACCCATGAAGCAAGAAGACTTATCTGTATACATTCCTTTATACCGTATGGAAGAGCTTCTGATCTTGTAAGAAAGGATATTCCGTATGCAATAGGCACACGCAAAAATACTGTTGTGATAAGTGATATCCACATAGGTGTCATTGTATCTCCTGCACCTCTCATAATACCTGACAGAGACTGAGATACAGCTACAGCGATATATCCTGCCGCAAGTATCATCATAAGTCGGTAGCTCATATCCACAAGCTCCTGTGTTTCGGTAAATACACCCATAAGGTGTTTTCCGAAAAGAAGGATAATGCCTGTGATTATTGTAGAGCACATTACTGCGATAAATGTACCCTGCTTTGCACCTTTTGTTACTCTGTCATAATATCCTGCACCTACATTTTGTCCCGAATAGGTGGTAAGAGACATACCGAAGGAGAAGTTTGGCATCATAGCGAAGCCGTCAACTCTCATAATAACCACGTTTGCAGCGATAAAAAGCTCACCGAAGCAGTTGGTAAGAGACTGTACCACAATCATAGCAGATGACATTATCGCCTGTGTAAGTCCCGAGGGGAGACCCAGACGGATAATGGTCATAATATATTTTTTCATTGGCCTGAAATATTCTATTTTCATATCAAAATATCCGGTCATTTTTTTCAGCTTCAAAAAGCAAAGAATTGCTGATATAAACTGTGCTATAACAGTGGCAAGTGCCACACCGCCAACACCCATATTAATCACGGCTACAAAATATATATCAAGTACGATATTTATTACAGTTGCCACAAGAAGATATATAAGGGTGGAAATCGAATCTCCCATAGCCCTTATAATGCCGCTAAGTATATTGTAGAATGCAAGACCTGCGATACCTACCACCGATATGGTAAGATAGTTTGTGCATTCTCCGATAATTGACCCGGGTGTATTCAGAAGCTTCAGTACAGGATGAATAAACGGAGTTGCAAAAATCATAAGAAACAGACTGCATATAAGAGTTGCTACAATACTGTTTCCTACAGAGTAGGAGAGACTCTCCCTGTTTTTTGCACCGAAATACTGAGAAACCATTATCCCTGCACCGCCTGATATACCGATAAACAGCGCAAGTATCATATTAAGTATGGGAGCGGAGCTTCCCACTGATGCAAGAGCATTATCACCGATATATTTACCAACAACGATACTGTCAACCGTCGCATAGAGCTGTTGTGCTATATTTCCTATAAGCATAGGAAGTGTAAATTGTATTATTCCTTTCCATGGAGTGCCTGTGGTCATATCTACAGGCTTATTCAGGGATTTTAGCATTGTGTCACCTCAAAGTGTAATATTTTGATTGTCATAAATCATATCCAGATTTTCTTTATACAAATGGCCCATATCTGACAGACAAAGACAGCATGGTGCAGTATATCCATTGGGGTTGTTTTTGAATTCAAGCACAGTTACTCCTGTATGGGTGATCTGAAAACCTGCCCACATAATATTCAATGGTATGTGCAAAAGATGACTGATCCATGCTCTTGCAAAGGCAGTATGACAGAAAAGTGCTATCTTTTCTTCGTTGTTGCGAAGAATTTTATACACACCGTTTTCTTCCTTATATCCAAGTCTTTCCAGAAATTCATCACCGTTTTTTGCTATAAATTCCACCGCATCTTTCATTTGAGACTGATTAATACCTGTACAGGTAAATGCATCTTCATATGAAAGATTTATATTTCCGTTTTCACGATAGTAAGTGTTTTGTACGAAAGAAACACTCTTCATAACGCCGTCAGGAAACGGTGTAAGTCTTTCGTCACCTATTTCGTGAGTCCATTCTTCAATTTCTTTTTCTAACCCCAACAGTCTGCAGGCAGGCTCTGCAGTTTGTTTAGCTCTGCCCATAGGGGATGAAAAAATTCTGTCTATTTTTGCATCATAAATTCTCTTTCCTACGGCTTCTGCCTGAGTCCATCCTCTCTCTGTAAGAGTATCTGTGGTATAGTCAGGTTCTCCGTGTCTTACAATGTATAAAAGCATATTTACCTCCTGAAAAATTCATTATAAACATATTATATAGTAATTAAAATATTATTTCAAGAACTTTGAGAATTTTGGTTAAAAATGATTATCAATCATTTGCGCGAAGTGCAACATCATTTATCGAAGATAACATCATTTTGTGTCCGCTAAAGCGGAATGATGTTGACCGTATCCGGTCAACAGTGTACTCGCTTTTTGTACTAAAATAATTCGAATACGATAAAACGAAAATAAATTGTCGAATTTTATAAGTTTTTTCTCAAATGTGCAAAAACTATTGACAAATATATTTTTTTGTATTAACATAGAATTATGTAAGCGAGGTGCGAAAATGATTCAGCGAAAAGAATATTTAAACAATTTAATAGCAATAAAAGATAAACAGGTCATCAAGGTTATTACCGGTGTCAGAAGATGCGGTAAATCCACCTTATTTGAATTGTATATTGATTATTTAAAACAAACAGGAGTAGAGGATAGTCAAATTATTTCGGTCAACCTTGAGGAACTTGAAAATGCTGATTTACTTGATTATAAAGCGTTGTATAATTATATAATCTCAAAACTTGTTCCTGACAAAAATAATTATATTTTTATTGATGAAGTGCAAAAATGCAACGAATTTGAAAAAGCAGTAGACAGCCTTTTTATAAAGAAAAACTGCGATGTTTATATTACAGGCTCAAATGCTTATCTGTTGTCGGGCGAACTTGCAACACTGCTTTCAGGAAGATATATTCAGATTGATATGTTACCTTTTTCATTTAAAGAATATTATGAAGCTACAAAAGAAAACGGAAAAAGTAAAAGAGAAATCTTTGATAGCTATTTAAGATATGGCTCCTTTCCTTATGTTGCCTATCTTGAAAATGATGAAAAGGTTATAAACCAATATATCGAAGGAATATACAATACTATTCTTATTAAAGATGTGGCTACAAGAGAGAAAATAAATGATGTATCAGTATTGGAAAACATATTAAAAACTGTTGCGTCAAGCATAGGAAGCCCTATCTCAACAAAGAAAATTAGTGATACATTGATATCAAGCGGCAGAAAAATTTCGCCAAATACAGTTGAAGCATATTTAAGAGCTCTGACTGACAGCTACATTCTTTACAATGTAACGAGGTATGATATAAAAGGACGACAGTTCTTAAAAACTCTTGGCAAGTATTATTTTGTAGATAATGGAATCAGAAATCATATTATAAGCCAATCTGCGAGTGATTTAGGACATATTCTTGAGAATGTGGTTTATCTTGAGCTTTTAAGAAGAAAAAATCGAGTTAATATTGGTAAGCTAGCAGAAAAAGAGGTTGACTTTGTTGCAGTTAATATGAATGAGGTTGAATACTATCAGGTTTCTGCAAGTGTGCTTGATGAAAAGACATTAGAACGAGAATTAGCACCGCTTAAGGAGATAAAAGACAATTATCCTAAAACCCTGTTGACCCTTGATGACATTGGCAATGGAGCAAATTACGAAGGTATAAAGCAGATAAATGTGATTGATTGGTTGTTGAAATAACAAGTTTAAGGAATATATAAGTATTTGATAACCATCAAGATATGTATATGCACCATGTATTGGATTATCAATCGTTTGCGCGAAGTGCAACATCATTTATCGAAGATAACATCATTTTGTGTCCGCTAAAGCGGAATGATGTTGACCGTATCCGGTCAAACAGTGTACTCGCTTTCGCTCGTAATGATGTTGTGTCCCCAAGAGGACACAAACACAAAAAAGACATCTTAACGATGTCTTTTTTGATGGCGCGCTTTGAGGGATAACGTATGCTACGCATCCGCCCTGCTTGTCCACCCAAGGCAAAGCCTTCGGTACCGGACTTCGCACCTTTTGGCTAAAAATGATTATCAATCATTTTCTTAACGCCAAAACCCTCTTTAGTGTAGAATCCCTCTTCAACTACGAAACAAAAAGACATCCCTGATGGAATGCCTTTTTGTTTGGCGCGCTTTGAGGGATAACGTATGCTACGCATCCGCTCTGCTTGTCCACCCAAGGCAAAGCCTTTGGTACCGGACTTCGCACCTTTTGGCTAAAAATGATTATCAATCATTTTCTTAACGCCAAAACCCTCTTTAGTGTAGAATCCCTCTTCAACTACAAAACAAAAAGACACTCTTGTAGAGTGTCTCTTTTGTTTGGCGCGCTTTGAGGGATAACGTATGCTACGCATCCGCTCTGCTTGTCCACCCAAGGCAGAGCCTTTGGTACCGGACTTCGCACCTTTTGGCTAAAAATGATTATCAATCATTTTTTTAACGCCAAAACCCTCTCAGTGTTCGAATCCCTCTTCATCACACAGAAACAAAAAAGACACTCTTGTAGAGTGTCTCTTTTGTTTGGCGCGCTTTGAGGGATTCGAACCCCCGGCCTTTTGGTCCGTAGCCAAACGCTCTATCCAGCTGAGCTAAAAGCGCATTATATTCGATTTTTTTCGAACATTGGTATTATATCACAAAGTTTATGAAAATGCAAACAATTTTTTAAAAAACTTTTCGGTCTGATTTTCAATCCATAAGCCTTAATTCTCTTGCATATTCCACGCCATCTTTTATAAATATTCTGGGCACTCTTTTTGACAGTGCACAGGTGATTTCATAAGGAATTGTATGGGCAAGAGCTGCCATATTTTCTATAGGGTTGTTTTCGCCAAATATTTCTGCTTCGTCGCCCACCTTTGCTTCAGGTATATCTGTCAGATCTATCATACACATATCCATACATATTTTGCCTCTGACAGGAGCCTTCGCACCTGACAGATTCACAGAATAATTGTTGGAAAGACTCCTGAAAAATCCATCTGCATATCCGATAGGAAGTACTCCAAGTCTTCTCTGAGAGTCAGTTTTATATATTCTGCCATAGCTTACAGATGTACCTTCATCATATACTTTGATGGTATTTACTACAGATTTGAGAGTCATTACAGGCTTTAAGCCAAGCTTCTTCGCCTCATCTCCATATCCGTAGAGGAGAAGTCCCGGGCGTACCATATCCATATGACTTTCTCTAAATCTCACTGTTGCACCTGTGTTTGCAGTATGTCTTATGGGGAAGGTGATACCTCTTTCTTTGAGAGAGGAAACAACATTGTTGAATAGTTCAAGCTGAGCCTTTGTATAATTATCATTTTCTTCGCCATATTCATCAGAAACTGCAAAATGAGTAAATATACCTTCTGCTTCAAGATATGGAAGCTTCACTGAATTTTCTATACCTTCGATACATCCTTCGAAGTGTGTGCCGTTGCATAGAAATCCCAGCCTTGACATACCTGTATCAAGCTTTATGTGTACCTTAAGCTTTTTGTTAAGCTTCTTTGCCTCTTCGTTATACTCTATAGCCTTTGCCTCACAGGTCACTGCCTGAGTGATGTCATATTTTATAATCAAAGGCACTTCTTCCTTGGGCGTATGACCGAATATAAGGATAGGAAGCCTGATTCCTGCACTTCTTAATTCCCTTGCTTCATCAAGGCTTGATACTGCAAGATAATCAGCTTTTACTTCTTCCATTATCTTAGATATTTCTATGGCACCGTGTCCGTATGCATCTGCCTTTACTACTGCCAGAAACTTCACATCAGGACCTATGTATTCCTTTATTTTGTTATAATTGTATTTAAGATTGTCTGTATTAATTTCTGCCCAGGTTCTTCTGAGAGTTGAGTTCATAGTATCATCCCTTAAATAGTATATGGATATTTTATCATCATATTTAAGATTTGTCAAAAATTATATACATTTTCATTATTATGTGATAAGATATTATTATGAAACCGAGGGAGGGCTTTGTATGGAATACAGATTGTTTGGGAAAACCGGTGAGAAGGTATCTTCTCTGGGATTTGGTTGTATGAGATTTCCTACTGACAATGAAGGGAATATAATAGAAAAAGATGCGATAGATATGATTCATTATGCTATAGATAATGGTGTAAATTACTTTGATACAGCTTACTTTTATCATAATGGCAAAAGCGAAGTTCTTCTGGGAAAAGCACTTAAGGGGGATTTGAGAAAGAAGGTATTTATCGCCACCAAGATGCCCGTTGCCATTGTAAAAAAAGAAGAGGATTTTGATATATTCTTCAATGAACAGTTAAAAAGACTTGATACAGAGTATATAGATTTTTATCTTCTTCATGCTCTTGATAAGGAGTACTGGGAGAATGTTGTGATAAAATACCACTTCCTTACAAAAATGAAAGAGCTTAAAAGAAAAGGTCTTATAAAGCATATAGGTTTTTCATTCCACGATGATTATGATACATTTAAGATGATTGTGGATTCATTTGACGAGTGGGAATTTTGCCAGATACAGTTAAACTATGTGGATACCACCCATCAGGCAGGTATAAAGGGGCTTGAATATGCTCATTCAAAGGGGCTTGGTGTGGTAATAATGGAGCCACTGAGAGGTGGAAAACTGGCAAACGTACCAGAGAGAATCAAAGAAATACTTCCAAAAGATATATCTAATGTAGAAACTGCACTTGACTTTCTCTGGGACAGAAAGGAAGTGTCTGTGATACTTAGCGGTATGAGCACATTCGATCAGGTGAAGGACAATATAACCTATGCCAACCGTGCTACAGTGGGTATGATGTGCCATAATACAAAAAATATCCTTGAATATGCAAAGGAAGTATACAGAAAAAGTGCCTTTGTTTCCTGTACCGCCTGCGGATACTGTATGCCTTGCCCTATGGGACTTGATATACCTAAAATCTATGATATATACAACAAAACCGCTCTTGGAAGGGTAAAGAATATCAAAGAAAAGGAATACGACCTTCTTGATACAAAAGCGGATAAATGTATCAAATGCAAAAAGTGCGAAGCAGTATGCCCACAGCATATTGAGTCATCGTTAATTATGGAAAAAATAAGCAAAGTGTTTGAATAGGAGATACAAATGAAAGCAGTATTACAGAGAGTGACAAATGCATCGGTAAAAGTAGACGGGAAGATTGTGGGAGAAATAGGCAAGGGCTTTCTTGTGCTTTTGGGTGCAGGATATGGCGATACAGAAAAGGATTGCGAAAAGCTTGCTGACAAGATTTCAAAAATCCGCCTTTTCGAAGATGGTGATGGCAAGATGAATCTTGGAGCAGGGGATATAGATGGTGAGGTTCTTGTTATATCACAGTTTACCCTTTATGCAGATTCACGTAAGGGGAATCGACCAAATTTTATGAATGCTATGGAACCAAAAGAAGCGGAGAGGCTTTATGAGTATTTTGTATCTTTACTTGATGGTAAATTTACAAAAATTCAGAAGGGTATATTCGGTGCTGATATGAAGGTAGAGCTGTTAAATGACGGACCCGTTACCATTATTCTTGAAACAAAAGACGGAAATATACTATAGACTATTTCTTCTTTATATCTATTATCACATATTCGGATGGTGATGCAGTTTTGATAGGATATTTCCATCCGGCAACGCCGCTTGTTACAATTGCATCTGAATCATTATCCAGATGAAGCTTGCCATAGTTGAGCTCGTTTAGTTTAACTATTTTGTCGATAATATTCACCGGCCATATCTGCCCTCCGTGAGTGTGTCCCGAAAGGGTCAGATTTACACCGAAGGATGCATTTTCTTTTAGATTTTTCGGTTGATGATCAAGTACCATTATAAATGAACTTCTGTAATCATCGCCAATGGAATAAAAATCCTTTATGGACTTTCTTGGCTTTTGATTTTTTGAAAATGAGCCATAGGATGCATCTTCTCTTCCTATGATAACAAAATCATCCCCGATTTCGATTTTTTCATCACAAAGGATGCTTATATTATTCTTTTCTATAGTATCCTTAAGATGCTCGGCGGTGTAGTAGGGGGAGTTTTTGTATTGCTGTCTGTCGTGATTTCCATACACATAATATGTTCCGTATTTGCTTTTTAAGTTTCCGAGTACGGAATAAACTTCCTCCATCTGCTTCTTTGAGGTGTCATCATCGGTTATGTCGCCGCACAAAACTACAATGTCAGCATTTTCATCATTGATTCTTTCGCATATCTTCATAAGCCCTTCCTTATCCAGCGACACGCCATAGTGTATGTCTGCAAGAAGCGCTACTCTATATCCTGAATCGGATATTGCTTTGTCAGTCAGGACAGTGTATGAGGTTTTTTGGACAGAGTTGAGATTTATATGACCAAATATAATAATTATAGTAGTGAGAACGAATGGGACTATGCACAATGAATGAACAGCTTTCCATTTGCTATAGTCTTTTTTGTCAAGAAATTTTGAAATATATGATATGATGAGATTAATCAGATCAGCTACAAGGCATATGACTACAAAGTGAAGAATAATCACTGCAAAAAAAGAAAACATATTTGCACTCATAATTCCAGTAATAATCGAAAAAATGGTAATGATGATTTTTGTTAAGGTGTTCTCTGTGTTCACCTTGAGTATTTTCAAAAACCTTTTTGCAAGGAAATACATATAAAATGACAAAGCGATAATAAAAAATATAATAAATATAATTAAATATGGCATAGTTCATTTCTCCTTTTTGATGCGGATATGATAACACGTAATTGATCTTATGTCAATCGGAAAGAGCGGTTTTATGAATTTATTTAAAAGTATAATAGAAAGATTCTTAAGGATAGTAATTATCCCCAAAGAAAAAACTTCATATGTGCTGTCGGGGGACTTTTTAAAAGATACAACCGAAACAAAAAACACCGATACCGGATGTGTGATAATCGGTGCACTTAAGAATCCCCGTCAGCTGTCTGTGTGTATAAAAAACAATTTTTATCATATACCGGTAAGTGTTGCAGGGGATGATGGATATAAGGCAGAGTATGTTGCCATATATCAGTCCAGAAATCTTTTTGGAAGAATGTCAGGAATAGAATTTTACGGGAAGATAAAGAATAAAAGTGTTGTACCAAGATATAAGATAAAGGAAATTCCCAAATATTCCAATGATATGTATTTCAGATTTGCTGTGGAAAAGTGGGAGAAGCTTGAGAAAAGAATTGTCCCTGACGGTTCAGGTGTGATCTGTGAATATACAACTCTGGAAAAGCTTAAAAGTGCAGATAAAATAAGTGAACTCTTAAAAAATGAGGATGCAGAAAAATAATTTTTCGCATCCTCGTTTTTTATTTTATGTGATAGGAATTTTCGCGGTCCACGGCGAAAATTTGCATCACGCAAAAAAGTGTACCGCCCTACCCCCAAGATTGGGGGCAAGGGGGTTGATGTGCTAAAGCACTTTTTTATAATAAGAAATAGGAAAAATTCCTCAGATTGGACAAACTGAACCGAAGCTGTGCATTTGCACCGCGAGAGTGATAGTTTGTCCAAAGCAAAGCGACACACAAAAAAAGAAAAGCACCTTGAAAAGATGCTTTTCTACCATAAAATAATTATACTTCCGGTTTAGGACTTCTGATATATATTATCCCTTGTCGCTTTGCGAAGATCCTTCGACTACGCTCAGGATGACCGAAATGGAATTCGGTCATTTTTACATTTTCGCGGAAATAGGAAAAATGCTTCACAATTGTCAAACAGAATCCGAAGGTGTATGCGATACTCCGAGAGGTTCTGTTTGTCAATAGCAAAACGGTGTATAATAAGAGGAAACCGAATTTAATGATAATTCGGTTTCCTACATTAGAAGATTTTTCTATTATTACCCTTACCGTTTTGCGATGTGGGGTATTTTTACATTTCCGCTAGTCCATTGTTATTTCGAGAATGTTGTCATATCCCTTGTGGAATGCTACCATTACAGTCTTTGTCTGACCATTTGCCTCTACTGTTACATCATAGTCACCGTAGAAACCTCTTAAGCCAAATTCACCGGCAGCATTGGTTGCACCCTCTTCATTTGTCCACCATTTGTTGTACACAAGGTCCTGATAAGCCTGTCCGCCTTTTTTAAGATTCCATTCTGTATCATACAATGGTGCATTCATGTGGTACTTTGAATTAGCACTTGACCAGTGTCCCCACATATAGATACCTGTCATATTAGGATGTGAGAAGGTAGCTATCATAAAGTCTCTGTTGAAGTCTGCGTGCTGTTTTTCATCAGATAATGCACCTGTGGAATACTCTGTTGCAATAAGCTTATTTACACCATATTCATTTACAAGCTTATCATAAAGATTAATCATTTCTACAGGAGTCACTATACTTCCATTAAAGTGCAACTGAAGACCAAGTTTATCCATATCATCCCACGCACCTACTCTTTTGAGCATATCAAGACGATCAAAGAAGTCAACGTTCCAGTGAGATGCTTCGTTGTATAATACATCAATATCAGGGTTTATGTCGTGCATCCATCTCATGTATTCAGCTATGTATTCTTCGCCGAATTTTTCTCTGAACATTTTGTTCGCTACAATTTCGTTAGCAACATCCCATTCTTTCATTTCAGGATAGTATTCTATAACATATTTCATATAATCCTTGATAATCTGATCAAATTTTTCTTTATCGTTTTCATTGAAGGCTTCTTCAAGTTCCTTCGGCATAAGGTAATTGCCAAGACTTGAAACAAACTTTTCCCATACGATAGAATGACCTCTGAAGTATTTGATACCATTCACCTTAGCAAGATTCATTGTTTCTCTTACAGTTTCGGGCTTGTGAAGTCCCATTTTTGTATAAGATTCAAAAACTGCAGAGTTATAATTTTCTACAAAGGTCTTTCCTCTTGTTTTTTCAAGGTCAACTGTATCTGGTGTTCCGATAACAGAACCAAACTGAAATTCGTGCTCAAACATATCAGCTTTTACCTTCGCATCAGGGATGATGTTTCCGTCTTTGTCTTTTACTACTACTTTGAAATCGCCTTTTCTGATCTTTTCAATTCTTTCATTTGCTTCTTTTCTCCACTCTGCACCAGGAGCAATTGTCTTCATAAATGTAGCATCACTCGGAAGATCGGACAATGGAAAATCTCCAAAATTGTAAATATGGAAATCGGCAATCTCTATGGTCTGTGCATTGTATGCAAATCTTACACCAACATTGATAGAATTTTCTACCATTGTGCAAGGTACATAGAATGTGCGGTATGTATTGTCAAATTCAAACACCTCGAAAAGAGCCTTCTTGAATGTTTCAGGTGCTTCTATCTGAATCTTTACTTTACCAAGACCATCATCCGCATTTGTAGATACACATCTTACAGTAAACTTCACAAGGAGTGAATCTCCTGCTTTTGCCTTACCATCAAGTTTGCCTTCAAATCTGCCTATGATGTCTGTATCCTTATTGGGAACTGTTGGCACTTCTACCTTAAGTGCTTCTATGAAGCCTTCTCCGTCAATGGCAATCTTTTCACACTTTGCCCCTTCAATTTTTGAATCAAAGTCGATTTCTCTTATAAATTCTTCAGGAGAAAGGATAAGCTTTGCATTGTCGTAGTTAACTTCTTTTTTTCCTAATACTGCATCAAAGTCTGAATAATATTCAAGGTCGTTTAAATCCTTTGATCTTGTAAACTCTGTTGGTACAGGTCTGTGGATTGTGCTTTTAAGTGTTGCAAGACCCGGAGCCTTGGCAACAAGCTTATCACCGATGATAACTGTCTTTGTATCTGCGTCCCAGTCCACCTTTTCGCCAAGAGCTTCTGATACAAATCTTACAGGTACCATAGTCCTTCCGTTAATTATCTGAGAAGGTGTATCAAGAGTAACAAATTCTCCATTAACGATAGCAGAAGCTTCACCGATGATATGGGTAATCACAGTACCGTTAACGCCAAATGCTCTTACAGTCTTTGTATCCCCATCCCATGAGATATCTGCACCAAGAGATTCAAAAATCCCTCTCATAGGCACCATTGTTCTGGAATTGATAATCACCGGCATAACATCATATTCATGGTTGTAGCCGTTGATTTTGATTTTGATTGAGTCATCTGCATATGAAACAAGAGAAAAGCTTGTGATCATAATGCACATTACTACCAATAAAGCTAATACTTTTTTCATCTTTTTCTTCCTTTCTTGATACGAGTATGTTTTTATTATACATAAAGAGTTATAAGCAAACAATATAAAATCTTATTTTTTATTTAATTGTTGATGGCAACTTATCTATTGTTGTTGAGCTTTTGTAGTTTACAATCTTAAAATCTTTAATCGATATATTCTGTATTTTTCCGCCAAATCTGATACCCGCATCTCTGATGTCTGCAATTCCTGTGAATGGAAGATAACATTCTGTCCAGTCGGAGCCTACCTTTGTTTCTGCAAAAAGTGCTTTTTTATTGGTGTTATCCTGAACCCAAGGCTTAACATAGCCTTCTCCTGAATTTACCTTTACCTTAAAGCTCATAAGACAAACATCGCCTTCTTTGATTTCTGTAGTGACAGGTCCTGTTATCTGAAGGTAGAATCTTGAATCCTTTTCAGGTAATGTTTCGCAGATTACATTCAGCATACCATCTTCAAACTTGATTGTGCCAAAGCCATTCTGATAAGCCTTTGAGCTTTTCGGAAGTGATGCCATATCAATGATTATTACTCCGCCGTCAGGTGTTGTTGATGGGGTGGTTGCAACAGGTTCTTTCACTTGCTCTTTTGTTTCTTCCTTCTTTGTATCGGGAGTTGCTGTTACACCATTTTCGCCAATAATTGTGGAAGGAAGGTCTTGGATTTTTTTGTCAGATTTGAAATTTTCTATCATAAAATCTTTGATGGAAATGTTCTGCACCTTGCCGCCAAATCTGATACCCGCATCTCTGATGTCTGCAATTCCTGTGAATGGAAGATAACACTCTGTCCAGTCGGAGCCTACCTTTGTTTCTGCAAAGAGAGCTTTTTTGCTGGAGTTGTCCTGAACCCAAGGCTTAACATAGCCTTCTCCTGAATTTACCTTCACCTTAAAGCTCATAAGACAGGTATCTCCTGCACTTATAACTCCTGATAATGGATATGTGATTGTAAGATTGAATCTTGAATCCTTGTCAGGAAGAGTTTCACACACAACATTTAATACATCATCTTCAAACTTGATTGTACCAAATCCATTCTGATAGGGCTTTGAATCGCTTTTGAATATTTCCCAGTCAAGAACTGTGTATGATGAAGGAGTTGCGATCTCTTCAACAGGGCTTGTGATTGTAACTGTTCTTGTATCTCCGTCCCAGCCAACTTCTGCACCCAGGGACTCAGAAATAAATCTTACGGGGACCATAGTTCTCGAAGATATAATCTGGGGAGCAACATCTAATGTCACATCATTTCCTGCAACATTGGCAAAAGTGTTATCTATCTGGAGAGTAATTGTTTTATCACCTTTTGTACCAATGATGGTCTTTGTGGCATCAATCCAGTTTACTCTTGCACCGAGGGATTCAAAAATGCCTCTTAAAGGGACCATTGTTCTGTCGTTTACGATTACAGGCATCTGGTCATAGACTTGAGTTTGCCCGTCAATTATAATCTTAATACCATCATCGGCAAACACTGCAAATGAGAGAACAGAAGAAATTATAACTGATATTACCAGTAAAAGAGAAAATATTTTTTTCATATTTTTCATTCTCCTTGTGAATTATTTGATAGGAATAAGATTTGCTTGTGTTGTTGAAAGGATTGTATATAGCTCTGATGAAGGGTCTTTTCTTTCATATGCAGCAGAAAGAAATTCATTTCTGTTGATGATGCTTTCGCCCTTTGAAGGTGCCGCACCCAGAAGCTTGCCATCTTTATATTCAGCGATAACAAGTGCTTCGTTGGATGTGTTTATATCTGAAGTTGTAACAATGGTGCATTTTGTATCAGAGTTTTTGATGTATGCAGTTGCATTATTATCATCAAGCACGATTTCAACATGGTTTTTGGAGTCTTTGTACAAAGGAACTGATAAGAGATAATCTTTTCCGTTGGCGTTTATTTTGATGTCATAATCTCCGTAGAATGCTCTTAAATTGTATTTTCCGTCTTTGTCAGTTGTACCTTCTTCTCTTGTCCACCATTTGTTGTATACAAGGTCCTGAAAGGCTATACCGCCGGGTTTTAATGTCCAGTCATTATAGTACATAAATCTCCACTGAAGTGTGGTAGAGCTTGAATTCCAGAAGCCCCACAACTGAATCATATCTATGTATGGTACGGAGAAATATGCAATAAGAGCATCTCTTGCGATATTTCCCTGATAGTTCACATCATCTGTAACACCCGATGTGTCAAATTCGGTGATTTTCATTTCAAGACCATATCTTTCATAAGTCCTGTAGAGTGCTTCGATTATCTTTTCGGGGATAAATGCCGGTCCTGCATGACCCTGAACTCCAAGCATATCGGGTTTTAAGGTTTCTATTGCCCAGTCTGAAAATTCCTGGTTGACTTCGTGACCGCCATCCGTCAGCATAAGAGTAGCATTTGGGAAAAGCTCTCTCGCCCAATTGTAAAAATCTATCAGGATTTCGTTTCCGTAAAGATTTTTGAAGGTGCAGGTAGGACCATAAACACGGCTTCCGTCCTCGTTTGTTACATCCCATACGGTAACATCGTCACCAAAGCGTTCTGCCATATATTCAAAGTGCTTTCTTACACTTTCCATAAACTTATCTTTGTCTTTATATACAGGTTCATATGCTGTCATCCAGAACTGGTCTATGTTTGCATCCCACAAAAGAGCGTGACCATGAACACCATGTGTGATGCCATTATTTTTTGCAAATTTGATATATGCGTCGTTGTAGTCATACTGGATATTCTCGTCGTCATTTACAGTCTGACGATGAAAACCGCCTTCTGTACCCAGATGATTGAAGTTCTGAACTACTGCTTCTCTGTATTTTGGCATTTTTGCAATCTGCTGACCAATGGCAACAGAAAAGTCAAATTCATGCTCATACATATCCACATTTACTTTTGCATCAGGAATAGGATTGCCCTCTTTGTCTTTAACAGTAATGGAAACATCACCCTTTCTTATCCGGTCGATTCTTTCCATCGCATCCTTTCTCCACTGTGCATCCTCTTCACAACCCTGATAGTAGCCAAGCATAACAGGCATATCCTGATAGTCGTATTTTCCTATGCCATAGTTTATAAGCTCAAATCCGCCCACTTCTACAATGCCCTTATAATAAATGGGGTTAAGAGAGAATATATATCCTGCTTTGCCGTATTCGTGATTAAGCTTCACAGGTACATATGCTGCTCTCCAGTTATGATCAAAGTCCACTATTTTGTAGGTTTCTCTGTGGTTTGGAGCGCGGAATGACTTTTCACAGAAATAAGCGTAGATTCTGTTTGTTTTTGTGTCAAAATTTCCGCCTTCTATGTTTCTTACATAGAATTTGGCAAGACACATTTCTCCGTCTTTGTAATCCTTGAATGCATCAAAGTCATCAGGATATATACGATAGTTAAATGCAGAGTGTTTGCCCGGAACCTCTGTTGTGGTAAATCTCAGTGCTTTGTCAAAGTGCATGCCTTCAACCGCTACTGTTTCAACTGTTCCGTAGGTTTTGCCACCCTCTACAGTTGCACCTTCGTAGAAAAGAGCGTCATTACCAAGGATAACCTTTCCGCCGGTAAGACCTTCAAAGGTTTTGTCAGGGTCTGCCGCCATAGGGAAGTAGTGCAGATCGCTGTAATCCTTGCTCTTTTCAAATTCTGTTGGTACCGGTCTGTGATCGCCCGGGTGCTTCAGTACATTTGGTATGTTTATTGTGGCAGCAGAAACTGTACAGGATAAACATAATACCAGTATAAGAATTATTGATAAAACTTTTTTCATCTTTTTATCTCCTTTATATAAAGATTTTATAATCTGTATGCCATTATTTCAGTGATGGTTTGTGTTAAGTCAAAATATCAAATGCCGATAGGTTTATCTGTGTACATTTCTTCACAATACTCAGGCACCTCATTTATACCAAGTGCAGGAACTACAAAGGAAAGAACCCTGTTTGTAAAGGCTTCTGTGCCGATTGAAGTATAGTAATGAACAGCGTCGGAATGTGCTTCTTCCGGAAGTGTCGTTGAAAGAGTATATAAATCGTTAATCTCAAAACCGTGTTTTTTTGCAATTTCAACTGCAACTTCATTGTATTTTTCTATGTCTTCATTGTATCTTTTGAAATCCTTGCCCATTTTTTCGGAAAGTACTTTTGTAGATGTTGCAAATATTACTTTTGCATTCGGACATATCTTTTTTATTCTGACACATACTCTTTCTATGTAATATGCATATACATCGATAGGGGTATGGGGATCTTCTTCAAATAATCTTAAGCAATCCCAAAGCCCTGCATTCCAGTGAACAACATCTATATCCTCGCCCTTTATATCACTGAGATATTCGTGAAATTTTCTTAAAAGATAAGCCGCAAAACGACAATTGTCGGTTGGAAAAATAACATTAGCCTTTCCTTCTAAAGTTCTTTTTACAGATTTATCATAACCCATACGAATTGAGTCACCAATAAGCAACAAATTTTTCATTCTGAACAATCCTTTCTGTTCTTAACAGTACTTACATTATAATAATATCACATTGAACTGTATAAATAAATGAAAAATATTGCTGTTTTATTATATTTTTTTAGTGCGACATCGTCAATATTTGCTAAATAACACTTGAAAATTGTCATAATTTGCTGTATTATTTTGGTAGGGGTGAGTATATGAATTATTCCGTATATTATAAACAGTCAGGAACCTGTGAGAAGTATAATGAAAAGCATTTTCATAATAACGCTATGGAAATTGTGCAGATTGTGTCAGGTAAGGGTACACTTCTTCTGGGAAGTATCATTAGAAACTTTGAACCCGGAGATATACTGGTTATAGATGGAACAGTCATACATTGTATATCACCCAATGATCCCGAGGATTATGTAAGAAGTAAGCTTGTGGTGGACAGAAATGTATTTCTTCAGCTGTGTCGGAAAGATTTTTTTAAAAACGGAACCCTTATAAAGAGCGACAGAGCATTTTTTGATCAAGTAGACGGGCTTTTTAAGGAAATAAACAAAAATGTCAACAATAATGATATGAGCCTTATGGCGTTGTCTGATGTGTTTAAGCTGTTACATTTATGTGCAGATAAATCTGATATAAGGATACAAACAAAAAAAGGTGTTGTGTCTGATATAATGGAGTATATAAGTAATAACATCAACGAGGATATGACCATTGATGATATATCGCGCCATATACATATGAGCAAATTCCATATCTGTAGAAAGTTCAAGCAGGAAACGGGGCTTACCATCAATAATTATATCCTGTCTACCAGAATATACAATGCCCGACAGCTTCTTGCATATACAGATAAATCCATATCACAGATAGGGGAGGAAAGCGGCTTTCCCGATTCTCCCACATTTACAAAGACATTTAAAAAGATAGTGGGTATTACCCCCTCATCATTCAGAAAAAAGTGTGAGGCCTGGGGAAATAATAAAAAATAAAATTATGTTGAATCAACCCGACAAGGGACTGTAAAAAATCTATTTTACAGTCCCTGTTTTTATGATTAAGGGAATAGGAAAAAGACTTCGTGATAGAAGAAACTGAGCCGAAACCTTTGGTTTCGGGTTACCCGAAGGCAGGAGTACACAAGTAATCTGTATTATGCGGTTTTAAAATATGAATTTTGCATTATTCTTCTGAAAATCCTTCAAATATACACATAGTATTATTTTTGGATTTTCATTGTCTAATAACAAAATTCATTATTTTAAAACTTTTTTCTTTTATATAACGTTATTTCATCTTACACATAATACAGATTACTTGTGTACTATACGTCGAGAGGCGTAGCCTCCCTTGTCTTAAAGGGAGGGGGACCGCGTAGCGGTGGAGGGATTCCATGGCGAATGGATTACAGAGTGGAGGGATCGTTGCAATCGTCCATCTAAAAGTACAAAAAAAGAGGAAATATTACATAAAAATGTAATATTTCCCACATAATGAGTAATTTATAAGTTTTGTTGTGATTTCAGGGTTTTGATTTTGGCTTACTCTATGCCTTTTTGCGATCTGGAGTTTTTTTACATTCCCTTATAAGTTGATTTTATCTATTGTGCATTCGCAATCAGATCGGCAAATGACGGAGAAGTATCGTTCTTTCCTGTGATGGTTGATGGAAGTTCAGAAAGCTTCTTTGTTGTGCCGAAGTTTTCTATCTTAAAATCCTTAAGTGTGATATTCTGAATTTTTCCGCCAAATCTGATACCTATATCCCTTATGTCAGGTATACCTACAAACGGGAGATAGCACTCTGTGAAATCGCCGCCTGCACTACCAACAATGGTCTGTGCAAACAGTGCTTTTCTGCTTTTTATATCCTGTACCCATGGCTTCACATAGCCTTCTCCTGAATTTACCTTTACCTTAAAACTCATAAGGCAAACATCGCCCTCTTTGATGATGTTTTCAAAGTCGGTAACTATTGCAAAATTGAATTTTGAGTCTTTTTCGGGCAATGTTTCGCAGATGATTTCTACTGAATCATCCTTAACATTAAATGAGCCAAACCCGTTTGAGTATTTTTTGAGAGATTTTTTGAACTTTGCCCAGTCGATTATTACGGGATTGTTTTCCGATGACGATGAAGATTCTTCAGTTGTTGGTTCTTCATTTATCTCCTGTTCCGTATCTTTCGGGCTTGTGATGGTAACAGTTCTTGTGTCCCCTATCCAATCTACTTGTGCCCCCAATGATTCAGAAATAAATCTTACAGGTACCATTGTTCTTGAAGATATAATCTGTGGCGGTACATCCAGAGTAACCTCTTTTCCCGAAACAGATGCTAAGGTGTTGTCAGGTTGAAGAACGATTGTTTTGTCGCCCTTGGAGCCTATGATAGTCCTTGTGGTATCTTCCCAGCCTACTCGTGCTCCAAGAGTCTCAAATATTCCTCTTAAGGGTACGAGAGTTCTTCCGTTTACTATTACAGGCATCACATCATAAGTCTGATCCTTACCGTCTATGATGATTTTTATATCATCAGCAAATGCAAGGGATAAAGGAAGTATGGAAACGGTAAGACTTAATATAAGTAAAGATATAATAATTTTTTTCATCACATTTCCTCCTTATTTCAAAGATGATGTTTTGATATCATCACCTAATACAATGAGTTTAAGCTCTGTATCTGCATTTTTTCTTTCGTATTCTCCAATAAGAAATTCATTTCTCTGTATGATTGTTTCGCCCTTTGACGAGGTTACACCCTTTAAGATATTTCCTTCGCCGTATTCACCCATAACCATTGCTTCATTTGGTATAGTTTCATCGGCAGATATAACCACTTTTACCTTTGTGTCAGTATCTTTTATAATAGCAGTTGCTTCCTTTTCGCCAAGGGTGATTTCCACATCATTTTTTGAATCCTTATAGAGTGGGAGGCTCAGAAGATACTCTTTTCCATTTGCATTGATTTTTAAATCATAATCACCATAGAATCCTCTTACAGAGTACTTGCCGCCATTATCTGTTGTACCTTCTTCATTTGTCCACCATTTGTTGTATACAAGATCCTGAAAGGCAATTCCACCGGGCTTTATAGTCCAGTCATTTTTGTACATAAGACGCGGACTTCCCTGCTTTGAACTTGAATCCCAGAAGCCCCACAGCTGAATCATGGTAATGTGAGGAACAGAGAAATATGCAATAAGCATATCTCTTGCAATGTTTCCCTGATAGTTAGGATCCTCTTTTATATTTGTTGAGTCAAATTCGGTAATCTTCATTTCAAGACCGTATCTGTCATAGTAGTCAAAGAGGGTTTTTATTGCATCTTCAGGGATAGATGCATAACTTGCATGCCCCTGAACACCAAGCATATCGGGTTTTAAGTTTTCTACAGCCCAGTCTGTGAAATCTCTTTTGTAGTTAAATCCACCGTCAGTAATCATAAGTGTTGCATCAGGGAAAAGCTCTCTCGCCCAGTTATATAAGTCTACAAGAAATTCTTTTCCGTACATATTTTTAAATGTACAGGTGGGTCCTCCTATACGGCTTCCGTCTTCGTTGGATACATCCCATACTGTTACATCGTCGCCGAAACGATTTGCCATATATTCAAAGTGCTTTTTCAGTTCTGCCTTAAGTAGTGCTTCGTCCTGATATACATCCTTGTAAGCACTCAAATATGAACTGGTGATACTGTTATCCCACAGAAGTGCATGTCCGTGAATACCACCGTTGATACCGTTGTTTTTTGCAAAGTCAATAAATGCCTCTGCATTTTTGAAGTATTTATTTTCATCTTCATTTACATCTCTTCTGTGAAAATGTCCTTCCGCACCTAAATGATTGAAGTTTTCTGTCACTACTTTTCTGTATTCAGGTTTTGAAATAAGACCGTCACTTACTGCCACAGAAAAGTCAAATTCGTGCTCATACATATCAAGGTTGATTTTTGCATCGGGCACAGGGTTTCCGTTTTTGTCCCTGACCGTGATATTGAAGTCGCCTTTTCTGTATTTGTCTATTCTTTCAAATGCTTCTTTTCTCCACTGTGCATCTTCCTCGCAGCCTTTATAATAACTGTTCATAACAGGCATATCTGCATAATCGTATTTGTCGCCGTAGTTTATAAGTTCAAATCCGCCTACCTCTATAACACCTTCGTAGTAAACAGGGTTAAGAGAGAAGATGTATCCGTACTGACCGTAAGCATGTGTCAGCTGAACAGGAACATAAGCAACAGTCCACTCACTGCCAAAGTCGATGGTTCTGTATGGACGGTTGTCTCCGGGAACCTTTGTGTTAAAAGACTTTTCGCAGAAATATGTATAAATTCTGTTTGTTTTTGCATCGAAATCTCCGCCCTCTATATTTCTCACATAGAACTTTGCTATACACATATCATAGTCCTTGTAGCTTCTGAATGCTTCAAAGTCATCGGGATATATGCGGTAGTTAAATGCGGATTTTCCTGAAGGAACCTCATTTGTAGTGAAGCGGAGAGCCTTGTCAAAAGGCATACCTTCTACAGGTACTACTTCCACTTTGCCGTATTTACCTGTACCTTCTTTGGTTGCACCTTCATAAAACAAATCGTCATTTGTAAGCACTACCTTTCCGCCTGTAAGGGAATTAAAGGTTGTGTCTGCATCTGCTGCCATAGGGAAGAAGTGCAGGTCATCATAGGATTTGGATTTTTCAAATACTGTTGGTACCGGTCTGTGATCTCCCGGATGCTCAAGTACATTTGGTACTGCTATACTTCCGGCAAAAGCCGTTGATGAAACAGTCATTACCAATGTAAGAATCATACATAAAACTCTTTTCATGGGTTTCCTCCTTGGGATTAATAGTTTACACATATATTGTATAATTATTAAGTAACCATTGCAATAAACGATATTAACGAAAATGCATATTTTTTGCACAATATTAAGATTGTAAATGCGGCTGCAATTGTGGTGTGGGTATGCATAAAAGATATCTTTTGGGTATGCATAAAAGATACCTTTGCAGTTTGATTATATCACAGAGATATTTATAATTAAATGTCAAATATTGTCTTGTGGTTGCATAATATTGCTATTGGATTTTGTTCAAATAAAAAGGCAGTAAGCAAACAATATACAAAGTCCGCTTATTGCCTCATTTTAATAATCAGTTTTCTTCTTTTGCGTTTTTCAGAAGATTTCTCAGCTCTTCCTCATTGAAGTTATACACCTTATCACAGAAATGACAGCTTAATTCTGCCTTTTTGTCCTGCTCTATAATGTCTGTAAGCTCTTTTTCTCCAAGAGTGATAAGCACCTTTTCTACTCTTTCTTTGGAACAGTTACAATAGTACTTTGTTTCCTTCTTTTCAGAAAAATCAAGCTCAAAGCCACAAAGAACATCTGCAATTATATCCTCAATGGTTTTGCCTGAGTCAAGAAGCTCTGTTACTGATTTGACTTTTTTGATATTTTCTTCAAGCTTTGTAATAGCCTCATCTGTAGCACCGGGCATTACCTGGATGATAAATCCGCCGGCACACTTGCAGGTATAATCTCTGTCTACAAGCACCCCAAGTCCTACTACACTCGGCACCTGCTCTGATACTGCAAAATAGCTTGTAAGGTCGTCACCAATTTCTCCTGATACAAGCGGGGTTTTGCCGATATATGGCTCTTTAAGACCGAAATCTCTTATTACAATGAGAGAGCCCTCTGTACCGATTGCTCCGCCTACATCAAGCTTGCCGTTTTTGTTAAGGGGTATATCGAGAAACGGATTTCCTACATATCCCTTTACATTTGCATTGCAGTCTGCCACAGCAACCACCTTGCCAAGAGGACCGCCTCCTGACATCTGAAGTGTAATAATATCATCCTCTGACTTAAGCATTGCACCCATCATAGATGCTGCAGTAAGGAGTCTTCCTATTGCTGCAGTTGCTACGGGGGAGGTCTTGTGCATATTGTGTGCGGTGTTTACTGTTTCTTTTGTATCTGCACCGAAGAAGCGTATATAGCCGTCTTTTGTATTTCCTCTTACAATATAATCTTTCATGCCAATCTCCTGTAAATAGAAAATATTGCACCTTGTGATGCAATATCTTCTATAATATAAATAAAATGCCTTTAATGTGTTTTATTTGGTTTATAATTCTTATTTAAGAATGATTCTGTGGAAAACCTTCTTACCCTTTTTAATAATAAAATCTCCCTCAAACATATCCTTTGTTACCATAAACTGAGGATCGGAAACCTTATTATCATTTATGGAGATTCCTCCTTGTGTAACAAGTCTTCTGCCTTCGCCGTTTGATGCAGCAAGCTTTGCCTTTACAAGAAGTGTAAGGATTCCCATTCCGTCGCCAAGCTCATCTGATGTGATTTCTGTTGTAGGCATATTTTCTGATATACCTGATCCGCCGAATACTGCTTCGGCAGTTTCTTTTGCCTTATTTGCTTCTTCTTCGCCGTGAACAAGTTTTGTTACTTCATAAGCCAAAAGCTTCTTTGCTTCGTTAAGCTCTTTTCCTTCAAGCTTAGAGAGTTCATTTATCTGATCCATAGGAACAAATGTGATGAGTTTTAAGCAGTTGATAACGTCATCATCGCCCACATTTCTCCAGTACTGGTAAAATTCATGTGGAGTTGTTTTGTTTGGATCAAGCCAGAGAGCACCCTTCTGAGTTTTGCCCATTTTCTTACCTTCAGAGTTTTGAAGGAGAGTAAATGTCATACCGTATGTCTGCTTCTGGTCTTTTTTACGGCAAAGCTCAATACCGCCGAGGATGTTACTCCACTGGTCGTCTCCGCCAAGCTCAAGTTTGCAGTCATACTTTCTCTCAAGCATCAAAAAGTCATAGCTCTGCATAAGCATATAGTTGAATTCAAGGAAAGAAAGGCCTTTTTCAAGTCTCTGCTTGAAGCACTCTGCAGTAAGCATTTTGTTTACTGAGAAGTGTGCGCCTATATCTCTCAAAAATTCTATATAGTTAAGATCCAAGAGCCAATCAGCATTGTTTACCATAATAGCCTTTCCTTCAGAAAAATCAACAATGCTTGAAAGCTGTTTTTTGAAACATTCACAGTTGTGGTTGATTGTTTCAAGTGTCATCATCTGACGCATATCGGTTCTTCCGGAAGGATCACCGATGTGACCTGTACCGCCGCCTACAAGTGCAATAGGACGATGACCGTGGTCCTGCATATGCTTCATTACTACCATCTGCAAAAAATGTCCTACATGAAGACTGTCTGCAGTAGGGTCGAAGCCGATATAGAATGTTACCTTCTCTTTGCCGAGAAGCTCTCTTATCTCGTCTGCATGAGTGGTCTGTGCTATAAGACCTCTTTCTTCCAATACGTCATATACGTTGCTCATTTTAAGTACCCCTTTTATCTAAAGTTTATTGTTTATATACACATACATTGTATATAATACCACAATTATCGGTATTTTTCAAGTATTTCTTTGGCGGTTATGAGGCTTAAGTCTTTTACTCCCTCAAAGTCCATACTTCCTACATAGAATTGCTCAAGTATGTCGTGATTTTCTTTTGCAGAGCCAAGCTCTCTGAATGTTTCATCAAATATTATATCAGAAATTTTTTTGTTGAATTCTATATGTGATATATCTTTATCGTCAATCTGATTATCTATGGACAAATCAATCACATCTTCGCCCTTAAAGCTGTGAAAATCATTTGATAAGGTGAATCCAAGCTTAAGATCGGGTACAGTTAAGTGCTCGCATTTGTGACGGGGATTCATAGGGCAGAAATACATTTCCACATCAATTCCCCGCTCACATATGAAGTCAGATAGTCTTATAAGCACATCATCGGCATATCCCGTAAGAGTATATACCTTATATGGAGAAAGAATAGTATCAAGACGGTTCATAAAGCCTGTTGGAGTTATTGCAGAAGCGAAGTATTTTTTCTTTTTTCCTATATAGTCTGTGAGAGGAAACTCTGCAAGCTCTTCAAAAATAATATCGTCAATAAATGCATTCTGCAGATATCTCGAACAGCTTCTTTTGTATATTTTTTCTGTATCATTACGTATGCTTTTTATTGCACCCAGATAATCATATGCTCTTTGAAAGCACTGAGATATTATATCCTGGGTATGGACTATTTCATGTTTTTTGCGGGCTATTTTGCCACTGTCCCAGAATACTCCCAAGTTTATGATTTCGTCAATTGCACCGGGATATTTCGGGTCCAGTATATGAGGCGCTGTGCCGTCTGTAAATGCTACCTTAATATCCTTTATATAGATTGCATCAAGGGAGGAATCATCAGATGAGCAGTGTATGTAATCGGTGGTAAGACCTTCCTTTTCCATAATAGATGCCACGTTTTTCATAAATGTGGATTTGCCTGACCCGGGACCGCCCTTTATGCAATAGAATCTTCTTAGTGTGGAATAGTCTGTAAGATAGTTATAATAAGAAAAAAATCCTTCGGGTGTATTTGCTCCAAGATAAAAATGCTTTCCTTTTTGCATTATATTCCCTCCAAAAAATATGATATATGATATTTTATTAAATATTAAGACTATCTGTTACAAAAAATAATAACAATTTTATCAATTGGTACATATAATATACAAAAAGAATATATGGAGGTCTCTATGGATAACAATCTTAAACTCAGACTTATGGAGCTTTTGAACACTTCTTCAGGAAAGGCTGCAAAGGAGCAGCTTAAAGGTATGGATATGTCACAGATAGAAAGTAAGCTTATGAATGTTGACAAAAATCAGATAGTAAATAAGCTTGAAAGTATGAATCTTTCGCCACTGGCAAATAAGCTTAAAAATATGTCACAGGAAGAAATTGTAAGGGCTTTGAGAAATAATCCTGCATTTCTGGATATGCTGGATAAATTATAATAAATGGAGGATATTATGAACAGTGATAATATAATGAGCAAAATAAATGATATTCTTTCTGATCCGAAGGCAAAGGAGAGTATTCAGGAGATGATGGGAGTGTCCAAAAGTCAAAAAAACACCATAGACGCATTTTCTCCCGAAAATATCCAGAGAATATCTCAGCTTATGACAGACAATTCTGATCCAAAGATAAATCTTTTGTATGCATTAAAGCCCTATATGAGTGCTACCAGGGAGCGGCAGATAGACAATGCCATAAAAATGCTTCGTATGACCAAGCTTACGGGATTTTTTAAGGATTATAATTGAGGTGAAAAGAATTGATAAGACAGTTTTATGACGGATACGGAGAGCATTTTAAGTTAAGTGACGGAAGTGATTTTAAATATCCCTCTCCCGGAAGTTCCGGTGAAAAAAAGGAAGAAGTCATATGCCAGAGGGAAGAGCATACAAGAAAACCCAATGCCTTAAGTGATGTTTTTTCAGGGCTTAAGGCTGATGACCTTGTGCTTATAGGAGTACTTATATTCCTTATATATGATGGGGTTGAAGATTACATATTACTTATTATTCTTGGAATAATATTTTTGATGGGTATCGGAGAGACAAAGTGCTGATTTGACAAAATATGGCACCTTTTGTATAATAAAACTGATAATTCATATGTAAGGAGATATACCAATGAATAATGAAACAAAGAACCCTATTCTTGAGACCAACCCTGCAGAAGCTGAAGAAACAAAAAAGATTAGCTGGGAGCCTGCAGAATGGGTTGGAGAAAAGAAGAAGTCAAAGAAAAAAGGACCAATTATATTTTTGGCTCTGCTTCTTATTCTTGCCATTGTTGCTTTTGCAATATTGCCTGTAGGTGAGTTTCTTGAATTTGATAAGGGAGAAGGCACAAAGGTTACTGTAGAAATTCCTCAGGGAGCATCTGCCGACAAAGTGGCTGATATCCTTTTAGAAAAGGGTGTTATAGAAAGCAAGTTTGCATTCAAACTCAAGCTTAGATTCCACGAAAAAGGAAACGAGCTTAAATACGGAACATATAATCTTGATACAGCTATGACCTTGTCTGCAGTTATAGACGAACTGGCAACAGGACATCAGGAAGGAAAGCTCATTACTATTCCTGAAGGATACTCTGCAGAAATGATTGCAGCTCTTTGTGAAAAAAATGGGATATGTACAAAGGAAGAATTTCTGGATGTTCTGGCAAATGAAACATTTGAATATGATTTCTTAAAATATATTCCTGACAATGATGAAATAAAATACAAGCTTCAGGGATTTCTGTTCCCTGACACATATGAATACACCGCTACTACAACACCTAAGGATTTTATAAATAATATGCTTAAGAATTATGAAAAGAATGTGGTCATTCCTGATGACAGGGAGCTTGCCTATTATGAAATACTTACACTGGCATCTGTTGTAGAAAGAGAAGCCAAGATGGATGATGAAAGAGCAAAAATCGCGGGAGTGTTTATGAACAGACTTGATATAGATATGCCACTTCAGGCTTGTGCAACGGTTATTTATGCCAAATCCGAAGGCGCATATGATATGGAAGAGGTGCTTTTTTCAGATCTGGAAGTTCAGTCACCATATAACACCTACAAAAATCCGGGACTTCCTGTAGGCCCTATATGCAATCCGGGAAAGCTTGCCATAGAAGCTGTGTTAAATCCTGAGAGTCATTCATATCTTTATTATCATACAGATGAAGGCAAGAAGGACGGCAGCCATATTTTTACAGAAAGCTACAACGAACATAGTGCAACACAAACCTATAGTAAGAGTGGCGAAGCAAAAAACTGAAAATGGAATAAAAAAATCATCGCATTTTATAAATGCGATGATTTTTTTATAAGGGATATATTATTTTCTCAGTTCGCTTCTGGATTTCTGGAGAGTTTCGCTCATAGTCTTTAATGTGCTGTCCACTCTCTGCAATACATTGTCAGCATATTCAAGAGTACCAAGTCTGATATCTCTTGCATTTTTCTGAGCTTTCATAACGATTTCGTTAGCCTGTTCGTTTGCTCTCTTTGTGATCTCGTGTTCATCGATCATAGAGATGATCTTCTGCTCAGCATTCTTTATGATAAGGTCAGCCTGCTTCTGTGCATCAGCAAGGATTCTTGATCTGTCTTCTGCAACAGATTTTGCCATTCTGAGTTCATCAGGAAGCTGAAGGCTGATATCTCCGATGATGTTAAGGAGCTCTTCCTTGTTTACGAAAGCTTTCTTAATGAAAGGAAATTCGTAACTTTTGTTAATAGTTTCTTCCAATTCTGCAATCAATTCAATAATATCCATTTTTCTCCTCCGTTAATTTAAGCGCGGATAATATGCGCTATATTTTCTAAGTTTGATTAAATGCACCGCTTTTGCCCCTTGAGGCATTTTTGAAATCTTTTAGGTCAAAAAACCGCTAACAAGTCCTTTGTGATTGCCTTGGTGCTCTGCAACAACTCCGGACCTGATATCAAGAAAGAATACTTGCGGCTTGTCATCATAAACAAAGTTTGGATGCCTTGATAAATTGCTGTTCATCAGAGCCTTGGCATTTCATATAAGAAGCTGCGACCTGCTCTCAACCCTTTTATAATTACATTTACGCCTGCTTGCTGTAATAAGCCTTCCAAAAGCCACATACAAAAACTGTTTTGATATGAAGCATTGGTAGCTTGCATGTAAATCTGGTTCTCTCTTGCAATGAAACATATGAGAAGTATAATCTGTGGAATAACAGGCACATACATTCTGTTATACAACCTTGGCGAATAGGAAAGTTTTGGATGATAACATTTATATTGTGTCTCTTGATTCCAGTACAAACACATTAACTCTTCCGTATTTTTTCTCTTTGATTACATTAAATGACGGATGCTCTACCTTAGTACCGTTATCAGCCTCAATGAGAATAATACCTGATTTGTTTAGAATGGAATTGTCACTTATAAGAGTTAATATTTCGTTAAGTCTGTCCATCTTGTAGGGCGGATCGAGAAAAATAATATCAAAGCCTCTTTTGCAGCTCAGAAGATACGACGCAAAGTCAGATCTTATAATACTGCTTCTTTCTTTAAGACGGGCTCTTTCTACATTTTGCTCGATTACTCTGATACATTCAGGGTTTGCATCTACAAATACAGCACTTTCCACTCCACGGCTCAGAGCCTCTATACCAAGTCCGCCACTGCCTGCAAATAAATCCAGACATGAGTCATTTGGTATATATGGAATAAGTATACTGAAAATGGCCTCCTTAACTCTGTCAAGAGTTGGTCTTGTGTCCATTGAGTCTATGGTGGAGAGCCTAAGCCCTCTTGCACTTCCTGAAATAACTCTCAACTCTTAACACCTCATATGTATATTTTTATCGTACTTCATTATACTTGCAAAAAACAAGAATGTCAATAGAATTTTAAAAAAATGTTAAAAAAATATTACGATTTTTTATTAGGCCTTTTATTACATCCAAATTACACTTTTCAAAAAATGTCGCCAAATCACTATATATTGTGGTATCATATTATTGTATACATAAAAAATGACGAAAAACCCGTAAAAAAGGAGAATTTTATGAGTAAAAGAATATATATGGCGACCTTTGTATTAGCTCTGATTTTTGTCTTTAACAGTATTTTTTGTCTTGATGCAACTGCGGACGATAAAGATAATTATTACAGCGAGGAAGCGATTTCGGTGCTTTTAGATGGGGAAATGTTAAGATTTGATTCAAATCCTGTAATAATTGAAGGACGGACACTTGTTCCATTAAGAACCATAGCAGAAGCATTTCACTGTGATGTGGAGTGGGACTCAGAGAATTTGTGTGTTAAAGTTGAGAGAGACGAAATTGTTATGGAAATAAAAATCGGAAGCAATTGGGTGACGGAGTATTCATCGGAGTCTGTCAGTACTTATCAGCTGGATGTGCCGGCAACAATAATCAATGACAGAACATATCTTCCTTTAAGAAAAACTGCGGATATATTTGGTGTGGGTGTAAGCTGGGATGACAAAACACATTCAGTGCATCTTTCAAAAAATCTCACAAGGGATTTGGTTATAAAGAATCATACATACTATTTTCAGAATGACGAAAGTCTGATGCTTCCTGACTTTGGGTCCGGTTACTGCTGGGCGTGTTCATATGCAATGATAATAAATGATATTGTGGGAAATGTGACTCCTCTGGATATAAAAAGTGTAAACGAAAGGTATTTTGACAACGGTGCACTGTGCTATCATAATATCATAGCACAGGAATTCGGACTGAAGCTTGTACCTGCTGTAGACAAAAACAGTGAATATTTCGAAAGATTCGATTCTGATTATGGCAGCACTTATATAAAAAACACCGATAAATCGGATGAGGTTATAATCAATGCCCTGAGAGAAGCACTGAAAATACACCCTGAAGGAGTGATGGTAAGATTTGAGCAGTATCCCCATACAATTGTTGCAGTGGCATATGTAGAAGGGGAGATACTTTTTAATGATCCTGCACCATCTTTATGGCAGCAGTATTCCGATAAGGGAGTTATGATGGCAGTTCCCTTTGAGAAAACATATCCCTATCAGAAAGGACTCACTTTGTCCGATATGAATTATATTCAGGCTCTGGATAAAAAGTGAACAGAAGGTAAAAGAACTTGACATACGCAAAAAAAGAGGCTTTTTAAGCCTCTTTTTTTATCCTAAAATATAAACATTTACATTTCTTCTGCCAAACTGTAATGCCTGACTATGTGTAGGGAAGAATAAATCAACTCTGTTTCCCTTTATAGCACCACCGGTATCTGCTGCGATACTGTGACCGTATACGAAGCTTCCATCAGGAGTTTCTATATAGAGCTTTGTTCCCAGTGGGATAACTCTTGGGTCAACTGCAACACATCCGTATACAGCTCTCATACCTGAAGCTGTTATTCCTGTTGACCATCCGCAACATCTTGAGCATGCACAGTAAGCAGTTGCTGATGCAGAGATAACTCTTTTATAATTCTTTGGTTTTGCTGTCGGGTCGATACCTACTTCAATAACCTCGGCAACAGGTTTTTTGATAACCACATTTTTTATTGTTTCTCTTTTCTTTTCAATGCCGTTTTCAAATGTTACACGTACAGTGTTCTCACTTATACCATTGACACCCGGGGTTTTTACACGTGTAGTATCCTTTTCAATGTTTGTAGTGTAAACCTTTTTTGTTTCGAATGGTATTTCTGATTCTTCTGTGACAGTTTCGTAAGTAACTCTTGTGATATAGATTTTCATTCCGTCAAAGAGTTCATCCTGTGCAGTAACATTCATGTAGTCGTGATTAACATCCAATGTAAGTATGCCTGTGTCAATAAGCTCACCTACTGTTGACAATGTAGAGTAGATTTCGTATTGTTCTTTGGCATCAATTACTGTTATCTTTTTTGAATTTTTGATTTCATTTACATAGTTTTCGTTGGATGAATCATTTGATGATGAAGAAAGCAAAACTTCTTCAACCGGATTCATTTCAAATTCAACAAGCAAATCTTGAACAGTGTCTTGAGAAGCATATGCATAGATGACAGGCTCGCTGTCAACTGATACCTTCACTTGCTTAAATCCTGTGGATGCGTAAACACTAAACGCCAAAGACAATGTTGCAATCATCACGATAACTGCATACATTCGCTTGTTGGTGAATAATTTACGTAACATACATTCCTCCTAATTTTGAATCAACATATTTCATTTGCCTCGTTGTACAACAGGTAGTATTTGCAAACGATTTATTCAGAAAGAGTAAACCCTTTCCCCGATTCGCCGTTGCTAATTTTATCGTTAGATTTCATTTTTGTCAAACTTTTTCCAAAAAAAGTAAAAAATCAATAGGCATATTCAACAAATTTTTTTGAAAAAAACAGTGATTTTGATAGTATTTACAATTTTTGCCAAAAATTCTTCAAACCCTCGTCGTTACAGTATATGTAGGACTTTTTTTATTATAATCAAAAAAATGGGTCAAGTAGTTTTTTGTGCATGTTTAACAAAAAAGTTTTCAAAAGGGGCTTTTTTGGAGTTGTTTTTGGCTATTTTGCATATAAGAGCAAAAAATAATGCCTTCTTAGGCGAAGAAAATAATTTATCATCCGGAAAACCGCTCAACCAATAGGGTTTCAGAGTCTTGAAAAAAATGTCAGATAATCGGTGATAATTCAGGAAAAAAACAAAAATATAATATAAAAGGTCCTTTTTCAGTTCGAAACTATAAAAATCTTTGAATTTATATAAAAAAATATAGAATGTGGGAAAAATATCATTGAAAAACATTAATTTTACTGTACCAAAAAGCGGACAATTAGCTTTTTTGATGTATTTTCAGGGTTTCAGAAAATCAAAAATATATGTAATTTTGCCCGTTTTTATGCGGAAAATCGGTAAATCTTACCACTATATATAGTGTTTGTTTATTAAGAGCTTTATCTTATAATAATTTTAAACATCCTTTGTGGGTACAACCTATGTCTGACAGGAAAATAATCCAATGTGTTTCTACATTATATTATATAATGAAGGAAATCTAATTTTATGCATCATATTGTTTACTGTATAAGCATGCAAGGGGAGGTAATATGCAAATCTTATGGTACAAAAAACTCCGCATTGATAATTTATGCGGAGTTTCTTTCATTATATATTATTCATTCCCATTTGGCAGACTACCAAAGGATTTAAAAGGCCATACTCTGAATGAAGCTTTACCTATGATGGATTCATATGGGATAGGTCCGATAGATCGTGAATCAGTACTTCCGCCGGGATGACGGTTGTCTCCAAGGACAAATACGTGACCCTCAGGAACAGTGTATGGGTATCCGATTACACCACCGGGTTGTGTTATCACATCTGTATCGATGTATTTTTCATCAAGTATTTCTCCGTCAACGGAAACCTCACCGGTAAATCTGTCGATATCTACCACCTGATTTTCCAGTGCGATAATTCTCTTTATAAATGGATCACCACCGGGATATGGGGTAAGTATTATTACATCACCGGCTTGTGGCTCATACATTATTCTTCTTGCAAAGAATATGTCTCCATTCTGAATAGTAGGTTCCATAGAGCTTCCTACAACATTTACAAATGTGAATACGTAGTTTCTCACTATAAGAGCTATAAGGACTGCAGCTACTATAGATATTACCCATTCAAGAATTTCTCTTTGCATACTTTTTTTTGGTTTAAGGTTTTCTTCGGATATTTCATTGTTAATGTGGTTATCCATGCTGACATTTATATCTTCTGAAGCTAATGTATCATTATTTACCTCATCACTATGAACAACTTCAGTTTCATTGTTGTAGGAATTATCCATTTCTAAACCATTCCTTTCATTATATATATAAATTATTTTAAACTTAAATTTGGCTATAATGCATAAATTGGTATGGAAAAAATTTCCATACCAATAAGTGTTTATGCAATCATTATTATTTGATTAATTCTTTTACCTTTGCAGCTTTGCCGACTTTCTCTCTGATGTAATAAAGTTTAGATCTTCTAACTTTACCTTTTCTTGTAACTTCGATCTTTGCAATCTTAGGTGAGTTAACAGGGAAAGTTCTTTCAACACCAACACCGTAGGAAATCTTTCTTACTGTGAATGTTTCAGAAATACCGCCATGCTTTTTGTAGATAATAGTACCTTCAAAAACCTGGATTCTTTCGCTCTTTCCTTCTTTAACCTTTACGTGAACTCTAACAGTATCACCAATGCATAATTCAGGAAGATCTGTTCTGATCTGATCAGCAGTCAAACTTTTAATAATATCCATTGTATTATCCTCCTCTCTCTCGTAGATGTTCTTGTAAAAGGTGCCATAACTGGCCAAATATTACAGAGGACCATCCGTTGTACCGATTAATAATATCACATTATTTTTAATAATGCAAGAGTTTTTTTAAAAAATTTTAATTTTGTGTATAATATATCCAAAAAAGATAAAAATATTTTTATCATTATATATAAGGAAGGAAATATGAAATATGGAACTGAAAGATTCAAAAACAAGAGTAAATCTTATGAGAGCATTTGCAGGAGAATGTCAGGCAAGATCCAGATATGATATGGCAGCATCTGTTGCAAGAAAGGAAGGCCACCAGGGGATAGCAAAAGTTTTTGAATATACAGCCAAGCAGGAGCTGGCTCACGCAAAGGTGTTTTATGATTTCTTAAAGGCATCAAATGGTGAGGTAATAACCCTTGATACTGCATATCCGGTAAACAGTTATGATACCACTGCAGAGCATCTGGGTGCTGCAAAGAAAAATGAATATGAAGAATGGGAAGAGGTCTATTCGGAGTTTGCTCGTGTTGCTAAAGAAGAAGGCTTCGATGCTATTGCAAATGCCTTTGAAATGATATCACGTGTAGAAAAGATCCACGGGGACAGATTTGATAAGTATCTTAATGAAATAAATAATTCTTCATTATATAAAGAGGACACTGAAGTCCAGTGGCAGTGTTCAAACTGTGGAGCAATAATAGAAGGGACATCTGCACCAGAGATTTGTCCTGTTTGTAAGAAAAAACAGGGTTATTTCACAAAAAACACTTGTAATCCTGTAAATATTCAATGAAATTTGTAAGTAATAGAAAAATTTTTTAAAATATACTTGCTTTTTTATTTCTTTTGTGTTATACTCATTAATGCTTATTTAAGATTGATTTATTGAGTATTATTGAAAGAGGTGAAATAAATGAGAGAAGGAATTCATCCTGAGTACAAAGAAGCAACAGTTAAATGTGCTTGTGGCGCTACATTTGTGACAAGATCAACAAAAGAAAACATCAATGTTGAAATTTGCTCACAGTGTCATCCTTTCTACACCGGAAAGCAGAAATTGGTAGATACCGGCGGTAGAGTAGAGAAATTCAGAAAGAGATTTGGCATGGACAAATAATTTCAAAAATTTGGGGTATCGGAAGGCAAAGGCTTTTCTGATGCTCCTTTTTTTTATTTATCACATGATTGTCACAATGTTATTATACAATCTATTATGTGGTAATATTAACCACATTTATATGAATATTACCGGAGGTAAGTTTATGTATAAAATCCTTATAGCTGATGATGAATTGAGAATAAGAGAAGTTATAAAAGAATATGCAGAGTTTGAAGGATATACCGTAACGGAAGCTTGTGATGGTATGGAAGCAGTGAATATTTGCAAAAAAGAGGATTTCGATGCAATTATTATGGATATAATGATGCCCAGACTTGATGGGTATTCCGCTTGTAAGGAGATAAAAAAAGATAAGGATATACCTGTTATAATGCTTTCTGCAAGAGGGGACGAATACGATAAGCTCTTTGGCTTCGAAATGGGGATTGACGACTATGTTACAAAGCCATTCTCTCCAAAGGAGATTATGGCAAGACTTAATGTGGTTATTTCAAGAAACAAAAAGAGCCTTGGTATAAGAGAGAATGAAGAAAAGTATGTTTTTTCAGGACTTTGTATAGATATTCTGGGCAGAAGGGTCACAGTAGATGACAAAACAGCAGAGCTTACACCTAAGGAATATGACCTTTTGTTTTATCTTGTAAAGAATAAAAATATTGCCCTTTCCAGAGAAAAGCTTCTCTGCGATGTATGGGGATACGATTTTTACGGAGATGACAGAACAGTGGATACACACATCAAGATGCTGAGAAACAACCTTGGTGCATATCGTGATATGATAGTTACTTTAAGAGGCTTTGGTTACAAATTTGAGGCATAGGGGGAAAGTATGAAAAGTTGCAAAAAGAAAATGTCACTGCATATATGGAAATACTTCACGGTTTTTTCCATAATTATAATGGTAACACTGTGGATTTTGCAGATAATACTGTTTTCTACATATTATGAGACTATGAAGATAAAAGAGCTTACTTCTATAGGAAACGAGATTATTGCAAAATACGGAAGTGAAAATTTTGAAGAAGAGACAGAAAAGGCAGCATTTGTTCAGGGAGTATCAATAGGAGTTTTTGATGATAATCTGAACATTATCCATTTTACCGATACATATAATTTCAAAGTGGAGCCTCTTCATATAAGAAGAAACGGAGAGGCAAAGCAAAATCATATGTTTAAAGGTGATGCAGAACGGAAAAAACCCGAAGAAAGACCCGGCGAATCAGAGTATGAATCTCATCAGCAGATTAAGAAGACTGATGCAAAAAGAGTGATGGAAATGTTTGAAGGAATAAAGGGAACCTCCGTCACACATACAGAAAAGAACCGAAGATTTGGAAAAATGATTACTTATGCAGTAAAAAAACCTGTTGACTCAGGACATGTATATGTATATGTAAGGGCGGCTCTTCCGCCATCAAATTATACGATAGATATACTTCGGACACAGCTTATAATGGTAACAATACTTTCTTTGGCAGTAGCATTTGTCCTGTCATATTTCTTTTCAAAAAGGCTGACTAAGCCTATTGAAAATATCACCAGATCTGCAGAACAGCTTGCAGAGGGAAACTATAGCACAGAGTTTGACGAAAGTGAGTATTTTGAGCTTAACAGGCTTAGTAATGTGCTGAATTTTGCCACAAAAGAAATAGAAAAAACCGAAAATATGAGAAACGACCTTATGGCTAATGTAAGTCATGACTTAAGAACACCTCTTACTATCATAAGGTCATATGCAGAAATGATAAGAGATTTGTCGGGAGATAATCCGCAAAAAAGGGAGCTTCATACAAATGTTATTATAAAGGAAGCGGACAGACTGTCAAATCTTGTTACTGATATGCTTGATCTGAGCAAATTCGATGCAGGCATACATCAGAAGGATATGAAAAACCTGTGCATATCTGATATTGTAGAGTCTATTATGACAAGCTTTCAGGTGGTATCAGAAAAAGACGGATATGTAATCGATACCCGTATTGAGCCTGGACTTATGGTAATGGCTGATGAAAGAATGATAAATCAGGCTATATACAACCTTATAAGCAATGCCATTAACTATACAGGTGAGGACAAAAAGATATTTGTTTCTGTTTGTACCACAGAGGCTGGCAGGATAAGGTTTGAAGTAAGGGATACCGGCAAGGGAATAGACGATAAAGAAAAAGAGTTTGTATGGGATCGGTATTACAAATCAAGCAGAACCCACACCAGAGAGGTGGAAGGTTCAGGGCTGGGACTTTCTATTGTAAAAAATATACTGGAAGTTCATAAGGCACAATTCGGTGTAGACAGCGCACCCGGATGCGGGTCTGTATTCTGGTTTGAATTGGATGCTGAAGGATAAGAAGGGAGACTGTAATGAAAGAATTTCTTAAAAAAATCAATGTAAAAAAGCTTATTATCTTTGCGGTAATAATTGCTCTTATTGTGTGCGCAATATTGTTTTTTATGTCACAAAAGGATGACAAGGCTGTAGGTGGAGCTACTCTTACAGGCAAGGTCACAAAAGGAAATATTGACAAGATAATCGAAGGAACGGGAACTATTGAGGCAATGGACCGTTATGAAGTCACTGCGATCGGTGTAAAGGGAGAGGTCATAGCCTGTACATTCCAGGAGGGTGACAAGGTAAAAAAAGACCAGATACTATACAAGATTGATTCTTCAGATCTTGACGCTTCTATTGATAAGGCTCAGAATGCTTTGGAAAAGGCACAGGATAATTACAATGATGCTCTGGAAGAAATCGAAAAGCAGACCGTGTATGCTCCTATTTCAGGCACAATTACAGAGCTAAGTGTGGAAGATGGTGACAGCGTCGGCAAGGGAAAGATTGCAACAATACGAAATGAAGATCATATGATACTTAATATCAATTTCCTTAAGGAAGATGCAGAACGTATGTATGAGGGAATGAGTGCATCAGTAAAGCTTACGGGCTCTGATGCAGAAATTTCCGGCAAGGTACACTATGTAACCAATGGTGGACTTAACGAAAGAAGAGTAGAAATTGCAGTTGAAAATCCGGGAGCCGTTATGGTGGGAGACAGTGCAACAGCTGTTGTATTTTCGGGAGATGAAACCTTTGCGGGAATGGATGAAGGTACATTTTCTTATTTTGACGAACAACAGGTTATGCTTGAAACATCAGGAGAGGTCTCATATGTAGGATATCAGGTGGGAGACAGAGTCGAAAAAGGTGCTGTAGTGATAAAGCTTGACAGCAAAGAAAATGAAAAAGCATTGAAAAACGCCAGACTTTCATTGAATGATGCCAGAACATCTCTGAAGGATACAACAGAAAAGCGTGAGGACTACATAATCAAAGCACCTATTTCAGGAACTGTTACTACAAAAAATATAAAAGTAGGCGAAAAGCTGGACAATACAAATTCCAACACTGCAATGGCAATTATAGCAGACCTTTCCGGAAGGACATTTGATATGAGTATAGATGAGCTTGATATAGGCAAGATTTCTGTGGGACAGACGGTGCATATCACAGCAGATGCATACGAGAATGAAAGATTTGAGGGAATAGTTGACAAAATCAGTGTAGAAGGCACATCCTCACAGGGTGTTACTTCGTATCCCGTAACAGTTCTCATAACAGATAAGAAAAAGGATATGCTTACCCCGGGAATGAATGTTACAGGTGACATCATTATCGAAAGTGTAGAAAATGTTCTCAGAGTACCTGTATCTGCCATTAACAGAGGCGGTATAGTTATTGCAAAGACTTCTATGCCGGAATTAAGCGGAGAAAATGCTGATAATATCAAAAAGCGACTTACAATTCCGGAAGGCTTCAAGGCGGTGAGAGTAGAAACCGGTATAAGCAGTGATGAATTTATAGAAATCAAATCAGGACTTAACGAAGGTGATGAGGTTGTAATCCCTGATGCCACCGAAGGCGCAGCAAGAGTTGGTATACCGGGAATAAGTGGCGGAATGCCCGGCGGTATGGGCGGAGGAATGCCCGGAGGCATGGGCAGCAACAGACCGTCAGGTGGTACGGGTGCTAACAGACAGTCCGGGAATTCGGGCAGTAACAGGTCTTCAGGCAATTCAGGTGGTGCCAATAGACAAAGTACAAGATAATAAGGAGGAGCATCTATGATTCGACTTGAAGATGTATACAAAATATACTCTGACGGAGATAGCGAGATAAGAGCTCTTGATGGTGTTTCTCTTTTTGTAGACAAGGGTGAGTTCACAGCAATTGTTGGTTCTTCAGGCTCAGGTAAGTCAACTTGTATGAATATTATCGGGTGTCTTGATATACCCACATCGGGCAAGTATTATTTAAATGGCACTGACGTAAGCACAATGACAGAAAAACAACTTGCTGCAATAAGAAACAAGGAGCTTGGATTTATCTTTCAGCAATATAACCTTATTGCAAAGTTAAATCTTTTGGAAAATGTTGAGCTTCCTCTGATATACAGAAGAGTGAGTGCTTCAGAGAGAAGAAAAATGGCAGAGGAGGCACTTGACAGAGTAGGGCTTCTGGACAGAGGCAAAAAGTTTCCTTCTCAGCTGTCAGGCGGACAGCAGCAGAGGGTTTCCATTGCAAGAGCACTTGCAGGAAGACCACCTGTAATTCTTGCAGATGAGCCTACCGGTGCTCTTGATTCAAAAACCGGCAGAGATGTTATTAATTTTTTGAGAGAGCTTCATTCAGATGGCACATCGGTTATACTTATCACTCACGATAATTCCATTGCTGAATCTACAAATAGAATTATCCGTATTCAGGATGGAAAGATAATTTCGGATGAAGATAATATGAAGAATGTTAAGACGAAAGGGGAAGTGAAAGATGAATCTTAAACAATCATTTGTACTTGCCCTTAAAAGCCTTATGTCCAGCAAAATGAGGTCATTTCTCACGATGCTGGGTATTATCATCGGTGTCGGGGCGGTTATCATCATAGTAAGCCTTATTGAGGGTATGACACAGAATATGCTCGATACCTTCGAGAGTATGGGTGCAACCAATATCCAGGTTATGGTCAGAGGAAGGGGCGGCAACAGAAGTGTAAATCTGGATGATATGTATAAGCTTTGTGAGGACAATCCGGACTATCTTAAGAGCGTTACTCCTACAGTTACCGTGTCGGGAGCATCGATTAAGTCTGGCAACGAATCCCTTGACACAACTACCGTTACAGGCGGAAATGAATATTATGCAGAGATTTCGGACAAGGAAGCAGAGTTTGGAAGAGATATCTCATATGTGGATTGTGAAGCAAGACTTCTTAATTGTGTTGTGGGTACATATGTTGCAAAGGAGTTTTATGGCGGAGCGGAGAAGGCTCTTGGTCAGTCTGTCAAAATCAACGGAAGAAATTTCACTATTGTAGGCGTAATGGAAGAAAAAAATGACTCAAAAGAGTCTACAGGCGACGATGCAATTATTGTTCCGTATACAGTGGCACAGAAGCTTTCGGGAATGGGAAGGCTCAGTACATTTATTTTTTGTGCCACAAACAAGGATGTGGCAGAGGCGGCACAGGTGCTTGTAGAGAATTATCTTTTTAAAACATTCTCAAATTCTAACGCATATACCGTAATCAATATGGCAAGTCTTATAGATACTGTAAGTACAATGACAGATACAATGTCTCTTCTTGGAGCATGTGTGGCAGGAGTATCGCTTCTTGTGGGTGGTATCGGGATTATGAACATTATGCTTGTATCTGTGACAGAAAGAACCAGAGAAATCGGTGTTAGAAAATCCCTTGGAGCGGCTCCCTGGGATATCCTTTCACAATTTGTAGTTGAGGCAATGACAACAAGCTGCATCGGAGGGGTGATAGGGATACTGTTTGGAATAGCCGGGTCTGTTGTAGGGTCCCGATTTTTAAACATTCCTACAGCAGTATCCTTTACAGCAATAATGATTTCATTTACCATTTCGGCATTTATAGGAGTAGCCTTCGGCTATTTCCCTGCCAAAAAAGCAGCATCACTCAATCCGATCGATGCTTTAAGATACGACTAAAGGAGGTAACATAAGTGAATAAAAGGATTATTTCACTGTTTCTTGTAATATGCATGGCGATAAGCTGTATGACTGTATCCTATGCACAAAATGAGGATTCTGATGAAATAGAAGCTATGAAAGCCACGGTTTCATATTTTAATATAATGAATGGTGATCCCGACGGAAATTTCAGACTTTCTGACAATATTACAAGAGCTGAGTTTTCAAAAGTGGGTGTGGCTGCGTCAAAGTATAAAGACTATGTGGCACCAAATGCATATATTTCACCATTTAAGGATGTGAAGTATACCCATTGGGCAGCTCCCTATGTAAAAGTAGCATTGGACAATGGTATAATGGCAGGATATGAAGACGGCTCCTTCAGACCTGACAAAAATGTTACCATAGAAGAAGTCATAACAGTATATATGAGACTTCTTGGATACACCGATGAAGAGTTTGGAGTATCCTGGCCCTATGGTCAGATTTCTGCTGCAAAGGATATTGGTCTTTGCGATGGTGTAGATATCCTGGTTGGAAATACTGCAACAAGAGAAGACGTACTTATACTTTCATACAATTTATTAGGAACAAATCTGAAGGGTACAAATACAGATTACATATCTGTTTACAATCATAGTATGGTAGAAGATGTAATACTTCTTGATGCAAATACAACAAATGCTTGGACAAAAAATAGCGATATATTCACTACATCGGGAACATATGAAGCGGGAGAAGGCTTTGATTTTTCATATATCGGACTGGAAGGCGATATATGTGTAGATACAAAAAACAATAGAATTGTAAGCTTTGTTCCTGATGAAGGCTCCCTTGAAAAGCATATAGTATACAAAGCCCTTGCATCTGAAGTGATTACATATAAAGATGGTAAGATGGCTAATATAAATATGGCAGATATACCGAAGGTATATGATGAAACCACCACATCTAATGCGAGCAGTGTTTTGTCAAAGATGGAAATAGGGGATGTATTGTATGTAAAGTATGATGAAGATTCCTCTGTAGACTATATGATATACAAATCAGGTGTACTGGAAGGCCCTATCACAATCAAAAGCAATAACTGGGCAAACGAGCTTAAGATAGATGTAAATTCATCTAACATTACAAAAAACGGAAACAGAATTCCGGCACAAGATATTGCTGTAGACGATATCATCTACTATTCTCCTGAGCTTTCTGTGATAATGGCATATTCCAATAAGGTCACAGGTATATATGAAAAGGCTATTCCAAACAGAGATATGCCGACATCTGTATTTGTTTCGGGAGTAGAGTACAAATTGGAAGGTGCAAATGCTTTTAATGCACTTTCATCAAGTGGTGATTTGAAGTATGGTGATGTCGTTACGCTGCTAATGGGTAAGGACGGTCTTGTAGCAGATGCTTTAAGTGCAACAGAAGTTACAGATAATGTGACAATTATCGGTTATCTGATGGCAACGGGACAGAAGACATATCAGGATGCAAATAACAATGATTATTCATCATATTATGCAAGCATACTTCTTGCTGACGGAAGTCTGGTAGAATACAAAACAGCTAAAGACTACAAAGATGATGTGAGAGAAATATGTTCTGTAACCTTTGACGGAGCCTATGCAAAGATTAAGACAGGCATCACAGGGGCAGAGGTATCAGGCAAGGTAGACAGCAAGGCAAGAAAGATAGGCAAGATTAATGTATCTGATGATGTGAATATCATTGATTTGTCAGCATATGAGGATACTATGAACGAGCCTATGAAATACAAAACACTGTATTTGCAGAGACTGGATGGTACAACACTTTCATCAAGAAATATTGTGTATGCAGGCTATAATGAAGCCGGTGAAATAGATACTCTTATCCTTAATAACTTCACCGGAGATGCTCTTGAGTACGGTCTTGTGACAAAGGTAAACAGAGATAAGGACACAAGTACAATATCATATAGTTGTATGATAGACGGAAATACCTTCTCTGCCTCGGGCAAAGGACTGAATGTTCCTCCGAGTGGAGAAGGAGCAAAGATAGTTATGAATTCTAACAATACAGGAATTTACAGAATATCTACTCTCTATAGCATAATGTCATCAAATATAGCAAGTGTGTCTCTTTCAAATATAATCAGCGGTGACGGAACGGTATATACCTATGCTGACGATGTTCAGGTATATAAAATGACTCCTGCAACCGACGGTGTTTATTATACGTATGCGAGAATACCTCTTACAAGTCTTTCGAATCTTTCAGAGGATTTGTCAGTCAATGCATATTATGACAAAAAGGATGCACAGGGCGGAAGAATAAGAGTGATTGTTGTAAAAGAAAAATAGAATAAAACAAAAAAGACGTTGCAAAAATCACTTTGCAACGTCTTTTTACTCGAAGTATAATTTTTTAAGCTTTTCAAGCACCTTTCTTTCAAGCCTTGATATATACATCTGCGACACCCCGTTTTTTGCGGCAATTTCTTTTTGTGTCATATTACGGTAGTATCTTGAAATAACAAACCTTTTTTCTTCATATGTAAGGACCTTCATAGCAGATTTTATGAAATCACGGTTTTCTATTACCAGGAAGCTTTCATCCTCTACACCGATAAGCTGACCTACAGGCGGAGATTCTTCGTCGTATACAGGTTGATCAAGAAGCACAAGGTTTACTACACTTTCAAACACCATGCAGTTATTAAGCTCTTTTTTTGACATTTTCATTACTCCTGCGATTTCGTCAAGAGTAGGGATGTATCCGTCGTATTCCATACGTGAAAGCCTGATTCTGTTTGCCATCTGGAATACTTCGTAAATCTTACGTGGAATTTTTATAAGGAAGCCCTTGTCTCTGAAATATTTTTTGATTTCGCCCATAATAGTAGGTGTGGCAAATGTGACAAATTTGTACCCTTTATCAGGGTCGAACCTCTCTATGGCATTCATAAGTCCGATGCACGCCACCTGATACAAGTCGTCGAAGTCTACACCTTTCCCTGAATACTTTTTTGATATGAGTTCACAGAGATTAAGGTTGTCATTGACTATTTCGTTTCGTAAGGATTTGTCCTTGTGTATATTATATTGTCGGATTTTTTCTTCTGTTGTCATATTATCCTCCGAAATATGTTATATACAAATTTTATCATATCAGTGAATTATTATCAATATTTAGTTGTTATAAAATTACAAAAATATAAAGTACATCACAAAAGATACTGTTTGATGTATGACAAAACAAAACCAACCAAAAGGGACGGACTCTTTTGGTACGGACGAATTTAAAAAAGAAGGGATAGGAAAATTCCGTTTGGAACGGACAAACAGAATCCGAAGGTGTATGCGATACTCCGAGAGGTTCTGTTTGTTCGTAGCAAAGTGACACAAAAAAGAAGAAAAGCATCCTGAGATGCTTTTCTACATAAATAAAGACAGTAAATAACAATGTAAGAATAATAATTATTTTCTTGTCACTTTGTGTTCCGGACGAATTTTACATCCCTCAGTGTAATTCTATTTGGAGAATACCACCATACCACTATCAGGTACATACAGCTTATATACTCCTACATCCACTTCTATTTCTCCGCGTCTTATAAGATTTCCCATACAGTCAAGGATTTCATATTTATGAATACCTGTAGACACTTCGCTGTCAAGATACATCTCCTTACGTCCTGTTGCATTTATGAGCACAAGCTTGTCAGGATTGGTTTTTAATTTGTATGAGTTGGATGAGTATGCGCAGACTATTTCGCACTTATCTGTAACCACTGCAGCCTTTGAATAACAAGCCTCGGGATTATATGGAATCACTTTTCCGTTTAAGATTGTATCTCTGTTTTCTTTCCAGAAATCAAGATAGAATTTAATCATATCAAGGTGGTCTTCATTCATTTTTTTAAGGTCAACGGAAATCTGAGGTACACTGAATAGGATGTTTATAATCTGTCTTGCGGCATTTTCCACAGTATCATCCTTATTCCACATAAGCATATCTGAGTGGATAGCAGTTGTGCCGGCGATAAGCCTTAAGTCGATAACACCAAGTCTGTTTTTCATAATGTCATTCGGACAATCATACACTCTCAGCATATTTCCGTATTTTTTCATAACAGGACCAACATATTTGTGTCTGAATTCAATCGCAATATCCTTGTTGATTTTCTTAAGCTCCTGCATAATACTTTTTAAGAGCTTTTCTATACCATCTTCAAGTGACTGACAATCCATTCCCGGTTCGTTGAAGTGTGAGTATTCTGTAAGTCGCATGGAATCAATGAAGTCAAGTTTAAATCCGTCAAGACCCCATTCTTTTGCAGCATTCACATATTTGTCTTTAAGAAATTCTCTCACCTTTTTAAATCTTGGGTCAAGACAGCACCAGTCCTTTGTGGGGTCATCAAGGAACATGTCCTTAAATTCTTCAAATGCCTTTGAGTGTTTGCCTACAAATGGGATTGAATACCACATAATATATTTCATATCAAGCTTGTGTGTTTCATCCACAAACTTCTTCATATCAGGTACCTTTGGTGCATATACCTCCCAGTCGCCGCAGAAGGCATAACCCCTGTTGTTGTCGCCTGTCTGCCAGCCGTCATCAACTATGACGGTATCCATTCCGTATTCTTTGGCAATCTTAAACTGTTCGAGAAGCTCATCTGATGTAAACTTCTGATGATAGCTGTACCATGTGGAATAAAGGGGCACCTTTGCACATTCAGGCACTTTTGCACTTTTATATCCACCGTCAATGGACCACCATTTCTCTGCATCATATATTGCATCATAGAAAGGAATGTTTCTCAAGTCGATTCTTAGTTTAGCACTGTATGTATCAATAGCATTTACGGGAATTGTAAAGAAGGTTACTCTGCATTTGATAAGCGATGTTTCTTCTTCCACACCTGTGGAGATTGTCAAAGGTGTTTTAACATCGGATACACATATAAGTCCTCTGTTTTTGCCTGAGGCACTTATGAGGGAGTGAATAGGGGCACCTGATCCCACTCTTGATTCAAGTATGTTGGGTCTCCATGCAGGCTGAATGTTTCTCAATGCACCGCAAAGAGGATTCCATATTGACTGCATATCAATACAATCCAGATCCCATGCAACAGTTACCTCTTTTGGTACAGCCTTCTCTTTCATTGTGATGTCAATTGATATTTCCAGAATGTCTTTTTCTTTGTTGACCTTTTTGAGTGCTACAGTGTAGCCTTTTTCTTTCTCTGTAACAAAATTGATTCCGCCGATTTTCATATGTAAAGCTCCCTTCATAAAAATGTTGTTTTCAAGGAAATTGTATCATACAAAAAATAATAAATCAACAGTATGATTTTATATACAAGTGTAGTTTTGTATGACAACAGAATTTATATTATAATATATCGGATGACGAAAAATGTAAATTGATAAATCAACAAAAAATGTATTATTCGATGATTGAAGAAAAATTTTGACAATATAGCAATGTATGTGCTAAAATTAAATAAACAATAAAGAGAGGGATTGATAAATATGAAAAAAATTCTTTGCTTCATTCTTACACTATGCATTATGATGAGCATTTTTGTTTGTCCATCATTTGCAGAAGAAGTCAAAACGGAAGAAAACCCCGTTAAACATGGTACAGAAGTATATGTGAAGGGTAAAATTGACAATGCTGATGGTAAATACACCGGCAAGATGCTTAATATCAAGTTTATGGCAAATGAGTATGATGCTGACATTGTACCAAAGACCACATATGAAACACTGTCATATAAGCTTGATGAAACAGGTGTAGTTGACTTCAAATTCAGATGTGATGATATTACCTTTGACAAGATCGGTCAGTGTAATCGTCGTGTATATGCAGAGCTTGATGGTGTGGATGTTACCTCATCATTGGAAAGCGTCACTGCCAAGGATCTTTATTATATAGAAATACCATTTGAAAATAATGAGGAAACAAAAACTAAAATTATCGAAAAATTCAAAGCATTCTTTGATGAATATTCATATGGAAGAACAGTTTATCTCAAAGCGGCAGATACATCAAGGATCAAAATATCTTTGCAGAACCTTAAATTCTCATCATCCTTAAGTGTGAAGATAAAAGAAATGAATGATGAAAAGATAAAATATGTAAGACTCTATGCAGTAGGTGAAAATGTAAAAATACCTGTTGTTAAGGAAAGAAGCGTTGCTGTATGGAAGCTTGACGATCTGCAGATGCCCAATTCTGCAATCCGTGGGTTTGAGAAGGCATACAACTATTTTTCTCAGTATGGAATCAAAGCAGGATTCGGAATCATAATGCATTCCTTTGATGAATATGGTGACCTTACTACAGAAGAAAACAAAGCAAAAATCGATAAGATTAATTCGTGGATTGATGGCGGATTTGAGATCTGGTACCATGGATACTGGCACAACAAAAATACCGATGAAAACGGAGAAAGAATAGAAAACTTCGGATCTGATTCTCTTGAAAAGCAGGAAAAGAACCTTAAAATGGGTATTGATACATTTAAGAGGGTATTCCCGAATTATACTATGAAATCATTTGGTGCACCTTACAATTCAACATGTAAAGTTACTGCAGAAGCACTCAAAAAGGGTTGCCCGGATATAAATACTGTTTTGTTCTTTAATGATTCTGATGTTGAAGAAAGCGGACATTTTAATATCGATAATTCTGTTAGTATAGAATCAAAAGCAGGGGATGAGGATTTTGAAAAATTTGAATCATCCTTCAAATCCAAAAAAGGAAAAGATATCATCCTTCAGTCACACCCATGGGGATGGGATGATAAGGACCTTGAAGTCATTGATAAGATTACAAAGGTGCTTGTAGCTGAGGATTATGCATTTATGACTCCTCAGGAGTATTACGAATACTGTCAGAAAAGAAATAAATAATATAAAAAAGAAGGCTGATTTTATATCAGCCTTCTTTTTTATATGAAGTCCTCTATCTTCCACTCATCATACCAGTATATTTTTGGTACATCGTTTTCAAATACAATTGGAAGCCATACATATTCTGAGATGGAAGTGTTTTTTGCAGTCATCTGCTCCATAGTGATGTTTTTGATTTCTTCTCTTCTTTTTTCGTCCATTGGATAGTCCTTGTCATATCTTGCAAGGAAAAATTCCATTCCTGTAGGGTTTTCATCCTTAAGGTCCACAAGCCATCTGTCAGCCATTGCTATATAGAGATCCTCATATTTCGGGTGCTTGAATATGCAGGATATCTGACTGTCAAAGGATGTCTTTTTCGGATCATTTACGTGTGGGTCTCCGATTATTTCCCATTCACCATGTATATCATCAAATGTGGCAGTTTCTGAGGGATTTGGAAATTTCGCAGTAGTTCCCGATGTGATAATATATCCTTTTCCCTTTCTGTAAAATACCGCAGGAGCTTCTCTTACATATGGCGGAAATGGTCTTTCGTAATGAGCAGAATATGTACCTGTCACATCAAGATAATCATCTGTAAGATCCATTACTATCATATCAGAATGTACTCTGTCAAATACGATTTTTGCACTGCCGTCAGGATATTTAACCAGATCAAAATCTCCCGAATTCATACCGCAAGGGTGGAGTTTTTTGTTTACAAATTCAAAAGGACCTTTTATATCCTTGCTTGTAGCTACAGTCATATACTGAATGCCGTCAGTACCCATTATCTTCATCCACAGGACAAATTCCTCGGTTTTGTCATTATAGAGCATATGAGGTCTGTCCATTTTGCTCTTTGGGTGCATAGGATTCTTTTCGTCATCGGGGGTAGGAAGCATAATGATACCTTCATCGGTCCAGTTGTATAAATCGGTGGACGAATAGAGCTTTACTCCCCAGTGCCAGATTTCATATTCGGAAACACTTTTTTCTTTGTTTTCACCATACCAGTAAAATTTATCATTTGCATATATCATATAGCCGGCATGAGCCTGGATTCTTTCACCTTTTGTATCCAGCCATTCTTTGCCCGGTCTTATGGAAGTATACATATATATCAACTCCTTTATTTAATTTTATAACAAAATTGCGGTTTTTTCAACTGCAAAATTATAATATACTTGAACAAAAAAGATAAATATTGTAAAATAACATCAGAGGCGAAGGGCGGGTGACAGTTATGCTGATACATCAGAGTGAAAATTCGGTAGGAGAGAATTCATACAAAGTGACGAAATATAAGAATAAGAGCTGGTATTATCATTATCACGCTAATCCGGAGCTTATTTATATACATAAGGGCGAGCTTATAATACGTACTCCCGGTAAGGTGGAGAATATGCAACAGGGAGATTTTTGTCTGTTTCTTTCAGGACAGCCTCATTCCATAGAGTCTGTAGGAGAGACGGAATTTCATATATGTATTTTTGCAGACAGTTTTGTAAAAGAGTTTACAAAAAGAATAAAAGGAAAAGTCGGAGAGAAATCAGTTTTTTCTTTGAGTAAAGAAAAAGAAGAATATATAAAGAACTTGATTCTCATGTATCCCTATCCTGATATACTGGCTATCAAGTCCATGCTTTACGGAGTGTGCAGCGAATATATGGCATCTACGGGATTTATTGATGCAGAGGACAAATGCATACAGATGGAAACGGAGATTCTCAAATTTATCGACGAAAATTTTCATCGTGATGTAAGCCTGAAGGATATAAGCGAAAGTCTCGGATATGAATACCATTATCTTTCCAGAAGATTCAACAAAGGATTTAATATGAATTTCAAAAACTTTTTAAATCAATTTCGTTATCGAAAGGCAAAGGTAATGCTTCTTTCGGGAAACAGGGTAATGGCTGATGTTGCGAAAAAAAGTGGTTTTCAGAGTGTGAGAAACTTCAATAAGGTGTTTAAGGAATTGAGTGGATATGGACCAAGAGAGTTTCTTAAGTCGGAATCTGTGTTTTTTGAGGGGTCAGATAATATAAGAAGATACTATGATTAAAAAAGGGACTGTAAAAAAACTCCAGATCGCAAAAAGGCATAGATTATACATAAGTCAAAAACCTGAATGCACAATAAAACTTACAAATTACTCATTATGTGGGAAATATTACATTTTTATGTAATATTTCCTCTTTTTTTGTGCCTTTTAAACGGACAGGCGAGGACTGTATAGTATGGTATGATTGTTTACACTTTGTTCGGTATGATTG
>SVJM01000050.1 GCA_015068975.1 Oscillospiraceae bacterium | reverse complement strand
TCGGGTTACCCGAAGGTGTATGCGATACACCGAGAGGCGAAGTTTATTCGATGTAGGGACAGGTGTCCTCTGTCCGTTTAAAAGGCACAAAAAAAGAGGAAATATTACATAAAAATGTAATATTTCCTACATAATGAGTAATTTGTAAGGTTTATTGTGCATTCAGGTTTTTGACTTATATATAATCTATGCCTTTTTGCGATCTGGAGTTTTTTTACATTCCCATTTATTACATATTTACATCCACCAGTATTGTATCATCCCCGATTTTTTTGATTTTTTCCCAGGGGATGACAGTTTTTCCTTTTGAGAATATCCCGGAATTTTTGCCCGGGACTACAATAGAAGAAATTTTTCCTGATATTTCATCAATTTCCAGATCATACACATATCCCAACTTTTCTCCTTCATTTACGCTTATTACCTCTCTTGATTTAAAATATGATGCTTTAAACATTTTATACCTCCTTTTCTATTAATAAGTATGATTAAAAGATACTAAGTATGAAATACTATAGATTGAAGCATTGCTTCAAAAAAATTTTCGGCAGGTGAATCAGAATATGTGTTCAAAGGGGTATATTTCAGGTATGATAACAGGTGCTATTATCGGTATGGCTGCAGCAGTTATTGCAGACCCTATGAGAGATAAGCATCACAGACAGATCAGACGAAAAACAAATCAGCTTGTAAGAACAGTCAGCGATGCCATTGATAATATGATGGACAAATAATGAAACTGTAAGGGGCTGTCTCACTTATTTAGTGAGACAGCCCCCACATAATGAGTAATTTGTAAATTTTATTGGGGATTCAGGTTTTTGACTTATGTATAATCTGTGCCTTTTTGCGATCTGGAGTTTCTTACATCTCCTAGTGTGTTTGTGTTGATTTTTTGTGATATAACAGTTATAATTGACACATATAGAGTTTATTTCTTTCAAAAAGGAAGTGTTAAAATGAAAGATACCAAAAATTATGACCTTTCTCTTGGAAAATGGGGTCCGTATAATAAGGATTATCTTGGTATATCTCATATATCAAATTCAGATATTGGGCAGACCTTCAGTGTGGAGCTTTTTCCGGGATTGTTCAGAAGAAATATAATTGCCTGTCCTACGTGTAATGATGGCGGTGTGAAGATGTGGGGAGCAAATCCCGCTCTTACACATTTTGCATATCGTTACGAGCTTGAATGGAAGGATAAGGTGTATCTTGATGCACATTTTGATATTACAGATGACAGTGTGGTAAATATTGACTGTCAGGTGGTAAACAATACTGATTATGAAAGAAGTGTAAACTTAAATCTTTGTGCTTGTGTTAAATACCCTTATATAAAGTATGGAGCAAATTGTAAGAAGTATTACAAAAGATGTGAAGCAATAATTTCTGAAGATCTCAAATATATAGATGCAGTTGATTATTGTGAAATATCATCATCCATGACCATTGCCAAAGACGGAAAGTATCTTTGCGAAGAAATGGGTAATTATTGTACCAACGGATATACATATATTGACGGGAAGCATTTCACTCACAAATCTCACTTCGCAGAGTACCATGCAGATATGAAGATTTCTTCCATTGGATTAAGATATAAAGCTGATGAGGATAAAAGAATCGAAATTATTGCAGATGATAAATCCTATACTATAGAGCTTAAAAAGACGGAAGATAAATTTGGGTTTTCAGTAATTGATATACCCAAAGCATATGTAAAAAAAGTAAAAATCATGATTGGCGAAAGCAATGTTTCACTTGATTGTATTATTGTGGGACAAAATACTCATAAGGCACAGTTTGTTGACTGTGAAAATATATTTGAGCCTGTATATAGAGAAATCAACGACAACAGAATGATATTAAGGTATGCATATTCTGATTATGAGTATGAAATATGTTGGAAGGAAGAACCTGAAAAAATACGTAGATTACATACGGACAATGCAGGAAAAATTCTGGAAAGTAAGATTCACGATCATGTATTTGAAGTTGTTTCAGACTCAGATACCAGTAAGTGTGTGTATGAAAATATCTTTACAAAGCCTCTTTATATGAAGCCACATTCCAAAGGTACATTTTCATTTGTAATAAGATCAAGAAAGCTTTCCGAAGAGTTTCTTCCTGTAACAAAAGCTACCCATAAGATATATGAAGCCCGACCAAATTCAGACGGTATTCCATATGCATTTTCGCAGAATATTATGAGCTATACAGCCCTTCTTAATGTGGTATATCCCATATACGCAAGAAGAGGATTTATAAGACACAATACACCCGGAAGGATATGGGATTCTCTTTACACCTGGGATTCAGGGTTCATAGGACTGGGCCTTTCCACCATGGATTTTGAGAGAGCTTATGATTGCCTGAATACATATCTTACTCCGGCAGGCGATAAACATTCCCCATATGTATTTCACGGAAGCGTAGTGCCTATACAGATATTTTTGTATCAGGAACTTATAAATAAATTTCCTGACAAGCTTTCCCGACTTAAGGCACTTTATCCTATGGTGAAGTCTTACTATGAGTTTTACAGAAATCTTGATAAGGTATCAGGTCTTAAATCTTCGCTTCTTAAGACCTGGCACATATTCTACAACAGTGGCGGATGGGATGATTATCCACCTCAGAAGGCATTAAGATACAATACCGATCTTCTTGATAAGTCTGCCGGGCACAATAATACCACGCCTGTCATTACTACAGCCATAACAGTGCTTATTGCAAGAATTATGAAAAATATCGCAGAATCTTTTAATCTTGATGACATACATATATATAATGAAGATATTCAAAAGTTTTCTTATGGGATTCAGAGCAACCTTTGGGATGATGAAGTGGGATATTATTCTTATATGATGCATGATGAAAAAGGAAATCCAAAGGGATTTCTAAGATATAAGGATGGCACAAATTTCAACTTAGGATTTGACGGTATATACCCGTATATTTCAGGTATTTCCGATGAGTATCAGAGTAAGAGAATCAAAGAAAATATCACAAAAGGTCTGTTTACAAAGGCAGGTGTTGGTGTAGTAGATACCAGGGCACCATACTATACTCCATACGGATACTGGAATGGCTCTGTATGGATGCCTCATCAGTGGATTTTGTACAAGGCACTTCTCGATAAGGGCGAAATAGCTCTTGCTATAAAAATTGTATCCACAGCACTTGATATATGGAAAGCAGAAGTGGATGATTCTTATTCCTGTTTTGAGCATTTTATGTCAGTAAACAAAAGAGGAGCAGGTTATCATCAGTTTTCAGGACTTTCATGTCCTGTGCTTAATTTCTTCAATGCCTTTTATGTACCCGGGCGGGTAGACGCAGGTTTTGGTACTGTAATCAAAAATATAAAATGGAATAAGGAAAAAACCGGTGTGAGCTTTGAAGCTGTATCTGACTCAAAAAATGCATATATGGTTATATGTATGAAGGAAGGGTATGATTACAAATTTGAAATCAATGGAAAACCTTCAAAAGTAAAGAAAATTACAAATGGTGCATATGTGATTAAAATCGGAGGCGGAAAGAGAAATATAGTTGTCAAAATATCAGAATAAAATTAAAAACTGAGATGAGGATTTACCTTATCTCAGTTTTTTTACTATAAATTTATTCTTCTGTTTGTTGTGCAGACTGTGATTTTTCAAACGCTTCAGGATGTGATAGTTTTAATTCAGCCAGTTCTTTTTTTGCCTTTATAATGTTTTCTTTCATAGTGTCAATAGATTTCTCTATTCCGTCTGCAATTGATTTGGCAAACATATCAAGGACTTCCTCATCCATGAGAAGCTTTCGGTCTTCTTCATTTGTGACAAAAGCACATTCTACAAGAGCCGCAGGCATATAGGTTTTTCTTAAGACCCACAGTCCCGGTCGTGATATAATACCTCTGTCATATACATCTACATTTTTTACAATTTCTTCTTTTATATAAGAAGCAATTGTTTTTCCGTCGATACCATAGCTGTCATCACCGGTTCCGTTATAAAGCACCATAGTGCCGTATATATTCGGGTCATCCATTGCGTTTGAGTGAATGCTTACAAACATATCTGCATCAAAAGAATTGGCAAACTCCGTTATTTCCTGAAGCTTAAGATATTTGTCTGTGCTTCTTGTCTGACGGAATTTGATTCCTTTTTGGGTGAGCAGCTTTGCCACTTTGTTTGCTACTGTAAGGTTTACATCCTTTTCGTTCAGTATAGCATTTCCGTCTTTGTCATAGCCTATTGCACCGGGGTCACTTCCGCCGTGACCTGCATCAAGAATTATCAGGATATTATTTTCGTCGCGACTTGCCATAAACTTAAGCTTTGCATAAGGGTCATACTCTTCTTTTGGCTCTTCAGTATCTGTGTTATCGGGATTGTTGTCTGATGAATTATCAGAAGAATCCTCATCGGATGAATTGTCAGGATTGTCTTTGCTGGTATCATCATTTATATCATTATTATCGTCTTTATCCTCATCATCAGATGGGTCTGTGGTTTCCACATATGTATCCTTACTTCCTACCTTCACTGTCACAGTACCGGAATTAAATGAAGCCTTATATGGCTGGGTATTTTTGCACTCGATTACCACTCTTGTGAAGTCATCGTGTCTGGCATAACGGATTTCTTTTATAAATCCTGATTCTGCGGTGATTTTTCCATCTCTGTTCTTAAGATCGGTGCTTTCAAAATCCAATATAATACGATAAGGATTTGCATAAACCATCATAGACGGAGATGTATCACAGGTTGTTTTTAAGGTGACCACATCTTCAGTTTTTTGAGTGTTCACAGATATGCTGTTTATATTGTATTTAAAGCTCGGTGTTGTTGCCGGCGGAGCAGATGCTCCCTGTGAGCTTATTTTTACACTACGGGTTTTTTCATCCCATTCCACCTTGTTGCCCAGAGTTTCTGATATAAATCTCACCGGTACAAGTGTTCTTCCTTCCTTTATGACAGGAGCTGTGTCCAGTACATATCTGGAAGAATTGACTATTACAGTATTTGAATTGACAGTGAGGACTATGGTTTTGTCCTTTGTTGCAACAGTAACTTGTTTTAATGTATCATTCCAGTATACTTTTGCATCGAAATATTCAAATATGACTCTTACAGGCACAAGTGTTCTTCCGTTTCTTATTTCCGGAGGTACATCGGTGTTGATTTTTTTGTCATTAATATATAATGTAATGGTATCATTTGCTGCAAAAGAAGCTAATGGCATCAATAGTAGTATAATAAGTAACAATGCTGCGGATTTTAGTAGTTTTTGCATTATAATCACCTTCTTTAATGTTGTGCGTAATAAAACAAAGTATAGGAATATTCTATCACAAAAATATTTCAATTTCGACAAAAAATCTTTACTGCAAACAAAATGTAATATAGAATTTATAATTTGTTTAAAGTGGTAATTTGTGTTTTTAAAAAAGTTGCCAAAAACAGTTGACAAAGACAGATATTTAGTGTATAATAATCAATGCTTTGTAAAATGTGACAGGCTTTGCTTGTTAGAATATCATCCAAAAAGAACAAGGAGGTGTTCATAATGAAAAGAACATATCAGCCAAACGTTAGACACAGAAGTAAGGTTCACGGCTTTAGAAAGAGAATGTCTACTGCAAATGGTAGAAAGGTATTAGCACGCAGAAGATTGAAAGGCAGAAAAGTACTTTCAGCCTAAAATACGAAGCCAAAAGACCACAGTATGTGGTCTTTTTAAGCATTAAAGAGATTTATTTTTTGCTTATATTTTGTGAGGTGTTTCTTTGAAAGGAACAATAAAGCTTAATAGGGATTTTAAATATGCATACCGACGGGGCACAAAGTATGTTTCCCGTTTTGTGGTGATGCATCATTACAAAAACAAAACCGAAGAGAATAAAATCGGTATTACTGTATCCACATCACTTGGATGTGCTGTTGTAAGAAACAGAGTCAAAAGGTATATTCGGGAAGCCTTTAAGGATTACAAAGCGAAGATTCGTTTGGGCTACAATATTGTGTTTGTGGCACGGACAAGATGTGCATATTCGGACTTTTGGGAAATAAAGACCTCCGTAGATGAATGTATGGAGAATTCGGGTCTTATTAAATGAAAAAATTATTACTTAAATTTATTCTGTTTTATCGTAAAAACATATCGCCAATGAAGCCATCATGCTGCAGGTTTGTGCCTACATGCTCGCAGTATGCAATTGAGGCTATAGAAAAGTATGGTGCCTTCAAGGGAAGCATACTTGCAATATGGCGGATATTAAGATGCAATCCCTTTTCAAAGGGTGGATATGACCCACTAAAATAGTATATCGAGAGGAATTTATTATGTTTGATTTGATAGCAAGAGCTCTTGGCTGGATTTTCTACTGGATTTATAATTTCGTAGGAAACTATGGCGTGGCTCTTATAATATTTACTGTTTTGATCAAGGTTTGTATGGTTCCTATGAGTATTAAGCAGCAGAAATCTACTGTAAAAATGCAGCAGATTCAGCCGCTTGTGAAGGATATACAAGAAAAGTACAAGCATGACCAGCAAAAAATGCAGGCAGAGACAATGAAGCTTTACAAAGAACATGACGTGAAGATAGGTGCAGGATGTTTGCCTATGCTTATACAGCTTCCTATCCTTCTTTGTCTTTATCAGGTTATCAGTTACCCTCTGACCTATATTTTTGGCTTTGATGCTGCAGAAAGCTGGGCAGCAATAAGCCGTTTTGAGTATTCAGGCGGTGTTATGCTTAATGAAGCAATAAGAAATGGTGACATCCATGGATCAATTGCTCAGATCAAGGCAGCTACAGAGATGTTTAAGCTTGGAGAAGTCGGCGGTATGAACTTTATGTTCTTTGGCATGGATTTGTCAATGGCACCAAACTACACAGGCTGGGTGCCAAACATTATGTGGATTATCCCTGTACTTGCAGCATTTACAACATATCTTACAAGTAAGATTTCTATGAATGCGGCTAAGAAGAGAAGTGAATCCGAAGAGGACAAAAAGCCAAAGAGAGTACTTAATCCTGAAGCCAAACCTGACAAAGGTGATCAGACACAGCAGACTACACAGTCGATGAGTGTTATTATGCCGTTCTTTACATTGTGGCTTGCATTCACATATTCTGCTTCACTTGGTTTTTACTGGTTGTTGAGCAACGTGTTTGCTATATTCCAGCAGCTTTATATCAACAAGAAATATGGCAGCCTTTATGCTGATGAAATCGGCGAAGTAATCAAAGAAAAAGAATACGAACAAAAAATTAAAAGACTAAGTAATCACAAAAAGAAAAAATAAACAGAGGAGAAATAGTTATGAAGTCTGTTGAAATGATAGGTAAGACAGTTGAAGAAGCTGTCGAACTTGCACTCAAAGAGCTTGGTGCAAACGAAGACGAAGTACAGATTGAAGTTGTTGACAGCGGTGCAAAGGGATTTCTCGGTATGGGATCCAGAGATGCAAAGGTAGTTGTCACATATAACTTTGACCCTGAAAAGGTAGCAAAGAAGTTCCTTGACGGACTTTTTGAAGCATGGGGCGAAGAAGTTGAAGTATGGACAAGACTTGATGAAGATATATTGAGAGTAGAGCTTGCAGGTGACAATATGGGTGTTGTCATCGGAAAAAGAGGAGATACTCTTGATGCAATCCAGTATCTTGTAAGCCTTTGTGTAAACAAAGGACAGAAGGACTTTTTGAAGGTTTCTGTTGATACAGAAAACTACAGAGAAAAGAGAAACAAAACTCTCGAATCTCTTTCAAAGAAACTTGCAATCAGAGTTGCAAAGACCAGAAAAAATATGACTCTGGAACCAATGAATTCTTACGAAAGAAGAATTATTCACGCTACACTTCAGAATGACAGATACGTTACAACATACAGTATCGGTCAGGCACCAAACAGGAGAGTAGTTATTGCTTACAATAAGAAGTAATTATTTAACAGGGGTGTAATTTCTTACACTCCTTTTTGCATTTTATTTATTAGAAAAAAAGGAGGCTTATTATGAATTTTGACAGTACAATTGCTGCAATATCCACACCATTGGGGACAGGTGGTATTGCCATAGTCAGAATGAGCGGTGACAAGTCAATAGAAATTGCCGACAAGCTATTCAGAGGTAAAAAGAGCCTTCTTGATGTGAAAAGTCATACCATACATTATGGGAATATAGTGTCTTTGGATGGAGCTGTGATAGACGAAGTAATGGTGTCTGTCATGAGAGCACCCAATACTTATACAAAAGAAGACGTGGTAGAAATCAACTGTCATGGCTCTGTATATGGTGCAAGAAGGGTGTTAGAGGAGCTTATTAAGTCAGGAGCATCTCTGGCAGAAGGCGGAGAGTTTACAAAAAGAGCATTCTTAAACGGAAGAATCGACCTTACAAAGGTAGAGGCGGTTATTGATATTATCAATTCCAAAACATCTTCTGCCCATACCCTTGGTGTAAATCAGCTTGGAGGAGTGCTTAGTCATAAGATAAATGAAATAAGAGAAAATCTCTTAAGCCTTACATCACACCTTCAGGCGTTGCTTGATTTTCCTGAAGAGGGACTTGAGCCCTTCGGAGAGGATGAGTATTATGATATACTCAAAAATACTGAGAAAAATATATCACAGCTTATCGAAACCTCTGACAAGGGAAGGATTATCCGTGATGGTATAGAAACTGTTATCTGTGGTAAACCAAACGTAGGAAAGTCTTCACTTTTAAACCTTCTTTCAGGCACCGACAGAGCAATTGTCACAGAGATTGAGGGCACTACACGTGACAGTATAGAAGAGTATGTATATATGGACGATGTTGCTCTTAAGGTAATTGATACTGCAGGTATAAGAGAAACAGGCGATACTGTAGAAAAAATCGGTGTAGAGAAGTCAAAGAAGCTTATAGAAGGGGCATCACTTGTTATATTTATACTGGATGCACTTACTCCACCTGATGAGAATGATATCCTTATAGGCGATCTTGTATCAGACAAAAAGACAATAGTTCTTATCAACAAATCAGAAAAAGATATAAACCCTGATACAAAGAAATTTTCCGAAAAATTTGAAAATGTGATAGAATTTTCCGTTAAGGAAGAAAAGGGTGTCAGAGAGCTTGGCGATAAGATAAAGGAGCTCTTCGAACTTGGTGAGCTTGAGAGTGACAATACAGAAGCTATAATCAATATGCGCCATAAGGAAGCACTGTTTAAGGCACAAAAAGCAGTAATGGGTGCAATAGAAACCCTTGATATGGGGATGAGCCCTGATATGACATTTATCGATGTGGAAAATGCCATCTCACATCTTGGAGAAATAACAGGACTTACAGTAAGTGAAGAAATTGTAGACGGAATATTCCACAAGTTCTGTGTAGGGAAATAATTCCCTTTATCCTTAAGAGAAAGGACGTGTAGTATGGAAATATATGATGCAGGAAGTTATGATGTGGCAGTAGTAGGCGGCGGCCATGCAGGATGCGAAGCAGCATTTGCAAGTGCGAGACTTGGAAGCAGTACAATAATGTTTGCCATAAATCTTGATACAGTAGCAAATCTTCCATGTAACCCATGTATTGGCGGTACAGCCAAAGGTCATCTTGTAAGAGAGATAGATGCTCTTGGCGGTGAAATGGGCAAGGTGGCAGATGCCACATTTATACAGTCAAGAGTCCTTAACAAAGGCAAGGGCCCTGCAGTGTATTCTCTTCGTGTGCAGTCAGACAGAAGAGCATATCAGCAGGAAATGAAGCACCGACTGGAAAAATGTGAAAATCTTGATATAAAACAGGCAGAAATAACTCATATAGAATTTAATGAAGACAACTCTGTAAAAAGTGTTATTACAAATATAGGTGCAAGATACAGTGTAAAAGCTGTTATCATCGCTACAGGTACTTTTCTTAAAGGAAAGGTAATCGTAGGCGATGTGGCATATTCAAGCGGACCTGACGGAGTTTTTCCGGCAGATAGCTTATCTGATTGCCTTAAGGAAAAGGGACTTCCACTTATGAGATTCAAGACAGGAACACCTGCAAGAATCAATGCAAATACTGTGGATTTTTCCAAGATGGAAGTGCAGACAGGTGACGAGGAGATAACTCCATTTTCTTTTGAGACAGAAAAGCTTGGAGAGAATAAGGTCAACTGTTATCTTACCTATACCAATGCAGAAACTCACAAAATTATACTTGACAATCTTCACCGTTCTCCTTTGTACAGTGGTAAGATTGAGGGGATCGGTCCACGATACTGCCCTTCAATCGAAGATAAGGTTGTAAGATTTAAGGATAAGGAAAGACATCAGATTTTCGTGGAGCCTATGGGACTGACTACTGATGAAATGTATATTCAGGGATTTTCTACAAGTCTTCCCGAAGATGTGCAGATTAAGATGATTCATTCTCTTCCGGGACTTGAAAATGCCAAGATGATGCGTACTGCATATGCTATAGAATATGACTGTGTGGATGCAACAGCACTTAAGGCTACACTGGAGTTCAAGGACTATCCGGGACTTTATGGTGCAGGTCAGTTCAATGGTACATCAGGCTATGAAGAAGCGGCTGCACAGGGACTTGTGGCAGGTATCAATGCTGCAAGGAAGATTTCGGGCAAATCTGACTTTACCCTTGACCGTTCACAGTGTTATATAGGCACACTTATAGACGATATTACAGTCAAAGGTACCAATGAGCCTTATCGTATGATGACATCAAGAAGTGAATACAGACTTCTTCTCCGACAGGATAATGCAGATCTTCGTCTTACACCATTAGGATATGAAATCGGACTTATTTCTGAAGAAAGATATAATAGATTCCTTGAGAAAAAACGCCTCATAGAAGAAGAAATAGACAGAGTAGAGCATACAAATATCGGACCAAGTGAAGAAACAAACAATCTTCTTTCCTCTCTGGGTTCAACACCTCTGAAAACCGGTGTTAAGCTTTCGGAGCTTATCAAACGTCCTGAGCTTGACTATGAAGTGCTTTGTCCAATTGATAAAAACAGACCTGAACTTGACAAATATATAAAAGAACAGGTGCATATTCAGATAAAATATGACGGATATATCAAAAAGCAGATAGAGCAGGTAGAAAAGTTCAAAAAACTTGAAGACAAGCTAATCCCCGAAGGCATAGACTATCAGTCCATAAAGGGACTCCGTCTGGAAGCCAGACAAAAGCTTGACAAAATCCGCCCTGTATCTATCGGTCAGGCATCAAGAATCTCAGGTGTGTCACCTGCAGATATAGGAGTGCTTCTTATAAGTATTCAATAAAGGAGACATTATGAATACCATAAAGGATTTAATCAGTAATAATGCAGATAAATATTATAAGTTTTATTCTCTTCTTACAGAATGGAACGAAAAGATGAATCTTACTGCCATAACAGACGAATACTCTGTGGCAACCAAGCATTTCCTTGACTGTATGGCAATATTTGACCATGTGGAGTTTAAGGAAGGAGCAAGTGTGATAGATGTAGGGTGCGGAGCAGGTTTTCCTTCTGCAGTAATGGCTATAGAAAGACCCGATCTTAAGATTACAATGCTGGATTCACTTAACAAAAGACTAAACTTCTTAAACTGTGTTATAGAAGAAGTCCCCCTTCCAAACTGCAGCACACTTCATGCGAGAGCAGAGGAATTTGCAAACAAGAAGGAATACAGAGAGAAGTTTGACTTCGCAGTGTCAAGAGCAGTAGCAAACCTTGCATCCCTTTGCGAATTGTGTATGGGATATGTGAAGGTGGGAGGATATTTTGTAGCCCTCAAAGGTCCATCTGTTTCAGAAGAAATAAAAATGGCAGAAACCGCCATCAAAAAGCTTGGCGGTGAGCTTCAGGGAGTGATTAATTATTCTATTCCCACAACTGACCTTTGCCACAATCTTGTGGTGATAAAGAAGGTTAAGCCTATGGAGAAGAAGTATCCAAGAAAAAGCCCTAAGCCTATTAAAGAACCGATAATGTAAATAGTAAAAGAAAAATTATAAGGCATCTTACTTAATGTAGGATGCCTCTTTGTGTATTTATCACCCCTTGAGCTTTGGTTACTTCCTTATCTGCCCAAGGCATGATTGGAAAAAGACAAGGGGACGGTTCTACTGTCTTATGTTATACATTAAAATTTTGCTCATTTTTTAATATCTACAAACACATTATTTTCCGCAGATTTGCGTGCAGCAAGACACATTTCCGCACTTAAAATACCTTCGGAAAGCGGTGAATGGGAATTACCCTCACACTTCATAACAGAAATAAAA
>SVJM01000049.1 GCA_015068975.1 Oscillospiraceae bacterium | reverse complement strand
TGAGATATTCTCTTACTCTTACCTTTGTTCTTGCTTCTGCGCCATCCTCTTCCATCTCTCTCATAAAGAACGGACCGATATCAGGTTCGTTATAGCAATGAAGATGCCACTTTGACACTACATCCTCACCATATCTTTCTACAATATGCTTTGTATATTCATAACATATTTCTTCCCACAGACCTATATCGTTGGGTTTGGAAGTATAGAGCATTTTGCCTTTGTATCTTGTTGCATTTTTGCTTACATTGGAAAGTTCATTTTTGTCAGAGGCAAGAATTTCCGGTATCATCCCGTAAGCAATCATAATGTCAAAGCCTTTTTCCACAAGATAATCAAGACGAAGATCGCTCACTCTGAAATCATAAGCCACTTCCCCCTCATCATCATAGTATACGATATCTTCAAACATGGCATATACTCTTACCATATTGATAGCCTTATCCTTTGATATACGGTCAAGAATCCTTCTTCCCCAACTGTCCTCTACCGCATCTGTGGGATGAAACACACATCCGTTCCAGAAATTTTTTTGATTTTTGATAACATTATTACCTACAGTAATCATAGTACATTCTCCTTGTTTTCTGTTAATATAAGATATACACTGTTTGGTGTAAGCTTAAGACTGATTTTGTCCTTTGATGTAAGGGTTTTAAAAGGCTTTATCTTTCCTTCTTCTCTCAGTATCCTGATATTTTCTTCACTTAAATTTCTGTCAAGTCCCATTCTCTCATAAAGTCTGTATGGGTTTGTGTTTTCTTTGTCGATACAATAAATTGTCACATTCTGATTGTCGGGGATATTTTCAAATACCACCTCTTCATTTATTTCAGGTATATCCTCCTGAAACTTATCTGATGAATAGCTTATAAGCACTGCATATTCATCATTTTCGTTCTTAGTAGGTGTTACAAAGAGGCTGTCATTATCATACTTTGCTTCAAGAAGTCCCTCATGAAGCTTTGATGCAAGGATATATCCGTTGTATATAGGCTTTGCAAAGAAATTAAGACTGAAGAAGTTTCTGAAGCCTGTGAAGTCATATTTCATTTCGTGCTGTCCCGAAAGGCATATCATAAGATGGGAAATCTTATAGCCACACTCTATAATCTTATATATAAGCTTAGCATAATAAGCAGAGAATACTTCCGTTTCTCTTTCAATAAATATGGGACAATCCTCTATATCACCGTAGCCTCTTGCCGCCATTCCCCACTCATCATACACAAGCTCTGTATCTTCAAAGCCGTTGTTTCTTATAACTTCCATATATTCTTCGTGCTTTTTAAGCCAGTTATCTACACAAAAGCCTCGCTCCATAGCGTTTCCTGCTCCGGTTCCGGCATAGTTGTGCAAAGCAATATAGTCAAGACGCACATTCTCTTTTTTTACATCCTTTAAGAATGCATCAAAAAATACCAGATTACCTGCAAGGGCAGGACCACCCATACAGAGTTTTTCTGACACTCTTGTTATCCCGTTTACAAAGCCACAATACATTTTGAAGTATTCCTTTTCTCTGGCGAGGACTCTGTTGTCTACACCCTCTACACCGGGTATATTGTACATGAAGAATGGTGGAGTTTCAGGCTCATTATAGCAATGAAGATGCCACTTTGCAACAGTATCTTCTCCGTATCTTTCTACAATATGCTTTGTATATTCATAGCATATTTCTTCCCAGAGCTCTATACTGTTTGGCTTGGAAGTATAGAGCATCTTACCCTTGTATCTTGTTTTATTTTTGCTTACGTTGGACAGTTCTTCCTTGTCCGATGCAAGTATCTCAGGTATCATACCATATGCTATAAGGATATCAAAGCCTTTTTCCACAAGATAGTCAAGACGAAGATCGCTTACACGAAAATCATATGCTACCTTTCCTTCATCATCATAGTATACAATATCCTCAAACATGGCATATACTCTTACCATATTGATGGCTTTATCCTTTGCTATACGGTCAAGGATTCTTTTGCCCCAGCTGTCCTCCACCGCATCCGTGGGATGAAATATACAGTCATTCCAGAAGTTCTTTTGATTTTTGATAACATTATTCCCTACAGTAATCATAGTACTGTTCTCCGTTTTTGTCCGTTATTCGTCAATTTAATCATTGACATTTCTCACTTATAATTATATAATTTTCCTATACAAATACAATACTCTATTTGACAATTTTTGTATGGTATTCGCCAATTTTGGAGGGTAATATGGAAGATATAAGGTTTTCAACACAGATAAATTTCGATATAAATAATGTCGGATACATAAGTGTGGTAAGAAACAAAGGCTTTTCTATTCAGTTTAAATCAGGTAAGACTATATTCAGCTTTGTATATGTAAAAAAAGGCAAAATGAGGTATGCTTTTTCTGAAAAGACCTTCACTGCTACAGAAGGACAGGTGCTTTTTGTACCAAAAGGGCTTCCCTACAAGGCAACATATCTTGAGGATGATACCACTATGAAAATGATTACCTTCGATGTGATATCAGATGATAAACTTTTATTTCTTACAAATCCTGTCAAAAATGACAGCTTTGACTTCGAAGCAGTCTTTAAATCCGTCACCCCAAGCAATATGAGAAACCCTGTATTTCTTATGTCAAAGGCATTTGAGCTTGTGTATCTTATGCAGGGAAATAACCTTAATACACCAAAAAAGTATTTAAAAATTGCCCCTGCAATAGATGAAATCACAAGAAGATATTATGATAACAATTCCGTTTCATACTATGCAGACCTTTGCAAAATGGGAGAGTCCAATTTCAGAAGGCTTTTTAAGGAATACACAGGAAAGAGCCTTATCGACTACAGAAACTCTATCCGGACCTTTGAAGCAAAAAAGCTTATAGAATCAGGAGAATGCAGTGTGCAGGATGCAGCATTTACAGTGGGATTTAATAATATGTCATTTTATTATGAAGTGATTAAAAAACAGGACTGATTATGTAAAAAATTAAGACGGTGCAAAAAATTGCACCGTCTTTTTGTTTGCTATTCTACTGTTATTTCAAGTACATTGTCATATCCCTTATGGAATGCAACCATATCTGTTACAGTCTTTCCATTGGCTGTTACTGTCACATCATAGTCGCCGTAGAAGCCTCTTATAGTAGCCTTACCTTCAGCATTTGTATTTGCTTTGGCATCTTTTGTCCACCATTTGTTATATACAAGATCCTGGAATACAAGTCCTGCAGGCTTGATATTCCATTCGCTGTCATAGAATGGTCTGTAAGCAGTCTTATTTGAACCATCGCAATATCCCCACATCAGGAATCCGTCCATCATTTCTTCTGCGAAGCAGGAGATAAGTACGTCTCTTAAGTAATTTGCCTGCTGTGCCTTGTCATCGATAGAGTTTGAGAACTCTGTAATTTTAAGTCTCTTACCATATTTTCTGTGGCTATCATACATTCTCATAAGCTCTGTAGGCATTCTTGTGGAGCCGTCATAGTGTGACTGTATGCCGATACCGTCAAAGTCAACGCCCATTTCTACCATCTTGTCAAGAAGCTCATAGTAGCTTGTTTCAAACTGTTTGAAATCGTTGTAATAAAGCTCACCATCTTTGCCGAGAATTTCTCTTGCCCAGTCGTAATGATCCTTGTAGACATCCATTCCGAAAAGATTCATAAAATATGTATTGGTGATAAGCTCATTTTCCACATCCCACTCTGTTACATAGTCTTTAAACTGTGAAACAATTTCTGTGAGATGCTTTTTGCAAAGCTCATCGAATTTTTCTTTATTCTTTGTCACTTCATCTTCAAACATATAATCAGGTGTCATATTTGTCTTTTTGTCTGAGCCGAACTGCCTCTCCCAGAATATTGAGTGACCTCTGAAATATTTGATTCCAAGCTCTTTTGCAGCATTTGTCTGACCTATAGCCTGATCGGGTGTTTCTTCAAATGGTGCCCATTTCATAAAGTGCTCAGATACAGCTGCGTTGAAGTTTATAGATGTGGTTCTTCTGTAGTCTTCGTTTGTGATAGTGTTTGGACCTGTCATTGTACCGAATTCGAACTGGTGCTCAAACATATCAAGCTCAACTTGAGCATCAGGAATAACATTTCCATCTTTGTCCTTTACAACAACAGTGAAGTCACCTTTTCTTACCTTCTCTATTCTTTCAATAGCTTCTTTTCTCCAAGGTGACTCAGGCTCAAGCTCAGGAAGGATTGCGGTTGTCTTTGGAAGTGTTTTGATATCAAAGCCTTTGCCAAGGTTGATGATTTCTATACCACCAAGCTCTACTACCTGCTTGTAGAATCCGCCTCTGATACCTATAGCTGTAGCATCCTGTACACCTGTAAACGGAAGATATACTACAGTCCAGTCTTTTCCAGCTACTGCTTTTTCAAAAAGTGCTTTTTTGTATGAAGTAGGATGTTCTATCTGTACCTGTACCTGTCCGATATTATCAGGTGCTTCTGTAGATATTGTTCTCATTCTGAAAGCAAGAAGCATAATATCGTCCTTGTCTACACCATCACCCGGATTCTTTTCGGGAGTTGCTTTTGTTCTTGTGATAAAAGCAGATGTTGCAGCAGGTGGTTCTGTACATGTGATTCTCAAAGCCTTTTTAAAAGTCTGCCCTTCTACATCCACCACTTCTGATGTACCGTATTTGTCTCCGCCTGTTGTGGAGATTGATGCAAGAAATTCATCTTCTGTACATACAACTTCACCCTTATTTTTCACATCATTGTATGATGTTTCCTGCTGTGAAATGGATGAACCTTCAAAATGCATAATGTCATACATATCATTTGATTTTGTAAACTCTGTAGGAACAGGTCTGTGGAATGTGCTTACAAGCTTTGCAAGCTTCTTTGATGAAGAATTGATGATAACTGTTTTCGTTGCATCATCCCAGTTAACTTCACAGCCTAAAGACTCTGAAATGAATCTTACAGGTACAAGAGTTCTTCCGTCCAGAATCTTTGCCGGCACATCCAGTGTTACTTCTTTGTCATTGACATTTGCAGCAGTGTTTCCTATCTGCAATGTGATTTTTGTATCAGCCTTTGTACCTGTTACAGTCTTTGTAGCATCGTCCCATGCTACTTCTGCTCCCAATGCCTCAAATATACCACGCATAGGAACAAGTGTTCTGCCATTTTCGATAATTGGCATAACATCGTAGCTTTGTGCTACAGAATCAATTGTTACATTGATTGTGCTTTCAGCGAATACATTTACTGAAAACAAGGATACCATCACAAGTGACAGTACAAGAATTATAGATAAAGCTTTTTTCATTTTTTAAAACCTCCTTGATTTTTAAATGATACATTGATTATATATCACGAAACTTTGATTTTCAATTAACTATTTTAATATCCATACTCCTTTTTTTCACTATATTAAGATAAACTCAGTCTGACTCTCCTCTGACAAATTCTTCCATTCTATCACTTAGTATGTCTCGGGTATCATAATCAATAAGGCTCTCTCTGTTTCCGTCATTGGCCGTACTCAGAGGATTTCACCCACAGTATGGAATGTCCCTTTCCTACCCTTATGTTATAATACATCAATATGCCATACAATGGTTTTTTGTCTTTTTTCGCTGTCTTTTTGGGAGTGTTATAAAAATAAATAAAGGGTAGAAGTTTATATAGCATTATACAAGCCTCTACCCGATTTTCAACCAATTCTTTTATTTTTTCATCAGATCATATGCCACACCACAAAATACCTTGACAGCCTTTGTAAGATAGCTTTCATCAAAATCAAACCTATGGTTGTGACCAATTGCTGCAAATGGGCTTCGCACTCTCATAAAAGAGCCCTTGCCTCCATTACTCTGGACACGATTCATCATATAGGAAACGTCTTCACTGCCTGCCAGTTTCACAGAAAGCTCATCTGAAACCTTCATTCCCAGATGATTTGAGCAGATGTCCGCGATTCTCTCACAAAGCTCCTCATCACTGGTCATAGATTCAGCAGCTCCCATAAGCTTTATATCCACTGTGCAGTCATGCATTTCTGCCGAATTTTTAAGAATACGCATTGCATAATCACTGACGTATTTATTTATTTCTGTAGTATCCCCTCGTACTTCCATTTCCATAAATGCCTTATCCGCAATTACATTTCTTCCACTTCCGGCAATAAGTCTGCCTACATTTATACGACTTGCACCCTCTCCATGTCGGGGAATTGCATAGAGATTGGTCACCGCAGTTGCTGCTGCAAGCAAGGCATTTTTGCCAAGATGTGGTTGTCCGCCTGCATGAGCCGCATTACCACGGAAGGTAACATCATACTTAAAAGATGCCAGAGATCCAAAAGAGCCCGGAGTAATATCATTTTCTTCCACATCTGTTTCGGTAGTATGAGAACCTAAAAAATAGTCCACATCATCCAAATGCCCATTTTCAACAATTGACTTAGCTCCACGAAGTCCCTCTTCGCCCGGCTGAAAAATCAGTTTAATGGTTCCATGAAGGTGCTCCTTTATCTCCATAAGCACAGCGGCAACACCCAAACCTGATGCACCATGTCCGTCGTGACCACAAGCATGCATAGCACCGTCATTTACAGATACGAAGCCTTCCTTTACAGGAAAATGCTCTTCATCTTTAGCCTCATTGACACCCAATGCATCAATATCAAAACGCATCGCCACAGTAGGACCTTCACCGCAACGAAGAATACCTATCACACCTGTAAAGCCACCTTTGGTTGCTTTTACAAATTCAGGATCTGCTCCCTGCTCTATAGCACGTGCATAAGCCTTCTCCAGTTCCTCATCAGAAGGCACACCCATACGAGCTTCATTTTTGCACACCTTATCTCCCACAAGAACTTCATAACCAAGGTCTGTAAGCTTTCTTGCAATAAGAGATGATGTTCTCATTTCATACCATCCGGTTTCTGCGTATTTATGGAAGCTTCTTCTGAAAGTTATCATTTCAGGAGTGACAGCTTCCGCCTCTTTGATAATCTTCTGATATATATCCATTATAATACACCCTTTCTTAATTATTCTTTAAAATATGTACCCAAGATAATTATTAAATCTGTGAATGATTCAGATGCCGCTGTTTTGACGATATACTCACGACCTTCGTGCGATATATTTGTTTCACAAATGCGATATAACTCCGCTTTGCTCTGTTGCGATATAATATAAATTCCTTAATCTCGTCCCGAAGGGATATATCGCACCTTTAGGTATATCGCATCCGCAAGAATATATCGCAAATGACCTCAGGAATTTATATCGCTGATTTCATCTTTGATGAAATCATTATAAAATCGGTGAACGATTTAGATGCCAAATATTTTCAGCGATATACTCGCTATCGCTCGTGCGATATAATCTCACATAAGTTCGCTTGCGATATTTTGCAAGCAAAGCGATATGACATAAATTCCTTTTTTTCTCACCCCGAAGGGGTATATCGCATTACGAAGTAATATATCGCACCGCAAGGTATATCGCAAATTCTGTCAGGAATTTATATCGCTGAGTTTAATCGTTTCGCGATTAAACTCATTATACCACATCTATTTTATAATAGCAAGACAGCCACCCGATGTATTTAAATCAAGTGGCTGTTATATTATTCAATTAAAATTATTATTCAATCGTCAAATTGAACAAAAACTGCCCCGTCCCCAAACTGTTCTAGACTGTTTTGAATTTACGGGCATAACCCCATCAAAATACAGAACGCTCACCTCAATGGTCTGAAGGTGAGCGTTTTTACTTTTTTACATTGTTATAATAACCGTCGCTATACATTCGGGAGTTAATTCTGTATACCACATTCGATTGTCAAACTCAAACTGAGCCTGTCTTTTTTCACTGTTTGGATTTATAAGCACAAATATGTATTTCCCATCAGAATTATCTATCATAAATCCTTCTATATCTCTGTTTTCTTTTGGGTATCTGCTCATAGGAAGGTCATATTCTTCAGTAACATACATTGGAAAAATTTTTGACTTTTGGTTGATATACTTTGCAATATGCGCAAAGGCTTTGTATTGTCCGCTATATGACAGTTCCCCTGAAACAACATCACGAGTCACAAGTCCGCCACACAAAAATGGTCCCACATTAGGTCCGCCCATTTCATTAAGCATTAAATTCCATCCGGTAAAAGACGAGTAACCGCATTTGACGGCTTTTGATATCATAATTCCCCATTTGCACCAGTCAGTATCATAATTATCGTTAAGTCTGGGACCCGCTTCAGTAAAATGAAGTTCTTTTTCGGGATATGCCCTTTTTATTTTTAATGTTTCTTCAATTGTTCCTGAATAATAATGAAATGCTATCCCCTCGCAAGACTCTTTTACCCCTTCGCAGTTATCCAACTGCCACAAAACTCTGTCTGCATCAGAAAATACATGGTCATATAACCAGATCTTTACATCAAGCTTTTCCTCTGCAAATCTTTTTGTCAATATATTGATAAATTTTGCTTCAATTTCAGGATGCCATATACAAGCCGGCATAAATCCGTTTGTTTGTGTATTTGGTTCATTTTGAGGTGTTATGGCAGATATTCTGATACCGTTTTGTTCATACATCTTTATAAATTTAATGATATATTCTGCATAGCATTCTATATATTCTTCCCGCATATATCCGCCGCACATATTACCACCGGTTTTCATCCATCCGGGAGGACTCCATGGGGAAGCAAACAGAAACAAATCAGGTTTAATTTTCAAAATCTCTTTTATCATTGGAATGATATATGCCTTGTCCTGTTCGATAGAAAAATGCTTAAGTTCTGTGTCAAAGGGTACATCGTCATAGGAATAAAGCTCTGCCGAGTAGTCACTGGAGCCTATACTGATTCTGCCAACAGACAAACCCAGGCCCTCATCTGAATAAATTTTATTTAAAAATTCTTTTCTTTCATCAGATTTCATACTATTAAGGTTATAACATGAAGAGCCTGTTATAGCAACTCCGAATCCCTTAAAATTTTCATTGGCAACATCTGAAATGTTGAGTGTGTTTGCACGGGAAATTTTTAGTGATTCAAACACTTCTATTTCTGTCATAAAATGATCTTTATCGGTTAAAAACTGTTTTGCTTTCATTGATATCCACCCTTTCTTTTTTGTATATTATATTACTTTTGCTTCTGATAAACCATATATTTTTCGATAAAACAATTGTATTTTTCGCTAAAATAATATATAATGATTTTGTGAGGTGAGGATATGTTTGAGTCAGAGTTCAATTTACACAATAAAACATCTCTGATTTCACATCAAAAATCAGAGATGTTTTTGTTATATCTTTTTTATTTTTATCAAATAAGTTGAGTAATTCTTCATTGTTTCATTCCATATAAAATCATTCAAGTGTTTTGTAACAAAAAATGCCCCGTCCCCAAACTGTTTATTGGAAAGTTTAAGATTGCATATAACTATTTCAAAAGCGAACGAAAGTTTTTGATTCTGTGAAAGGTCGAGTAATTTGCATCATGGAAGTTATGTGCATTGTTTATCGCAGTTCTGCACAGATATATTATATCGTCGTTTTCAATTTCAAAATCCACATACTGAAATCCGATCTTATTCTTATCGGCATCACGGAAATCGAGCAGATCACATACAATGTTCCATTTATTTAAATCGGAACTTTCCATTAATACGAGATAGTTTCTTATGCAATTTTCATTGTATATATAATCTGCAATGGTTATATATCTTCCGCTTTGAGAATCATATTTTATCATAAATTTTGAAAAATTGGCATTAAAATCCATACAGTAACAATATCTAAGCGGGCTTTCGTGATTTTGAGTATTTACCTCATAGACAATGGCACAGCCCGGTTTACTGAAACGCATAATATTGAGCAGTTTATTTTCCGGAGACACAACAAGAGTACCTTCAATTGTCATAGTACATTCAGGCATATCTGCCAATTCAGGTGCATCAGTCGGAGAGAATTTTTTTGGTTCGGTAAAACTCCAGTTTTCAGGGTTCAAAATATCTGCATTCTCATCACAAGACATAACCATAGCCGAATGGTGAGACTCTTTACCTTTCCATGTTCCCCATTCCAATGTTTCGTAAAGTCTTCCGTTGTGATAGACAATATTTTGCGGATTTTTGTGAATACCGTCATTGCGATTTTTCCCATTTGAACCACGAAGTAATGTAACGGGTGCAGAGAAAGTTTTTCCGCCGTCAAGTGATTTACCAATCAGCAAATCTCCGTATTCTGTGGAGCAAGCCAACATGTAGAGTTCACCTTTATGAATAAAAAGTTTCCCCCAAAAGCAGGGCATCAGTTCACTTACATAATGCCAGGTTTCTCCGTTATCATCAGATCGAAATATTAATGTTAAGTTTTGCGGATGGTCCGCCGCATACAAATCCATTGATGCAAGCAGATACCCGTCGGGATGTCTTACCAAAGACGGAGAGCACAAATATCTTCCCGAAAAGGAATATGCCTCATCCTCGGGATGAAGATAATTCACAACTGTACCTACAGATTTCCCGCATCTTGCAAGTCTTATGCGACTTTTTTTGTCGCCTGATTTAACATAAAACTCATAGTCTGTATCTTCGGTTAAGCCTGTAATATCAAATTCACTTTTATCTGTACTTCCGCAAAGAACAAATTCACCATCATCACGTATACGAAAGTAGACTTCAAATTTATCATCTTCATTTTTAAGCCATTCAAAATGAATACTGTTTTCATAAGGAACAATACGGCAGACATATATATCACCCGTGTTCCATAAAAGCGGTTTGTAAGGAGCATAACTCCAATAGTTATAACCTTTCATAATTACTCTCCTATCAGTTCTTCTGCATAATCAGTAACAGATTTCATCTGCTTTACACAGTCCTTTGCATATTGCGTAAGTTCAGCACTGTCACGGTTTCTTGCTATATTTTCCGTTTCAATTCCGCAAAGAGTCATATGATACTTTGCGGTAAGCGGATACGGAAGCCCAACTTCCGTAAATCCAAATGTACCTATCAAAGACTGTATAAGCTTAGCCTTTTCCGGATCGGATTTAAAATTTTTGCCAAGCCACGAATAAATCTTTGGATGAAAATTACACATAATTCCACAGTAGCCATCGCCACCGTTTTGCATTGATTCCAAAAGTGTCTGGCAATTTGCATTCAGCAATTTGAAATTACTGCCTTTAAGCTGTTCTGAACGTTCTTTTAATATTTGCGCATCACAGCACGTATCTTTCATATAATAAAATCTGCCCGTTTTAAGACACCAGTCAAGAATTTTAGGTGTTACAAGCCTTTTATACGGATGCGGACACTCATACAGACCAAGCTTGGCAGCATCAGGAAGCAAACGCAAAAGCTTTTCTGCATTTTCTATAAAAACATCATCCCCCTCGTTGTTCGGGTCAAGTCGGTTTGTAATAAGAATAAGCGCATCTGTCCCCGATTCATATACGGCATTAAGCTCCTCTGCCTGCGCTTCTAAAGTATTGCTTGTGTGACCTGATGAAACGATAGTGAAGGTTTTTCCGCTTTCTCTTTCAAGTGCTTTAGCTCTTTTATACACTCTCCTGTTTAATTCTACTTTTTCCTCCAATGATAAATAGAATATTTCACTGGACTGGCATATGGCAAATATACCTGTTAAGTTGTTTTCAAAATACCAGTCAACGTATTTTTCTGCTGTTTCATAATCAATACTGCCGTCCTTTTTGTACGGTGTGATCATTGTCGTAAAAATATCCATAAAACACTCTCCATTCGTTATTAATAAAATTATAATATTATCCTCAACCCAAGGCAATACATATAATCGACATTTTTTTATGTAATTAAGACATATAACTTGCATAGGCATTGTCGATGTGATATGATTATTTTGAGGTGGAATATATGGATATTATTTATAAGCAACCTGAAACGGGGTCGATTTTTGACGGATATGGCATCAAAAACAGTTGTTTTAAATTGTTGAATTCAAGCGATATTAAAAATTCAACAAGCAGCCGGCACCATCATTCGGAATACGAAGTTCATATTATAAATAACGGACATAATATTTACGAAACGGATGGTGAAGAATATAAGATTGAAGACGGATGTATGTTGATAATTCCGGCTAAAGTGTCTCATCGTCTAAAAAATTATAATGAAGATACTTTGAAATATTCAATTACATTTAATCTGGATGACGAATCGCGGCTTTGCAAAAAAAACAAAACTATATTTATGAAAACGCCTTCTGTAATATTGCATACCATAAACATTATGCTTACAGAGTGTAAAAAGAATTTGTATTTTTCACATCAAATATTAGAAAACTCCATGTACAATATTATAGTGAATATTTTAAGATCTTTGCAATACAAGGAAGCAACGGTAAATAAAAGAAGCACAATGACACAAAATTATCACATTCCTTTAGCCAAACAATATATAAATGACAACATTGCAAACGGCATAAATGTGTCCGATGTGGCAGAATATTGTCATTTAAGCACAAGACAGCTTTTAAGGCTTTTTAAAACACACGAAAATATCTCCCCATCGGAGTATATAATAGAACAAAAAATTAA
>SVJM01000048.1 GCA_015068975.1 Oscillospiraceae bacterium | reverse complement strand
AGTAAAGATTAAAGTTTCCTCATCATTCAAGGAAATGACGTACATTCGCAATGGTTTAAGATATGGTGCTCGTTCTGGTAACATCGTTAAAAAGATGATTGAATCTTATGAAAGAAGCTTATCATAAGATAGATTAGAAAGTCTGAAAAGAGCTTATCATTCAAAAATACGAATGATAAGCTCTTTGTTTTTTCAAAAATTCATTGACTTAAAAGTTTTTTATGATATACTTAATTAAGACAAAACACAGGAAAGGGAATAAGAAATGACCGGAAAACAAAGAGCGTATTTAAGATCAATGGCAAATACAATCGATGCCAAATATCAGATTGGAAAAAATGGAATAGAAGATAATCTTATAAAGACACTCTCAGATGCTCTGGAAGCAAATGAAATCATTAAGGTGCATGTATTGGAGAGTGCGATGCTTGATACAAGAGAAGCCTGCAGTATTATCTGTGAAGAGATAAATGCAGAGCCTGTACAATGCATCGGTTCAAAATTTGTAATATACAGAGAATCAAAAAATAAGAAAAAAATCGAACTTCCAAAAAAGAATAAAAAATAATCTGTGCAAAAATGCACCCCTTGACTGAGAACTCTCAATTCAAGGGGTGTTTATTATTGCATATTTTTTAGGTTGACGGCATTTCTATGCCAAAATGTTCATATGCAGCCTTTGTAACCACTCTTCCCCTTGGTGTTCTGTTTATAAATCCAAGCTGCAGAAGATATGGCTCGTACACATCCTCGATGGTGTTTGCATCTTCACCAATGGAAGCTGATAAAGTATCCAGTCCCACAGGACCGCCACCGAAGTGTGTTATCATTGTCTTTATCATATTTGCATCTGTACGGTCAAGACCGATTTTGTCAATTTCGATTTTTGAAAGGGCGATATCTGCCACTTCATCGGTGATTATTCCGTCAGATAATACCTGAGAGAAGTCTCTCACTCTCTTCAGGAGTCTGTTTGCTATTCTCGGTGTGCCACGTGATCTTGATGCTATTTCTTTAGCGCCTGACGGAGTGATTTTTACATTCAGGATTTTTGCAGATCTGTTTACAATCTTTATCAGCTCATCTGTTGAATACAGCTCAAGTCTTTCTATTACGCCAAATCTGTCACGAAGAGGATTTGTCATATTGCCTGCTTTGGTAGTGGCACCGATAAGTGTAAATTTTGGAAGATCTAGTCTTATACTTCTTGCCGCAGGGCCTTTGCCGATTATGATATCAAGTGCAAAATCCTCCATAGCAGGGTAGAGTACTTCCTCTACACTTGCAGACAAACGGTGTATTTCATCGATAAAAAGTACATCGTGTTCAGAAAGATTTGTAAGAATTGCCGCAAGATCTCCCGGCTTTTCTATGGCAGGACCTGAGGTTATACGTATGTTTACGCCCATTTCATTTGCAATGATATTTGAAAGGGTAGTCTTTCCCAGTCCCGGAGGTCCGTACAAAAGTACATGGTCAAGAGCCTCGTTTCTTTCCTTTGCAGCCTTTATATATACGGATAAGTTTTCTATTGTCTTTTTCTGACCGATATAGTCTTCCATACATCTTGGACGAAGGCTTGTTTCTATGTCACAATCGCAGTCAGTAAGCTCTGCAGTGATTATTCTTTCGTTATCCATTTCTTTTCTCCTTACATAAGGGTTTTAAGTGCAGCTTTTATGATATCTTCCACCTTATCAAGTGAAGTATCAGTTTTTAGCACTGCCTTTTCTGACATTTGTTTGGAATAGCCAAGAGCCATAAGTGCGCTTATAGCTTCTTTTCTTGCATCTACATTTACAGGAGCATCTTCATATCCATCATTGGATTCCATGCCAAGTGCCTCATTTTTGATTTTGTCCTTAAGCTCAAGACAGATTCTCTGTGCAGTCTTTGATCCGATGCCCTGTGCTTGTGACAGAAACTTCGAATCCCCTGTAACAATACTCACACTGATTTTTGAGTATCCTGCCACAGACAAAATAGCGATTGCACCCTTTGCTCCCACACCTGATACAGAGATAAGCATTTCAAAAAGCTCCAGCTCTTCCTTTGTGTGAAATCCGTACAAATCCATTATACCTTCTTTTATATAAAGATATGTATGAAAGGTCACGTCTGTTTTGTCAGAGAGATTTGCCACGTCATTTATGGAGCATTGTGAGGTGTATATCTTAAATCCTACACCGCCCACATCGATTACTACGTGATTTAATCCGATATATGTAAGTGTTCCTTTTATATAACTAAACATATGATTCTCCTTTATCCTCTGTAGTCAAGAGATTTCAGTCTGAATGAATGTGCGTGACATATGGCAATGGCAAGTGCATCGGCAGTGTCATCAGGCTTTGGGATTTTTTCCAGATTGAGTATCATCTTGGTCATTTGCTGGATTTGTTTCTTGTCCGCTCTGCCATATCCTGTCACTGCAATTTTTACCTGAGGTGGAGTGTATTCAAATATTTCCACCTTCTGATTGGTACTTGCAAGAAGTGCCACTCCTCTTGCCTGTGCAACATTTATGACGGTTTTTGCATTGTTGTTGTAAAAAAGCTCTTCTATAGCCATATAGTCAGGCTTATATTTTGTAAGTATATCCGTCAGTTCATCATATATAATTTTCAGTCTGTGTTTAACCTCGGTATGAGCCTCTGTAAGTATAGCACCATAATCCACTACAGAAAACTTGTTTCCGTTGTAGTCTATTACTCCCCATCCTACAATGGCAATTCCCGGGTCTATGCCTATAATCCGCATATCATTACCTCTCAAAAATTGCATATATAATCATTCTATCATAAATTTCAAAAAAGTCAAAGTGTTTAATCACAAAAAAGAGTTTTTTACATAATATATACTAAAAGCATGGGAGTGGTTTGATGTATAAGGATATTCTTGTATTAGGCGGAGACAAAAGAAATATAAATCTTGCAAATCTTTTGTGCGAGGAAGGCTACAATGTATCAGTGTTTGGGTTTGATGATATGAGCCTTTTTTCGTCAAAAGCAGAAAGAAGAAAAAATCTTTCGGATGGAGTAGAGTCCTGTGATGTGGTAATTTCGGGCCTTCCATCAACAATTGACCAGATCACATTGAATACACCGCTGTGTTGTGAGAAGATATATTTTTATTCTCTTTTTGACCTGATGAAAAGGAATAAAATCTTTCTCGGTGCAAAGATGGATGACAAACTTCTTCATATGGCAGAAGTATATGATGTGCAGGTGGTGGACTATTTCAAAAGAGAAGAGCTTATGGTTTTAAATGCTATTCCCACTGTGGAAGGTGCACTTGAAATAGCGATGAGAGAGACAGAGTGCACTATTCATTCTTCAAACTGTCTTGTGCTTGGCTATGGAAGAATAGGTAAGCTTCTTGCAAAGAGCCTTAAGTCACTTGGGGCGAATGTATATGTGGAGGCAAGAAGCAAGTCTGATCTTTCATGGATAAAGGCGATGGGATATAAGGGTATAAATATAAGAAATGTGGATTATGGAATCGGTCATTATGATTTGATATTTAATACTGTTCCGCATACAATCCTCAAATCCCCCAGCTATTCAAGGATAAAGCCTGATTGTGTCCTTATCGAACTTGCATCAAGCCCCGGCGGATTTGACATAGGAGAAGCAGAGAAGCATTCTGTAAGAGTGATAAGTGCCCCCGGACTTCCGGGCAAATGTGCACCGGGCAGCGCCGCTGTGTATCTTAAGGACACTGTCGTAAATATTTTGAATGAATTATAAGCAAAAAGCGAGGTGTGACAGTGGACATTAAAGGACTTAATATAGGTTTTGCAATGACCGGGTCGTTTTGTACCTTCTCTAAGGTGGTCCCTCAGATGGAAAGACTCCGCAATTTGGGTTGTGAAGTTTATCCAATAATGAGTGAAATGAGTTTTGGTACCGATACACGATTTGGCGAAAAGAATATGTGGATAAAGAAAATCCGAGATATATCATCAAGAGAAATAATCACCACAATTAAGGATGCAGAACCAATAGGACCAAGGAATATACTTGATGCACTTATCATTGCACCCTGTACAGGAAATACTCTTTCCAAGATTGCCTATGCAATGACTGACAGCTGTGTAGCAATGGCGGCAAAGGCAAATTTAAGAAATGACAATCCATTGGTAATAGCGGTTTCTACCAACGACGGATTATCTGCAAGTCTTAAGAATATAGGGCTTCTTATGAACGCCAAAAATATATTCTTTGTTCCTTTTGGTCAGGATGATTGTGATAAGAAGCCTACATCACTTGTGGCAAAAATGAATCTTATTGAGGATACATTGAAGATGGCAGTAAACAGAATTCAGATACAACCTGTTCTTATGTAGGACAATAGATAGTAAAAATAAAAAAGTGCTTTAGCACATCAACCCCCTTGCCCCCAATCTTGGGGGTAGGGCGGTACACTTTTTGCGTGATGCAAATTTTCGCCGTGGACCGCGAAAATTCCTATCACATAAAAAATGCCTGCATATCATCAAGATGCAGGCATTTATAAATTAAAAGAATATACATAATACAGAATTAAGTATCTTTATTAAATTTATAGAAAAGAAAATCAATATAGTTATTCACATCATCTATTTTGTCTGTTGGTAGCAATTTGATTTTATACAAAAGCTCTTCATATTTTCCCTCACGGGAATTGTTCCCCAACAAATGATCAATGGAAACACCAAGTATTGCGGACATTTTGATTAATATGTCAAATGCAGGTTGACGAGAGGTATTTTCATAATTTCGATATGTTGATACAGGAATTCCAAGGAGCTTTGCCATCTGCACTTGTGAAATGTTTTTTTCTTCTCTGGTTTCGCGAAGGATTTCTTTAAACATAATCAGTTCACCTTTTTTCATTTTCCAAACAAGGTTATTATAATACAAAAGAAATAATAAACAAAGCAAAAATTCAAATTGAACTAAAATGTGAATAAAAAATTCAAAATGTATTGACAAATGACATTTGGGTGTGTATAATACAAATATAATACGGGGGGTATTATATCAAATGTATTATTCGAAAATATCTGCAATCTATTCTCAAATTGTACATTTATATACAACCCAGATATATTCAAGGAGGAATACATAATGAACAAAATGTTAAAGCGCACATTGTGCGTAGTCACACTGATTTGTCTTTTCTGTGGTATGACCGTTTCTGCAGCATGGGAATTTGCCGGATACGACACCACAAACCCTGGTCAGTATGCGAAGCTTTATAATGAAATGATTGCAGGTAATTATACAAGCAAGTATAAAGTTGAACCAGTTGCTCCAGAAGATGTAGAATGGAAATTTGAAGGCTTTGAAATGGCTTATCCTCATGTAGGATACGAAAGACTTTACCTTGAAGGTAATGCTCAGAATGCTATTACAAGAACAACAAATCTCTATCCACAGTGGGATGTAAGATTCCGTGATTACATGTGGGAAGTTTGCGGCGACCATCAGATCTGGGAACGTCAGCAGACAAAGATCAACAACAAATACTGGGCTTGGGATTTCGGCAACGAAGCTCTCAATGTTCCTGATTCAGCTGTATTTGTTCCTACAAACAGATATGCAGAAGTTTTAGACGAATGGAAAAACTGCGGTATCATGAACCTTGATATGAATGGTAACTACGTTTTTGATGTTACAGGTAAGGTTTACGATGAAGATCTCTTCACAGCTTATTCACGTTTCGCAATGCCTGATGCTTTTGAAGTAAAGGTTGATCCTATCACAGGCGAACCTACAAAAAATATCGTTGATGGCAATTTCTTCTCTATTGAGAACCTCAGCCAGATCAATCGTGATACAGGTAAGCATGTTGTAACAGACGAAATGATCGCTGAAGAGCTTGATATCATGGCTACAAAGTTTACAACAGGTCCTTCATTCCACGGTGAACCTGCTACAAAGGATGTTGCCAAAATGTATGTTGACAACATTGATGCTGCTTGGGAATGGGATGATGACGTTGTTATCGAGAAACATGATGCTGTAATCGATTGGACAACACCTATATATGAAATGGCTGAACCATACTGCTACTATCAGTTCCTTATTGTTAACGGCCTCGTACTCGACGGCAGAAACGATACACCTGAAGTTAAGAGATACACAGATGGCAAAGCATATCCGGATGTTGAATGGAGATATCATGCTGTAAATGTTGGTGACAAGTTCTTAGGTCGTCCATACGAAATCGTTGAAGTTAAGTACATCAGAGATAACGATGGTAAGATGGTAATGGCTTATGAAAATGGTGAACCGGTTTACAGATTCCCAACAGGCAAATATGCTAACGCGCACTATGTTGTTACAGATACAGAAATTCAGCTTTGGGCTAAGAGCGAATATGCTGATGAACTTATTGCAAGAGTATCAAGAGTAGATGGACCTTTCTTGGATCTCTCTAATGGCTACACAAATGGTGCTATAGAAGTAGAATAATAATTCAATTAACATTTTAAAGGCTGTTTTTTTGAGCGATAATATGTAATTCTTCAAGTAAGTAGGGGTCGTTGACCATGATGATTTTGGCTTATGATAGCGACCCCTGCTAAATTACATATTATAATGTTCGGAGAATGGTCTTTTATTTTGCCGATTTACGGATATGTTTTTAGTTGCGTGGACATAAATTTTATACAAATTGGAGAGAATGTGATGAAGAGAACAATTACCATATTAATATTTATATTATGCTTTTTTTGTCATAGTGTAAATGTGTCAGCTGATGGCGAAATTGTTGATGGGAATTATCAGGTAGCAAATGACGGTCTAATCAATGCAGAAACAACTGATGCAAATATAGAAGGCATTTATGAAGAAAATATAAATACAGATACTTTTGATGCAGAGGATGATGTTGATGTTTATCCGGTCTGGTATGAAGGATCATATAAATCACTTAAAAAAAAGAATATATATGACAAATCTGCATCATCAAAGGATGCCGATGTAAATAATTCGTCAATTTCAGGTTCAAAACCCGGAAATACAGTTGCGTTAAATGAGTATATTATTATTCCAATGATGTATCATAAATTATCTGAGGTCCCGGAGGACTTAGGAGATTTTTGTGTTACACCTCAAATATTTGAAAACGATATAAAATATTTTAAACAAAATAACTACGATTTTATGCTGGCAAGTGAGCTTGATGACTATGTTCCTCAAAAAGGGGACAAAAAAGTTGTAATCACCTTTGATGATGGGTATAAAAGTGACTATCAATATGCACTTCCAATACTTGAGAAATATTCTGCAAAGGCAACCTTCTATATTGTGGGAGAATTTATTGATACCTATGATTATATGACAAAAGAGGAGATAAAGAGGCTATCAGATTCACCTTATGCTGAAATAGGAAATCATTCATATAGTCTGCATAAGAAAGCCTATGATGAAATTTATAATGAAGTATATACAAACAGGCTGAACGTAATAAATGACTTTCAAAAAAATAAGAAACTTTTGTCCCAGATAACACAAAAAGAAATAACTTCTCTTACATATCCTAACGGATTGTTTACAACCAAGTTAAATGCAATACTAAAGACAATGGGATACAAAACAATATTTTCGACAGGATCAATCAAGTATAGACCAGGTGATATAAAACCAACGGGTAGAATAAACAGAAACTATAATTATACTTTAGAAGAACTTCTGAAGATTGAGCTTGTATAAGAAGCCAATTCAGTAAGTGGGATTGTACGCATACTGGCAAATTTTCTTATCAGAGACTTTAATAAGGTCTCTGATTTATTATTGCCTTTTTATAGCGGTACAATAGGGGACTAAAAATATCAAAAAACTCCTTGACAAATAAAAAAGATATGGTATAATGGTTATGAAAACGATTACAAAGCGTTGTTTTGCGTATATATTGTAATCGATTACAAAACCCAAAAGGAGAGATAATAATGGCAACAGAACAGGAAATGCTTGATAAGTTTAAAGAAAACAATGATGTGGTAGAAATCGACGCATCCAAGAAGATCAAAGTAGGTATCATAGGTACAGGCTGGATTGCAGCTGCACATATGAAATCACTGGTAAAGATGCCTGATGTTGAAGTAATTGCGGCAGCAGATATTATTCCGGGAAAAGCAGAAGCTTTTATGGCTGATTATCCTGAATGTAAGAATGTGAAGTTTTACAAAGATCACAAGGATCTTATTGACAATGCAGATGTTGATGCAGTAAATATCTGTACATACAATGCAACACATGCTGAGTGTGCTATTTATGCTCTCAATCATGGTGTGCATGTACTTTTGGAAAAGCCTCTTTGCGTAACTTTAGAAGAAGGTATAGAAATTATGAAGGCGGAAAGAAAGAGTGGAAAAGTTCTTTCTATCGGCTTCCAGCCAAGATTTGATGAAGATATGAGAAATATCAAAAAGATCGTTGAATCAGGGGTACTCGGTGATATTTATTATATCCAGACAGGTGGTGGAAGAAGAAGAGGTATTCCTACACCATACGGCACCACATTTATCGAAAAGGAAACAGGTGGTATCGGCGCATTGGGTGATATCGGATGTTACTCACTTGACCTTGTACTTAATGCAGTTGGCTATCCGAAGCCACTTACAGTTACAGGCTATAAGTCAGACTTCTTTGGCAAAGATCCAAACTATTATCCAACACACCCTGAATATGCTTCAAAGTTCGGTGTTGATGACTTTGCAGCAGCTTTCATCAGAATGGAAGGCGGACTTGTTATCGACTTCAGAATTTCATGGGCTATGAATATGGATACATCAGGTGATACACTTATCCTTGGTACAAAGGGCGGACTCAAAGTTCCTTCTACAGAATGTTGGAATGGTACATTCAAGACTCCACTTAAGCTCTATCAGGAAATCGGCGGCAATCAGGTAGAAACAGAAATCCCATTGAAGAAAACTCCTGAACCACTCTTTGACAGAAAGATCAGAAGCTTCCTTGATGCTATCAAAAATGGTACTCCTTCACCTGTGCCAATCGATCAGATTATTATCAATCAGGCTATTATTGATGGTATCGTTAAATCAAGTGAATTGGGTAAGGAAGTAGAAATTACTATTCCTGAAGTATAATTGGAGGATAATATGGCTAAATTTAAAATCGGTCTTCAGCTATATTCTGTAAGAGAAGATATGCAGAAGGACTTTGAAGGCACTCTCAAAAAAGTAAAAGAAATGGGCTATGATGTGGTAGAATTTGCAGGATACTATGGTCACGATGCAGAAGAAATCAAAGCTCTCCTTAAAAAGTACGACCTTGAATGTGTATCTGTTCATCAGAAATATGAAGCATTTCTTGAAGACGAAGAAGCAATGGTGGAATTTCAGAGAAAGCTTGGTATCAAGTATTCTATCATTCCATGGATGGCAAGAGAAAAGCAGGCGGATACAGAAGCGTTTCCTAAGACAATTGAGGAAATCAAAGCTGTTGCAAAAGCCCTTTCAAAAATCGGCGTGAAGATGGGTTACCACAATCACGAATTCGAATTTGAAACATACAACGGAGAATTTTTGCTCGATTTATTCCACAAGGAATTTTCTGATGATGAAATGTTTGCACAGGTTGATACCTGCTGGTGTAAATATGCAGGATACGACCCTGCAGAATATATCAAGAGGTACAAAGGCAATATGCCTGTACTTCATCTTAAGGATTTCACAGCTGACAAAACTGTGAAGGCTGCTATGTATGCTCTTATTGATGAATCAGGTAAGGAAACCAAAAAGCCTACAAGAGATGAAAACGGCTTTAAGTTCAAACCTCTCGGCGAAGGTAAGCAGGACTTCCCTTCAATTATCAAATCTGCAGAAGAGGTTGGTGTCGAATACCTTATTGTTGAACAGGACGGACATCCTGACTATGAACCACTTGAATCGGTTAGGAGAAGCAGAGAATACTTAAGAACATTAGGCTTGTAAAAATTCCTTAGAACACAAACGGAAAGATAAAATAAAAGAACGAAATAATGTAGAAACTCCCGCTTTTAAAGGCGGGAGTTTCATATTTTTGTGCTATTTCGATATTTCAGAGGAGACATTCCGTATTTATTTTTGAATACAGTATAAAAATATGATTCTGTACCATAGAAAGTCTGTGCAGCAATTTCGGATACTTTCATATCTGTATTTTTCAAAAGGACTTCAGAAATTGCAAGTCTTTTTTCCGTAAGCAGCTCTGAAAACGTGCACCCATATTCTTTTTCTATTATTCTTGATATTTGCTTTTCAGATAGAAAAATGCTTTTGGAAACATCCTTAAGAGTGATTTTTTTGCCTAAGTTTCTGTTTATAAATATTTCAATATTTCCTATGTTGTTTGCCTTTGAATTTACTTTTTTACTTGAAGATACTTTATCGGTTCTGATATTTCTGAATATATTTTCAAATAACAGTGAAGCAAGATGATATGCTTCTGATTCTGAATTTTGCTCAATTTTTTCTGCAAATTTTTCTATATAAAAAGCTATATCATCTGTTATTTCAAGCTCAAGGATATTGTCTTTGGCGAGCTTTTCAAATTCTGATATTTCCTTTGAAGTTTTTTCAAAAGAAAACAAAAGACAAAAGCTTTCTCCGATCAATGGCACAGAAATATGCTTAAGCCTTGGGGGGACGATCAGTATGGACTTTTCATAATCCTTTGTAAAAAGCTCAGTGATAAGCTTAAGCTTTCCCTTGTTTACAAAAAACACCTCATAGGTAAAATGAGTATGAACTTTTTTAATTCTGTTGTTATCAATACTTTTTGGTGCAGGAAATCGTCTTGGTGTATTTCCTACGGTATATACAGTTATCTTATACTCATCTGTTTTTATAATGATCCTGTCTTTTTGCATGTTAAAAATATGTTCATCCATACTTTTATCACCTCACAATTAGATTTTAGCACACAAAAACTTTGAAATCAACATAAAAAACTTTAAAATTCGGACATTTTGTTTAATTTATTGTCCTGATAATCAGTTAAAAAAACACTGTTTATGTGATAACATAAAATCAGAGATAAAAGGAGGAATGATTATGCTTAAAATTAACCTTGAGAAGAAACACGAAATATCACCTTATATTTATATGCAGTTTTTGGAGCCATTAAGCTCTGCAGACCCATCAGTTGATATTGCATGGGACTATATTAATGATTGCTGGAAGCCAATGCTTCTTGAAAAACTCACAGAGCTTAATCCTACAATGATTCGTTTCGGCGGATGCTTCGCTTCATATTATCACTGGAAGGAAGGGGTAGGGCCAAGAGAAAAAAGACCATGGATGCTCAATCTTCACTGGGATGGAGCATATTCCAATCAGGTTGGCACAGATGAATTGGTGGACCTTTGCCGTCACACAAATGCAGAACCCCTTGTTGTTGTGAATACAGAGTCGGACGGTAGAATGGAATGGGCATATCCCAAGCCCGGAATGGACAGATTCGGTACAAGTGAAGAAGCTGCTGAATGGATAGACTATTGCAACAATCCTGACAACAAACTACGTAAATCCCACGGAATAGATAAGCCATACAATATTAAGTGGTGGCAGATAGGAAATGAAACCAACTACGGATATGTGCCTACATATTATGGGAAGGACAGAATGACCGACAGGACTCTTTGCCACGGATACAATCTTGACAAGGCGGCAGAAGTAACATATCGTTTTGCAAAGGAAATGCACAAGGCAGATCCTTCTGTAAATCTTATTGCATGGGGAGATCCCAAAAATAAAGAAACCGAAAACTGGGCAACAAAAATGTGCGAAACATCAGGAGAATATATATCACATGTTGCATTTCATCATCATTTTGGCTCAGGGCTTCCTGATTCTCCTTTGAGAGGTACCGACTATAGAAATGATCCTGATTTAACATGGCATCATCTTCTTAATGCCTGTCATTCTCTTGATGAGAAACTGACTATGCTTAAAGAGGATATCAAACCTTACGGAAAACGTCTTGCAATGACAGAAGGCCATTTCGGTGTTCCGGGAAGAAACAGAAATGAAGTTCTATCTACCTGGGGTGCAGGTGTTGCTTATGCACGACTTCTCAATGTAATAGAACGTCATACAGATGTACTTGATATTGCTACAATGGCAGACTTCTTCGGTAATCGTTGGCAGGTAAATGCAATAATGCTCTACACTCAGGGCGATACAAGAAATGCCTACCTTCAGCCGGTTGGTCGTGTTATGAGCCTTTTCAGACATCATATAGGAAAATATGCTCTTGATGTGGATTTCGGTGAGGGCATAGATGCAACTGCAAGTCTTTCTGCAGACGGAAAGAAGGTTTACGTTCATATGGCAAATCTTAACAGAACATTGGCAAAGAATGTAGAAATAAAAATTGATGGCAAAGAAATCAAAAAGATTACAGCTTATGAAGTAGCCTGTGATTCCACAACTGAAATCACAAATCTTAATCCTGATGTGTTTAACCCCGTTACATCGGAGATAAAAGGCAATACATACACTATCGGAGCAGCAGGTGTATCAGCACTTGAAATAGAAATAGATTAAGGAGAGGATAATATGAAAAAGATAATTTCTTTATTATTGGTATTTATAATTGCATTATCATGCATAACACTAACTTCTTACGCAGGAGAATCCATCAAGGTTTCAATC
>SVJM01000047.1 GCA_015068975.1 Oscillospiraceae bacterium | reverse complement strand
TATAATCCGAAAGGCTACCGTTTCCATCAGTAACTCTATCTATAGTATCGTCATGGAACAATACCAAAACACCATCTTTTGTTCTCTGCACATCTGTTTCTATTCCATTTGCACCTTGCAATAAACCGAGATAAAATGAAGAAAGAGTATTTTCCGGTGCATATTCACTTGCGCCTCTGTGTGCATAATTAATCATTGTAATGCCTCCCAATAATCATTCTTTCTTAATAATTTTGAATTACCTGTTAATTTTGAATTATTTGTTTTATTTCCACCTCATCCGGGTTGCCCCTTGTATATCAAAGTTTAAAATCAGTGTACGATTTAGATGCCAAACTTTCTGGCGATATACTCGCTCTCGCTCGTGCGATATATTTTCACTCTGTTCAAATGCGATATAATCTCATTACATTCGATTGCGATATGATATAAATTCCTTTATCTCGTCCCGAAGGGACATATCGCATTACGAAGTAATATATCGCACCGCAAGGTATATCGTAAATTCCGCAAGGAATTTATATCGATGATTTCATCGAAGATGAAATCATTATACCATAAGTTTCATTATTTTACAAGAGAAAAGACAGTTTATCGGATTTATTGTACAAAAACCGCACTACTATTCATCATACAACCATATAAAATAGCATCACAGCTGATAAGCTTTCGAATAAGAAAAAGCCTGCCCCACATGGTAATATTACCGTGTAAAGCAAGCTTTTTTATATAATACTTTTACTTATTTGATAAACAAGATTTCAGGATGAAGCACAATTGACTGTCTGTCAATGACAATCATTCCATCCTTTATTTCGTACTTACAATCCTTCTTTGTACCATCTTTGTCAAGATATTTAATACTTGAAAACTCCTTATCGTATTTAAGATACATCTTGTCATCACAATCAAGGCTTATATTGAAATATGCAACAAGAAGTTCATCATCAGGAGTGATTGCGGCCTTTAAGAGGATTTCCGAATCAAGCGGATAATAGATCGGAAGATTTCCACCCATTTTAAGAAGATTCACCATAAGCTTCTTCCTTGACTGGTTAAGCATTGAAAATGCGTGTACGTGGTCGAAGTTACCCTTTGGCACTCCTGAAAATACATGTACAATACCTCCAAGCTTGTTCTTGTATGTAGTAACACCGGGGAAAAGCTTGTCAAAATATTTCCCGTCACGAAGATGATATACAACACTTTCTTCTGTTACATCATCACTAAGAGGTATGAGTTCACAGGTTTCATTTTGCGGGGCCATTCTATTCTTTCCAACAGTTTCATTTGTAAGATTCGGTCCTTCCCACTTTTTAACATCCACACCGATATATTCTCCAAAACCTCTTTTTATAAGATTCTTTGCAGATTCAACCGATAACACCGCATGCTTTGAAAGGATTGAGAGTATTTCATCATCACTAAACAGCTTATCCTGATTACACTCAAAAAAAGTACAGTTTTCGTGCTTTGATGAATAATAAAATGGTATCCCCATCCTTTCCAGAACACATTCTGCCCAACTATTTGGAATGTTATCTGATGATTCCCAGTTTGTATAATCAAAGAATGATTTGTCCGATACAGGAATTCTTGCACCAAGCCATTTAAGCTCTTTTGTAATTGATGCAAGGTATTCATAATATCCCTTGTATTCTGAGAGCTTTCTTCTGTAATACACTCCACTTTCCGGCTCATAAGAGGCAAGTCTTGTTATCCAGTGCTTGGCTCCTGTACACCCTTCAAGGATGGATATTGTAAAATGAGAGTGAAGTGTTGCTGCGCTTGTTGAGTATCTAAGCTGCGGACAGGTATCTGTTTCTGCAAGGATATCTGTGGCAATGTGCTTTGTCTTTTCCACCTGAGATGCTGCTTTGAACATTGCATTGCTAAGTCCTCTTGCACCCTTTGCGGTATACATACCATTATTGATTCTTAATGTCACAGGGTGACCTTTACCTGAGATAACCTGTGCAACTTCCACACCCGAATCAAAATTTGCACCTACACCGCAGTATGATCCTGGAATTGTTGGATCAACACTGTCTATACCTGCTCTTATTGCCTTTGCGAACTCAAGCACACTATCCTGCTGAGTCTTTACATAACACTCTGTAAGTCTTAAGTCATCATCTGTCTTAGGATTAGTAAGCCTTTCATAAAGCTCTTCTCTTGTAAGCTCTTCTCCATATGCCTCTTTAAGAAGCTTAAGATGATTAGGACAAGCACATCCCTTTTGGGGTCTTTGGATAAGTCTTAAGTCGTCATCAACCATAATATGTGCAGGTTTATGCCTTGCAATAGTTGCAAGCTGATCAAATATATATTTTTTGAACTTTTCATCTGTAGGACATCCTACATACAGCTCTTTACCTTCTGTCAACGATGTATACATCTGTATATCAGGCATCTGATTGAGCTTGTATCCATGTCCGATTGTACACTGAACCAGCACACCGCACTCGATACCCATTTCTTTTAGTCTGTCACGGAAAATATCATAGTTTTTGCAGGTAATAGCCGCTTTATCAATAAAAGGATTTCCTTCGGGAACAAGCTTGAAAAGGAAAAGTGCCATAGTGGCAACACCTGTTTCGATCTGTTCCTTTATATCCTGGCATATTTCATCAATATGCTCAAGATCAAGACTCATTATAGTGAATAACTGCATAATAGCATCCCCTTTTAAACACAAAAATAGTGTGACAGATATATAATAAAATTCATACTCCATCACACTAAATTATACCAAAACACAAAACAAAGTCAATAGTTTTGATTACGAATAAAATTCGCATTTTATTTCACAAAAAGAATCCTGTACTGGTATGGCTTCAAAGGAAACGTAAATCCTGTATCAAGCTTTCTTTCTGCATCGAATACAGAAAAAACATTTTCTTCAAACGAGACTGTAACAGCATCAAATTGCTGAGCAGATGTATTTACAACAAATGCAAGGAGTTCGTCCTCACCTTTAATATTTGTGTACTTATAATAGCTTACCTTAACCTTTTTGTTATCTGTTGCAGCAGTATTATCCCAATATGGCCTCCACTCTGACAATTCTACAGGAAATTTATCAAATATTTTCCATACATTACTCATAAGATCCAGGGGCATGTCGATATTATTGGGTCTTGGAAGTATCCCGTGAAGGATAGAACATGAAAGAGCATTTTCAAAATTCCACAACGGTCTGTTTTCATAAGCAATAAATTCCACAGGTACACCTACGTTTCTGCCTATATACTCTGCACGGAAATAATCCAAATCCATATCCTTAGTGCTTCCCTTCATGAATTCATGCTGAAGGTTTTCTCCATACCAGGTCTGATCGATATATGGAAGTGCCAGAAAGTTTACCACACCGTAGGTATGCACATTTATCACACCACCACGAGCCTTTACCATACAATATAGCTCCTGAAACATCTTCCTTACAGCCTTGATAGCATGACTTCCATGAAGCCTGCCATCTTCATCATACCATCCGCATCCGTGCTCTGTATTGAAACAGAATCTGGGAAATGCAGTAGAATCAAGATATATACCATCAAGGTGATATGTATCTATTAAATTTTCAAGACCTTTTACAAATATATCTCTGTATGAGCCTCTGAAACAAAGATTGTAATCCCTCTGGAATGGTACTCTCCACCATCCTCCACCTTTTCTGCCTTCTTCTGTTACCATATTGGCATTAACGTTCATATCACTCCATACAGATGCCATGGTAGACAGTTCATATCCAAAGTACGGAAGGACTTTTATGCCTCTTTTGTGACATTCATCCACAATAAATCTCAGTTGCTTTGAGGTAAATTCACTAAGTTCAAACCAGTTCTGTGACTTGTTCCACTTCTCGTGAAGGATAAGAGTGTCAACACCTTTTTCTTTCAGTCTGTCAAAGCGGTTTTCCTGAGAGAAAAAGTCCATATAGTTTCCCTTGATTTTGATACCGCAGTCAATATGAAATGCCTTATGAATGTATGGATTTTTTGGAAATGGCTTAACAGGTGTTGCCTGAAATCCAAAATGGAAATCAATGGGATTGAATATACTTGAGCCTTCCTTTGTGTCCCCTGTCCATTTCTTCGGATGAGAATCAAGAAGTCTTATCCTCAAAGTGATTGTATCATCACCATATATAAACTCCATCGCCCTATTTTCTTCTATGGGCTGCCAGTGACGGTCATTCTCTGTAAACCATCCCAGTCCCAATTCTTCATTTCCCATCCACAAAAGTGTCTTATAAGGAACTGAAAAACTGTCAGAAGGAAGTCTTCCGCTCATTGATGTGGATGTTTCTTCCTTGATACTTCCGTCTTTCATATAAAAATTGCCGTTACGATGCATATGATAATGGGTAAAAAATTGCTTTTTGAGAGGAATTTCAAGCCATAGCTTATCCATTTTAAATTTCAGTGGTTCTATCTCTCCCACACCAAAAACCTGAGCCACAGTAAGACCTCTGGTCATAAGCTTGAAGTCGATATCAATATTTCCGTCGTATTCAATTGTATTTGTAAAGTTGATAATAAATCTTTCTGACTGTTTCGCACCACAGATGACTGCCCTTTCATCACTTCTTGACTGAATGAAGCTTTCACTTTCGTTATTATGATAGTCATTGTCAAATACGGACTCTTTTCCGTCTTCTTCCATAACAATCCTCATAGGTGCAGAGAGAAGTTCTTTTCCTTTTGATATAATTGAAGTAATCATACCATCTGCACCGAAGGTATAGCTTCTGTCTATTATGTCCACTTTGTGATTTAAGTCATCGGTAGTCACACGAAGCGGTATAAATGGGTTTGGTATTCTCATTTCATTTCTCCTCATTTAATCATGCATTCTGAAATCAAGTTCCTTTGGCAAAGGATATTTCTTATCAGCAGCGTCTATCAGCTCCTTATTATCCTTGTTATATTCTACACCAATTTCCTTTGCATAGATTCTTCTGTAAAGCTCAAACCAGTAATATGATACGGAAAGCTCCCCTTCTTTGATATCACTCATTACGAAGTCTTTGTTTATAATGCTCTTTGCCTCGTCGTATCTTCTTAAGTTTATAAGTGCAATGGCATTATAGAGCTTCAGTCTCCCGTAAGATTTAAGTTCATCCGAAAGGGCATCATATATTTCAAGCCATTTTTCATCAAAGCCATCAGAAGTAAGCTGCATTGCCACTTCTTTCAGAAGAGATGGATTGTCACTTAAAAGTTCATAGGCTTTCAGGATATATTCAAGTCCTTTTTCTTTGTCGCAAAGTTCATTTCTGTATATCATAGAAAGGTTTCTTAGTGCCCATGGGTTATTTTCTTTAGTTAATGATGCTTCGAAGTCTGCCTTTGCTCCTTGCACATCTCCCATAGCATATCTTATTACACCTTGATGAAGAAGATTGTACCAGTTGATTTCTTTTAAATTCTGAAGTTTATCGAGCCAAATATGATCTGCAACATAACTCTTCGGCGATGATTTGATATGTGGTGCATCAAACTCATTATTCTTAATAAGATTTATCCACATGGAAGTCTCTTCGTCCTTTGTATCACTAAATATCAGGGTATCGCTTATCTTTTCTCCTCTTATAAGTTCTTCCACATATCCCCAACCTGAGCCTTCATAGATAATCTCTGTATCTGTTACTTCATCATCGGATGGAAAATACATATTGTCAATATCACCTATTTTGTCACTGATATAGTTATCAATATCATCCTGAGCCTTTTTGTAATCTCCGTGCATTACATCCTTGTCTCTCTTAAGAGCGGTATATGCTTCTACCCATTCCCAAGAAGTTTGCCCATCCATAGGGATATGCTCAAGCTGTGTGTGTGCAAGTCCTGCCTGAATCTCAATATATGCAGAGCCTTCTTCACTGAGCCACTCATTCCAGTGTCTGCCCCCTTGTCCCATACCCCATACAAAGAGCTTCCTTCCTATAAGTTCTTTTGTGGAGCACTGCAGAAGTCCAAAGCCTTCCTCGTCAGCTGTTGCAATCCATTTTTTATGGTTTTCGGGTATTTTATAGAAGAAGTCTCTTGAGGAAGGTATTCTACATGGATACGTAACGTCGAGTCCTTCATTCTGTGGAATAGCTGTCTTATCAAGTACGTAGTGATCCTCATTGTAAAAGCAAAGGAATGATTCATCAGTTGGAACAATTACCCTCGTACCCTTTGTTTCAGGAACTGCAATATTTGACCACCAGTACATATGCTTTTTGTCTTTTGATTTGTTTTCTATTCTGCATCTGATATAGAGTACATCGCTGTCATCAGGAAGATATACACTTATTGAGTAGACCACGCCTCTGATTCTTTCATACTCATACATACGAAGAATATCCCCACTTGGTGTTTTGTCCACAGAACACCAAAGTGGTGAACAGGTAAGGGGATTGTGTCCCTTAATACCTACATTAAACTCTACACCGCCGCTGAACCAGGCATTTCGAAGACCTAAATTTCCAGGTTGAAATACAGGATTTACATAGAGAAGCTCTTTATTTTCGGTCTTATCATACATAGACCAGAAACGGCCTCCCGCCTCAGGAAGAAATACCGCTTTTATCTTGTCATTTTCTACCACAGCAGCCTTAAAGGCTCTTTCCTTTTTATCTCTTCCATATCCGTCCTGAATCAGATATGGAAGCATAGTGCGGATCATTCCCTTTCCGATATACTTCTTTTCATCTTCTCTGATTTTGTCTGTCATTTCGTATCCTGCATGAATATAGCTTATATTCTTTATATCCGGCATGGGATTAGGCTCTCCCATACTTGCTGCAGGCATAATATAATCTTCAAATTTTACCAAATAATCACCCCATATTAATTACTACTTTAATTGTATTTTATATATGTGACTTAATCAATGTATAATAGAATTATAAATTTGTACAAAAGAATTCATTTTATCACAAAAAATATCGATATATATTGACTTTTTGTATATTATATATGTATAATAATACTCAAAAGGTGGTGCTTGAAATGAAAACCTTTGTAGGTATAGATATCAAAAATATCTATATTATCGTGCACAAAAATGAAGATAAATTATTTAAATTTCAATGTCCGTCAAGAAAATGGGACGGATTTGTCCTTATTACATCGGGTGAAGGCGAAGTAATAACCCATGAGGGAGAAGTACAAACTGTCAAAAAAAACGACCTTATTCTTTTCAGAAAAGGTCATAAATACAGTTTTTATTTTGAAGATGAATGTTCTTATATTACAAGTGCCTATGACATCACATTTGACAACAAGGTGGAATTTCCTTATCCTATCCCGTCAATTATAACACTATCAGAAAACAGTGCAAAAAAAATACATAATATGTGTGATATATGGCAATCGCGAAAATGGGATTCATATTCAATCTGCAGAATTAAACTTATTGAAACATATCTTGATATAATGAAAAAAGCACACCTTACTTCCCATTACGACAGGGATATAGCAAAGGCTGTTTCATATATTCACGATAATTTCAGAAACAATTTTTCAGGTGATGAAATCGCGCATTTCTGTTCTATATCCAAATCCTACCTAAGAACGAAGTTTCTGAAACAGACAGGACTTACAATTACTGAATACAGAGATAAATTGCGGATAAATGCGTCCATTGAAATGCTTGAAAGTCAGCATTTTTCCATAACAGAAATAGCAAGCGAATTAGGCTATTATGATATATATCATTTCTCTAAAACATTTAAAAGAATAAAGGGAATCTCCCCACAAAAATATGCAAGGCAATAAATATATTGCCTTGCATTATTATTTAATTATATAATTTTATAAAGTCATATATAAGCCTTCCGTAGATGCTTTCTCCTTCATCATCCGCCTTGGACCAGTATGCAGTATGTGTGCTGTGCATAAGAGAATAATGAACCTTTGACATATCGTAACCGAAATGCTTAAGTGTTTCTATCACAAGCTTTGTCTGTACAAGTCTGCACTTAATATCATTATCTGATACTACAAACTTCATAGGAGGATAATAATCTTGAATACCTATGTAATAAAGTGGTGCTCTTTCGTCTACAATTTCTCTTCTTGAATCAACACCACATTCTTTAAGAACATTAAAATGGACTGTAGGCTGACCTGCATCGTGGAAGTATCCGTCAATTCTATCTTTGTCAACACCTGCTTCTTCAAAGAACTTACTGTTGAAGCATAGCTGCATTGTGGTATGTGCCCCTGCAGATGAACCCCCAACAAATACCTTGTTCACCTTACCATATGAAGGCATATTGTCAAGAACCCACTTAACTGCTTTTGCACCATCCTGAATGTATTCGGGAAACTTAGCATCAGGATACATTCTGTAATCACAGGATACTACGGCAATACCTCTTTCTACAAGATAGGATATAAACAATGCGGGGTATCCAAGCCTGTCCATAAGCTTACTTCCCTTTTCGTATCCGCCACCATGAAAAAAAACAAATACACTGAATTCTTCTTTGTCAGGAAGATAGATATCAAGTAAATTGCTTTCATATTCTCCGTAAGATATATCCTTTATAATTTTCATATTAATCACCCGGATATATGATAACTCAAATTAAACATATTGTAAACTATAAAATAAAATATACCTTGCATATATCTGATTATATGCAAGGTATATGATTATTGATATTATATCCATAGCTCCCATTTATCTTTTACAGGGCAAGGAAATACCTTTACGTCATCAAGCTCTTTTTTTGCAAAGGTTCTGAAGAAATAATGCTCATCATCTGTATATGACTTAAGCTTTTCGCCTGCATCTTTATCACCTGAACGATAAAGTGCAGAAAGAAGTCTTATATAAAGATGCTCTTCAAAAACATTGCTGTCATCGTCAATTTGGATGACATCTTTGTAAATAAGATTTCTTAAGGGATCGATAAGTCTTTCTTCTGCATTTTCTTCACACACATACATAAGTGCCATAAGTAGCTTATAGTTTACCACTACTGTTGCGTGTATCTTTGATCTGGCATATACACTCTTATCCGATAAATCTCTTTCTCCCCCTGATGTAATGTTTTCTATAAGAGTAATAAGAACCTTCATAAACTCTTCTTTGTATTCATAATTCTTCACCGATGCATATGACAATAATGTGATCATACTCATTATATCATCATTGTTTGCTGTGATATCATCAGATGAGCCAACCACAGCTTCAAGTTTTTCAAGCATATAGACAAAAGCTGTTTCATCCTTCAATCCCAGAAGTGCCGATGCAAAAAGATACTTTATCTCATCATCCTTTTCTTCTTCAAAGGCATTAATAAGATAATCCTTATTTTCTTCTTCAATAGATGCTTTTGCAAGATAAAGCATATTTTTTTGTCTGATTTTTTCAATAGTTGAATTGCTCTCTTTTGCAAATGTCCACTCAGGAAGTAATTCCTTTGATATAAGGATACTCTTTACATTTTCATCGTAGCCATTATGTGTATCAAAAATAGAATTCTTTATCATATATGACACCACCACACCTGAAGCATAGGCGGTGTTTTGTATATCAGGGTTCATTCTTACAAGTCCTGCAGCATCCCTTGTTGCTGATACAGATTTTGATACTACAAGAAGATTTGTGATGCCCTTGGGAATAAGAGATCTGTAAGGAAGTCTTACACGGATGAGATCGCCTTTTGTCTTTGTAAGAAATGCATCGAAAAGCCTTGTAAAATATGCTCTGCTTGTGCCCTGTCCGTGAGCATCATAATAAACAGTTGACACAGCTATTGTATCATCAAATACTTTTTCTGAAATAATATCTTTTAAGCTCAGAATATGCTCTCCTTCTATACTTCTGGACTCTCTCACAGTAAGTATCGGAGAAAATCCGTCAGGAGAGTTCACACTGTCTGATGCAATAATTCCTCTTACATACTCGGAATATTTCTCTGTAGAGATATTTTCTTCATCACCATGATAAGGAGACTGTGACCAGAGCTTTCCTGCCTCTGTTTCGCCCCATATACTGAAGCTCTGGGTAAATCCGTCTCTTTTGTCCCCCGACTCACGAACTTTGCAACCTGCAAATACTGCAAGGTCGCCATCTCCCGTAGCATCAATATAAAAGTCACTTTCTACATACATAAGTTTCCCTTTTGATGAAACGAAAACACCCTCTACCCTCTTACCGTCACACTTCGCACCGCAAAGATATGAAGCGTACATACAATCGTCCTTAAGCATATGCACATAGTACAAAAGTTCCCCTGTATAATCACGGCACTTAGTTTCTCCAAGTGCTGATTTAAGGTAATCGTCTATATCTTTTTTATTTTTCTTTGCAAAACCGTCCTGATATCCGTACCAGAATGCATACACCATTCCAAGTGTTCTTGTACCGCCGGGAAGATGTGCTCTGTCAAGAATGATAACATCCTTAACGCCTTCATCCTTTAACCCCTTATAAGCACATACACCGCCCGTACCTGCACCTGATACCACAACAGAGGTTGATTTTTCTTCTGCCATTTCGGGAACAGGTTTTATCATAAATGCATCAAATGAGAGACTTTCATCAAGTAAATCGGAAGTGATATACTTATCCAATGGAAATTCCTTTCCCGACATTTCCATAATATCAGGACATTCAAACTTATCATCCACCTCTTCTATTGACAAATCATCAAAAGAATATGCATCTGTAGAGTATGCAGTTTTTCTTAAAAGACAATCTGCAAAAATCGGATTTGAAGTTTTGAGATAATTGATAAGCTCAAGCATTTTTTCAAATGCTTTATAAATACTCTTACTGTCTGTATCAAAAGAAACTACACCGATATGATTTTCTTTGGAATCTCTGTTAAGCACTATATTTTTTGCGATATGATTGTTTCCGAGATTTAAAGGAGTAGTAATTCCGTCAAGTTTGAGAGCAGAAAGCTGAAAAGAAAAAGAATTTCCATCACACTTTGTATACTCTATAACATTTTTTGATTCAACGGCAAATATACCGAATTTATTTGCAAAAATACATCCGTAATCCTTTTTACCCTTTTTTAAACTTCCGATTTTTACAGTATCAAAAAGGATATTAACTCCATATTTATTAAGAATCTTAAGTGCATATATGGATGCATCGCCCTGAGGAATGTGGCAAAGCGCATTATCAAGACTTCTGTACGGCATTTCCAGTTCTTCAAGAACCTTCGCCACATTACTGTCTTTTTCAAAAAATCCGCCAAGACATTCCGAGCCTTCTTTGAAGAGATACTCTCCGTCAGTCGCAAGAATAACGGATTTTCCCATCTTTGCATAATGAATTGCAGTATATATTTCTCTTAATCCGTTTCCGTTTATTATGATATCTGTCACTTTTTTCATTTATGACTCCCCAATCATATCAAAGTATCAAATCTTGTGTTATTTACAGTCACATTTGCCGCATTTTCCATATGCATATATGATGCGGTATTTGTATCATTCTCAAGATGTGAATTAGCGCCGTGAAACATTGCATTTTCAAAAACATCAGGTGAAATTCTCTCAAACGTACAATCGGAGAATGATATATTCTTTATCTTCATATCATCTCTTCCCACAATTTCCGGATAAGCAAGGGCTGTTGCATGAAGATTTGTAAAATGTATATTTCTTATTCCTTCAAGTCTCACCTGTTCATTTTTTGACACCATTATTCTCAATGGTCTCTGGCGGATTTTGTGCATTATAATATTGTTGAATGATATATTTTCGATAAGTGTAGCCTCTCTGCCTATATCTGCCATTCCGCTGTTTTCAAAGGTCTTTGGTTTGTCCTGGTTAAGGAAGGGAAGCACTATGTTTATACCATTTGTAGTATCTGTCATAACTATGTTTGAAAAAACACAGTTTCTGATAACGCCATCATTATACCAACCAAGTCTTATACCGCCTGAATAGCTTGTAAGATTGCAATTGGTAACAGTTACCTTTTCACACACTTTATTTTCTTTAAGGCTTTTACTGTTTGCTCTCACGATAATGGCATCATCACCGCAGGTAATATCACAATTTGAGATAGTGACATTTCTTGAACAGTTAATGTGTATACCATCGTTATTTGGATAGTTTACATCGGCAAATATCTTAAGCCCGTCAATCTTTACATAATCACAGTCATGAATCCAGTATGACCATCCTGCAGGCTGATTTACCATTGTAACATCCTGAATCAGGACATTATTACAACCTGTAAAAAATACAACTCTCGGCGGTGTAGGAAGATTCTTTCTTGCATACTTCCATCCCGATGTACAGTTTTCTTTACGATAAATGAAATTCTCTCCGTTGCAGTCAATCTTTCCCATACCGGTAATGGAAATGTTTTCACATTCATTGGCAAAAATCAAACAAGAATTTCTCCATCTTGGGAGATTGTCTGTGGTTATATGACTTGCTTCTTCATCTGAGCTTTCAGGAAAATCATCTGTATTTTCAGAGCCAAGAAGAACCGCATTTATATCTATATGAAGATTAACATTACTTCTCATAAATATTTTACCGGTCTTATATGTACCATTTTCTATAATAACAGTACCTCCGCCCGCATTATGACAGGCATCTATCGCACTCTGAATTGCATCAGTATTAAGAGAAATACCGTCTCCTTTTGCACCAAAATCTTTTGCGTTAAACATACTATCACCGCCATAGTTTATTTATGAGTTCATTATACATTTGAAGATTTACACGTTCAATTGACTTTTGTCAAAAATATATGTTATAATGTCTATATGGTGGTGATGGTATGGATTACAGAAAAATGGAGTTTGACAAAGAAAACCTAGAAGATTTGTTTGTAATGAGTGTTGGATATCAGAAGTGCAAACCAAATTTTAGTTATTACTACAGAAAAAAACGAGTCTGTCTTATACACTACATAATATCCGGCAAGGGAAAAGTCATAATCAACGGACTGGAATACAATCTGGGTGCAGGAGAATATTTCCTTATAAAAAGAAACGACACTGCAACCATAATCGCTGATGAGAATGACCCATGGACATATGTGTGGATAAATTTCAATGGGAACAAGGTTGATATTTTTTCATCTATACCAAATGCTACAGGAATAATATCAAACTCACTTTATCAGGGAATAGAGGAAGTATTTGATATGAAGTGTAACCAGCAGTACTTTATGCTTTCCAAGCTCTATGCCCTCTACAATGAACTATGTACACCTGCAAAGAAAACCGCTGTTGAAAAAATCGCTGATTATGTACGAAATCATATAAAAGAAAAGCTCTATGTGACAGAGATTGCAGAAAGGTTTCACATAGACAGAAAATATCTGGCAAAGCTCTTTAAAGATAGATATGGTACGGGGCTTAAGGAATTTATCACTGTATCAAAAATCCGCAGTTCTCTCCCATACATAAAATCAGGTCTAAGTATCAAAACAGTTTCGGAAATGTTTTCATACGAAGATCAGTTTGTATATTCAAAGGCTTTCAAAAAAATAATGGGATTTACACCAAAGGAATACAAAAACAAATCGGAGATATAAATATATCTCCGATTTGTTTTTGTATTAAGCATTTTA
>SVJM01000046.1 GCA_015068975.1 Oscillospiraceae bacterium | reverse complement strand
GGAACTTCCACGCTGACACAGTATATGAGCCGATAGTAGAACTGGATGGTGAGTACAAAGAAATAGAATTTATAAATTGTCAAGGAGAAATTATTGGAGATAAGGTGAAATTAAGTGACATTACACCCTTTGGTTTTGTGGGATTCAAAGTGAAAAAATAAAATATCACTGTATCATATCCCAAATCTGAGGAATAATAATCATATATTACTGAAAGGAAGTATTTATATGATTGAACAGGACACAATTAAATTACTCAGAGAATGTGACGCAGGAGTGAAGATGGGGATTGATTCTATAGAAGAGGTCCTTGACTATGTAAGTGACGAAAATCTCGAAAAACTTCTTACAAAATGTAAGGATGAACATGTAACTCTTGCTGATGAGATTGAAAAATCCCTTGATAAATATCACGATGACGGCAAAGAGCCTGCTATGATAGCTCAGGGTATGTCATGGATGAAAACCAATGTGAAGCTTATGATGAATGAGTCTGACGAAACGATTGCAGACCTTATGACAGACGGCTGTAACATGGGAGTAAAGAGCCTAAATAAGTATATGAATAAATATAAGGGTGCAGATGAGGTATCCAAGGATATTACAAAGAAGCTTATAAATCTTGAAGAGGAGCTTACTGTAAATATAAGAAGGTTTCTTTAAATATCGTTTTTTGGACTGTAAAAAATTGATTTTTTACAGTCCATTGTATTTTATATGCAGAAAGACGTATTCTTTCTTTACATCATTCTTTCGTCGTGATATAATAAAGCAAAAAAGGAATGATAGATATATGAAATGGATTATAGCATCGGATATTCATGGTTCAAAATATTACTGTGAAAAACTTATAGAGAGATTCAATGAAGAAAAGGCAGACAAGATTCTCCTCCTCGGAGACATTCTCTATCACGGACCACGAAATGATCTTCCCGGTGGACATGACCCCAAGGGTGTGATAGAAATCCTTAACGGATACAAAGACAAAATCCTTTGTGTAAGAGGCAACTGCGATGCAGAAGTGGATCAGATGGTGCTTGAGTTTCCAATAATGGCAGATTATCTTCTGATTACAGAAGGGGATAAGACAATATTTGCAACTCATGGACATATTTACAACGAAACAAACCTTCCGCCTATGGGAATGGGAGATATTATCTTAAACGGACACACCCATATATCAAAATGCGTAGAATATGACAGCTTTGTATATATGAATCCCGGCTCAGTATCCATACCAAAGGGTGGCACACCCAATGGATATATGACAATGGAAGATGGATTGTTTGTTTGGAAAAATCTTGATGGTGAAGAATTTAACCGATATGAAATATAGTTTTCGTACAAAACAGACTTTATAATTAATGTCGTTATAATTTATTGTTATTTACATTTGTTTGTGATATACTACCCAAAAAGTTGTTTTGCGGGAGGTTTTTGTATGTGGAATTTTGAAGAAAAAGAATTTATGAACCCTCAGAATAAATACCGTATGAAGCTTATGCAGCATCATTGGGAAAAGGACACAAAAAAAGTGATGATGGATGCTTTAACTCATTGTGGCTACGGTGGTGTGGTAACAAATCCTTTCTGGAATTGCGAGGGAAAAAGCGAAGAAGGATTGATGAGTGAGTTTTCTGATACATTGAATCTTCTTGAAAAAAAGGATCTTGGCTTCTGGATATATGATGAAGCAGGATACCCAAGCGGACACGCAGGGGGAGAAACGCTTAAAGATCATCCTGAATACGAAGCAAAAGGCTTCTATATGATAAAGAGAGTATCATATCCATCAAACGGAACAAAAAAAGGTGTCTTTCATATTGATGAAGAAACAGACAAAATTATCTGGGCAGCAAAGTATCCTCTCATAATAGATAATCTTCACGATAATTATATTGATCACAAAAACATGGTGCCTGTGGATTTTACAAGGGAAGAATGTGAATACACACTTAATGAAGGGGAAATACTTACTGTTTTTTGTGTGAAGTCTGCATATGAGGGAAGTCACTGTACACACAATGTATCATCTTTTTTAAGATACATAAATGTAATGGACGAAAGGGCGGTAAAAAGATTTATCGAGCTTAAATACGAACCTTTGGCAAAGCATATTCCTGATGTATATAAAAGGGCAGAAGCAGTATTTACCGACGAGCCATCATTGCAGCATACATACAGAAGATATTATGAAAGCTGGAGCTATGCATTATGCCCTTGGGTTGACGGACTTTTTGATGAATTTTATAAAGAATACGGATATTCTATTTATACTTATCTTCCCATGCTTTTTGAAGGAAGAAGTGAGTATTATCCCGAGATATATGCATTAAGGGTGCAGTTTTACCACTTGGTTGGGAAGCTTATTGCCAAAAGCTATACAGGACAAATAAATGAATGGCTAAAAAACCATGGTGGGTTGTTTTCGGGACATTATATAGGTGAGGAGAACCTCTCTCAGCATGTGGAATTCTACGGAGATTTCATTGAGGTTATAAAAAACACGGGTTATCCCGGCGTTGACAATCTCTGGTGTGTACCTGAAATATATCACTACAATACCGCAAAATTTGCACAGATGGTTGTAAGAAAGAATAACACCAATGGTATGATGGTTGAGATGTGCCCGTTTCAGCAGAGAGAAAGGTTTTATAAGGATGCAAGGGACAATTTCTGTGCTATGACAGATATTATGTATATGTCAGGAGTAAGAAAGGTCAATTCCTATGTAACTACTGATTTCAGTCTATATGATTCTTGCCTTAAAAAATATAATTCCGGTATGAATATTGAAGATACAAAATATGTAAATAATTATATTGCAAGAATGAGTTACATGCTTGATGGTATGAAGAATAACTGTGATACATTTGTGTATTATAATATCGAAAACTCTCAGGCAAAAATGGTGCCTTCACACACACCGCTTACAGGTAATATATGTGAAGCAGATGAAGCAAATACCGCTACTATTTCAAGAATACTTGAAGAAGGCTTTGACTTTTATTATTTAGACCGTGATGATCTTTTGACAGCGAAAGAAAGCCTCATTTTCGGCGAAGCAACTATTTCGGATTGCAAGGTAAAAACTGTCATAGTTCCAAAATGTGATGTTATATACAAGGAATCTGTTGATGCACTTTCCGAACTGAAAAAGTCAGGGGTAAATGTTATATTTATTGACAAAATTCCCTCTGTTGCAGTAGACGGAAAAAGTGTTTCATATGAAAAAATAACTGAAGAATTCACATATATGTCTCTTGACGATGCAATACTTTGCCTTAAAGAGCAACCTTCGGATTTTACTGTGTGCTCAAAAGACGTTGTGATAATGCAAACAAAGTATACAAAAGACGATTGTGAGATGTATTTTATCCACAACAATACCAGAGGGACAGATGGTGTGGTAATATTTAATCACAATACCAAAAAGGATGCAAAAATATATAACCCTTCTGACGGAAGTGTTAAGGATATAAAAATGGGTGACAAATATACTCTTCCTTCATACAGGGGAGTGTTTATTGTATTTTAATAACGATAGCAGATGTGCAAAACAGACTTTATGCACATCTGTTTTTGTTTCAGGTCGTTTTTGTACAAATAATACTTGAACAAACAATTCTTTTATGCTTTAATATACAAAGGGTGATACATATGAAATGCTTTGAAATACCTCTGTGTCCGTTGCTTAAGGTGACAAGGATGAACAAACAAAAACTTAATTCAAAAATACGTCATTGTACAAGAGTGATAAATGAATATATTTTGTATATAGTAAAAAGCGGAGAACTAAAACTTCTCCAGAATGGCAAAGAGTTTACACTTTTGCCCGGAGATATGTATATATTCAATCTTGGCGAAATGCAACAACCCCTTGAAAACGTGAACTGTGAATTCTATTATCTTCATTTTGATATATACGGAGTGAAGGAACTTGATATAAGTGATGAAGAATACTCTGATGCTATATGGCAGAGAAAGGCAAATTTTCTAAAAGAAGATATATATGGTATATCAAGTTATGATTATATCAAAGTCATCCTCAAACAAAAAATGCATTTCGACGATGTGAACACCATTGATGGATTCTTAAAAGTTTTTGATCAAAACCCTATTGCCTATGGATACAACACTCCCGAATGGCGGCTGAATGTTTCCAATGCGGCGTCAAGACTTCTTATGAAAATCGAAGACAAATGCTTTGAAAACAGCAATCAGGATTTTTATAAAAAAAGCGGCATAGTATATGATAATGTAAAAAGAATTGTGGAATATATCGAAGAACATTACAAAGAAAACTTTGACAGTAAATGTATAGAACGGGATTTGCTTATAAACTTTGACTATGCCAACAGGATTTTCAGAAAGCATTTTGGTTATAGTATCATAAAATACCGCAACAGGCTTCGTATTAATACTGCCAGAGTATTACTTGGAGAAAAATCAATGAGAGAAATTGCCACAGAGGTTGGGTTTTCTGATGTGTATTATTTTTCCAGATGCTTTAAGAAGTACGAAGGGGTTTCTCCCAGCGAATATAAACGCTATACACTCGGGTTAAAAAAGGCAGATGATTTGGTTGAAGATTAAAAGTATATATGACAAAGAATTATTTACTGTCAGATCCCCTATGGGTACAGTTTCAATTTTTTCTCTTGGTATCCCCATTCTTTTTGAAAATGTGATGAATAATCTTCAGGGAACGGTAAATACTGCAGTTTTAAGCGGTTATTCCGAAGTATCCGTTGCCGCAGTAGGAGCAGTGAATACTGTTGTAAATATCATTCTGATGCTTGGAACCATTATAGCATTGGGGGCTTCTGTGGTTATAAGTAATGCAATAGGCGCAAATGATGAAGATAAAGCAAAAGAAACTTCCTTCTGTTCCATATTTACAAGTCTTATATTTGCCCTTATTCTTTCGCCTTGTCTTTTGATGAATGATTCATCTGTTATGAGCTTTCTGAACCTTACGGGCGAAATTTATCGTGATGGTATAGTATATTTTGATATAAGGATCACTTTTATAGTATCCAATTATCTGATGTCTGCACTTTTGTCCCTTCTCAAGTGCTACGGATATCCCAAATATACATTTGTGATAGGACTTCTTACAAATACACTTAATCTTATATTCAATGTATTTGTAATCAAGTGTCCTGATATTTCCCCTGTCACAGGTGTAAGGGGTGTGGCATACAGCTGTGCACTGAGTAATATTATAGGACTTATAGTGACAGGTTGTATATTTTATAAAGTAAAAATCAGTATAAAAAAGCCGGGCAGTATTAAGATGTTTTTTGTACGTATTATATCGGTTTTAAAAATAGGTCTGCCTTCAGGACTTTCTGGGATGATGTTTTCTCTGTCTATGATGGTTACCACTTCTTTTGTGGCATTGATAGGGGATTATGCTCTTTCGGCAAAGGTATATTTTACTACCATTCTTTCATATGTTTATCTTTTCAGTATGTCTATGGGAAGTGCCAATTCTCTTCTTATTGGCAGAAGGCATGGCGCAGGGGAGTTTGATATTGCAGACAAAATGAACAGACAGCTTTCAAAGATTACCTGTGCGGTAAATCTCGCATTATCTTTGATTGTAATACTTTTGTATAAGTCACTTATGGGAATATTTACAGATAATACACAGATTATTACTATGTCACTTGCCATATTTACAGTGGATATTGTTACAGAGCAGGCAAGAGCTGTAAGTCAGGTATATGAATATGCCTTAAGGGCGGTGGGGGATGTTTTTGTACCTATGATTATTCTCATATGCTCCTGCTGGACATTCAGTATAGGGTTAGCATATTTCTTATCCATCAAGTGTGATATGGGACTTGTTGGTCTCTGGATAGGACTTTCCATAGACGAAAGTATAAGGGCCATTGTTACATATATAAGATGGAAAAGGGGCAAATGGAAATATACAAAGGTTTAATATGATAACCCAAAATTACCCCATTGGGGACGGTCCCTGGTGGGGTAATTTTATGCCATTGTGAAGGATCTGTTTTGGGATAATTTTTATCATATGTCAATATTGTTATACTATTTGCAAATAATCCTGTTGAAAAAGTCAATAATTTGTATATATAATATAATTAACAATTATAGCATAACAGGAGGTAATTATAATGGAAAAGATGCTTGGCGTAATGATAGACTGCTCCAGAAATGCGGTTATGACTGTGGATGGTGTAAAAAAATACGCAGATATTATTCGTCAAATGGGCTACAACACAATAATGCTTTATACAGAGGACACATACGAGATTGACAACAATCCCTGTTTCGGACACTTCAGAGGACGATATACAAAAGAAGAGCTTAAAGAAATGGACAGATACATTACCGGTCTTGGTATGGAGCTTATTCCCTGTATTCAGACCCTTGCACACCTTGAAAATATGTTTAAGTGGACTACAGAGTATAATGACGTAAAGGATTGTGATAATATCCTCCTTATAGGCGAAGAAAAGACCTATGAGCTTATTGGCGAAATGTTTAAATCCTGCAGAGAGTGTTTCTCTACAAATAAAATACATATCGGTATGGACGAAGCACACAGAGTGGGCACAGGAGAATATCAGAAAAGAAACGGAATCCGTGACAGATTTGATATTATCAATTCTCATCTTCATAAGGTCTGTGATATGGCGAGGGAATATAATTTCGAGCCTATGATATGGAGTGATATGTTCTGCAAGCTTGCCATGAATACCGACAGACAGTATGACGTGGAAGGAAATACTTCAAAAATCCTTGAAAAGGCAAACCTTCCCGAAAATATTTCTCTTGTGTACTGGGATTATTATTCTACAGATTACAATCGTTATGCAAATAATATCAAAGCCAATAAGCTGTTTAAAAGACCTGTGTATTTCGCAGGCGGTGCCTGGACATGGAACAGTCCTGCACCAAGAAACGGATACAGTATGGAAACCACAAAGGCGGCTTTTGAAGCATGTGATACAGAAGGTGTAGACGGGATGTTTCTTACAATGTGGGGAGATAACGGTGGTGAGTGTTCACCATTTATGCTTCTTCCTGCACTTATGTATTCTGCGGAAATATCAAGAGGAAATTACGATATGGATGATATCAAAAAGAAATTTTATGATATTACAGGATGCGATTTTGATTCAATAATGATTCTTGATAAGTTTGATAAGCTTATAGAAGAGCCTGTGAGAAATCAGTGCAAGGCATTCCTTTATAATGATGTGTTTATGGGAATAAGAGATTATCTTGTTCCTGATGGTAGTGATAAATATTTCAGTGAGCTTTCAAAGGAGATTTCTGCAGAGAAAAATGTAGGTGAGTTTGAAATATTCTTCAACCATTACAAAAATTTTGCAGATGTTTTGGAGATTAAGACTTCTCTGGGACTTCGCACATGGAAGGCATACTGCGACAAAAATATAGCTGGATTAAAAAATATAATTTCAGATTATGATGAGGTTATCAAACGACTTGAGATGTTCCATAAGGGATTTAAGGCAGCATGGTTTAAATATAACAAGCCACACGGGTTTGATGTGCAGGACATCCGTCTTGGAGGACTTATGCAGAGAATAAAAAGCTGTAAGGAAAGACTTGAAGATTTCTGTGAGGGTAAGATATCATCAATTCCCGAACTTGAAGAACCAAGAATAGATAAGCATACAGGAGGTTTAAACGGGTGGCACAACTGTGTCAGTGTAAATAATATATAGCTAATGGTGATAGTATGTATAATATAAAATTTGAAAATTATGTACCAAAACCGGATCCTGCCATATCAGACAGAATTGTTGCGGCACATTACTATGCAGCATGGAAGTTCGGTGCGGCAGAGATCCATGAGGGTTTCAATGATTTAAGTGAAATATATCCCGACAGAACACCTCTTATGGGGTATTATGATGAGGATAATCCTGAGGTGTGTGACTGGGAAATCAAGTGGGCGACAGAACACGGTGTGAATTGTTTTATTCACTGTTGGTACAGAAAAAAAGAGTGTGAAGGCAAAAAAATAAGTATAGAAAATCTTCGGTGTGGTCACGGACTTCATGAGGCACTTTTTAATGCGAAATATCAACAGATGATTAAGTTTGCCATTATGTATGAGGCGTCACCAAGATGGGCGGGAACCGATGAAGTTGATATGATAGAAAATCTCCTGCCGTTCTGGATGGAAAATTACTTTACAAGAGGAAATTATCTTCTCCTGGATAATAAGCCGGTTGTTTTTGTATATCAGCAGAGGCGACTTTCTGAGTGCTTTAAAAGTGCCCAAAGTCAGAAAGAAACCTTTGATAAATGTCGTGAATATGCAAAGAATTTCGGATTTGACGGTATGATTTTTGCGACCTGCAATACATCATTGGATTTTGAAGATTATATTGATGCAAAGAATAGAGGGTATGATTTTCGTTTCGGGTATAATTCGGGATATAATTCACCCTGTGATTATTTTGATGATGAAGATGCTATTATTAAAGGTCAGTGTGATATTTTCAAAAAACATCTTCAAATAGATGATAGATATTTTATTCCTACAGTATCATGCTTTCAGGATCCAAGTCCAAGATTTACTGAACGCTGGAATAACCTTGGTTACAAATTCCGTCAATGGTCAAATATATGGTATTTAACTCCTGAAAAATTCAAAGTTCTCCTGAGAGAATTCAAGTCTGTTTGTGATAAGCTTCCTGAGGATGCCTGGGCAAGAAAGATTATTATGATAGACAACTGGAATGAATGGGATGAGGGCCATTTTATAGCTCCAAGTCACAAATTTGGTTATAAATTTCTTCAGGCAATAAGAGAAGTGTTTACAGATTGTAACAATCTTCCTGACTATCGCACGCCGAGAGATCAGGGATTTGGAAGCTACAATGAATCATGGAATGAACCGGATTTCAAAGAATATTGTGATAAATTGTTAAATAACTCCACTAAGAAAGGAAGATAAAAATGAAAAAATGTATATCAGTAATGTTGGTTGTAATAATGATGGTGTCTGTATTTTCTATTAATACAGTATTTGCAGATGCTATCAGTGTGACAATTAACCAAAAGGCACAGAGCTTTGATGTAATGCCCATTATCGAAAACGGCAGAACATTAGTACCTATGAGAGGTATCTTTGAGGCACTTGGCGCAGAAGTTGTATGGGATGATGCCACAAAGACAGTTACAGGTACAAAAGATGGCACAAAAGTCACGTTGCAGATAGGAAACCAGACAGCAAAGGTAGATGACAAGGAAGTTAGTCTCGATGTGGCTGCAAAGATTATCGAGGGTAGAACTATGGTTCCCGTAAGATTTATATCGGAATCATTGGGTTGCAAAGTAGACTGGGATGATGTATCAAAAACAGTTATCATAAACTCAGGCTACAAAATGGCAAAGCTTATTTCAGAGTATCACAGAAAGGTCCCAACAGAGTTTGATAAGTCAAATGATCTTTATGACAACTATTATTTCAAGTCCCTCACATTAGAGGAGCAGGAAGAAGTATACGAGCAGGTTAAGAGTCAGGGCGAAGTGGTTTGTACAGAAGAGGAATTCACATCCAAGCTTCTTCCTGTTCAGGGAGAAAAGTATGGTAACTATGAAGTTGTAAGCGTAGAAGGACAAAACTTCAAAACCGCAATTCGTGCAACCTGTACCACTGCAACCCCCGATAAGAGTGCAAACCTTATTATAAAAACTGCCGCAACTCCTGAAAGAAATCCGGGCGACGGTGTAAATAAAAATGACCAGATGCTTCTTGCATTCAGAATGAGATGTGTAGAGGGCGGAGACGAAAACGGAGTCGGTAAAATCCAGTTTCAGATAGAGCATCCGGTATCATTTCAGAAAGCACTGTTTAATTATGCTACAGCAGGCAGAGACTGGACAGTTATCTATATGCCGTTTACAGGTATTCAGGATGCTACCAGTATTGGCTTCAGACCTGGATTCTATGAACAGGTAATAGAGCTTGGTGGTGTGGAAATTATTAATTTTGGTGAAAGCTTTGATTCATCCAAGCTTCCTACAACATCAGAAAGATATCCTGAACTTGAAGAAGACGCACAGTGGAGAAAGGACTCTATCGAACAGATAAAGAAGGTAAGAAAAGGCGATTTTTCTGTAATTGTCAAGGACAAAGAGGGCAACGCAATTCCTGATGCTCAGGTTGAATTTGATATGTTTGAGCATGAGTTTCAGTTTGGTAATGCATTTATGAACAAGATTTACCTTGATCCTACATACAAAGAAAAACACGAAATGCTCTTTAATGCAGGCGTTCACGAACATCATATGAAATGGGGACCATATGAGGATGATCCTGAAGGCACACACGCTCAGGCAGAGGCTGCGCGTGAAGCCGGTGTCAAATATATGAGAGGCCATACACTTATCTGGGAAAGATGGCTTGGCTCAAACGGTATCTCATACCTTACACCAAAGAGACTTCAGGATAATGACCTTTTCAAAGACAGAGAGAAGCTTCTGGAAGAATGTGAAAAGCATTTCAATAAGGTGTGCTCAGAATTTCCATATATGACAGACTGGGATGTTGCAAATGAAATGGTACAATGTACAATCTTCAGAGAAGTACACGGAAATTCCATTATCAAAGACTGGTATGACCTTGCAAGAAAGGCGGCAGGTCCTGACTGTGATCTTTACTACAACGAAGCAAGTTCTGTATTTACATATAGCGACAAATTCCGTCAGATTCTTGACGAAATGATGGAAATGAATGTGGACTTTGACGGCATCGGTATACAGTCACATTATGATAATGCACTTAAGATGCCTACAGAGCTTATAGCATTTTATGATGACCTTGCCAAGACCTATGGTAAGCGACTTAAAGTAACAGAATTCTCATGTTCAAATTCTGATCAGAGTCTTCAGGGAAATTATATGAGAGACTTCCTTATCACTTGCTTTGCAGAGGAAAATATGGATGGATTCCTTATGTGGGGATTCAAGGATGGGGCGGTATTTGCACAGTATTCACCTATATATTCACCTGACTGGACACTCAAAAAAGCAGGTAAGGTTTATATTGATCTTGTTTACAATAAGTGGTGGACAAAAGATGCAAAAGCGATAACAGATAAAGACGGTAAAGCAACCATCAATGGTTTCTATGGTGACTATGATGTGACAGTTACAGTAAATGGAAAGACAGTAACCGATATGGTGGCATTCCATAAGGGATATGATAATGTCCTCGAAATCACCATAGAATAAGTAGAAATGTAAAAATTCCTCATACCGCAAAGCGACAAGAGGATAATATAGCTTAGAAGTCCTAAACCGGAAGTATAAGTACTTTATGGTAGAAAAGCATCTTTTTAAGATGCTTTTCTCTTTTATGAGTCGCTTTGCTTTGAACAAACTTCACCATCGACGTATACACATACGCCTTCGGTTCAGTTTGTCCACTCTGAGAAATTTTTCCTATTTCTATCAAAGTAATTCCCCACACCGCAAAGGGACAGGGAATAAATATGATTAGTAGTTTTAAAAAGACAGAATAAAAAAAACTTACCAAAAGGGACGGTCCCTTTTGGTAAGTTTTTTATTGCTTGTTCTTTTTATAAAACCTTGGAGTACAATTCATAATCATTCTGAAGGTTTCTGCGAAATATGTGGGGGAAGAAAATCCTACCCGATGAGAGATTTCTGATATAGATAATTCTGTTTCTGTAAGGAGCTTTTCTGCTTTTTGTATTCGTACAAAGTTAAGGTACTGCACAAATGATGTATCAGTTGCCTTTTTGAACAGTCTGCAAAAGTGTGCCTTATCAACATTAAGTGTCTTTGATACATCCTGAAGATTCAGGTTTTCGTTGTAATGGTTTTCTATGTATTCAAGTGCAGGAAGGATTCTGTTGATGCTTTTTTCATCAAAGAAGCTTACTGCATCTTTTAAGATTTCACATCTGTAGAGTATAGCAAATACCTGCATTACATAGGATTTTACAAACATCTCATAATTGAGATTTTTTTCGTCATTTTCTTTGTATATATGCTCAAAAAGTTCTTTGAGCTTTAAGTTTGTTTCATCGCCTTTTCTGAATACTGCATAGTCTTCATCTTTTCTCAAAAGATAGCAACTTATATTTGCATTTGTTAAAGTGGCATAATATTCATTTTTGCATTGCATAAGGAAACATTCTGAATTTTTGAAGTTTTCCGTTTTGTGAGGGATGTTTTCATTTACAAATATGATATCCCCCTCATCAATGGTGATTTTTTTATCATTTATATAAAAAATCTTTTTTCCCTTTTTCATCATGCATATTTCACATTCCTTATGTATATGCATATCCCAGATATAATCCTCTGTAGCTTTGCGTGTATTATGGATGTTGATAGAAGCTCCTGAAAGGGAAGAGGTAAGTATTTCAGTTTTCATATTTACTCCTAAATACTAAAAATATTATAGAAAAACCACCCGCATATCAAAATCATATGCGAGTGGATATTTATTCTACTCAAATACTATATCATATGTCTTTGGTGCTACCTGTATCATAGTATTGCCCGGATTGATCTTAAGCTCAGATCCGTCAGATGCAAGTGTAAATCTTGTTTTTGATTTTCTGTCTGTTTTTTCCCATTTGATTTCCTGTCTTACGCCGTTTGAAAGATAATATCCTGTACCTGAGCCGATGTTCTTAAGGTCTTGTCGTCCCTTGTTTTCTGTATCGGGCAGGTTGAAGTTTTCTACCTGATAAACCAATACATTCTTAAATGCAAATATATTTCCTGTCTGTGATGTATGGGCTTTTGATCCGATGTATCTGTCATACATTTTTGTATCAGGATTATATTTAAGGTTTACTCTGTAGTAAGGGGAATATGTAACACTTATGGCATTTGTGGCAGTGCCTTTAATCTCTGTTTCATTCGGATAGTATTCTATAAGTGGCTTTTCTTCTGTTTCCATTCTGTAGCCTTTTTTGTCTTTTGCATAGTCAGAGAGCTTTTTGATGGAAGTATAGAGATTGTGCCATGTGTTGTCATATGTTCTGTCTCTCCAGTAGTTCACACCGTCATCACCCATAATACCGTTTATGTTGTTGATACCCAGTGCTTTTATATCATTTGCTGCCTTTGGGCTCCATCCTGCATGTGCATAAATTGCATCATTTTCCATTGCATAGTCAAGAAAATAATGTCTTGAGCTTCTTACAGGACCAACTTTTTCGGGAAGGTTATCCTTAAACAGTGCCATAAAACGTGTGGAACCGCCTTCGATGATGAATTCATACACTATATAAGCATCTTCCAGTCCTATCTGAGGTCTTGCTGCTTCATTGTCGTTGTCAATCATAAGAGCAATGGGGCGTGTCTTGGATGTGTACATATTTTTGTAGAAGTCACATGCATTTTCGTCTATTGCATCTTTTTGCTCTATCGGTTTTTCCGGCTCTTCCTTGACGATTTCTTCAGGCTTTGAACAAGCGGTAAACATAAGGATGATAAGAAGCAGTGTTACTAAAAGTCTTTTTTTCATATGTTTTAAACCTCCTTTTTTAAAATTTTATCATAAGGAATGTTTAAGGTCAATGAATGTAATCAAATCGTTACAAAAATTAATATTTCTGTTAAATTATACTATCAGTTTCCTGTAGGAAGTAGGGGGATAATTCTTATGTTTTTTAAATATTTTCCCGAAGTATTCAGGCGTTGAAAAGCCACACTTATCTGAAATAGCAGCTATAGATTCCTTGCTTGAAATAAGCATCCTTTCTGCGTGAAGCAGTCTTACAGCATTAAGATAATCCACAAATGAAATATCAAAAGTACTTTTAAACACCCGACAGAAGTGTGACTTGTCAATGTGAAGAATATGGCTTACATCTTCAAGGGAGATATGCTTCATATAGTTTTTGTTCACATATTCTATGACAGGCATAAATCTTTTTATGTTATCTGATTTGATGATTTTTGAAGCGTCTAATATTATATCATACCTTAAGAGAACTGCAATGAGTTTATACATATCTGATTTTATATAGTCCTGATAATAAGGAAGTTTACCAACATATTCCTGTTGCATTTTCGTGATGCAGTCTTTAAGTTCCACGGCAGCGGGGGTGCCATTTTCAATAAATATATGATCATTATAATTAAGGTACATATGTCCGGGGATAAGATTATCGTAGGATTCATCTTTGTGACTGAAGATAATAGGGACGTAGTATGTGTCAGGATATGCCACAGTTGAATGTGGTATATTACTGTTTATAAGTATTACATCACCTTCTTTCATGGTGTACTCATCAGTATCATTTATTAAATAAGTAATTTTACCGTAAACGCATAAAGTGATTTCATATTCTGTATGAATATGTGTATTGATACGCACTGCATTTTTGCGGACACGCTTATAATTTACCTGTACAGATGCTTCTTTTACATTAGGAATAATGATTTGCTTTTTCAATTTATCACCCCATATATCAATATTTTACTGTTTTATGCAAAAATAGTCACTTCACGTGCAAATATTTTATGGTATAATTTGATTATAATGACAAAATCATTTTATGTCAACAGGAAGGAGCTTTTATGAATGAAAAAGGTGTTATCACTGGTTATTTCATTGATTATGATTGTATCGTTCTTTGCTTTTACCACATCGGTATTTGCAGATGATGGGATAAAAGTAGTAATCAATGGCGTTGAGCAGAACTATGATGTGATGCCACAGATTATTGATGGCAGAACAATGGTTCCTATGCGCGCAATCTTTGAAGCGCTTGGTGCAGATGTTACATGGATTGATCCTACAAAGACAGTTGTGGGAAGTCGTGACAGAAAGTATA
>SVJM01000005.1 GCA_015068975.1 Oscillospiraceae bacterium | reverse complement strand
CCGACGAGCTACCAGACTGCTCCACCCCGCGATATTTAATTTTTCTGATATTTGCGAACCCATAACCTTAATTTTATGAGCCCGACGAGCTACCAGACTGCTCCACCCCGCGATACAGTATTAAATTTTGTGCAATAACTGGTGCCGGAGACCGGAATCGAACCGGTACGGGAATTTCTTCCCACGGGATTTTAAGTCCCGGGCGTCTGCCAGTTCCGCCACTCCGGCTTAAATTCATTGCACTTGATTATATTAGCACAAAGATAAATAAATGTCAAGAGCTTTTTTCAAAAATATGGATATATTTAAAGTATATTTCTTTTTTCGCTTTTTATTCATAAAACTAAGAACATTATCAGATAAACGCAAAACACCCTATGACTTTTTGCCATAGGGTGTCATTTTTATAACTACATTCTCGCAGTTACACCTATTTCTCCAAGATTTGCAACAATCTTGTCCATTGATGCCTGTACTTCCTCACTTGTAAGGTTTCTGTCCATAAGACCAAATGAGAATCTGAGTGTAATACTTCTTACATCTTCTGCCTCATATACGTCTATAACAGTTACATTTTTCAGTGTTTCAAAGCTTTCCTTCTTCCATGCATCTTCCATCTGTTCAAATCTCAGTTCAGGATTTACATTGAATGAAATATCATAATCAATACCCGGGAATCTGGACGCTTCATTGTATGAAAGGTCCGTCTTTCTTACAGGCTCAAACATATCAAGATCAATGTCAAAGTAAACTATTGCCACCTGTTTTTTGTCAATCTTTTCAAGCACTGTAGGATAAAGTGTATGAAGTGTACCCACATTCATATCCTTGTATATGATAGATGACGTATTCTTCGGATGCTGCCATGAATGGTCAGGCTCAATCTTCTTGAAGTTTACCTTTTCGTGCTTAACATCCCCTACAAGTCCCTCAACCATATCAACTGCATCAAGATAAAGCTCTTTTTCGCTCTTGGTCTTGGAATAAAGGATTACACCAAGCATCTTCTTTTCTACACAGTCACCATCTGAGTTTGTACCATTGATTACTCTGCCGATTTCAAACATTCCGTAATCATCTGCATAGGATTTGTTTTCATATACAAAGGTAAGAAGTGTTGGAAGAAGTGAATTTCTTAAAACACCATTTCCTGATGTGGAAATATTCTGAATCTTCACATTGTCTTCTACTTCTATGCCAAGTTTCTTATATTTCTTTTCATCACACCAGATATACGAGTGTACTTCGTGGAGCTTTTCTTTCTTAACAAGGATATCCTTGATAAGATTATCTTCACGTTTACCGTCAGAAAGCTTAACCGGTTTCAAAGCACTCTTGGTAGTCTTTATCTCAAAGTTGTCATAGCCATAGATTCTGGTGATTTCTTCAATGATATCAGCCTTGATAGTTACGTCCTTTGTTGCTCTCCAGCTTGGTACAACCACCCTGAAATTTTCTCCCTCAAGCTTTGTACAAAAGCCCAAAAGGGTAAGAGTTTCAAGTATCTGTTCATTCGAAATATCTATACCTGTGTATCTGTCCACATAGTTTTTGTCAAATTCTATGGTGATTTCAGGATATTTCTTTGGATAACAGTCAGTTACCTTAGATGCAACTCTTGCATCAGGATCTATAGACTTCAATAAATATACAAATCTCTCAAGAGCTTTCATTGTAAGCTCAGGGTCAAGGATCTTTTCGTAACGCATACTTGCATCTGTTCTGTGAGAGAGTCTTTGTGAGGACTTTCTGATAGATACACCATCAAAGCATGCACTTTCAAGAACTACAGATGTTGAATCCTCCACGATTTCGGAATCAAGACCACCCATAATACCTGCAATAGCAGAAGGAGTATCATTTGTATAAATCATAAGAGTATCAGGAGTAATATCCCTTTCTACACCATCAAGAGTTGTAAACTTAATATCTTCCTTTGGTGTTGCTACTCTTATGGATTTTATATTGTCCCCATTAAATGCGTGAGTTGGCTGACCAAGTTCAAGCATAATGTAGTTTGTAAGGTCGGCAAGAAGGTTGATCCCTCTCATACCGCAGTAGAAAAGTCTGATCTGCATATCAAGAGGAGATACATTCTTACTGATATTATCCATCTTAATGCAGGAATATCTGTAAAGAAGGTCTGAATCGTCGCTTGTTACCTCTATTGCTTCATTTCCATCATACTGTGGAACTTCTACCGCCATAGGCTTAAGCTCTCTCTTTGTAATCGCTGCAATTTCTCTTGCGATACCATAATGTCCCCAAAGGTCAGGACGATTTGTAAGAGATTTGTTGTCCACTTCAAAGATAATATCTTCTATAGGAAATATTTCTTTGATATCTGTACCATTTTTTAGCGACGGATCAAGAATCATAATACCTGCATGATCATCAGATATGCCAAGCTCTTTTGCAGAACAGCACATACCCTCAGATGGATGGCCGTATACTGTACACTTGGTGATTTCCCCTTCAGGCACTCTTCCGCCTGCACATGCAAATGCCACCTTGATTCCGGGCTTACAGTTTGGTGCACCACATACACAGTCCACTACCCTGTCTCCGATATCCACTTTGAGAATATGGATAGTTTTGCCTTTGAGTTTTTCTTTATCAGGATGCTCTTCAAAAGAAACAATCTCACCTACTACTACCTTATCCACATCTTTACCCTTATAGATAATATCTTCTACTTCTGCAGTTGAAAGGGTAAACTGATGTATAAGCTTTTCTATATCCAGACCTGAAAGATCCACATAGTCTTTAATCCAGTTAATTGAAATAAACATTTATATTTTTCCCCTTTCTTAATCGTTTTTAAACTGTGACAATGCATTAAGATTTCCGCTGTTTAGTACACGGATATCCTTGATGCCGTATTTCATCATGGCAAGTCTTGTCATACCAAGACCGAAAGCAAAGCCTGTGTATTCTTCAGGATCGATACCACCATGACGGAGTACATTAGGATGAATCATACCGCAAGGACAAAGCTCAAGCCATCCTGAATTCTTGCATGTAGGACAACCATCGCCGTCACAGATAAGACACTGAATATCAAGCTCAAATCCAGGCTCTGTAAATGGGAAAAATCCCGGACGAAGTCTTACGTTGATATCCTTTTCGAATACTTCTGAAAGCATTGTCTTCATAAAGTAAATAAGATTTGAAATAGAGATATCCTTATCTATCATAATACCTTCCATCTGGAAGAATGTATTTTCGTGAGATGCATCTGTAGACTCATTTCTGAAGCATCTGCCCGGGAATATGGCTCTTACAGGAGCACCATACTTTTTCATAATATAATTCTGTGCAGCAGATGTCTGAGTCTTAAGAAGCTGACCATTTTCAAGATAATAGGTATCCTGCATATCACGTGCAGGGTGATGCTTAGGGATATTAAGTGACTCAAAGCACTGATAGTCGTTTACAACTTCACTGTAGTCCTCTACTATAAAGCCCATACTTGAGAATATATCCTCAAGCTGACGCTGTACAAGAGTGATAGGATGATATGATCCCTGTTTCTTCTCTCTTGGCATTGATTCATCATAGCTTTCCTGAGAATCAATCTTTGCTTTAAGCTCTGCTTCTTCAAGCTCTTTAAGTTTATTGACAAGAGTTTCTTCAACATAGCCTTTAAGCTCGTTGATAGTCTGTCCTGCTTCTCTCTTTTGCTCATTCGGGACATTCTTAAGCTCTGTCATAAGTGATGACACAAGTCCCTTTTTGCCTGCAAATTCGATTCTCAATTCTTCGATTTCCTTAGATGAAGAAATGGAAGCAATACGATCATCAAACTGCTTGCGGATTGCTAAAACCTTTTCGTTCATAATAACCTTCCTTTCTTTGCTTTACAAAAAACAAAAACCCGTCCCTTAAAATTAAGGGACGGGATAAAATCACTATCTCGCGGTACCACCCACATTCAAAGAACATATCATTCTTTGCACTTTTGAAATCTCTTACGGAAATCACTCGCCGTACTTAATGCTTGTCGCTTTTCGTACAGAGCTCCAATGCTGAAATTCACTCATCACACTTCCACAGACGGCTTACAGCCGATGACCGTCATTCTCTCTTGTGAAATATTGTGAGGCTACTTACACATCTTCACAGCCAATTCTCATACATTATATAATATTTACAATTATTTGTCAACAACTAATATTTTATCCTTTTATATACTCACTTGGCGAAACTCCCGTGACACGCTTGAAGCTTTTGGAAAAGTGAGTCACATCATCATATCCTACCATCTCTGCCACTTCACTTACTGTATATTGCTGACTGGAAAGATGCCCTATAGCAGCTGACATTCTGTAGTTTATAAGATACTTATGAAGTGTCACTCCTGTACGCTTCTTAACAATATTTCCTATATAATTGGGATGATAGGAAAACTTCTCCGCTATAGCCTCATTTGTAAGATCCTCTCTGTAATTCTCTCTTATATACATAAGTATATCATCAGAATCCTTCTTTGCCTTGTATGTATCACCCACATTGTAAATCCTCAGTATAAAGGTAAGAATATCCTTAAGAAGAGATGAGCATCTTACATGGAAAAAGAGCTCCTTAGCAGTAAATTCATCATTGATCTCCTTAAATCTGGAATACAGATTGCAAAAAGGTATATATATCACATCAGGAAAAAATGACAAATCCACTTCATCGCTTTTTTCTATAATGTTTCTCTCATCATATTTTTCTGCATAAGCATATCCAACAGGCCGAGAAGGATAGGAATCCCTTCTGAAAAAATCGAAGTTGCACCCTGTATAACTTACATTGCCATTTTCTGTCACATCACAATATGGTATGCCTGCTTTCCAGAATATTACCGATCCTTTTTTTAAACTGTAATCTTTGCCATTAACTCTGATAGTTCCTTTATCAGACAAACTGCAGAATATTCTGTGATCATAGGCTATACACTCACGCTTTAAAATTCTTTCTTCATTATCTCTCGAATATCTTACATATGGGTTTATGTTATCAATCATCATATATATCTCCAAAATCTTAGTTTTTTGCATATACACATTAGGATTTTCAATTCATATTAACATAATTTTCTGATATAATCAACCTATAATCATTAAAAAATGGAGTGATAACTGTGAAATCTTTTGATTTTGAAAACCCAAAACCAATTTACAGAGGACTTGATCTGTGGATGATAAACGGAAAACTTGAATGTGAGGAAATTGCAAGACAAGTAAGAGAATTTAAGGATAAGGGGCTATATTCTGTAATATTTCGAACCTATGACGGAATCATAAGCGACTATCCCGGTCCTGATTTCAAAAAAGCATTGAAAACTGCCATCCACACAGCAAAAGAATGTGGTATAAAGATAATGCTTCAGGCAGGATATATGCCTGCAGCTGTACCGAATCTTCCGAAAGAGTACGCATTAAGAAGAATCAGGGTATTCAAAGGGGGAGAAGACATTGGAGAAAGAGAAATATTGTCTTCATCAGAAGGATTTGTATTCGCAAAAGATGTATGTCCTACTGCTCTTAATATGCTTGACGACAAAGCTGCAGAATACTATATCACTAACTTCTATGAGGAACTGTGGAAGGATTTCTCCGAAGAATACGGAAAGACCATAGAAGGACTTTGGGTAGATGAACCAAGATTTGAAAACACGTACCTTTTGTGGGAAGAAAATATGGAGGAAATCTTCTTTCATAAATACGGCTACAGTATCACAGATAATATCCCTTCATTGTATTTTGATATTAATGATTACAAGAAGATAAGATATGACTATTATACACTCTTAAGAGATCTTCTTGAGAGAAACTATTATTCCAATGTAAGGAAATGGTGTAACAAGCACAATCTTACACAGAATGGTCATCTTATGGCAGAGGAAACACTCTGGATGCAGATTGCACAGTCTGTAGCAGTTATGCCATTCTACAAATACTTCGATATACCGGGTATCGACATGCTAAACTGCAATCACGACTGGTATGACAAGCCTCTCAGAACAAGCACAGAATATTCTACATACAACTCCAACCGTACCCAATGGATAGCACCGGTGCAGTGTGTGTCTATGTCAAGACAGGCAGGCAGAGAGCATACCCTCTGCGAAATGTACGCAGTTACCACACCATCCCTCAATTTTCGTGACATGATGCATATGTTTGACAGATTTGCATCATCAGGAATAAACCACCAATGTATGCATGCGCTCTTCTATACAATCAAAGGCTTCAGAAAGAGATTTTATCCTCAGGCTTTCAATACATATCAGCCTTTCTGGAAGGATTTTGGAAGAATGAAGGACTATGTTGCACGAGTATCAAACTTTGTAACGGAAGGACAAGAAACAGACAAAGTCCTTGTACTCCATCCACTTGAAACCGCCTATGGAATAATAAGAGGACTTACAGATGAAAAAGACATTTCTCCACGAAATGATCTCAAAGATTATGATGAAAAGTATTTTTTCAAATTAATATGCGACCTTTATTCATCAGATATCCCCTTCCACTTCGGGGATCTGTTATCAATAGAAACTATGGGCGACACAGATGGGGATTCTTTTGTAATAGGCAAAATGAAATACAAAACTCTTGTTATATCCCATATAGAAACAATTACACAAAGGATGCTTTCTCTTATGAAAAAATTTGGTGCTTCCGGTGGAAGAATCATCATCACGGGAAATATCCCCGAAAGACTTGAAGGCGCCTTTGATTCCTTACTTAAAAATACAATATTGAGTATTCCAAATGTGATTATACCAAAGACAAAAAAAGAATTTATAAACATACTCAAAGAAACAAACACAGACTACACGCTTGAGTCCTCATCCACCACATCTCAGACCATCACAAACCACAGAAAAGACGGGGATTATAATTTCTTTATGTTTCATAATACTGACTGCAGAAAGGAAAAGAAGCATACCCTCAAAATAAATGGCACACACAAAGCCTTGGAATACAATCCTGAAACAAACACAAAGAAGGAAATGTATTCTTATACAGATGGTACATATACATATATTCCTTTCGTCATATCTACAGGTGCTTCCTCATTTATAATCACAGAAAAATGTGACAGTATGTATGAATATGAAAAATGTGCAGAAAAAACGACAATTATTCCCGTAGAGAATGTAACAATACAAAGACAGAACAAAAATCTCCTTACACTTGAGCTTTGTCAGTACAAAACAGAAAATGATAAAGAATTTTCAAAAGATAAGCACCTTACAGAAAGAGTGGCAAGGATACTTACCGAAGAAAACTACACAGGCACCGTCTGGATGAAATTTGAATTCTATGCAGACAAAACTGACGGGCTTTCACTTGTGATGGAAGAAAATGAAGCATGTAAAATTGTCATCAATGACAAAGAGTATAATTTCGAAAGCAAAGGATACTTCCTTGACAAATCCATGGAGATTTCTGATCTTAAAGATTATATTGTAAAAGGAAAAAATACTATTATAATCTCAAGACATACTTTTCCCAATAAAAGAAAAGTGGTAAGTGACAAAATGGATCATCTCTTTGAGCTGTTCAGCACACCAAAGAAGGTAGACCTTGAAAGAATTTATATCATGGGCGACTTTATGGTAGATACCATAAATGCTTATCCCACAGGCTCAGGTATGGTAAGGATTTATAATGAGTGTACAATCAAAAATGAACTTCCCTTGTCATATCCTGTGGAATTTACTTTGAAAGGATACCCTTTCTATGCAGGAAGAATGAATTATAATTTCACATTCAATACAGATGATGACATTCTTTACAAAAATGATATAGTTCTTAAAATCGGCGAATACAACGGTTGCTGTGCATCGGTTATAATAAACGGAGAATATGCAGGAAGTATAGATAGAGATCCTTATGAGCTGTCTATAAAAGACGCCTTAAAAAAAGGCGAAAATGATATAACAATCTGTCTTTGCTCCACTATCCGCAATATGATAGGCCCCAACCGTACCCCTTATGGCGACGAAAGCAACTGCTCACTGATAAAATGGGATATCCCTGCTAAAGAAAATGATATCAGCGATGATCTGGAGCTTATACCATTTGGAATTGATGATATCTCCGTGATAGTGAAATAATAGATTTCAATCCAAAAAAGATGTCACCTTAATATCTCCCAGTCCTCAAGTGTATCCAGAGTCATCTGTCTGAATGCACCCGGCCAACTGACAAGCCATTCCGCAGCTACAAAATATCTCTTGTCCAATCTTCCCCAACGGGTTACTCTTGCAGATTCATCCTGACTTCCTGCAGGACGGACTTTTCCTCTTATAACAAGAGTTCCGTCTGACAAAAGCTGAATTCCGTTATACCAGAGTGCTCTTGCTCTGCTGCTCCAGATATCATTACCTGTTAACTCTGCAAGCTTAAGAAAATCAGTTATAAAATATATTCCCCAAGGATCTATGGCACAGTTTGATATTGATACTGTTGTTCCGCCAAAGGTATCATACTTAAGCTTTGAAAGCTCGGAATCCTTTGGGAACCTTACACTATGGCAATACTGCCAACCCACAAGATAATATGCTACATCCTCAGCTGCATCAATAAATCCTTTATCTCCTGATATTGCATAAAACATCAATGCACTCCTTAAAAGCGGTGCCGCAGACTCTTTATCTATGCAGTATGTATCCATTGCCCCTGCAGTGGTATACCCTTTTTTCAAAAATTCATTATAGTAACAGTCAAATGCTTTTACAGCCACATCATAGTATTTTTGTTCACCTGTAATTTCAAATGCCTTAATCAGTCCCGGTATAAGGAATCCGCCAACTGTGCCATTGGGCATCGAAAGGCTTCCATCAACCCGCCATGCTCTTCCGAACTCACCATTTTTCTGTTGGTTTTTTACCATAAAATCACATATTCCCAAACCGGCCTTTTTATATTCAGGACGATTCAATCCCATTTTTTCGGTAAGTTCATAGGCTTCAAGCAGATGGAATGAACCATATCCCAGATTACAAGCATCAATCACAGGGCCAATTTCACCATTTGGATGTGAATCTGTCTGCATAGGATCTGCTTTCATATTAGAAAGCATAAGTCCATTAGGCAAAAATGCATATTTAACCCAGCTGTCAAGTGTAGATATTGCTTTATCCTTAAGGTCCTCTTCGCCTGTTTTCAGATATTGACGAAGCAATGCACAGGCAATATTGCCATTCTGTCCCACAAAACCCATACCGAACATCTGATGCTTATGATATGAAAGAGTATCCATATTCCAGTTAAGGCCTGCGGCAAAACCACAAACCTTACGATCGAGAATATGATATAGTGTTCTGAAAAACACCAGATCAAGCTTCTTTACATGTTCCGGAGTTTTTTCCATTGTAAGAGATCGGTCAAAATATCTCCATGTAAAATCGTAAAGTTCTCTCACAGAAAACATCGGACGTTCAACCTTCACAAACTTAATTACACATGAAAATTCCTTTTTAGCCTCTGATTCAACCCTGACAGGCTCCCACCAGCAATATTTACTGAGAACTTTAGGTCCTTCCTGTTCGGGCCAGTGAATATTCTGAGAAGCAATGCCATCATTCATATTAAGAGAACAACTGTTGTTTCCATTCTCTTCTCCAAACACAGCAACTGCATAGTCCCCTGTTTCTACATAGGTACAGGCAGGTATCGGTGTACGATGCCATGCCCATTTCCAAGGTTCTCCTTCCCATTCCCAACCGGTGTATGAAAGTCCTGAACCCCATCCGTTTCCGTTATAGTTCAATCCCGGGACAAGATAATACGATGTTTCATCAACACGTGCAAGCGTCATGGTCATATCCTGAAGAGGTTTTTCACTTTTTCTCACCCAACGCCACGCTCCGGGTTCAATTTCTTCCAGATGATCAACACACCCCTTACAAGCCTCTAAATGCGCTATTTCCCTTCCGTCACAACAAATTGCAATAAATTTTTCTGTTTGAAAATTAGTGAAATTCATATTATCCTCCAAATTAGTATACTATTTATTTTATTCTGAAATTCAAATTCTATATTGATTATATCAAGATGATGTGCTACAAGCACTAATTAAAAATACCCTCTTACTATCATTTTTTGTTCCACTTCTCTCTTATAGAGAATATAATTATAGATGACAATGTAATCACTTCATTCCAAATCCCCGCAATCGACATACAATATATATTATATATTAACATACAAAGGGAAACAGGAATAGAAATCAGCTTAAAAGCTTTAACATTTTTATTCCAGTAGCCAATTGTTGACACAGAACTTGCAAGGGTAGGAAGAATTTCGAATATGTTTTCTATATTTAAAATTCCAATAAAAATATAAATTCCCATGAACAAACACAACCAGAATTTACTTCCTGCCCACTTTTTCTTGAATCTGTTATAAAAGACTATTTCTCTGAATATGGAAACAAAGGTTGTTAGCGCACCTGTATAGCCGCCAACAAACACAAAACAAAGTACCCACAGCACATCTGCTATAAGCTTTAATAATATAACATTTTTTCTTTTTCCCTGCTGATATATAAAATATGCAACAACTATAGCAGCAAATCCGAATATTTGTGACAAAAGATACATTTATTTTTTCTCCTTTTTTTCACTTTCCTATTTATTTTGCAATATTTTTGTGGTATATTGAAGATATAAAATAAACTAAAAACTGTAAAAAATAAACTTTTTGGAGACAAAAATGAAAAACTCTATTCCCTATCTGAGATATATAGATAAAAGATATATTAAAAACTATGACGAATTAGTTATCGCCTATGACTACAGACTGTTCTACATCGCGGAAGGCGGTATAAAAATAACTATTGAAAACAACAGTTTTTCTCTTATTGAAAAGTCGCTTATAGTTATCCCTCCTGCAGTTGCCTATAAAATTTCAGACTGTAAAAAAGATACTCTTGTTTATATTTTAAATTTTGACCTTGACAGCAAAAATGCAATTCAGCCACCGATGTCTCCCGACAATCCTGCAACATTTGATATATATAAAGCGATCATCCCGGAAATCACGGATTTTAAGGATATTCATTTTGAAAACAACGCTGTCTGGGCTGAGGATATACTTAAAACACTTGCGGAAGAAAACGAATTTCAAAAACTGTACTACACCGAAATTAAAAATGCATATTTAAAAATCCTCTTACTTAATTTAAAAAGAGAAAAAATAAACATACACATTCCCGATATAATAAATGAAATAAAAAACTATATAGAAGAAAATTGCCTTGAAAATCCGTCAATCAAAAAAATATCACAAAAATTTGGCTATCATCCACTTTATTTAACCAGAATTTTCAAGCTTTACACAGGAAAAACAATTCACACTTATCTATTAGAACACAAACTTAAGCAAGCAAAAACACTTGTCTCAGGAACAGAAAAAACTATATATGAGATTGCCGAAATGACCGGATTTAGCACAAGCGAATATTTTTCAAAGGTGTTCAAAAAATATTTTGGCTGCACTCCGTCGCAAATAAGAAAACAAAACAAACTTATATAACCTTTATGTAAAATTTGCGCAAGGCACAACATCATTTATCACAGATAACATCGTTTTGTGTCCGCTAAAGCAGAATGATTAATGCATAGCCTGAAATGTTGTACTCGCTACGCTCTTAATGATGTTGTGCCATTATGGTTGTTTTTATAAATCAGCCAAAAATTCAAAAGATATATCAGGCTCATCAAGATACCCTTCATGACCGTATTCAGGATATATCACTACCTGTTTTTTGCTTGTGATCTTGTTATACATTGCAAACTGTGTTGATGGCGGACAAGTGGTATCCATAAGTCCTGTATACATAATAAACTCTGCCTTCATCCTTTTTGCAAGGTTCTGTATATCTATGTATCCAAGCTTTGTAAAGATTTCATCTTCTCTTTCGTGACGAGGGTCAAATTTTCTGAAATAATACTTAAGACCTTCATAAGCACCTTTGTTAAGGTCCATTTCATAAACTCTCTTATAATCAGAAAGATATGGGTGACAAGCCACACATTTCTTGATTTCAGGAACTAAGCACGCACAGGCAACACTAAGCGCTCCACCCTGTGAACCACCCTGAGTAGCCACTCTTGTTTCATCTACATAATCAAGTCCCATAATAATTTTTGCCATAAGAGCAGTATCGAGAAACATATCTCTCATGAGAAGATCATGCTTATCTCCGTCCATACCTCTCATAAAAGGCGTTGTAAAAGTAGTACCTTCTACCCCACCTACGTCCTGAGATTCGCCCGCCTGACCTCTGGCATCAAGAAATGCTACTACCATTCCCTGAGAACAAGGTGCTATAAGAGAGCACCATTCACCTGCGGCACCTGAAAGACCGTGAAACTTAAGAAGTGCAGGGATTTTGCCTTCTATATTTTTTGGCACTGCCACCCTCGCGTGAATTCTTGCATTCTTTGTACCGGTAAAGTACAAATCATACATATCACAAATCTTTGAAGGGTATTCCTTCTTGATAAATTCTGCTTTCGGATCAAGAGAATTCATTTCTTTCAAAGCACTATCCCAATATTCATCAAAATCCTCAGGACAAGGTGTCCGCCCCTGATACTCATAGAGTTTATCAAGGCTCATATCAACAACTGGCATTGTTATTTTCTCCTTTTTTGTCGCATTTATTGCAACTTTTTTCTCAATATAGCACTGTATGAAATAAAATTCAATAATAATAGTACTTTGTAACTCAACTGTAAAGAAGGGATGAAAAAATACTTTTCATCCCCTTTTGCTCTTATTCATATATTATTTATTCTGTAATATATATTTTTGTCTTCATAGGCACTGTCTCTACAAGATACTCCATAGCATCCTTCTTCACTCTGATACATCCCAGTGAAAGCTGATGTCCTACTCTGCCGTCATATTCTGTTCCGTCATACTTAAGAAGAACTGTGTGTATTGCATATCCGTTGTGGAATCTCATAACAGGACCCACATAATACTTAGGATATGTCCATCTTGAAAGCTTCTCTATATAATCATACTGACCTGTGATTGTAGGTGTTGAAGGAGCACCTATAGTACAAGGGAAGGATTTTTCAAGCTTCCAGTTACCCTTTGAACCTTTGAAAAGGTGCAATCTGAAATCCTTCTTTGATATCCAGATAAGATAATTTGTCTTACTGTCTATACCATTTCGGATTACAAATTTTTCTGCCAGTATACTGATAGCAGGATTGATCTCTATATCAAAAGCATAGTCTGACTTTATTTCTCTGTATTTGTCAGCAAAGTATTTTGCAAAAGGTGCTACAGGTAGGTATGTCTTACCCTTTGCATACCAGCTCCATGCGCCTACGATTTCTTCACTTCCATCGCTGTATAATACTCTGTTGTCCCCTACTGTAATTGTAGCAGACTTATCTTTTGATTTAATCGTAACAACATCGCCTGATACACTTATACAATCCTTGTCAAGATGGAGATATTCAACCAGTTTGTGCATTTCACAAAAAACCACACCCGTCACATTCTTCACATCATACTGATTCTGATTGCGTTCTCCATTGATATACACATCCATTTTTGTACTGTTTGGATTAAGAGTAACGCTGAAGGTGTTTCCGATAATTACATTTCCTGCTCCGTCAAGCATTGCGTATGTTTCTACCGGAATGTAATTATAAACAGGTACTATTTCATTCCCTGCTACAAAGGACTCGCCGCCCATTGTAAGTTCAAGCAAGAATTTATCTCCTGTAACGAAATCAACATCATAATAAAGCTCATATCTTGTATCATCTGCCCCAAGGAAGAATGACTGCTCACCAATCTTTTCAGCATCTGAATTATACAGGCTGAATGTAATGGTTTCTGCTGTGAATGCAGGATCTTTTGCCACATATACATCCACATAGATCCCCCTGCTTTGTACTCCGCCTGAAGCACCTGCACCAATACATGTCATGATAACAACAAGTATCATAAGTGCGCAAATAATTTTTTTCATAATTTAATCCCCCATAAAATTAATTTCGCTTACATTATCTTATCCAGTATCTGTGTACTTCTCTGAAGAAATGCATTCATTTCCTCGCCTGTAAGGTTTTTGTAAGACAGCTTTGCCATATCGTAGATGTGGCTTAATACCATCTTCTGAACCTCTTTGTCCTTAAGTTCAAGAGCCTTTTTGACTACAGGCGATGTACTGTTTACAACAAATGCTTCTTCAGGATTTGGCATATTCATATTGTTGCCAAACATCTTTGCCATCTCCTGCATTCTTCTGCCTTCTTCAGAAAGTACAAACAAAGCAGGAATCTTATCTGACTTAAGGGACTCTACCTTGAATACAACCCCGTCTTCAAGGATACCCTCAAATGAAGCTTTTACTTTTTCAGTAAGCTTTTCGTCGATTTTTTCTTCTTCTTTGAGCGAATCGGAAATATATGAATCCACTCGTTTGAACTTCACTCCCTGTACTTTATATTCAAGAAGGCTTACAAAGTGATTGTCCAAAACCTGTGTAAGAAGCACCGGTTCGATATCCTCTGCTTTAAGCAGCTCTATATACTGTGCCTGCTTTTCCTGATCAGTCACATAATATATTTCTTTTTGTTCTGATTCTTCGATATCCTTAAGTGTGATGTATTTGTCGTCAAGCTTTTTGAATATCAGGCTGTCTTTGATCCTGTCATAAAACTTCTCATCTCTCAAGCATCCATACTTCACAAAAGGATTTATATCTTCCCAATAACCTTCGTATTTTTCTCTCTCGGTCTTAAAAAGTCCGTTAAGCTTGTCCGATACCTTCTTTGTAATATGAGCACTGACCTTAGCTATATAGCCGTCATTCTGCAAAAAGCTTCTGGATACATTCAGTGGCAGATCAGGACAATCTATCACGCCCTTAAGAAGCATCAGATACTCAGGTATCACTTCTTTGATATTATCTGCAATAAACACCTGATTGTTATACAGCTTGATTTGACCTTCAATGCTCTGCAGTTCATGGTTGAGCTTCGGGAAATAAAGGATTCCCTTAAGATTGAATGGATAATCCACATTGAGATGAATCCAGAACAGCGGTTCATTAAAGTCCATAAACACCTTGCGATAAAAGTCCTTGTACTCTTCTTCTGTACATTCAGAAGGGTTCTTGAGCCACAATGGATTTGTATCGTTTACGGGCTTTATTTCTTCATCTTCCTTCTTTTCTTTTTCTTCATCGGTAAGATAAATATTTATAGGAAGGAATCCGCAGTACTTCTCAAGGATTCTTCGTGTCTCCCACTCATCCAGAAACTCTTCACTGTCTTCTGATATATGAAGTGTGATTTCTGTACCTCTTGTTTGTCTTTTTCCTTCTCCGATTTCATATTCTGTGCCACCGTCGCTCTGCCAGTGTACACTCTCTGCATTGTCCTTATATGAAAGAGTTTCTATCTCCACAGAGTCAGACACCATAAAGGCTGAATAAAATCCAAGACCAAAGTGACCGATTATTGTACCCTCTTCGTCCTTTGCCTTTTCATACTTTTCTGCGAAGTCTTCTGCACCGGAAAATGCCACCTGAGTAATGTATTTTTCCACTTCCTCTTCTGTCATCCCGATACCATTATCTATAATCTTAAGAGTCTTCTGTGATTTATTTACAAATACCTCTATCTTAAACTCATCATCAGATTTCGCCTCACCAAGAGATACAAGCTTTTTGTACTTGGTGATAGCATCCTGTGCATTGGATACCAGTTCTCTTAAAAATATATCCTTGTCCGAATAAAGCCATTTCTTTATTATAGGTAATAAATTTTCGGTATGTACTGAAATCTGCCCTTTGTTCATTTTGTCTGCTCCTTTATTGTTCATAATACTTTTGTATACCTGAGTATATACCCCAGGCGATTCTTGACTGATATTCATCAGTATTAAGTTTCTTCTCTTCTTCTTTGTTCGAAAGAAATCCACACTCTACTATTACAGCAGGGATTGTACTGTCCTTTAATATATATATGCTTTTGTCAGCCTTCTTTGCAAGACGATTATTATCCGGATCACAAATTGCCTTAAGCTCAGTTTGTATACATTCCCCAAGAACTGCCGACTCCTGAGGAGAAGCTCCGTAAAACACCTGCGCTCCATGGGGCTTGTCACTGTCAAATTTATTCATATGTATGCTTACAAACATATCTGCACCATATTCTTCTCTGAAATCCCGTCTCATTTTCATATCAGATCTTTTGATGTCACGAATGGACTTATTGTTACCATCACCGATAGAATTGTCATCGCTTCTTGTGACGATTACCTTTGCTCCGCTTCTTTCCAATATGGATTGAAGCTTGGACGCAATTTTCAGATTGATATCCTTCTCCACAGTGCCCGTTGTACCTACCGCACCACCATCAGGGCTTCCGTGACCTGCGTCTATCACTATCACCTTTTCGTAAGAAGGAGTGGCAGATACACTGACAGATGAATATGATTCCTTTATACTTATGATGGATACAACCGAAAGAATAACAGCAAAAAAGCTCATAAGCTTCTTTTTTTGAAAAATCACTATCATATCACAATACACCTCATTTAACTTTATGTTAAACAGAAGCGTATTATGTTTTGTCAGTAACTATTTTTGTTTATATATTACCTTATCCTTGATAATAGCGACTACATCAATCTTTTTAAGTCCCAGAATATATGTGATGGTACACCATACAAGCTCAATAAACATCACACACAGGCAAGCCAGAGCACTTCCGTTGCCTATCGCCATAAATCCCCAGAAGGTAAACTGATAGAATCTGTACAGTGCCGCAATCACCCCACCGGGTATAAACAAAGAAAGAATAAAAAGCACAATTGCAGGTATACTTACTATAAGTCCTATAACAAGTCCCTTCATAATGTATGGCTTTTCCCCTTCATTGTTATCCTTTTTTCCCACATCCCACATAATAGAGTGAACTGCTGCGAGATAAAAAAAGGTAGTTATAAGTGAATATATAACCAATCTTGAAGTAATAAGCTCATATTGATCATTGGCAAGAGCCCAATGAAATGATTTGGAAAACAAAAATGAGGCTATTGCAAAAATAATATGCATCCCCAAAACCCTTGATGCCGCCTGAAAATGTTTCTTCAAATTATATGCACTTCCTTAATATATAATATATTACATATTATAAGAAAATAGCGCCATATTGTCAATGCAAAAAACAAAAATAAAAATGACAAACGAGAAAATAAGAGCTTTTGGGAGAAAAACAAAGAATAAAAGAGTTTGAAAATAATAAATTAAAAATCTTTAAAAAAGGTATTGACAAAGAAAACTTTTTGTATTACAATACATAAGGCTTAAGAAAAAGGGCAGAAAATGCCCAGTATCCAATAAATAAAATACGGAGGTAAATCAAATGAGTACATTTATGGCAAAGCCTAATGAGCTTGAAAGAAAATGGTACATTATAGATGCTACAGACAAGCCACTCGGTAGAGTTGCAAGTGCTGCTGCTTCTATTCTCAGAGGTAAAATCAAACCTACATTCACACCACACGTTGATTGCGGAGATTTCGTAATCATCATCAACGCTGAAAAAGCTGTTCTTACAGGTAAGAAGCTTGATCAGAAGTATTACAGATACCACACAGGTTATGTTGGTGGTCTTAAGGAAATCCAGTACAGAAAATTGATGGCAGAAAAGCCTGAAAAAGCTATGACACTTGCTATCAAGGGTATGCTCCCACACAACACTATCGGTGCTAACTCTCTTACACGTCTCAGAGTATACAAGGGCGCAGAGCACAAGCACGAAGCACAGAAGCCTGAAATGTATACAGGCGAAATCAAATAAGGGAGGAGAATGAATAATGGCTAACGCACAGTTTTACGGCACAGGCAGAAGAAAGAAATCAATCGCAAGAGTTAGATTGGTTCCAGGCACAGGTGCTATCACAATAAACTCAAGAAATATCGACGATTACTTTGGTCTTGAAACACTTAAGGTTATCGTAAGACAGCCATTGGTTGCTACAGACAACCTTGGTAAATTTGATGTAATCTGTAAGGTACAGGGCGGTGGATTCACAGGTCAGGCCGGTGCTATCCGTCACGGTATCGCAAGAGCACTTCTTACAGTAGATGCAGAAAACAGACCTGCACTTAAGGAAGCTGGCTTCCTCACAAGAGACCCAAGAATGAAAGAAAGAAAGAAATACGGTCTCAAAGCTGCTCGTCGTGCTCCACAGTTTAGTAAGAGATAATTTCTTATTTCAAAAATTTCAGCACTCACTTATGTGGGTGCTGTTTTTTGTGCAAAATATTACAAAAACTGCCCCGTCCTCAAATTGCATAGACTTTTAGTATCGTTTATGATATAATAAACGAAAAAAATATTTTGGAGGAAATAATATGAAAAAGTTTTTATTTTTACTTGTAATAACTGTTCTTTCTTTTTGTTTGACCGGATGTGGTAATAGCAAAAAACAAGACGAACTTATAGAATATTCAAATAATATTACTAAATACAATCTTGAAAGAACGGAAGATGATTTTAATAAGAGTTATAAAAGCGTAACTGGTGAAAACTATGTAGATGATATAACAACATATACTGAACTTTCAGAAAAAACTGTTATTTTGGCTCGTCAATTATCCGATACAGCATTGGAACTTTCCAAGCAAATAACAGATGAAGAAATAATGGAAGTACATAGAATTTATATTAATTATGCTTCAAAACAACTAAATGCCATCACCCTCATGATCTCTGCCATTGAAAACCAGGATTATGCTTTAGTTTCAGATGCTAACGAAAGGCTGAATGAAGCAAATAATTATGCCCTAGACTATAAGAGAGAGATCTCAAAATTAGTAGAGAAATATGATTTGGAGCTTATAGATTAATTATTCGTTAATCAAGACCAAGCACTTTTATATGCTTGGTCTTTCTTTTATTGATTTTTCTCTTTAAAAGCATTTTTTCAATATAGACATTATAAAAAAATAATGTTACAATACTTACAAAGAATACTAAGGAGGAGACCGTAATGAATGATAAAGTAAAAGAATTTCTGGAATCAAAAAAAGCTCAGGAAAAAATCAAAAACGAAAAAAGTAAAACTGAAACATTACTCAATCTGGGACTCTATGAAAAGGAGTATGCTCCTATAATCGGTTACGGACATACAAATGATGAAAACAAGGCAGTGAAATTTCCTGTAGTAAACAAGGATATCAAACCGGGAGACAAAATCAAGCTTGCAAAAAATGATGAAAAGATAGACGTGACAGTAGACAGTATTCAGTGTGAATCAAGTGCTGAATATGCTTTTTCTGAATGGGATCAGAATGCATCTATGACCAAATATTTCAAAAAGATTCCTGTGGAAGTAACGGATGAAGAGTATGAAGAAATCAAAAAGTATTCTTCTCACTTCACACTGATTAAGAAAAACAAAGTATCCTCTGTTCTCGCATTTTGTGCTGTTATTGTTTACATAATAGGCTTTATATCAGGTATAGCACTAGGCGATGCTCTGTCCTATAATTTTTCGTGGGGTGTAGCCGCTCTTGTATGGATGACAACATTGATAAATGGTACACTTCTCATAGCTGTGTCAGAGATTATCAACCTGCTTGAGGATATAAAAAAGAAATAAATCTCCCCTGTTATCACATTATGCAATATGACCAAAAAAGCTATCACTTTTTTATGGATAAAGTCAATTGATTTCCAATTAATTACATTTTATAATATAATTGATTATGTGTATAGTCTATATAATAAGAAACGGAGAATTTCTATGGCATACTTTGCAGACAATCTGATGTATGACAAAATTGAATCCCTATCCTCTTTGAAAAGCACCCTTGCGTTACTTAATAAAACCACAGAGGATCATCTTTTTGTGTGCAGTTTATGTGAAAACAAGATATGGTATTTCAGTGACTTTGATAAGATTTTTGATGTGAAGATAGATAAAGACAGAGGGATATCCCTTAATAATCTGATAAACATCGTCCATCCTTTTGACAGAGATTCGCTGAAATTGTCTATGGAAGATGTCAAAACAGGGAAATCAGATACATACAATTCAGAATGCAGACTTATGAACAAGGATAATGAGCCTGTGTGGATAAGCTGTAAGGGCATAGCTCTGAAAATTGATAACAAGCTCTATGTGACAGGAAGAATGTCTCATCAGGAGCTTTCGCACATGTTCAATCCTCTTACAGGATTGTTCAACCAATTCAGACTTATGGCTGACTTAAAAGAGATGTACAAGGGCGATATAGCAGGATATCTTATGATGCTTAACATTGATGAATTATCTGCTATAAACCTTAACCATGGCAGAAACTATGGAAACGCCCTTCTAAAAACAATTGCCACATTTATCGAAGAGCTTCCCAAAGTAAACGCTGTCTATCACAATGAAAGAAGCTATTTTACAATCATTATAGATGCGAAAACAAAAGATGAAGTGACAGAAATATACGCCTCAATAAGAGATGCGGTAAAGGATAAGTGTACCATTTCCGCAGGTGTAGTTCCACTTAGCAAGGAATTCTTTTCTGACGAAAATTCGCTCTATGATTCGCTTAAGCTTATTGTAAACAAAACAAAGGACTATGGCAGAAACAGTCTGCTGTTTTTTGAAGAAGAGGAATTTCAGAAGGTAATGTCTTCTGCATCGCTACTGGATGAACTGCAAAAGAGCGTTTCTGAAAACTGCTCAGGATTTAGTCTGTTGTATCAGCCTCAGCTCCTGTCAAATATATACTCTCTCTATGGAGCAGAAGCACTATTAAGATACACATCCAAATCAGGCAAAAAGATTTTTCCTGATGAATTTATACCTGTTCTTGAAAGCTCTAAGCTGATCATACCGGTGGGAATGTGGGTATTAAAAACTGCCCTCAACCAATGCAAAATCTGGCAGAAATCCATACCGAATATGCACATAAGTGTAAACTTCTCAATGGTGCAATTGAGAGATGAGTCGGTAGTTGATGATATCGTTTGTGCACTTAATGAAGCAGGGGTAGCCGGAGAATGTCTTACAATAGAAATCACTGAATCAATCCCCATACACGAAATGGAATTGGTTCTTTCGATCATACATCAATTAAAAGCAAAGGGAATACAGATTGCCATTGATGATTTTGGTACCGGGTATTCAAACTTAGGATATCTTAATCAAATGAATGTTGATGAGATAAAAATCGACAGAATGTTTGTAAAAGATATTGACAAGTCCTTACAAAACTGCGGTGTTATTTCTCAGGCAATAGAATTTGCAAAGCAAAATGCTATGAGAGTGTGCTGCGAAGGAGTAGAAACCACAAAGGAGATTTCTGTTTTGGAAATGTATTCTCCTCATCTTCTGCAGGGTTATCTCTTTGATAAGCCATTAACACCGGATGAATTCACTTGCAAATATTTTGATCCGACCTCAGTTGATTACTTAAACAAGCAATCATTTATAAAAGGTCTCACTCTTGCAAGAAACAAGTCGAATAAAGTTCAGTTTAATCACAAGGATATCTTAAGAGATACCAATATGGGCTTGTGGGTAATGCACAAAACTAATAACAATCAGAATATAGAGTTGTTTTTTGATGAAACAATGGAAAGGATTATGGGTCTGGAGGAAAAACTCACTCCTGATAAATACTATGAATTCTGGCATAGCAGGATAAAAAGCGACCATGTGAAATATGTGGACGAAAACTTCGACCTTATGACAACACTTGACAAGGTGGTACAGCTTGAGTATCCTTGGGAGCATCCTACTCTGGGAGAAGTGATTGTACGAAGCAATGGCAAAGTGACCAACAAAAGTGATAATGCAGTTGTGATAGAAGGATATCATAGGATCATGAGTAACATCAAAGAAGCGTAAGAAATGTAAAAATGCTCCGGATCGCAAAGGTGTTGTTTTGTTTATTATTTTCTTATTTGATTGTAAAAATGCTCCGGATCGCAAAGGTGTTGTTTATTTTATTAATTATATTCTAATGAAAGGAACCAAATTTATAAAATTTGGTTCCTTTTTTCTGTCATATTTCTATACAATTATTGTCAACAACGAATACAAAAGCGGAATTGTTATAATACACAAGGTATGTGATATCATCGCCATAGATGCGCCTATTGAGGTATCTCCGCCGTATGCTGCAGGAAACACAACTGTATTGAGCCCAAGTGGTGTACCAAAGGCGAAAAATGCCAATGAAAGAGTCACAATATCTGCTCCCAAAAAGTACAGTACTGATACAAATATGGCGGGAAAAACTATCAGTCTCAGTGCTGTTGCTGTATATACTCTTCTCTTTTTGAGAAGCTTTGCCACATCAAAATCTGCTACTACAAATCCTGTAAGTACCATCGCCAATGGCCCCATACATGCTGCAAATCCCGATACTGTGGAGCCAATAAATTTCGGCATATAGTTGGAAGCACCGCTAAGTCCAAGTGTGGCACCAATTATAATGGATATAAATATGGGATTAAGAAGTGCCTTTAAAGGACTCTTTTTGGACTTTGACTTAGGTATAAGCATTAGCACACCCCATGTATAAACCGCCACATTCAGGGACAATGTAAACAGCATATAGTTATACAGATACTCCTCTCCCATAATGGCAGGCACAATGGCATTTCCCATAAAGGAAAAATTACCAAATGCCAGGGCATAAATATATATATTTCTGTCATAGGGCTTCTTTGCAAAAAGCTTTGACAACGGCACTGCTATTACTATCGCCATAAAAAGTGCTATCAGAGAATACAGAATATACTTATAATTCTCACTTACTGACTCCGGCGTACAGTATTTTGAAAATGTATTTATGATAAGCGAGGGCACCAGAATATAGTTTTCAAGCTTAGACAACACCTGAGCAGTATCCCTGGGGATAAGTTCTTTTTTATTTAGTATAAATCCAATCACCATACATATAAACAGTACAAGCATAGGTGAAAGTGTGGCACTGAACACAGAAAAAATTTCTTTCAAAATTACACTTCCTTTATGTATATCTTTTCCTAAACTTAGCTAGTATATCACAAAATATTATTCAATGCAAGTATTAGAAAAAGAAAAAGAAAAAGAAAGTCGGGGGGAACGACTTTCTCTTTCTGTTTTTGCTATTATTTGGAAATCACACGCATAATAATTTACTGCGTGAAGCAAACAAATTAATGATACTATCAGCCGGTAACAGGTGTCTCTTCGCCAAGAACAAGCTTCACTGTCATAGTTGTGCCATTTCTCCATACTGTGATATTTATTACATCATTTGGCTTATACTTATTCTTGATATTATTGATTTCGTCTACTGTCTTTACCTGCTGTCCTTCTACCTCAATGATAATATCACCGATTTTGAGACCTGACATATATGCAGGTGATGTGGATGAAATTGAGTATACATATACACCTTCCACAAGACCGTAAGCCTTTGCCTGTTGGCTTGTGATAGCCTGACCGGAAATACCGATTACAGGTCTTCCCTTAACATATCCTGCAGACATAAGATCCTCGATAATAGGACGGGCTTCTGCTGTAGGAATTGCAAATCCCAGACCTTCAAGCTGATTTGAAGAAATCTTAGCTGTGTTTATACCTATTACTTCGCCATATGCATTCACCAGAGCACCACCGGAATTACCGGGGTTGATTGCTGCATCGGTCTGAATAAGTGTAAGAGTCTTATTGTCAATTGTGATAGAACGATTCAGTGCACTTATATAACCAACTGTTACTGTTCCTGCAAGCTCCTGGCCGAGTGGGTTACCGATTGCTACTGCAAGGTCACCTACACGAAGAGCTGTACTGTCACCAAGTGTTGCAAAGGGAAGGTCTGTTGCATCTACCTTAAGCAGTGCAAGGTCTGTCCTTGCATCGCCACCTTTGAGTGAAGCAGCCAATTCCTTTCCTGTATTAAGGATAACGGTAATTTCTTCTGCCCCTTCTATTACATGATAGTTTGTGATAATATATCCGTCACTTGAAATAATAATACCCGAGCCACTTCCCTGCTCGATTGTTTCAGGCTGAGCATAATAGAAATAGTTTTTGCTTGTTGCCTTATTTATGATACCTACAACTGCAGGTCCCACTTTTTCTGCGATATCAGGGATTTCAAGCTTTTCTTTGTTTGAATTTGCAGTGATTGCTTTGGCAGGCTTACCCTGTGCTTTGTCCAGAAGCGGTGTTTCACTTTCGTTTTTCAGTGAGTATTCATAAAACTTAAGTGCTACAAATGATGTACCAAACACTGAAACAACCATTGTAAGGATAATTGCTGTCACCAAAGCCAATGTGCCAAATTTCTTCTTTTTCTTTTTCTTAGTATCGTTATATGTGGTCACATAAAACTCAGAACCACTGTCCGCGGTCTCTTTCTCTTCGCCCTTGTCATAGAAATTGATGGAGAAATCCTTCTCTTCATCGTCAGACTCAACAATCTCATCAACAATCTCTTCATATTCTTCAATTTCTTCAATGTTTTCAACTGCTGATACATCTTCTGTTGTTTCTTCTGACTTTATTTCTTCATCAAATAAATCTTTTTTGAATTCATCCATAATAATACCTCCAATGCAATATAAATTTTGTTTTAAGATAGTATCATTTAGCTTCAACTTAATGATACTGAATAATTTTTAAAAATATATAAACAAATTGTAAACAATTGCACCAATTAAGCACATATTCTCATATTTTCCCGATTTTATCCGCTTTCTGTCACACATTCATCACACAACATCCAGTGTGAAGGTAAATTTCGCATATTCCCCTTCCACACTTTCCGCTTTGATCTGCTCTCCGTGCTGAGAAATGATACTGTGTACAATGAAAAGTCCAAGCCCTACACCATTGGGATTGTCTCCCCTCGATGTATCAGCCTTAAAAAATCTGTCCCATATAAATGGAAGGTTTTCTTTTTTGATCCCCTCACCGGAATTTCTGATTTCTACATATGCTTTTTGATTTCGCTTTGATATTTTTACCCAAATATCTCCGCCTTCAGGTGTAAATTTGATGGCATTGTGCATAATGTTTGTAATCACCTGATTTATACCGTCACTGTCTGCCATTACATTTTGTTTGTCGTTTTCAAGCTCAAGACTAAGGTTTATATCCTTTTGCGTAATTTCATTTTCAAACTTAATAAGCACTATTCTTACAAGCTCATTTATGTCAAACTCACTTTTGTTCACCTTATAGTATCCGCCGTCAAGTCTGGAAATATTCAGAAGGTCTGCCACAAGTCTTGACAGTCTTTTTGATTCAGTCAAAACCACATTAAGATACTCTTCTTCCTTTTCCTTAGGGATAGTACCATCCAGAATCCCCTCCACAAATCCGGTAATAGAAGTCATAGGTGTCCTTAACTCATGAGATACATCCGATACAAAGGTAGAGCGCATCTTCTCCAGATTTTCTATACTGTCTGCCATTTGGTTTATATTGTCAGAAAGGGAACCAAGCTCATTTTCTACACTGCACTCCACCCTTTTTTCAAACTTACCTTTGGAAAACTGAGTAACCGCATTGTTGATCTCCTTTATAGGATTGGTAATCCTTTTGGATATAAAGTAAAACAGAAGAAATGCTATAAGAAGCACTACCAGCATAGCGACAGCCATATCAGGGATAATCTCCTTAAAGCTATTCACTATCTCTACTGTAGGCGAGCTGATTATTACTCCTCCATAAATAAATCCGTTATATTCAATAGGTCTTCCTATGGTAAGTACATTTTCATCTCCCAGATCCTTCACCACATCTGAATCGGAGACATTTTTTCCGCCAAGGATATCGTTCACATATTTACCGCTGACTGAGCCGTGATTGAAGCTCTGTGATTCCTTGCCACTGGCAGCCACAATATCCTTCTCTGCATCAAATACAATAATTGTGGAGTTGGTAGCTTCACTTATAATATCAAGGGTAGTTCTTCCCATCATCAATCTGTATTCTCTCTCTGCAGGAGAACCTACACCGATAAAGAAATCATCGAAATACTGTGATACCTTATCCGCATTATTCTCAAGCATTTGCTTTTTGTCTGCAAGTGCAACTTTTTTTTGCCTTTCGAAGTTGCCTCCTGATATGGAAAAGAAGCATATTGCCACAATGACAAAGCTGAATATTACCACTGCAAAGCCACCTATAAGAAGGCTTTTTAAAATGCTTTTGCGTTTGTCCATTTTGGATTCACCTCAAATTTGTATCCTACTCTCCAGACAGTCTTTACCTGCCATATATCTTCAAATCCTGAGAGCTTTTCTCTGAGTCTGTTTATATGCACATCCACTGTTCTCGAATCACCATAAAAATCATACCCCCACACCTGATCAAGAAGCTGATCACGGGTAAAGACTTTGTTTGGGTTTGATGATAAGAAATACAAAAGCTCCAGTTCCTTAGGCGGTATATCAATATTTTCTCCGCCTACCTTCAGTTCATAAGTATTCAGGTTTACACTCAGGTTTGGAAACACAACTTCTTTTTTGTTAGAAGTTTTCACTTCATATCTTCTCATTACAGCCTTCACTCTGGCTACAAGCTCCTTTGGTTCAAAGGGCTTGACAATATAGTCATCTGCTCCAAGCTCAAGTCCAAGGACCTTGTCAAAGGTTTCCCCTTTGGCAGTAAGCATTATTACAGGGATATTTCCCATCCTTCTTATTTCTTTGAGCACTTCTATGCCGTCTATCACAGGAAGCATTATATCAAGTACCACTGCCATAGGTGGATTTTCACTGAATTTATCCAGAGCAGTTCTTCCGTCATATGCAATATCTGTCACATAGCCTTCCTTTTCCAGATAGAGTCTTACAAGCTCACATATGTTCTTGTCATCGTCTACTATAAGAATTCTGTTTTCTAAGGTCATAATATCAATCCTTTCTTTTAGTTTCATAATACTTACAAAGTGCTTTTGCAGGACACTCTTCACAGTTTGGATTTCTTGCCATACAGTACCTTCTCCCATGATATACCAATTGATGACAAAATCTCATCTTGTAATCATCAGGAACAATCTTATTAAGATCCATTTCTATCCTGTAAGGGTCCTTGTATTTTGTAAGTCCAAAGCGGTTTGTAAGTCTTATTGCGTGGGTGTCTATCACAAGTCCCGGCACACCAAACAAATCTCCAAGCACAAGGTTTGCTGTCTTTCTCCCTACACCTGCAAGAGAAAGCATTTCTTCCATAGTCTGAGGAAGCTCACCGTTAAACTTCTCCACTATATCCTTAGAAGATGCAATGATGTTTTTTGCTTTGTTTTTGTAAAATCCGCAAGGACGGATATCTTCCTTAAGTTCTTCTATATCGGCATTTGCAAAGTCATATACCGATGTATACTTTCTGAACAAATCCTTTGTCACGATGTTTACTCTTTTGTCTGTACACTGTGCCGACAACTGAACCGCTACAAGAAGCTGATGTGGTGTATCGAAATCCAGTGAACACTTGGCATCATAATATTCTATATCAAATATTTCTTTTATCTTTAAAACCTTTTCACTTCTTCTCACCAAAATCCCTCCTATAAATTGCATTATACTATATTTTTTTTAATTTGAACAGATATTTTGTGAATTTATAAAAAAATATTATAAATAAGCAAACATTTCTCTTGAATAGTATCTGATAAAATGATATAATATTGTATTAATATAACTTTTTGAATAGAGAAATAATGAAATGAAAAACAAATTTATAAGAAGAAAAAATTGGGTGGAATACCCCGGAGATGAAGCACTTATCAAAAAAGTATCTGAAAAATACGGATTGGCTCCATCTGTTGCAAAAACCGTACTCAACAGATGCAATAAGGACTATGAGCTTTATCTCGAAACTGATTCTTCTGCACAAAACGATCCCTTCTTGCTCAATGATATGCAAAAGGCAGTAGACAGAATCAGAACTGCAATTGAAAAAAATCAAAAAATAACTGTATATGGCGACTATGATGTGGACGGCATTACCAGTACCTATATGCTCTATGACTACCTGAAAAAATCCGGTGCCAATACAGACTATTTCATCCCTGACAGAATGGACTCGGGATATGGTCTGTCAGAAAGTGCTGTTACTTCACTTAGGGACAAAGGTACAGAGCTTATAGTGACAGTGGATCTTGGTATATCTGCAATAAAGGAAGCCATACTTTGCAAAGAACTTGGAATCGACCTGATCATAACAGACCATCACTCTCTCCAGGGAGACGGAACACCTGATTGTATCGCAGTGATCAATCCAAAGATACCGTCCGGATACCCCTTTGTTCATCTCGCAGGCGCAGGAGTGGCATTTAAGCTTATATGTGCACTGAGCAACAGCAAAGACAACATCCTAAAAAGATATCTTCCTTTCGCTGCAATAGGAACAATTGCAGATCTGGTAGAGCTTACAGGAGAAAACAGATACATCGCTCAAAAAGGTCTGGAGCTATTGAAATCTACAGATAATCCCGGACTAAAAGCACTTTTTGAAGTATCAAAAATCGATATAAACAAAGTAAATGCTTCCAATATAGGATATGCAATCGGTCCAAGGCTCAATGCTGCAGGCAGAATCGCATCTGCGTCTATCTCTGTGTCTCTTCTTGACTGTGACACAAAAGAAGCCGGTATGGAAATCGCCCGTGTCCTGGAAGCAGAAAACGAAAAAAGAAAAGCCACAGAGCTACAGATATTTAATGAAGCTCTTGATATTATAAATGAAAACCAGTCTTATAAGGACAATGTGATTATCGTAGCAAACCCGGGTTGGCATCATGGTGTAATCGGTATCGTATCTTCGCGACTTACAGATACATTTTACAAACCATCAATTGTGATGAGTATAGATGATACCACTGCCAAAGCATCCGGAAGAAGCATCAAGGGCTTTAATCTGTTTGATGCACTGGACTTTCACAAGGACTATCTTGTGAAATACGGTGGCCATGAGCTTGCAGCAGGACTTACAATAGATAATTCCAAAATTGCTGAATTCAAAGAAGCTATTAACAAATATGCCGGCTCTATAATTACAGAAGAGATTGCCACTCCAACAATATATCTTGACGATACAATCACTCTTAAGGACATATCCCTCGACACGTTGCGTCAGTTAAAGGTCCTTGAGCCTTGCGGAATGGGCAACAGATCTCCTATGTTTTGCATAAAGGAGCTTACCATCACATCCTTAAAGCATCTTAAGGACAGCTCACACTCATTTATTACATTATCAGACAAATCAGGAAATACCACCATTATGCCTGCATTTGGTATGCAGAAGATAATGAAAAGATACAAAGAAGGAAATATAGTGGACGTGGCAGGGATTCTTTCTGAAAACACCTACAATTCCCGTACTATGTCCCAGTTTATCATCAAGGATATCCGCCCTTCTTTTAATCGCTTTGTCACAAGAGATGATGTGGGAAACATATACAGAGCAGTTAAAAACTTTGTCACAAACGGCACAATTGATAGCACCAACGAGCAGTTTGAAGAAACGGTATACAACACTTGCCGTATTCATCACGGTATTATAAAAGTGACTGTTTGTCTGGATATCTTAAAAGAGCTTGGTATGATTGACTACCACCAGGACGAAGAAAGCCTAAAGATACAGGAATTGAATGGATTTTTTAAGCAGACCAATCTTGAGAAATCCCACACATACAACGACTATTCATTCAAAAACAGGTCCATATGACACATCGAATTCTTATATAAAGGAGAATGTCTATGATTCGTAAATTCAATCAACTTATGGAAACAATCAAAAAGAATAATCCAAATGCAAATCTGGAGCTCATCACCAAAGCGTATGAGTTTGCCAGTGGTGCGCACAAGGATCAGAAAAGAATTTCAGGATATCCATATATTATGCATCCTATTGAGGTTGCACAGACTGTTGCGGAACTGAAGCTTGATTCAGAGTCAATATGTGCTGCCCTTTTGCATGATGTTGTTGAAGATACACAATACACTCTGGAGGATGTAAAAAATCTTTTCGGAGAAAATGTGGCAGAATTAGTAGACGGTCTCACAAAACTTGATAAGCTTTCATTCACATCTCAGGAAGAAAGACATATGGAAAATATGCGTAAGATGTTCCTTGCTATGACCAAGGATATACGCGTGATTATGATCAAGTTTGCAGACAGACTTCACAATCTCTCAACCCTTATCAGTATGAGAGAAGAAAAGCAGAGGGAAATCGCAAGAGAAACTCTCAACATATACTCCCCTATTGCTCACAGACTTGGTATGTACAAGATCAAATGGGAGCTTGAGGACATGAGTCTTAAGTATATTGATCCTGTAGCATACCACGAAATCGTAGATGGTATCAACCAGAAAAGGCACGAGAGAGAAGCCTTCATTGTAGAGGTTAAATCTGAGCTGAAGAACAAGCTGGAAGAAATGGGGATAAAATGCCGTATAGATGGCAGACCTAAGCATCTTTACAGTATTTATCGTAAAATGTACACTCAGAACAAAACTCTGGATCAGATATACGATCTTTTCGCAGTAAGAATAATCACAGACAACTTAAGCGACTGCTATACAGCTCTCGGTCTTGCACATGAGCTTTATACTCCTATGCCGGGAAGATTTAAGGACTATATTGCAATGCCAAAGCCAAATATGTATCAGTCACTGCATACAACTGTCATTGGTCCTCAGGGTAAGCCTTTTGAAATCCAGATAAGAACCCAGGAAATGCACGATATCGCAGAAAATGGTATCGCAGCCCACTGGAAATACAAGGGCATACAGGCAAATGATGACAGTATAGAATCCAAGCTTTCATGGATAAGACAGCTTATTGAAATTCAATCAAATACAGACGATGAAGAAGAATTCATAAAAGCTATTAAGATTGATTTGTTTACCGATCAGGTATTTGTATTTACACCTAAGGGAGATGTAATAAGCTTCCCTGCAGGAGCTACTCCTATTGACTTCGCATTCACTATCCACTCTGCAATCGGCTACAAAATGCAGGGTGCAAGAGCCAATGGCAAAATTGTACCTCTTGACTATCAGATGGAAAATGGTGATATTATGGAAGTTATCACCTCATCATCTGTGCATGGCCCCAGCCGTGACTGGCTAAAAATCGTAAAAACCAGTGTGGCAAAAAACAAAATCAACCAGTGGTTCAAGAAGGAAAAACGAGAAGAAAATATTATCGCAGGAAAGGAAGCTGTAGAAAGAGAGCTTAAGCACAACAACTTAAATATTGCTGATCACCTTAAGGGCGATGCTATCAAGGCAATGTTTAAGCGCTATGGCTTCGGAACAATAGATGATTTGTATGCAAGTGTAGGATATGGCGGACTTCCTGTATCAAAGGTTGCTGCAAAGATCAAGGAAGAAGCCAAGAAGCTTGCAGAAATAAGCGAGCCTGTTATACCGATTGCTACTGCACCTGCATCCGCCGATACCCAAAAGGCAAAGCTTCAGACATCATCAAGTGGTGTTATCGTATCAGGTCTTAACAACTGCCTCATAAGATATGCAGGATGCTGTAATCCTGTACCGGGTGACAGTATCATAGGATATATCACAAGAGGCAGAGGTGTATCTGTGCACAGACAGGATTGTCCGAATATTGCAACTGCATACACAGATCCTGAAGAAAAGTCACGTCTTATAGAAGTGGCATGGGCTAAGTCCAAGGATACTGTATTTACAGTTACACTCAAAATCGAATGTAACGAAAGAGCAGGGCTTTTGCTTGATATTGCACAGGTTATGGCAGATATGAAAACTACAATACGTTCACTTAATGCAAGAAATAAGGGTACTGTCAGCATTATAGATATGACTATGGATATATCTGATCTTGAACAGGTGAATAAGATTATGAATAAGATAAAGGCAATCAGAGATGTAATAGATGTAGTAAGAAGCACTCAATAAAAATGAGATGTAAAAAGACTCCGGAACGTGAAAAGATAAGGAAAACACATATCAGTATTTCTCTATATAGTTATACATCTATTTATTCGGTTGAAAACATTACATTACAAATGTAATATTTTCATCATTCTGTATCTTTTCACTAGTGACAAACATTCGCCTTCGTGGTATAAACATACAACTTTGGCTCTGTTTGTCCCTTCCAAAGCCTTTTTCCTATCTCATTTAATCATAAAGACTCCGGATCGTGAAAAGATAAAATGGAATAAAAATATCAGAAGTTTACCATGGTATTTATATGGTTGGTTTTTCGGTTGAAAATATTACATTTTCAATGCAATATTTTCCTTTTTCTGTATCTTTTCACTAGTGACAAACATTCGCCTGCGGTGTAGGGGTCGATGCCTTCATCGACCCGCCCTAAAACAATCACTAACGGACAGATGAGGGCATCTGTCCCTACAATGGCTCTGTTTGTCCGTCATGAAACATTTTCCTATCTCCTATTACTAATACTCTATGTTATAGAAAATAAAAACAAGGACTGATATTAATGAAAGTTGACACACTGCCTTTGGGCAATCTTCAGACAAACTGCTATTTCCTTATATCAGAGGATACATTGGAAACAGTGATAATAGACCCTGCAGATCAGAACGATATAATAATAAACAAAATAAAGAATGAAAATCTTATTGTGAAATACATAATCCTCACCCATGCACATTTTGATCATACCGGTGCTCTGGATTCTGTGAAGGAGTTTACCAATGCACCTGTTGTAATATACAGTGAAGAAAATGCAGCATTATCTGATGATAATCTTAATCTTTCATATGCATTTGGCTCATCAGGGCCTGAGTCCAGGGCTGATATCCTTGTAAATGACAATGATACTCTCCCCTTCTCAAGTGATGAGCTTACATTTATCCACACTCCCGGTCATACAAAGGGAAGTATGTGTATAAAGATAAACGATATCCTCTTTTCAGGTGACACACTTTTTTATCTGTCTATGGGAAGAGTGGACTTCCCCGGTGGAAGTATGAAGGAGATGTCCCAGTCACTGAATAAGCTTATGACCCTTGATGACAACACAACTGTCTATCCCGGTCACGGTGAAAAAACCACTATAGGATACGAAAAAAGAAACAATCCCTACATAAGATAAGGACTGATATAAAATGCAGATTATTCTTAAAGGTAATAATGAGGAATATGCCGTACGAGATATTGTACGGCTTTTTTTGCCTGGGTGCAATATGGAATTTTGTGAAAAAATCCATAATTCAGATGAATATATAATTGTCAGTGTAAAAAAGAATGATGAAGAATACGAGTATTACTCAGAATTTCTTAACGAAGGAAATATTCATACACACTCATTTATTAAACCTGATTATTCTAAAAATCATATAAAAAGAGTGTTGTATGAGCTTTTATCCGATGTACTTAACATTACTCCACCCTGGGGCATACTTACGGGGATCCGCCCTTCAAAGAAGGTGATAGAGCTGTGGAATGAAGGTCATACAAAGCCTGAATCTGCAAGAATACTCAAAGAAGATTTTCTCGCATCTCATAAAAAGACTATCCTTGCTATAGAAACTGCATCATACGAAAAGGACATTATTGACAAAATGGACAAAAACTCTGTAAGCCTCTATATAGGCATACCATTTTGTCCTACAAGATGCTCATACTGTTCATTTATATCACAATCCATCAAATTTTCATCAAAGCTTATAAAGCCTTACCTTGATGCGCTAAAAACCGAATTTCATCACACAGCAGAGCTTATTAAAAAGCTTGGCTACAATATAGAAACCGTCTATATCGGTGGTGGCACTCCCACATCATTGGACGAAGAAAACCTTTGCACACTTCTCGATAATCTTAATTCTACATTTGATTTATCAAATATAAAAGAATTTACTGTAGAAGCAGGCAGACCTGACACTATCACCAGAGACAAGCTTCGCATCATAAAGAAGTCAGGAGCAGAAAGAATAAGTATAAACCCTCAGACAATGAATGACAAAACTCTCCGGATCATCGGAAGATGTCACACTGCAGAGGATATAAGAGAGAAATTTCATATGGCAAGAGAGGAAGGCTTCCGCCATATAAATACAGATCTTATAGCAGGACTTCCCGGTGAAGATGAGAAGGATTTCGGATACACCCTTTCAGAGATAGAAAAATTAAATCCTGACAGTGTGACCGTTCACTCATTAAGTCTCAAAAAAGGTGCATATCTTGACAGACAATACAACTGCCTTTCAACCCAAGCTTCAAATATTGCAAACAATATGATAGATATGGCTTGTGACAAAATGTATTCTATGGGTAAGCGACCTTACTATATGTACCGACAAAAAAACACCGCAGGAAATCTTGAAAATATTGGCTTCTGTGATCCATATAAGGAATCCCTCTACAATATCTACATTATGCAGGAAATACAGACCATAATCGCTATGGGTTCAGGTGGAAGTACAAAGAGAGTAATGGGCGACAGGATAGAAAGATGCTTTAATGTAAAGGAAGTATCCGAATATATAAACCGTATTGATGAAATGATTGAGAGAAAGTATAAGCTGTTTGAAATATGATAACCCCTCCCCACATAAAGAAAATAAACTTTTGTGGGGATGTTTTTCTACCTTATAAGAATAACGTTTAAAATTTAATAATACTTTCCCTTATTCTCACCCTGCGCTTTTGCACTCGTGGCAATTTTTACCCCTTACTCTTAGATGAATAGGGTGGAAAAATCGTCCCGATTGAGCAAACTGAGCCGAAGCTGTATGCGATACTGCGAGAGCGAAAGTTTGTTCAAAGCAAAAGTGTATATAAACAAAGAAAAACATCCCGAAGGATGTTTTTCTACATTATAAGAATAACATTTAAAATTTAATAATATTTTTCTTTATTCTCGCCTTACGCTTTTGCACTCGGGGCAATTTTTACCCCTTACATAATTTAATTAATAGGGAGGAAAAATCGTCCCGATTGAGCAAACTGAGCCGAAGCTGTATGCGATACTGCGAGAGCGAAAGTTTGTTCAAAGCAAAAGCGTGTATAAACAAAGAAAAACATCCCGAAGGATGTTTTTCTACATTATAAGAATAACATTTAAAATTTAATAATTTTTTCTTTATTCTCGCCTTACGCTTTTGCGCTCGGGGCAATTTTTACCCCTTACATAATTTAATTAATAGGGAGGAAAAATCGTCCCGATTGAGCAAACTGAGCCGAAGCTGTATGCGATACTGCGAGAGCGAAAGTTTGTTCAAAGCAAAAGCGTATATAAACAAAGAAAAACATCCCGAAGGATGTTTTTCTACATTATAAGAATAATATTTAAAATTTAATAATACTTTCCCTTATTCTCGCCTTACGCTTTTGCGCTCGTGGCAATTTTTACCCCTTACACTTAGATGAATAGGGTGGAAAAATCGTCCCGATTGAGCAAACTGAGCCGAAGCTGTATGCGATACTGCGAGAGCGAAAGTTTGTTCAAAGCAAAAGCGTATATAAACAAAGAAAAACATCCCGAAGGATGTTTTTCTACCTTATAAGAATAACATTTAAAATTTAATAATTTTTTCTTTATTCTCGCCTTACGCTTTTGCGCTCGGGGCAATTTTTACCCCTTACACTTAGATGAATAGGGTGGAAAAATCGTCCCGATTGAGCAAACTGAGCCGAAGCTGTATGCGATACTGCGAGAGCGAAAGTTTGTTCAAAGCAAAAGCGTATATAAACAAAGAAAAACATCCCGAAGGATGTTTTTCTACCTTATAAGAATAACATTTAAAATTTAATAATTTTTTCTTTATTCTCGCCTTACGCTTTTGCGCTCGGGGCAATTTTTACCCCTATTCATTGTGGAGCTTGTATGAAAGCATCATAATACTGTCTGACAGGTGAACATTCTCCACTATCATCTTGTCACTTTCAAACTCTGTATAAGAGAAATTCCATAAAGCCTTTATGCCGATATCCTCAAGATGCTTTGCAACATCCTTTACATTCTTCTGTGATACTGTAAGAATTGCAATATCTGGATTGTGCTCTTTGACAAAGGCTTCCATCTGGGAATAATCCATAATAGTAATATCCTTGATCTTTTTACCCACTATTTCGGGAGAAACATCAAATGCGCCTATCATATGAAAACCACGTTTTTCAAACTTGGCGTGATTTGCAATAGCTTTACCTAAGTTACCTGCGCCTACAAGAATAGTTTTGAGTCCCTTGTTAAGTCCGAGAATCTCTCCTATTTCCGAATGAAGCATCTGCACACTATATCCGAAGCCCTGCTGACCAAAGCCACCGAAATAATTGAAATCCTGTCTGATCTGGGATGCAGTCACATTCATCTTTTTGCTAAGCTCTGCTGATGATATTCTGTATACTTTGTTTTTCAGAAGGTCGTCTAAATATCTGTAATATCTGGGTAGTCTCTTTACAACAACCTCCGGCACCTTCTTTACGTTCAAAACCTTTTCCTCCAAAATTACTGATTTTTTTCTCTGGTATAGTTGAGAAGTCCGCCTGCAAGCATCATTTCTCTCTGTCTCTCTGAAAGGACAATCTCTACCTGATATTCTTTGCCTTTTGTCACATTCTTCACTGTAAATCTATCCTGATTTTTCACCATTTCTGTGGCATTTTCTATTACAAGTTCATCATTTAAGTCAATATCGTCATAGTCATTTTCATTTACAAATGTCATAGGAAGGATACCTGAATTTACAAGGTTTGCCATATGGATTCTTGCAAATGATTTGGCAATAACACCCTTCACGCCAAGATACAATGGTGCAAGTGCCGCATGCTCTCTTGATGATCCCTGACCGTAGTTAGATCCTGCAATGATAAATCCGCCATTTGCTTCTTTTGCTCTTGTTGCGAAGTTTTCATCACAAGGTGCAAGACAGAATTCTGCAAGATAAGGGATATTTGAACGATAAGGAAGAAGCTTTGCATTTGATGGCATAATGTGGTCTGTGGTGATATTGTCTTCTACCTTGATAAGGGATACCCCTGACACCTTTTCAGGTAATTTCACATTTGTTGGGAAAGGCTTGATGTTTGGCCCTCTAACAACTTCCACATCGTTGCCTTCTTCTGCAGGGCTTACTACCATATTGTCATTTACAAGGAACTTTTCAGGCATTGTGATTTCGTTTGAAATATCAAGCTCTGTAGGATCTGAAAGATATCCGTTGATAGCACTGAGTGCTGCCACTTCAGGGCTGACAAGATAAATCTTCGCAGACTTTGTTCCTGATCTTCCTTCGAAGTTACGATTAAATGTTCTGAGTGATACTGCATCTGTCTTAGGTGACTGACCCATACCGATACATGGACCACATGCTGATTCAAGGATTCTTGCGCCAGCAGCTATCATATCTGCCAATGCACCATTAGCGCTCAGCATATTTAATACCTGCTTTGATCCCGGGCTGATTACAAGGCTCACATCCTCGTGAACAGTTTTGCCCTTAAGAATCTTTGCCACCTTCATCATATCCATGTATGAAGAGTTTGTGCAGCTTCCGATTGCCACCTGATCCACTTTGATTTTACCAATATTCTTCACTGTGTCCACAAGGTCAGGCATATGAGGTTTGGCTGCCATTGGAGAAAGAGATGACAAATCTATTGTGATTTCTTCATCATATGTTGCATCGTCGTCAGCTTTGATCTCTGTATAGTCTTCTACTCTTCCCTGTGCTTCAAGAAATGCCTTTGTGATTTCGTCACTTGGGAATACACTTGTTGTTGCACCAAGCTCAGCACCCATATTTGTGATTGTTGCTCTCTCAGGTACTGTAAGTGTCTTTACACCCTCGCCGGCATATTCAATTACCTTGCCTACGCCGCCCTTGACAGTCATAATTCTCAATACCTCAAGGATAATATCCTTTGCAGCAACCCAAGGCTTTAATTTACCTGTAAGGTTTACTTTTACTACCTTTGGCATAGTGATGTAGTATTCGCCACCGCCCATAGCAACAGCAACATCCATACCGCCTGCACCGATTGCAAGCATACCGATACCGCCGCCTGTAGGTGTATGGCTGTCAGAGCCGAGAAGTGTCTGACCCGGAATACCAAATCTCTCAAGATGCACCTGATGACAGATACCATTACCCGGTCTTGAGAAATATATGCCATGCTTTTTGGTCACAGTCTGGATATATTTGTGGTCATCGGCATTTTCAAATCCTGACTGCAATGTGTTGTGATCGATATATGCCACAGAACGTTTGGTCTTTACTCTGTCTATACCAATTGCTTCGAACTCAAGATAAGCCATTGTCCCTGTTGAATCCTGAGTAAGTGTCTGGTCAATTCTAAGTGCTATTTCACTGCCAGGTATCATTTCACCTGATACAAGATGTGCTTTGATAAGTTTCTGTGTAATGTTCATATTCTATATTCTCCTTTGCTCGTCTAAATGACGGATATTTTTGTTGTATAATCTCATAACCAAAAGTATACTTACAATAAGTGCGGCGCCCTCTGCGATTGGATATGCCCACCATACTGCGTTTGGATCTTTATATATCATTGCCAACAGATATGCTACCGGCAGAATGATTACAAGCTGTCTTAATGCAGATACAATCAGGCTGTATATACCCTTGCCCGTTGCCTGAAACAGTGTAGATGATATGATACCCAGTGCCGCAGGGAGGAAGTTGATGGAAAGTATCCTCATAGCTGTAACACCCATATGAAGCATCTGTCCGTCTGCATCAAATATACTCATAAGCTGTGTAGGGAAAATCATAAACAGCATTACACCTATTCCCATTATCACACATGCTATAAGGCAACCGTATTTGAAGGCTGTCATAAGTCTCTTTCTGTTGCATGCACCAAAGTTGTATCCCATTACAGGCATCAGCCCCTGATTTAAACCAAATACAGGCATAAATATAAACGACTGAAGCTTAAAATACACACCCAATACCGCCACTGCAGTAGTGGACAGTGCAGAAAGTATCATATTCAGACAAGTGGTCAGTACACTTGCTATACTCTGCATAAGAATGGAAGGAAATCCCACAACGTATATATCCTTCACCATATTTTTGTCAAACTTAAATCCCTTAAGGGTGATATTTACATTAAGTGTCTTATGTTTAAACACATACATCACATACACAAATGAGCAGAACTGTCCGAATACAGTGGCAACTGCCGCACCCATAACACCCATATCAAAAAGGAATATGCATATCGGGTCAAATATAATGTTTACTACTGCACCAATAAGCTGTGTTATCATGGGGTATATCATATTGCCCGTAGCCTGGATGGTCTTCTCAGACACTGCCACAATAAACATAAATATACTGAATACCTGAACAGTAAACAGATACTCTGTACCCATACGTATAATCTCAGGTGCATTTGCCTCATTTCCTGCAGAGGCTGAGATATACGCCCTTGAAAAAAATATCCCCACTATGGCAAACAAAACCCATGTGATTACAGACAACACAAGACCATGTGCCGCTGCAGATGTAGCTTCTTTATATCGTTTTTCACCAAGTCGTCTTGACATAAGAGAATTGACACCCACACCTGTACCCACTGAAAATGCAACTATAAGCATCTGCATAGGATATGCAATAGAAACTGCAGTCAGTGCATCCTGACTTATCTTGGATACAAATATACTGTCTACCACATTATATAAAGACTGTATCAGCATAGAAAACATTGCCGGAAGCGACATTGACATTATAAGCCTGAATAAAGGGGCTGAGCCCATTTTGTTTTCTTTAATTTCGTTCAAAATCTTTTCCTCGTCTATCTTCTTTTTTATCATAACGATTCATTATAACACAAAACTCGGAACTTTACAACATTTTTTGCAAAATTCCGAGTTTTAATTTTTTATAATGATTATAAACTTTTTTTATTGTTATTTCTGAAGGTGCAAAATGCAAACCTTATTCCGTCTTCCGTCACTTTTGTTTCTGATTTTTCCTTTAATTCCCAGTTCTCTTTTTCATTAAGGTTCACCATAAACTTATCAGCGTTTCCGTCCTTTTCTACCATTGTGACATATGCCTCATCACAATAGTCACAGAAAGTTTCATACACACTTGCACCGCCGATTATATACACATCATCAGTATTATAATCCCTGACTGCTTCAGCGACTTCCTGTATGGAATTGACAATCACTGCCCCTTCTTTTGAATATGACTTATCATTTGTAAGGACAATATTTATTCTGTTTTTAAGAGGATTTCCGTTTGGGAATGATTCAAGAGTCTTTCTCCCCATAACTACCACCTTATTAAGTGTGGTGGAACGGAAAAACTTCATATCTTCAGGGATAGAGAATAAAAGGTCATTATCTCTTCCTATACCCCAGTTTTTGTCTACTGCTACTATTAGTTTCATTTATTTTTCATCCTTTATATAATTGTGTTCAGGGCAATTTTTACATTTCATTTTAAACAGCGACCGGGATTTTAACCTTAAATTCATTATACTGATAGTTTTCAAAAGTAAAGCTATCCTTTGTAAACTTATAGAAATCATCTATTGACGTATCCATCTTGAATACAGGTGCATCAAACATCGGTTTCTCTATAAGCTCCTCCACCAATGGAATATGTCTGTCATAAATATGTGCATCAGCAATGATATGCACAAGCTCTCCTGCTTCAAAGCCTGATACCTGAGCCATCATATGAACTAATACTGCATACTGGCACACATTCCAGTTGTTGGCTGTAAGGAAATCCTGCGAACGCTGATTGAGAATTGCATTAAGCTTATTTCCCGATACATTAAATGTCATACTGTATGCACATGGTGCAAGTCCCATTTCGTGAAGATCGTGATGATTGTATATATTGGTCATAATTCTTCTTGAGGTAGGATTGTTCTTAAGGTCATACAGCACTCTGTCCACCTGATCAAACTCACCTTCAGGATATATGTGCTTAACACCAAGCTGATAGCCGTAGGCTTTGCCTATACTGCCTGTTTCATCTGCCCAGCTGTCCCAGATGTGGCTTGAAAGATTGTTTACATTGTTGTCCTTCTTCTGCCATATCCACAAAAGCTCATCAATGGCACTTTTGTAAGCTGTTCTTCTTAAGGTCATAATAGGAAATTCTTTGGTAAGGTCATATCTGTTTACAATACAGAATTTCTTAACAGTATGAGCTTTTGCTCCGTCTTCCCATTTTGGACGCACATCAAAATCTGTGTCCCACACACCATTTTCGAGAATATCCTTGCAGTTTTTTATAAACAATTCATCAGCATAACTCATTTCATTTACCCCTTAAATAAATACTCTGTGACCACCGTCACCAATATCTGTCACATAAAAATCTGCCTTAAGTCCGCAGATTTCTGTATATGCTTTGCCAACCTTCTCTATAAATTCTTCTACAGAAGTTTCTTCCACTACACTTACTGTACTTCCGCCAAAGCCTGCACCTGTCATACGTGATCCAAGCACTCCATCAATCTTTCTCGCTTCAAAAACAAGAGTATCAAGCTCTTTGCAGCTTACTTCATAAAGATTCATAAGAGAATCGTGTGACTGATTCATATATTTACCAAAGAGTTCAATGTCTCCGTTTTTGAGTGCTTCTACGGATTTTACTGTTCTGTCTATTTCGTATATTACGTGCTCTGCTCTGTTGCGTACAATATCATTATTTATGAGGTGCTTATGTGCTTCAAATTCCTCAGGAGAAATCTCTGCAAGGCAAGTCTTGTCAGGCATTGCACCTTTAAGAGCCTCAAGAGCACTGTCACATTCGCCTCTTCTTTCGTTGTATTTGGAATCTCCAAGCTTATGCTTTTTGTTTGTATTTGATATTACAAGCTTTTTGCCCTTTAAGTCAAGATGAGCATATTCATATGTAAGGTCAATACAGTTAAGAAGGATTGCGCAGTCTTTTTTGCCCATTGCAGAAGTAAACTGATCCATTATACCGCACTTTACCCCGATATAATGATGCTCTGCCATCTGACTGATCTTAGCCATTTCTACCATATCCACATCTTCTGTGATACCCTTCTTTTCGTTGTGAAGTGTGGCAAACATAAGAGCTGTGGACACTTCTATTGCGGCGCTGGATGAAAGTCCGCTTCCGTGTGGAACTGTATCATCATACAGCACATCAACACCCACGATGTCATATCCCATATTCTGCATTTCATATGCAACGCCTATCTGATAGTTTCCCCACCAGAGATCCTTATAGTCTGCAAGATTAGAAATATCCGCTTCCACAACATCCTCAAGGTCAGTTGCACGAAGGACAATTTTCTGATCATTTCTCTTCCTTGCTACGATAGTTGTCTTCATTGTAAGTGCTGCAGGGAAAACATATCCACCATTATAATCAGTGTGCTCACCGATAAGATTTACTCTGCCCGGTGATTCAAATACATAAAGGTCTTCCTTTGTACCGCCGTAAATTTCTAAAAAACGGTCTATTATAGCATTAAGTTCCACAATATTATTCCCCTTTTATCTTATTTAAGAATTTCTCATATGCCTGTCTTAATTCTTCTGCCTTTTCTTCAGGTGCAGTAGGATTACAGTGTGCCCATGCTCCTGTTTCTGAAGAAGCATTGTATTTGATCTTATCCTCAGAACGCATAGGAGGATAAAATGCTATATGGAAGTGTGATATATCTGACAAATCCCCGCTGTTTACAGGATTCTGATACATACACATCATATATGGGAACTCGTAGTCAAAAAGACTGTCAAGTGTTCCTGTTGCATATTTCAGAGTTTGTGCAAGTGAAAACTTTTCTTCATCGGTAAACTCTGTAAGATTCTGCTTATGGCTTTTCGCTGCGATATAGATACCGTAAGGATATTCTGAGAAGAATGGAAGGAAAACAATGAAATGCTGGTTTTCAAATATAATTCTTGATTTAGCTTCCACTTCATCCTTAAGCATATCACAGAAAAGGCAGTTGCCTGTTTTTTCTTTGTGTTCCCTGAATGCTTCCAGCTCAAGTGCAGGCTTCTTAGGGATAAAAGGATAGCCGTATATCTGTCCGTGAGGATGTGGCATTGTGGTTCCTACAGCCGCACCTCTGTTTTCAAAAATAAATATGTATTTTACATACTCATCCTTCTGAATCTCCACAAATCTCTCTGTCCACAGGTCCACAAGCTTCTTGATATGATCCACACTGAGCTGTGGTACTGTGGTAGTATGCTCAGGTGAATAAAGTACTACCTCACACTTGCCGAAGGAAGGCATAGTCTTGTATATATTTGTTTCCACATCATCAGGTGTGGGGGGATTTTTTGAAAGTGCAGGGAAATCATTATCATATTCATACACTTCATAATCATCAGGCACTTTCCCTGATCCCGGACAAAACGGACACCAGTCCTTAGGCATCTGTGGTCTGTTCTGTCTGTTTGATGCTACCATTACCCAATCTTTAGTCAGTGGGTTATATCTTATCTCTGCCATTTTTATCATTCTCCTTTGTGGATATATAATACTCTGATCCTATTTTATACACTGTATTCATTATAATTCTTTTTACACCTTTCGTCAATCCAAAATGACAAAATAAGCAAAAAAATACACACGAAAAACACATTTATAATCAGTGTTCTTCGTGTGGTTAAGCTGAATTTTCTGTTTTCAGTCTGATTTTTGCGACAAATTTTTGTCTATGTGTCAGCACGAATTATCCGTCTGCCTCTTTTTTTACTCTTCTGTATATCTCGTATGCCTGAACATATTCTGATGTATGCTCTTTGAAAGTGGTTATTTCTTTTATATAAGAAAGATCGGACAACCGATCCTTGAGCTTACTAAAAACTCTGTCTTTGTGCTCAGGATATGTCTTAACAAGCATAAGAAGTGATGCTACTGCTGAAGAAAGTGTCCTGTAGTAGCATGGATTGTATCCATCTTCATAAGGATAGTGCCTGTATTCTTCTCTGTCGCAGGAAAGTTCAAGGATAATATCAATACTATCCTCTGCCTTAAGTATCCCAAGAGCCATAACAGCCTGAGAAATTCTCCTTTTGTTCTGCTTACGCATATCAGAAAGCATTGTCCTGTCGCGGTCTGTGACCATACCTTTAAGCACATCTTTTCCATCAGGTCTGTCCATAACGCTAAGGGCAATTGCAGAATGTTTTCTTAAGTTTTCATTATCAGATGTAAGGTTTTTGCAAAGATGTGGAATTATCTTTTCTCCCATAAGCTTTGCAGACCATATTGCAAGTCCCGGTCTGAGAGTGGAAAGTGCCTGATTTAATTCATCCTTATCCTCTATCCATATTGCCTGACGTTTGTATGTAGCATCATTTCCTCCGCCATAGTAAAAGCCTTTGTTATTTTCTTCATTAAGACAGCCTGTCTTTAAAAGAAGTGTCTTAAGCTTCTGATATGATACATCTATAATCTTAACATTGTCATCAATGGCAACAGATGCCGCAGTTGCTGCCACTTCGCCAATCTTTTGCATATCACGGTTCATTCTCACAAGAGTTGCCACATCGTGATCCACAGAAAGGCACCTTCCTGCCACAATCAGATTTGAAAACTCCCTTGCAACCAATGCACCAAGAGGAACGGGAACTGTAATGTTTAGTGCTCCAAGATTTGCAAGTATCTGCCACTTAACAAAAAGCTCTGTATCAAACGCTATATCTATACCATGTTTATCAAGGTCAGAATATGAATATATTACCGGCTCCTCTGTAACATTTCCGCTTAAGATATCAGGCAGAGTTATCTTTTTGTATCCATCAAGAAGCCTTCCTTCTCGTATACCGGGCAATGGATGAAGCCTTACAGTAAGACCTCGGTCTTCTTCGGATGAAAATGTGGAATATGCCTTGATAAGTGAATCAGAAAATTCCCACACATTTCTCTGATCCACCTTACCGCAATCGTGATTTGTTTTGCACAGGCAGTGGTTTTTAACATATGATTTCACCACAGAATAAGGTACTACACTTTGGTCATCTTCTCTTCCAAATGACATACTGCAGCCTGCCATATCACAGATATCTCCGTCCCCTGTGGCATCAATAAGGGATTTTATAGCATAGTTCTTTTCTTCACCGGAATTATACACTCTGATTCCGACTATTCGTTCTCCCTGTGCATATATTCCCGTTACTACACTTTCATACATAAGTGTAATATACGGATTTTCAAGAAAAGTGTCTATAAGATACTTTCTGTTATCAGAATGAATATAATTGCATTTTAAGGTGTCAAGGGGATCTTTTTTTGTCATTAAATCTATCTCTTCATACAATCCACCCTCTCCACCGAAATAGTATCCTCCTACTCCGCCCATTGTCATAGTGCCACCTGATGCTGTAAATCTCTCTATACCGATAATGGTCTTCGAGTATTTAGCCGCAGTAACAGCACTTATTGCACCTGCAGTACCAAGACCTATTACTGCTATGTCATATTCTTTGCAAAATGAAACACTGTCAGAAGGGGTAATAACAGTATGATTGTCAATCTTTTCTATAAGATTTGTCATTGTATTTCCTCCCCTTTCCTTGCACCCATATCATATGCTTCTATAGGATTGTCATAATATGATGAAGCGCATTTTAAATATCCAACTGATATTTCCGTTTGGGCTTTGGCTGCCCTTTTGTAAAATTCATCGGCAATTGATACAAGAGAAATATTATCACAAAGGCTTTTTAAATAAGTGAAGCTCTCAACAACCTTCTTTCTGGCTGAAGGATAATCATCATCAATATTAATCTTTCTTTCGTATATTGAATAGTCCTCATACTCCATTATAAGCTTTAAATCCTCATTCTCCGACAAAGGCGCATCACCTTTTGTAAGGAAATTGATAGTCTTACTTCCAAGGTCTGTTGCTCTTGTATCTATAATTCTCTGAGCACAAATCTCAGATTTTCCCATAGTATTAAATATCGTTACCACATACCCCTCATCACTTTTTCTTACATTAAGTATATCTGTAAGAAACAGGTAATCTGCACTTGTATGAAGCATCATTTCCGAAAGATAAGGTGTCCATCTTAAGATATATGCATCATGGGTAAGCTTTTTTAAATGTAAAAAGTCTGAAAATTCTTTTGCTTCTTTGCTTATGGAAGTATATTCAAGGATACTGCCCGGATGATATGCATCGATAAATTCATATCCCGGCTTTGTCTTGGGTTCAACTACAAGTGTACTCCCTTTATATGCAGAGCATATGCCTGCTGCATAAAATGTAGAGCCAAAAATCACAAGATCATATTTTTTCATTTTTTTGACCTCCGATACTATATTACATTATAAATTTAGCATTTTTATCAGTAAATATCAACCATATTATTTGCTGATTATTTCGTTTTTTTGCAAAAATGTTGATTTTTGTTTTTTTATATGCTAATCTTTGTGTGGGTGATGGATATGATAAATCTTAATAAAAAGAATTTTTCCTGCGAAAAAACCCGTCTGCACATTGCAAAAAACGAAATGTCTGCATACAGCGATATGAGAATCTGTATTGTAAAAGACGGGACTGCAGTATGGAATATTGACGGGATAGTGTATGAAGTAAAGCCCGATGATATTGTTATTATGAATGACAAGCAGAAGAGAATGATCACAAAGACCGGTCAGGAAGGTCTTGAGTATTTTCTAATAAGAATAAACCGTCAGGCATTTTTAAACACCTCTCACCTGTCCTATTTTCTTGAACTTACAAAAGCAAAGAAGTCTGTTATAAAAGATGATGGACTTGCAAACATCTTAAAAGACGTGGAAAAAGAATATTCATCAAAACAAGATGGTTATATGGAAATGATAAGTGCAAAAATAACAGAATTCTTTGTCATTCTTGAAAGAAAGATTCACCTTGACAATGTGACTTATACAAAAATGGACAAAAATATGATAAAGGTCCTTGACTATATAGAAGCCAATATAAAAGAAAAAATTACCTTGTGCGAAGTATCCGAAATGTATGGAATGACAGACAGTGCCTTCTCCAGACATTTCTTAAAAGTCAACGGAATCAGCTTCAAAAAATACATTATGACCAAAAAAACTGAATACGCTATATACTTACTGGAAAACACCGACAAATGCGTAACTGATATTGCATATGAATGTGGCTTTTCAAGCATAAGCGGTTTTTATGATACATTCAAGAAGGTAACAGGCAGAACGCCAAACAGAATATCCTCTATGATATAATCTCCCCCAAAAACATACCCCCTGACATCCTATTCGGATTGCAGGGGGTAATATTATTATCTGATATTGAAAAGTTCTTTTGCATTATCCGATGTGATTTTTGCTATATTTGTCACATCAGTTCCTCTTAATTCTGCCAGTTTTTCTGCAATATGATGTATATGAAGTGACGAATTTCTCTTACCTCTTACAGGCTCCGGAGAAAGATATGGTGAATCTGTCTCTATAAGAATTCTGTCATCAGGCACATATTTTGCCACATCAAGTATTCCCTTGGCATTCTTAAAGGTCAAAGGACCTGCAAATGAGATATAATAGCCGAGATTAAGGGCTATCTTTGCAGTTTCCACACTTCCCGAAAAGCAATGGAGTACACCCTTTGGTACAGGGTTTTCTCTTATAATATTCACAGTATCCTCTGTGGCATCTCTCATATGGATGATAACAGGCATATTGATTTCATTTGCCAGTATAAGCTGACGTTCAAACCATTTCTTCTGCACATCCTTAGGAGAATAGTTGTAGTAGTAATCAAGACCGATTTCTCCTATTGCAACTACTTTTTCGTGTTCACAAAGCTTCTTTATTGTGTCAAGGTCTGATTCTGTCATATTTTTTACTTCGTGAGGATGAACTCCTACAGAGCAATATGCGAAATCATACTTTTCTGCAATATCTATGCATTTGTAAGAAGAACGAATACTGTCTGACACGTTTACAAAATTTGAAACCTTATTATCTTTAAATGACAATATCAATTCTTCTCTGTCAAAATCAAACTTTTCGTCATTATAATGAGCATGTGAGTCAAAAAACACCTTATCTCACCTCTGCTCCTGATTCTATGCCGAGATCATCGGGAGTAACAAGGCTGATCTTGTCCCCTTCTCCTGCTGCAAGAATCATACCTTCAGAAAGAACACCTCTTAATTTGCAAGGCTTAAGGTTTGTAATAACAACCACCTTTTTGCCAACCATTTCTTCAGGTGTATATGCCATAGCTATGCCTGATACAATCTGTCTTACCTCGTCGCCTATCTTAATCTGTGATACGAGAAGCTTCTTTGCACCTTCCACAGGCTTACACTCAAGGACTTCGCCCACCTTCATCTGCACCTTGCAGAAGTCGTCTATGGTGATTTCCTCAAACTTTTCTTCTTCTTTGCTTTCTTCCTTCTTGGCATTTTTTTCTGCTTCTTTTTTTGCCTTTTCTATTTCTTCTGTGATTTCTTTGAGCTTCTTTTCTTCATCAATTCTTGCAAAGAGAGGAGTTGCCTCTCCTACCTTTGCTCCTGATGCAGTCTTTCCGAATTCATCAAGGGATTCAATGGTCTTATATTCAGCATTAATCTGTGCAAAAATCTTGTCGGATGTTTCCGGCATAAATGATGAAAGAAGCACACCAAGGTATCTGATACCTTCTGTAAGGTTATAAAGGACAGTCTTAAGTCTTGGAAGCTTGTCTTCTTCTTTTGCAAGTGCCCATGGCATTGTTTCGTCAATGTATTTATTAAGTCTTCTTGCAAGGTTTATGATAAGCTCAAGGGAATCTGCAACTTTAAATTCTTCCATCTTAGAGATTACCTGATTTTTGGTATCGATTGCACAGTCAATAACTTCCTTGTCAAGGTCGTCAGCAACACCTGTGTTTTCTACAACACCATCAAAGTACTTATTGCTCATAGCAACTGTACGATTTACAAGATTTCCAAGGGTATTTGCAAGATCTGCATTAAATCTTGAGATAAGTGTTTCATATGTGATAGTACCATCCTGAGCGAAAGGCATTTCACGAAGCACATAATATCTTACTGCATCCACACCGAAGTGACGTGCAAGGTCGTCTGCATAGATAACATTGCCAAGTGACTTACTCATCTTGGAATCGCCGTTTAATAGCCATGGATGACCAAAAATCTTCTTTGGAAGCGGTTCACCCAATGCCATAAGGATAATAGGCCAGTAAATAGTATGGAATCTAAGTATATCCTTACCTATAATATGCACATCTGCAGGCCAGTATTTCTTGTAAAGTTCTGATGAATTTTCTGTATCAAAGCCAAGAGCTGTGATATAGTTTGAAAGTGCATCAATCCACACATATACAATATGCTTTTCATCAAACTCAACAGGTACGCCCCATTTGAATGTGGAACGTGACACACAAAGATCCTGAAGTCCCGGTTTTAAGAAATTATTTACCATTTCTTTTCTTCTGGATTCAGGGCTTATGAAGTCAGGATTTTCTTCAATATGCTTCATAAGTCTGTCCTGATATTTGCTCATTTTGAAGAAATATGCTTCTTCCTTGGCGTTCTTCACTTCTCTGCCACAGTCAGGACATTTGCCGTCTACAAGCTGTGAAGGGGTAAAGAATGATTCACAAGGTACACAATAAGCTCCCTCGTACTCGCTCTTATATATATCGCCCTGATCATAGAGCTTCTTAAATATCTTCTGAACCTGTTTTTCATGATAATCGTCAGTTGTTCTTATAAACTTATCATAGCTTGTGTTCATAAGATTCCAGATATCCTTTATCTGTCCTGACACACCATCAACATATGCCTTTGGCTCGATGCCGGCTTCCTTTGCAAGTTCCTCAATCTTCTGTCCGTGCTCGTCAGTACCTGTGAGAAAAAATACATCATCCCCCATAAGTCTTCTGAATCGTGCAATAGCATCTGTGAGAATGATCTCATAAGTATTACCTATATGAGGCTTTCTTGAAGTATATGCGATCGCAGTTGTAATATAAAATTTACCCATAGTTATCATTTCCTTTTATATATTATATACAGAGTGTATTTTACCATTTTTATGTATATTTTGTCAAGAAAAAAACACACTTACAACTGCCACACTTACCATTATTCCCACAAAGTCTGCAATAAGGGCACATTTTAGAGAATGAGAGATGTTTTTTATCCCCACACTTCCGAAATACACAGCTATTGTATAAAAGGTGGTTTCGGTGCTTCCCATTATCACTGAAACAAGCCTTCCCATATAGGAATCAGGGCCATATTGCGTAAAAAGGTCTGTGCACAATGCCAGTGACCCTCCTCCCGACACAGGTCTCATAATAGCAAAGGGCACAATCTCCTCAGGAATCCTCAGCAATTTTGCCACAGGGCTTAAGAGCTTAATAAGAATATCCATGGCTCCTGACACGCGAAACATACTTATCCCCACCATGATACAAAGCATAGAACCAAATACATTTATTATTGTCTTAAGCCCTTCTGCCACACCTTGAGAAAAACAGGAATAAATGTTCACCTTTTTTATAAGTCCTGCAATAATTATGGAAGCTATCATAAAGGGAACAGCAAAGCCGGATATACGATTTATCATATTATCTCTCATTTCCTTTTTTTGATTACATTTTGTTTTCGTCCGAAATATGCAGTTACGGATACTGCAATAATTGCGGTAATAACAGAAGAAATCCACACAGGAAGGATGATTTCCGATGGATTCTGAGATCCAAAGGTACTTCGAAGCGCAATAAGTGTAGATGGGATAAGCTGTATGGATGCAGTATTTAATACTACAAGCATACACATTTCATTGGTGGCGGTTTTTTTGTCAGGATTTGATTCATTTAGCCTTTCCATCGCATTTATCCCCAATGGTGTGGCGGCATTTCCAAGTCCGAGAATATTTGCTACAATATTCATGGATATTGCCTTCTGAGCAGGTGAATCCTTCTTGATACGGGGGAAAATCATCCTTGTAACAGGTGATATAAATCGGGAAAAGATGCTGATAAGCCCCGACATTTCGGCAATTTTCATAAGTCCCATCCACATACACATCACACCAAGAAATCCCACAACAGTTTCCACAGCCTGATTTGCCCCTGCAAATGCCGCATTTACAGTTGCTTCTGCTTTTCCCTCAAATACAGATACCACCAAAGATGAAAGAATCATAAATGCCCAGATATAACCTATCAATATTTTCCACTCCTTAAATATCATAAAAAGTTACATATTTTTTACAAAACATTAATTTATATTGACTTTAAACGAATTATAGTATATCTTTATGATGAAGATTACGGAATATTATATATATACACTATGCTTAAAGGAGAATAAAATGCTAAAATCAACGGGAATAGTACGAAAACTTGATGAATTGGGAAGGATCACTCTACCTATCGAACTGAGAAAAAATCTTAATATTAAAGAAAAAGACGGTCTTGAGATTTTTGTAGAAGCAGACACAATCATTCTGAAAAAATACGAACCTTCATGTATTTTTTGCGGAAACGCCCGTAATGTGACTGCATACAAAGACAAAAATATATGTCCTGATTGCTTGAGTCAGCTTAAGGATATGCAGTAGTATTGCACGATATTTTGCTGGGAAATATCCTGGAAATATTTATAAAGCTACATAAGTAAAACAAATCTCTCAAAAAGGCATTGCTGAGCCGGATTGAGAGATTTTTATTTGTCCATATATTATATAAGCAAAAAACTCTTGCAAATATTTCCTCATTTGTGATATAATACACAATATATTATAAATACGGAGGTAAACACAATGGGTCAGTATTATCCAATAGTAATGATGATTGTTCTTTTTGCGGTGATGTATTTTATGATGATCCGTCCCCAGAAGAAAAAAGAAAAGCTTGTTCAGGAGATGCTTGCAGCACTTGTTGTAGGAGACAAAATCCTTACAATCGGCGGCATCTGCGGTAAGATTGTTTCTATCAAGGATGACGATCTTGTTATCGAAACAGGTTCTCTCGGTGAGCCATCACAGATAAAAATCAAAAGATGGGCAATCAGAGAAGTGACAAAGCCTGCTGAAGAATAATATTTGTAATCAAATGCCTTCTTCCGGAATAGTCTTTATTAAGATTATTTTTGGAGGAAGGCATTATGATTTGTAAAGAAACCCGTGTTTACGAAAAATCAGATACAGGCATAGCAGCAAAGCTTATTAAAACACTGACCTTGGGCATTATACTGTGTGTAGCTTTCATATTTATAATTTCGTTGGCAATCACATACACAGATATATCTGAAGATATAATCACCCCATCGGTAAATATATTAAGACTTATTGCCATACTTATATGCTCGGTAGTTTTCACTTTTGGCGAAAGAACCAAAGGCTGGCTTAAGGGTCTTGTATCAGGAGTAGCTTTCTGTGCCATACTCTATCTTGCGGGAATTATATTAATAGATGACTATATAAATCTTGCAAATCCATTAAGGCTGATTCTTGAAGGAGCAGTGCTCGGAATCACAGGCGGAATAATAGGGATAAATCTTAAATCAAAAAAGAATAATTAATCATAATAGTGGGACGAAAATAATCCTTAAAAGGACTTTTTCGTCTCTTTTTTTGCTATATTGACCGCAATGCACACATATATACAATATATTTCGGATAAATAGCATTTAAAGAGAAATATTTTTGAAAAATTAATGACAAAATTCTCTTTTTTGTGTTGACTTAAAATGGTTTTGGATATATAATACACTTATGTATGTCTTACAAGGAGGAAAAACAAATGAAATCAAAAAGCATAGCAAAGTTTTTAATTGCTATCATCGTCATCGCTGCACTTGCAATATGTGCATTTGGTGTTGATCTTGGCAGTTATCGAATTGCAGGTGTTATGGACGAAGAGACCGGCATCAGAAAGGGTATGGACCTTGCAGGCGGATCTGCAATCGTGTTTGAACCTGTTGATGACAACGGCAACCCCGTAACAGATGTTTCAAGTGAAGACTTGAGCACAATCGAAAGCGTATTAAGAGCAAGACTTGATAGTCAGAATCTTACAGAAGCTACCACCCAGAAGCAGGGTGACAACAGAGTAAGAGTTGAGATGCCTTCAGTACTCAACCCACAGGATGCAATTGAACTTCTCGGTACAACTGCGAAGCTCTCATTCAGAGCTCCTGACGGATCAGTAGTTATGGAAGGTGCTACAGACGTTAAGACTGCAGAAGCAATGTTCGGACAGGTATCAGAACAGGGCGGACAGCAGCATTATGTATCTCTTGAACTTACAAAAGAAGGTCAGACTAAATTTTCTGAAGCTACAGGCACACTCGCTTCACAGCCTGAAGGACAGAACTTCATCTCTATTTTCCTTGATGAAATCGAAATCTCCAGACCAAGAGTTCAGGAAAGAATCGACGATGAAACATGTGTTATCACAGGTGACTTCGATGCAACATCAGCAGGCACTTTGGCAAGTCAGATCAAATCAGGTCAGCTTCCATACAAGCTCAATGTAATCGAATCAAGAACAGTTGGTGCTACTCTCGGTGATGAAGCACTTAACAAGAGCTTGCAGGCTGCACTTATCGCACTTATTCTTGTAATGCTCTTTATGCTTATCTTCTACAGAATGTGCGGACTTATGGCAAGTGTTGCATTGGTAGCATACACTTCAATCGTTGCATGGGTACTTGCACTCTTCAGAGTAAACCTTACTCTCCCCGGTATCGCAGGTATCATCCTTACAATAGGTACTGCAGTTGATGCCAACGTAATCATCTTCGAAAGAATCAAAGATGAATTAAGACTTGGCAAAACTCTCCGTGCATCTATCGATGCAGGCTTTAACAAAGCCCTCACAGCTATCATTGATGCTAACGTAACTACATTGATTGCTGCAGCAGTTCTCTTCTTCTTCGGTACAGGCTCAATTGTTGGTTTTGCAATCACATTGTTCATCGGTACTATAGTAAGTATGTTTACAGCAATATTCGTAACCAAATTCCTCTTGAAACAGCTTGCAGGATTTGGTATCAGAAACCCTAAATTATACTGTGCAATGGGCAAAGGAGGTCAGCAATAATGTTTAGTTATACAAATAAGAAAAAAATCTTTTTCACTATTCCGGCAATCATAATTATCGTGGGCATTATCTGCTTCTCCATTTTTGGCGGATTTAACACAGATATCGACTTCACAGGCGGTTACACAATGGCTGTAGACGTAATCCTTGAAGCTGATAAGATTGACGACGGTACAGTAGCAGAAGACAATAAGGAAGAAGCAAAAGAAGAAGCTAAGGAAGAAGCTACTGAAACACCGGCTGAAGCAACAACAGAAGCAACAACAGAAGCAACAACAGAAACAACAACAGAAACAACAACAGAAACAACAACTGAAACAACAACTGAAGCTGCTACAGAGGAAGCAATCGACGCAACAGAAGCTATTCCACAGACACAGAATGCTTTTGAAACAGGATCTAAGGCAGAAGGTGTTGTTACATCAGAAAAGACTCCACTTCTCAAATCTTATACATTTAACGAAAATGAAGTAAGAGAAGTTCTCAGCAAGGTTGAAGGGGTAAAGGTATCAGGTGTACAGAGCAGTGAAGGCGGATTCCTTCTCAAGATGAACGAGCTTGACCGTGAAACTGCAGACAAAGTAAAAACTGCTCTTGCGGACAAATTCGGTCAGATCAGAATCACAAGTGAAGAAAAGGTTGCAGCATCTATGGGTGCAGAGCTTTGGGGCAAATCCCTTATCGCAATCATCATTGCAATCATTCTTATGCTTGTATATATCACAATCAGATTTGAGCTTTTGTCAGGTTTGTCAGCTATCGTAGCTCTCGCTCACGACGTGCTTATCATCCTTTCAATCTACGCTATATTCCAGCTTCCGGTAAATACTTCATTTATCGCTGCTGTTCTTACAATTCTCGGTTATTCTATCAACGCTACAATCGTTATATTTGACAGAATCAGAGAAAACAGAAAGTTTGATAAGAAGCTTACATTCTCAGAAACTGTTGACAAGAGTATCAAACAGTCTATGACAAGAAGCATCAATACATCTGTTACAACACTTCTTACAATCGGTATGGTTTACATCCTTGGTGTACCAAGTGTAAGACAGTTCGCACTTCCAATCATCATTGGTGTAGTATGCGGAACATATTCTTCTATCTTCGTTGCAGGTCCATTCTGGGCTATGATCAAAGGCGATAAATAAGAATATAAACGAATAAAGTTAAACCCCTCTGTGAATCATCACAGAGGGGTTTTTGTTTGTTATATATGGATATAAAGCCCTAAAAGAAAAGGGAATGCAAAAAAACTCCAGATCGCAAAAAGGCATAGATTATACATAAGTCGAAAACCTGAATGCACAATAAAACTTACAAATTACTCATTATGTGGGAAATATTACATTTTTATGTAATATTTCCCCTTTTTTTGTGCCTTTTTGCTACGAATAAACTTCGCCTCTCGGTGTATCGCATACACCTTCGGGTAACCCGAAACCAAAGGTTTCGGCTCAGTTTCTCCGTTCTGAAGTCTTTTTTCTATCCCCTTAATTCAACAACAGGGACTGTGAAAATAGATTTTTTGCAGTTCCCTTTTAAAACTTACTTCTATTTATTGTTCATCAGGATTTTTAAGTGTTTTCATTGAATCCGATGATTTCTGCATAAGGAAATTTTGACAGCACACAGAAACGTTTCCTGTGTTTCTTTGTAACAAAAAAGTGATGCGCCAACAAGGAACATCACTTTATGATATGTAATTTAGTATGCTGCTTCGGCAATCTTTGCAGCTATTTTTAATAATTCAGCAGAATATTCCGCCAACTCTTCCGGCGAAGCATCTTCTAACTCTTCTTCCATTTCTTCAGCTTCTGTCTGCCATTCGGCAAGTTCTGTTATCATTTCTGTATAATCTGATAATATTGATGTATCAGTAGGATTTTCACTATATTTTTTTACTATTTTAATATAATCATCAACCCAATCTTCGTAATCTTCTAAAAATTGTTTCCACTGTTTGTCATCAGTTGATGATTGTGTGGTTGTTGCTTCTTTTGCCGCTTCATCGTTTTTTGTATCAGTATTTGCTTTTTCTTGTTCTTATGATTTTCCATATAAAATTTCAATATCAGCTATGAACTCTTGAAGTTTTTTCTTGGCTTTTTCTATATCTTTATCCCACATCTCGCCTCTCATATCAGACCAAAAATCATATATGTCAGAACCTGCATCCGACCATATATCATATACTTCTGAACGGGTATCAGACCACAAATCGTATTCGTCAGAACGAGCATCAGACCATTCATCATAAGGAATATTATCATAAGCATCGTCTAAAATGCCATCATAAAAACCATCGTACATATCATCAAGAATACCATCGTAAATTTCATCATATATTTCGTCACGAGCGTCCTCATACACCGAATCGTAAAGGGCATCAAACTCGTCATATTTATCATCAAATGACTTGTCAGAAGATAAAATTAATTCTGCATATGCTGAGCTATATTCTCGTAATCTGATACACAAGAGTTTAGTATCATTTTGGACTTTATCATAAAATTCCTTAACCTTGTTAATGTCAGTTTTATACTTGTCATATGTAGCAATATCAGTAGATAACTTTTCAAATTCTGTAGTAAGTGTTGTAATTGTGTCTGTAACATCTTTCAAAACTAATTCGTCAAGTTCTTCAATGGTGTCTGCTTTAGTAATAGCTTTTGAAACAGATTTTGAGTTTGAAACAGTATCATTTGATGTTTTTTCTCCGCAAGCAGACAGAGAAAACAACATAGTTATTACCAAAAATAAAGTTAAAAATTTTTTCATAGGTTTTCCTCTTTTCTTAAAAATAAATCTACTTGCACTTTCTAAATGGATGATTACTGTTTAAACTCCTTTCCTCTTTATATTTTCCAAATAAAAAAGTGCGCAGCACCTTTACACAGAGCCACGCACCTGAAAAACGCAGTGACTTCGATGTTAAAGGTTGCTACACACTTATAATCATAATTTCAACTTTCGGGTTGTATGATAATCGAAGTGTACGCTCTTCACAAAGAGTGTACCCCGATTGTTGAAATTTGATTATAAATATCCTATTGTAGATTATAAGTTTGTAGCGTACATATTATAACACACTTTTTTATTATTTACAATCGCTTTTGACATTTTTCTCTTTTTTGCATAAAAAGAAAAACTGTAATATCAGTCTTTCCGCCGATATTACAGTTTAAAAAATTATTTTTTGATTAATGATATACAATCATTTACATTATTGATTAACTTTTCAATTTCCTTTATATATTCATTTACATTAGTAATTGTAATATAGTCGTTTAAAGATAATTTATATTTTTTTAACTTTTCCTTTAACTCTAATAGGCTTTTTATAGTTTCATTAAATTCATCCAAATTTATATAGAAATTATCTGTAAAACCCAATCCAATAACAAGTCTTGCTAACTCACGTTTTTCTGCATTATTAGCTGAACAATACTTTTCAAAACATAACTTCATCAGTTCTGAATCAAATGAGCCAATAACCATTCCTTCAAAATGGTAAGAAGGTTTTTGAGAGGTATTCAAATAATCAATTAACGCTTTTTTATTCCTTATAGGTATTAATTGATTATCTAATTTCTCTATTTTTTGATATAACGGGTAAGCTTCTTCTTCAACTTGGTGCTTTTCGGAAAATGTTCGTCTTTTGGGTTCGGTAACTTCATTAGATATAATTTTTTGTTTTCTTTTATCAAATCCGTCAGATATTTTTGAGTAATCTACATCGCAAGGAAGGGGAATATCATATTTTTTCATAGCTTTGATTTTTTGCAACAGTCCAATAAGGTCATCACAACATAATTCTCCGTCATAGGCTTTGTTAACGGCTACTGGCATACCCTTATTAATTAAATCTTGATCTAAATCCCAAAAGATATATCTTGTGAATTTTTCATCGTCCCTCATTTCTTGTATATTGAATTTCATATTAACTTCTTCTATAAAATCCATCTTGTTCCATAAGCCAGCAACAATCCAGTTTTTTAGTGAACTGAGTTTATAACACCCTTCCCATTCCTTGTATTTTTTACTTAATTTCGAATCTAAAAACATATCTCCATATTTTTCATCTTCTGTGTAATCACCTGCTTTAGCAGTAAATAACATAGCACCAAATATATACAAAACTTTAGGTAAGAACTTCTGTGAAACATCAGTCTTTAACCAAGTGGAGTATACTCGTTCAAAATCCAAGAGTAATGATTTTAGAGAACGCAGATTTTCCGTCCCGCTTTCTTTAAATAGCTTCTGTATAATTTCTATGTTTTGTAATAAGAAATCACGATACCCTGTCGCATATTCTTTATAGTTATTTATAATTGAACTGATAGTATTATCATAATCTGGAACTAACTTAATAGTTCTTGATATTAGTTTTTCCTTAAATTCTAAATACTTATTGTTATTAATATGGTTTTCATCAGCAACTATAATTACTTTAATTTCTTTATTTTCGCAATATTCATTGATGGCACCCATTAATTTAACACCATCGAATTCGGCTCTTTCAAAATCATCGAAAATTAAAACTAATTTCTTGTTTACCTTCTCTTTACCGCATTTGCATTGAACTTCTTTTTCAACAGTGAAAAAATCTTGCCAATTTATGGTTAGGGCAGTATTAACGCCTTTTGCAATTTTAGAATATTCAGACAGGGCATTTATTAAGGGCGTTGCTTTATCTTTAAACTTAGAAAAGGCATTTTTCACAATTTCACCATGTTCTTCAAAACCTTTTGCAAAAAATACACTTTCTTTTACCGCCTGATGAAAACTATCGATTTTATCTATTCCAAATAATGATATGATAACAATTAAATTGTTGCTATTAGCATTTAAATCATCTGCGATTTGTTTTAAAAGATATGTTTTTCCGCATCCCCATTTTCCTGTTATAAGTAATGCGCCATTGTTTTCATTTGTAGATATATAGTTTTCCATTTCGTTACGGACATTCATTTGTTTCACTCCCTTTTCATTGGTTTTTTATATGTAAAATACTACTATAACTAATTGTTCTTATATCTAACGGAAAAATTCCATAGGATCACAAACCCTGATGTAACCTTCGGTATAATTTATTTCAATTATTACATTATTTGTTGTTTCAAAAAGAACTACATCATTCTCAGTTTTAAAAAATAAAAGTTTTATTTTTAAATTACAGTTGCATTTATCTCTAACTTGATATATTGCGTCTATTATCCAAGAAATAGACTGGTTAATGATATCTTTTTCGATTTTACGGCAGATATTGTGCCAAAAGTCACTTGCAGACAATGCTGATTGAGAGTATCCATTGCTCATGTATCCGCCACCAATTACACCAAATATTCTGTTTGGTTCGGTCTGTACGAAGGTTGTAATATGAGCTTTTCTTAATTCATCATATTCTGCATCATTTACTGAGACCGTTAAATCTCCTTTTATCAAGTTCCTTTTTAACAAGTCAGGCCAGTTTTTATCAATAATTTTTATCATTTCTTGTGTAGAGTATAGATGCGGTTTGTTGTGTGGATATATTTGTATTAGATGACAGATATCATCTGTAATAAAGATGAATAATTGATAGTTGCTACGCTGAACAAATCCGTCTTTTCCCATTCTTCTTGATAAGTGTAAATGATGGATATTCCAATCGTTTAAAATATCATCATTATATCCGGCATCTTTTATTTCCTTGCTTAAATATGGACTCAAATTACTACCGTTAAGAATTTTTTCTTCTATTTCATCAAGTGCCAATTCATATCCAGTAGGACAAATAAATTCTTTTGATTTTTTTATTATTCTTGGTTTTGGAGCAATATATCGCTTTTTAAAATTGAAAAAGTCATATAAAGGGTTATCTGAAACAGTTTTTATCCCGGCTTTAGTCAAGCGTTCTTTTAACTGGTCTTTCATATTTTGTATTAAATCCATTTCTATTTCCCAACTAGTGGGGCAAATAACGCTGCTTTTATACTTCATATGATATCACCTTCTTATATAAACCAATTTTAAATAATTACGATTACAGCATAGCCAATATAGAGTTGTCATTATATTTGGGAATTGGCCTTTAACAGTTTACAAAGCTGTTCATGTTGTATGACATCTATTCTCCAAGAAGGTTGTTTAATGCTCATTCGTTGAATATAAGTTTCTAAACCTTGACTACATTTTCTTGCTGTAATTAAAACTACAAAACAGTTATCTCCAAAATGAGAAAATGGTTTTAGCAATTGATACATATATGATTCATCCATAGTCCGTGAGATTTCACGCCCAGTTTTAAATGGCATACACAAATATTTTAGCTGACTTTCTTCAAAGAATTTTATATCCAAATCAGAAATCTCAAGAGCTCCATGAGGTTTTGATATTTGTCTCTCAAGTTCGTTCCCATCAACATTTTGCATACACGCAGCCACTTTATGTCGCAATGCTGAATCATCTAGTAACATTAGTGCATCTAAATCCTCATCTGTACAATCATGTTGGGATAAGTTATTATAATTTTTAAAAAAGTGACTTAATGGATATTGCACACATTTTTCATTATCGGACTGTATATGAATTAGCTCAAATTCTGTAATATCAATATCATTTTTGTATATTAACGAAAGACATAGCAATCTTACAATTAGAGATGTATCTATCGTATTTTCTATTGGCTGCTCTAATACTTTATCGTACATATCCTCAAAAGTTCTATTGGCACTATCTGTATTAGTGCCAAAATAAGAGTACAAAATCCAGCGAGATCTTGTATTGAATACCCTTGATGATATGCTAGGAGTGTATTCTAAGATAAGTTTATCGGGGACGATTGAACACCAAAAACCTAATAACTGATTGTTTGTTTTTATGGCATCACAAAAAGTATCATTTTTTATCATTAAATCAAATAATGCTTCATACTCCTGTTTTAACTCAGGCAAATGATGTTTATATGTTGTATCTGAACAGTTTTCATATTCACATAGTGCTTGATAGTAATTTAATGCTAAATAAACCATTGACGAAACATCAAAATCAAAGGGATGTGACATAAAATTTTTAATCGCTGTAGTTATCTTGTCTCCTCTAGTAAAAAAGTAAGTATTAGTTGATGTATCCAAAGAAATGTTTATCATATCACTTGCGTGAATCAAGCATCTAAAACAAGAAATATTGATATTCGCTTGAAAAATCCCATTAGACAATTCTTCTGCTTCTTTGTCAAAAACCTTTTGGGGTAAGTAATAAAACCCCATATAGAATTGAAAATAGTATTCGTAGCAAATTTTTTGAACAATTCTATTCATTAGATATTCCAATGCAGTTTTTGAAATAGGTTCTAGATTAAAATTTTTATGTAAAATATTTAGCGATAAATATGTTTCGCTCAATTCTCTGCGAGTATTATACGAACTTTTTTGCTTTAACAAAAATTCAGCTTTTGTTATTAGTTTATTGACATTATTAATTAAGTCATTTTTCATAAAGTGTCACCTCTAAAAATTAGTCTTAAGTATTCATCGTTGTAAGCATTACTCTGCTTATATCTGTTAAACTCTTCATTAGTCAAGCATATTATATCAAATTTTTGTTGTACTTCATCAAAAGTTGTTTTGATAATTTTTTGGCGCAAATATCCATTAATAGTTTTAAATACATCTGAAACAACCAATAAATCAATATCAGAATTTTCATTGTTTTCATTTTTAGCAAATGAACCAATGAGAAAAATATAATTTATTGTGTTTTGGGGGAGGAATTCAATTATTTTATTTATGCATTCATCTTGTTTTGGAAAAAGCATATAACGATTTCACCTCTATGTAATATTGTACCACAAATATAAAGTTATTTCTATAGTATTATAATGATAAATTAACCCCACCTTTGCAATACGCAATGATGGGGTCTAATTTGTGTCATATAGTCGGTTTTCAATTTGTTAAAATGGGTAAAATGTGGGTAAATTTTAGTTTCTGTTACCCGTAAACCCTTGAAAACGCGGTGTTTTATTTATCAAGCGTCTTCATTGTTGGGAACAACAATACATCTCTGATAGCCTGAGCATCTGTAAGAAGCATACACATACGGTCAATACCAAATCCGATACCACCTGTAGGAGGCATACCGATTTCGAGAGCGTTCATAAAGTCTTCGTCTGTTGTATTTGCTTCTTCATTACCAAGGGAGAGAAGCTCTTCCTGTGCTTTGAATCTTTCTCTCTGGTCGATTGGGTCATTAAGCTCAGAATAAGCATTTGCCATTTCCCAACCATTCATAAAGAATTCAAATCTTTCTACATAATCAGGATTTCCCGGTTTTTTCTTGGTAAGTGGTGAAATCTCAATAGGATGATCCATAACAAATGTAGGCTGAATAAGATGATCTTCAACAAATTCTTCGAAGAATGCATTGAGGATATCGCCCTTCTTGTAATGGTCTTCGTATTCTACATGGTGTTCGTCAGCAACCTTCTTTGCTTCTTCTATGGAATTGATTTCGTTGAAGTCAACTCCTGCATATTTCTTAACCGCATCAAGCATTGTGATTCTTTCAAACGGTTTACCAAGATCCATTTCTATACCGTTGTATACAATCTTAGTAGTACCAAGTACTTCCTGTGCAACGTGACGGTAGAGATTTTCTGTAAGATCCATCATACCATGATAATCTGTATATGCCTGATAAAGCTCCATAAGTGTAAACTCAGGATTGTGACGTGTGTCAAGTCCTTCATTACGGAATACTCTGCCGATTTCGTATACTCTCTCAAGTCCGCCTACGATAAGACGTTTTAAGTAAAGTTCAAGAGAAATACGAAGCTTGAAATCTTCATCCAATGCATTGAAATGTGTTTCAAAAGGTCTTGCTGCTGCACCACCTGCATTTGAAACAAGCATTGGTGTTTCTACTTCCAAAAATCCTTCTCCATCAAGATACTTTCTGATAGTGGAGATAATCTTTGAACGTTTGATAAAGGTATCCTTTACTTCTGCATTCATAATAAGATCCACATATCTCTGACGATATCTTAAGTCTGTATTTGTCATTCCATGGAATTTCTCAGGAAGTGGCATAAGGGACTTAGAAAGTAAAGTAATTTTGTTTACTCTTATGGAGATTTCTCCTGTCTGTGTGGTAAATACTTCCCCTTCAGCCCCGATGATATCACCGATATCAAGCTTTTTGAAACGATTATATTCTTCTTCGCCAAGGATATCCTTCTTTACGAAAATCTGAATCTGTCCTTCCATATCTGCAAGGTGGATAAACCCTACCTTACCCATTCCACGTTTGGACATAATTCTACCTGCTACGACTACATTTTCGCCGTCGAGAGAGGAAATCTTAGCTTTGATGATTTCTGTTTCTTCAGAGCCTCTCTTTGTGATCTCACGGTCTTCTTCTGTGTAGTTATCCTTGATCTGTGATGAAGTGTGTGTTCTTTCATACTTAGTCACTTCAAATGGATCTAAGCCCTGACTTTTTAGCTCATTAAGCTTATCGTGACGCACCTGAATAATCTCGCTGCGCTCCATTTCTGTGCCATTTGGCATATTATTTTCTGCCATGTGTATCAATCCTTTCGCCGCATCTTAATATGTATGATACGGTATTTTGTCTTATTTATTTGTATTATTTCTTAAGCTCAAGCACTTTAAGCTTAACGATTTCTCCCGGACATTCTACTTCCAGTTCGTCACCGGGTTTTGTGCCGAGAAGAGCCTTGCCTATAGGTGATTCGTCAGAAATCTTAAACTCTGCAGGGTTTGATTCCATACTGCCTACGATTGTATATGTTACATCTTCATCAAAAGTATAGTCGTGTACAACAACTGTTGAACCGATGGAAACAACTTTTTTTCTGCCTTTTTTCTTTTCGTCGATAACAACAACATTTTCGAGAATTTTTTTAATCTCTGCGATTCTTGATTCCATCTTTGCCTGTTCTTCTTTTGCTGCTGTGTATTCGGCATTTTCGGAAAGGTCACCAAAATCTCTTGCTATTTTGATTCTTTCGGCAATTTCCTTTCTTTTTTCTACTCTGAGCATCTCAAGCTCGTCTTCAAGTTTCTTAAGACCCTCAGCGGTAAGCTTTACTTCTTTTTCTGCCATTTATAAACACTCCTTTTGGTTTGTTTTGCATAATTACACATTTTATTATTATATACAAAACCCCTGACTTTGTCAACTGTCATTGGTTGTGTAGTATTTACTACTGGATTTCCCTTCTGCCTTCCAGCGCCTTTGTAATAGTTACTTCATCTGCATATTCAAGATCGCCGCCAATAGGAAGACCGAAGGCTATCCTTGTGACCTTCACTCCGAAGGGCTTAATGAGCCTTGAAAGGTACATTGCTGTAGCTTCCCCTTCGATGCTTGGATTGTTTGCAAGGATTACTTCTTTTATTTCGTCAGATGATGAGATACGTGCTATAAGCTCCTTTATCTTAAGCTCTTCAGGACCGATATTGTCCATAGGAGAAATGGCACCGTGAAGTACATGATACTGACCGAAATATTCTCTGGTCTTCTCCAGTGCGATCACATCCTTGGGTGTCTCCATAACACAGATAACTGATTTATCCCTTTTGTGATTTGAGCAGATTTCACATGGATCTGTCTCGGTAAGATTCTGACAGACTGAGCAATATGAAATCTTTTCCTTTGCATTTTTAATTGTTTTGACAATATCCTCTACCTGATTGTCATCAAGGGAGAGAATATTGAATGCCAGTCTCACTGCGGATTTGTGTCCTATACCTGGCATTTTTTTGAACATATCTATAAGCTTTGAGAGAGATTCGGTATAAAGCATACTTTTTCACCTCCGTTATTTATCCACATTCATAAATGATGTAGTTTTAAGCGAAATTTCCCTTCCATTAAGATATGAAAGATGATTATCATCAGAAAATTCAAACCTTAGTTTGTATGAACAAAGCGCCTGATACTTAATACCAAGCATTTTGTTGAACTGATTTATTCCGTATTTGCCATCCCCCAAAAGAGGATGACCTATATGTGCAAGATGTGCTCTTATCTGATGAGTCCTTCCTGTTATAAGCTCCACTTCCAAAAGTGAAGTGTTTTTTCTTCTCTCTATCAATGTATATCGGGTGACTATCTTTCGTGCACCGCTTCTTTCTGTGTCATACACATAGACCTGGTTTTTCTTTGAGTCTTTGAAAAGATACCCTTCCAGAGTAGCTTTGTCTTTTTTTGGAAAGCCTTTTACAAGGCAAAGGTAGATTTTTTTGATCTCTCTGGACTTGATTTTTTCATTAAGCACCTTCAGGCTCTCTGCATTCTTAGCTGCGATTACTATTCCTTCAGTATTTCTGTCTATTCTGTTACAAAGGCTCGGAGCAAAGGAATGCTCATCCTTAGGATTGTATTCTCCGTTCTGATAAAGGTACGCCTTGATGTGATTTATAAGAGTATCTGTCTTTTCTTCTATATCCTCGTGGACAATTACTCCCTGTGGTTTATTAACCAGAAGGATATTTTCGTCCTCATAAACTATCTGAAGCTCAGGCTTCATATGAAGAAAGCTTGTCGCCTTTTCTTCGCCAAAGCATTCATCGTTTATGTACATATCAAGCACGTCACCTTCACAAAGCTTGTAGGATATTTCAGCCCGCTTGCCGTTGACCTTTATTCTTTTTTTTCGGATATATTTGTAGATATTACCCCAGGTGGTATTTTTAAGATACTTGGTAAGAAACTTATCAAGTCTCTGTCCGCTGTCGTTTTTGTTTATTGTAACGGTTTTCATCAATCAATCTTTCCTTTGTTTGAATATGTGCCTGAAACAACTGTCTCCACACTGAATTCCAGTGATGCTTCAAACACATCTGCGGCATCTCTTTCTCTCTGTGACACAATCACAAGTCTTAGCGCATCTGATATATCATCTCTGTCATATCCAAGGCCATATCCGATTTTTACAATATCTCCATCAGGAATATGAGTACAGCCTTCTGTTATGGATGAAAGAATCATTGCACCTGTCATATCGGACACAAAGACAGGCGAATCGGTAATCACCATATCTATGCCACATCGCTTCATATAATCTATAAGCTGTCTGTGAGGGGTGTTATTCTCTGTGCCATCCCCCATACCATCATATACAGGAGATGTAATAGCCTTGTCATACTCAGTCTTTGAGAGTATGTACAATACAGAAAACAATGTATAAAAGTCCTTTTGGGTAGGATTTTCTTTCATAAAAAGGATTTCCTTTGTAAGCTCATATCCTCTTTTGTACTCTGTGTCAATCTCTTCGTCACAAAATACATACTCTTCCTCTGAAGAAACAATCTCCGCTCTTATCCCCGGGATTCCTCCTGACAGAGTCTTTGTACAGTGAAACTGCGCTTTGCCATGGGACACAGTAAATATTGCATCCTCAAGATCAAAGCTTCCCACACAGTCTATTAGTGCACCAAGAATCTTCTCTCCCGATACACCGAAAAAGCAATCAAAATAAAGAGTTATCATTTAATCACCCAACTGATCAAGTCTGTTTCTGATTTCCTCATGGCTTACGGTAGACAGGAACTTTTCTCTGTAAGTAAGGGCTTTGTTGTAATATTCCCTTGCCTTTTCCTTGTCTCCTCTTTTCTCAAGAAGTGTACCATAATTGTAATAAGGCTCAATGAAATCAGGCTCTTTTTCAAGAAGTGCAAGGTAAAGCTCCTGGGATTTATTTACATCGCCAAGACACAGGAAATTAAGTGCGTAGTTATCCATAATGATATTATCATCACTGTTGTATTCCACTGCTTCTTTGTTTATTTCCATGGCTTTTTCATATTCGCCCTTTTCAATATAAAGATATCCCAGCACACCATATACAGCAGTTGTTCTGAAGTTTTCATCATAGATTTCCTGTACCATCTCTATGGCTGCATCAATATCTGCTGCTTTCCACTTGATAAGTGCGCGATTTAGTTTGGCATTGAGATAGTCCTGACGGCTAAGGTCTGCTCTTCTCTCCATAAGAATGTCATTGATCATCTTTTCGCTTTGTTGAAGCTTTCCGTCACGAAGTAGAAGATATGCATAAAACAGTGCAGAATGGGTTTTCATTTTACCTGTTTTGTATGCCTTTTCAAACCACATAAAGCCTTTTTGGTGATCCTTATCAAAGGTCATCTGGGCAATTATCACACGGATAGAATTTCTGTACAGAAATACTATAAGCGCCATAAGAAGTACAAATGCAGCAACTCCACCAAAAATGCCAAACTTAAGGGCGGAGTTTACTACAGCAACTGCCAGTATTATTACCCATAATATAAATAAAAAACATCCCTGTTTCATCTATATCCCTCTTACAAATTAAAATTCTGCATTGTTTACTGTTCTTGGGAAGCTTTGTGCATCACGGATATTTGACATACCTGTGATATACATAATAGCTCTTTCAAATCCAAGACCAAAGCCTGCATGATTTGCAGTACCATATTTTCTAAGATCAAGATACCATTCATAATCCTTGATATCCATACCAAGCTCTTTCATTCTTGTTGTAAGCTTGTCATAGTCTTCTTCTCTCTGGCTTCCGCCGATGATTTCGCCTACGCCCGGTACAAGACAGTCCATAGCAGCAACAGTCTTTCCGTCAGGATTCTGTTTCATATAGAATGCCTTGATATCCTTTGGATAATCAGTAACGAATACAGGCTTTTTGAATATCTGCTCTGTAAGATATCTTTCGTGCTCTGTCTGAAGGTCGATACCCCACTCAACAGGATAGTCAAACTTCTCTCCGCTGGATTTGAGAAGCTCGATTGCTTCTGTATATGTTACGTGACCAAATTCACTGTTTACGATATTATTAAGTCTTTCAAGAAGGCCCTTATCTACAAAGTTATTGAAGAATTCCATTTCTTCAGGTGCATTTTCAAGACAGTATGAGATGATATATTTAAGCATATCTTCTGCAAGTCTCATATCATCCTTAAGGTCTGCAAATGCAATTTCAGGCTCGATCATCCAGAACTCTGATGCGTGACGTGGTGTGTTTGAGTTTTCTGCTCTGAAGGTAGGACCGAAGGTATATACCTTTCTGAATGCCATAGCGTGTGTTTCACATTCAAGCTGACCTGATACAGTAAGGTTTGTGGATTTGCCGAAGAAATCCTCTGTATAATCTATTTTGCCTTCTTCATTTCTTGGAAGGTTTTCCATATCAAGAGTTGTTACTCTGAACATTTCGCCTGCACCTTCTGCATCGGAAGATGTGATGATTGGTGTATGAACATATACAAATCCTCTCTCCTGGAAAAATCTGTGGATAGCATAAGCTGCGATAGAACGGATACGAAGTACCGCCGCAAAGGTGTTTGTACGTGGTCTTAAGTGTGCGATTGTTCTTAAGTATTCAAATGAATGTCTCTTTTTCTGCAATGGATAGTCAGGGGTGGATTCACCTGCGATGACTATTTCTGTAGCAGAAATTTCAAATGGCTGTTTTGCATCAGGAGTAAGATTCAATACACCCTTTACATATACACTTGAGCCAACATTCAGCTTTGCAATCTCATCATAGTTTGAAACCTTTTCTTTTTCAAAAACCACCTGAAGATTTTTAAGAAATGTACCGTCGTTTAAGTCGATAAAGCCGAACACATTTGATGCTCTGATGCTTCTTACCCAACCTGCAACAACGATTTCCTGTTTGTCGAAACTTTCTTTACTTCTGTAAAGTTCTTTTACTTCTCTTATATTTTCCATAATATGTTCCTCCATATTTTAATTACTGTTTATTGAACCAGAATTTTCTGTCTAAGCTTCTGTATCTGATTGCTTCTGCAATATGTGTTGCATCTATTCTGTCTTTGCCATCAAGGTCTGCAATGGTTCTTGATACCTTCACTATCCTTGAATGTGCTCTGGCACTAAGCCCCATTCTCTCAAACACCTGACGTAAAAGCTCCTTACAGGTGGAATCAAGCTGACAGAAGTTTTCAAGATCTGCCTGATTAAGCTGTGAATTGGAAAAGATTTCCTTACCCTTAAATCTCTCCAGCTGAATCTCTCTCGCTTTGTTTACTCTTTCGCGGACTGTCCCGGAGCTTTCTGAACGGATATCCGAAGAAAGAGAATCAAAATCAACCGTTGGCACCTGTATATGAATGTCAAATCTGTCAAGCATAGGCCCTGATATTCTTCCAAGATATCTTTGTATCTCATTTGGCGAGCAATTACACTTGCCGCTTGGATCACCGAAGTATCCGCATTTGCAAGGGTTCATACTTGCCACAAGCATTGTTTCTGATGGAAATGTAAATGTACCTGCTACCCTTCCTACTGTGAAGCATCCGTCCTCTAATGGCTGACGCATAGCATCTATGGTAGACTTGGGAAACTCAGGAAACTCATCAAGGAAAAGTACCCCTCTGTGTGCAAGGCTTATCTCACCGGGCTTGGGAACTGATCCGCCTCCCGTAATCGCCGCCGCAGAGATTGTGTGGTGGGGATTTCTGAAAGGTCTTTCGTCTATAAGTGCCTTTCCCGCCGGGAGCTTACCTGCTATTGAATATATCTTTGTAATCTCAAGCGCTTCCTCAAAGGTAAGATCAGGAAGAATTGATGGTAAACACTTGGCAAGCATAGTCTTACCTGAGCCGGGGGATCCTATCATAAGGCAGTTATGACTTCCTGCTGCTGCAATCTCCAGTGCTCTTTTTACATTTTCCTGTCCTTTTACATAGCAAAGGTCGTTTGCATATTCTTTACTTTGTACAAACACTCCCGAAATATCCGATTTATGTATCTTAATAGGGCTTTTGCCATTAAGATGGTCGCATACTTCCCTGAGTGTTTTTGCAGGATAAATATCCACTCCCGATACAACTGCCGCTTCCTCTGCATTTTCCATAGGAAGGATAATCTTCTTTATCCCGTTGTCCCTTGCAGTGACAGTCATGGGGAGTACTCCGTGAGCCTTCCTTATCTCTCCGTCAAGAGATAATTCTCCCAAAAACAAATATTCATTTTTATCATCACATCTTATCTGCCCCGTAGATGATAAAATTGCAATTGATATAGGCAAATCAAGATAAGCACCTTCTTTTTTTGTATCAGCAGGAGCAAGATTTGTCACAATCCTCTTTGTCGGGAAGGAAAATCCGGAATTACGGATTGCAGATCTTACTCTCTCCTTAGACTCCTTCACTGCCGCATCAGGCAGTCCTACAATATCGAAGGCAACTGCACCATTTGACACATCTGTTTCTACACTTACAATGTATCCGTCAATGCCCCAGGGTGCGGCGCTGTTTACTTTTGATAACATAAAATCACCTTTTATTTAATAAGCATTTGTGATATGAACTGAGCATACATGCGCTGAAAAAAGTCATTTGGATGATTTACATTATTTCCTGTCATATCAATAAATCTTTTTGTCTTTAATGCTTCAAGCTGCATATCTCTTATATTTGCCACCTGTGTCCCTTCACATTCAAGAGGAAGGAGTGCTTCGTAATACTGATACTGATATCTCCAGAACCAGTTTTCTTCTGTAGTAAGTATAGAATTAGGCAAAGAGGTTGATACAATGATAAATTCACATTCAGGATTATTCTCAAGAATAATTCTTCTTATTTCGGCTATTATTTCTCTGTGTTCGTCTCCTTGACATCTGTCGTTCATACCAAAGGCAATTATAACAAGATCAGGATTTGTACTGCACACTCTTTCCTTCGCAGTACGCACACCCCAACCTGAATTCATACCGCCTACAGATGGATTTTCAAATGTGACATTTGCATCGTAATGGCGTCTTAAGGCTTCAGCCACAAGATATCCGTATGAAGGCTGAAAGGGTGTCTGTATTGTACGACCACTGGCATTTGCTCCTGCAGAAATACTGTCACCGAAAAGTGTTACTCTCAAATTTTTATCTTGTGTAAGTTTTTTGTAAGTTTTTTTAAGGTTTGATGCAAAGGCAGGCTTTATACCCTCCCATTGTCCCTTTTTGCACTTATATGTAACTGCCACTTGTCTGTCGTGGAAAAAATGCCCCTCATGAAAAAGGATATATCCGCCGCTTTGTTCCTTAAAGCACGGCTTATCCCCTTTTTCTTTGAAATATATATCCTCATATTCAAAAGAGAAAATTTTTGATTCGGGTGTAAGCACAATATGATTGTTCTCTAAGGTATAATCAACGCCCTCTTCATAGACATGAAGCATATTTGCACTTTCTACCTTAAGGATTTCATCTGCCGAAAACATAAGTGGTGCTTTTGCAACTCCGTTTTCTTTTATAAATGTAAGACTTTCGCCATATACAATATCTGTATCCCACACGGGTGTCATAATCTCCTCAAAAGAGAACATATTTATCATCTCCGTCTGTATTTTTGATTTAAACATAATTAACCTATTATAATATTACAATGATAACACAAAAAGAAAAAAATTTCCACTATTTTTGGTAAATAATTGAGAAATTTTAAATATTACAAGCAAAAAAGAAAAAGACTTATCTCATTTTGTATGAAATAAGCCTTTTACATTTCTGTTATTTTAGATTCCTTCAAGAAATCTGTCTACTACAAGCTGTCTGAATTCTTTTGACAAAGTAGAGAAATAAGCCGTAAATCCCGTTACCCTTACAACAAGATCAGGATATAATGTGGGATCATTGTGTGCTTCAATAAGCTTTTTGCCATCAAGAATATTGATGTTTATTAATGTTCCGCCAAGCTCAAAGTGAGTAATAATAAAGCTTGTGATAAGCTCTACACCCTTTTCATCCGCCACAACTTTCGGATCAAATTCAATCTGAAGTGGTGCAGTATTTCCGTATCCGCACTGTATGGATGCAATTCCGTTTGCCTGAGCACTTACAGCGCCATCTGTTCTGAAATGAGGATTTGGGTTTGCTCCGTGACTTATGGGCTCAGCGTTTCTTCTGCCGTTTGGAGTAGCACCAACCTCTTTTCCGTATTCCAGAGTTCTCGCCCAGGAGAACCATCCCGGAACAAGCTGTCTTCCATCAGGCATTTCCTGTGATTTAACGTGTCTTGAGAAGCTTTCGGTAAGCTTTTTTGCCCACTCATCAGATACAGTTCCACCCTGACAATATCTTGGTGCAGTCTGCATCATAAGACGGATCCTCTCGTCACTGAAATTGTTTTCGAGAGCTGTATACAAATCATCCCAGGATAATTTGTTTTCTTTTTCTATTCTTGTTTCTATTGCACCGAAAGAATCTGCTACAACAGCAAGTCCTGCGCCATCCACACCTACTGTATAAATCTTTGCACACTGTGAAATATCCAAGCCCTTTTCGATAGTATCGTGCATCATAAGATTCATAATAAGCTCAGGAGTTACCTGATGCTGATGCTCTATGTGAAGATTAACTCCCTTTGCAACAATTTCTATTGCTTTTATAAGATGCTTTTCATAAAGCTCAAAGAGTCTTTGGCTACTTCTTTCGCCCTCTTCCTTCATATCAATAAGTGCCTGTTCCATAACCTTTGCCACATTGATTTTTACAGTGTCATTCATAGGGAATTCCATCCCCGGAATACACATCCAGTTGCATCCTACTGCAATTCTCTTTCTGGCAATTTCCTTAGAATAGCCGTTTTTCATATATCCTTCGCAAAGATTTTTGTCTGAACAGAAGCGTGGCCATCCGTTTTTGTTTTTGATAAGATAATACACACACCTCTGTAAGAATTTCTTATCGCAATTCTCGTGAACCCTTACTGTCAGGTTGCATGCAATGTTTATCATATCTGCGGCTTCAAGTGCAAGATATGACAAGTGATTTGTAAGGTCATTGTCATCTGCATCCACACCTGAAAGCTGATAATAATGAGGGTCTGTAAGGAAGAGATTGGCAATGAGAAACTTCGCCTTTTCATCATCAAGAATACCATTTTTTATATCATTTTCATAGTAAGGATACAAAAGTGTATCAAGCTGGAAGCCTGCTCCGTCTCTTGTATAAATTCTTGATGCCATATTAAAATGGGCTGTCCACTGAATTACCTCATGGAAGGTTTTGGGAGGATTTAAGCGGATATTTTCATTGACCTTAAGCATCTCGCAAAGGTTTTCTTTGATCTCAGGTCTTTCCTCACATTTAATAAGCTCTTTTATTCTTTCGATGCATCGGTCGATATAGTCAATTATTGCATTGACACATTTTTCTTCTGCAGCATAAAACTCTTCATTTTGAGGATTGATTTTCCTGTAATGATTGATTTTGTCCAGAAATCCGCCAAATCCAAGTTCAAAGCCTATGGAATAATCGCATGCAAGATGTGCATCACCGTCAATTCCCGAAGTGATGTTATACTTTTTCTGATAGGGCTTTAAGTCATCATAAGGAAATCTTGTTTCGTCCCATCTTTTTGATCCTACATCCTTTTTTTCTTCTTCGGTAAGTTTTGACAGGGTTTCATCCTTTTCCTGCCATTTTGGTGCATAGTGCTTGTCACCTCTGTAGTTTACAAGCATATCCATCCATCTTCCGCATATCATTTCCATAGGATCAACATACGGAACGTGAGCCTTCAAAACACGACAGAAATTTTCGCTCATTCCGTCAAGTCCGTAAAAGCTTCCGTTGGTGCTGTTATAAAAAGGGGTCACCTTATATCCATCAGGAACAGGAACTGTTCCGAAATCATCAATATCCATCATACCCTGTTGTTCTTTTTTGATGATGGTATCATTGATTTTCTTTTCTCTCATCAAATTGATTCTGTCTTTATATGTAAGCATAATAATCAACCCTTATAAAATAATTTCTTTATTTTCTTTCCGTGATCTTATACAAGCATCCAGAGTTTTCATAATATCAACATTCACATCCAGATCGATTGTATAGGGAACATCTTCTCCTGTCTTTTTGTGATGAACATACATAGATGCAACATTTTTCATATGGTCAGGATGCTTAATATCTTCAAGCTTCACCTCTTCACCATACATATCTATTGCTCTTACATCCGCAACGCCATTCTCTTTTGTACAATACACAATTCCTTCTTCCATAACAATCACAGGACCTGAAGGAATGATAGGCTGAGGAATTGTCCATGTACCTTCAAGTACAGACATTTCTTCGTCATATCTTAAAATAGCCGCCATATTGTCATCAGCATCACAGAAGGGAGTCATAAGATTTGCCCCGTAGGCATATACAGATTTCGGAAGCTTTTTGAATATCCATTTGTTATACATACAACCATAGCAACAAATGTCAAGAAACACTCCGCCACCCATCTTTTCCTGATAAAACCACACCTTTGATCTTGCTTCGTCGGTCATATCATCTGCTGTCTGAGTAACACCTCTGTGCTTTGCGCCCTTTCCTAAAGGACCGGTGTGTCCGTTGATATAATATATTTTTTTAACCTTACCGAATTTTCCTGATTCTACTGCATGGATCATTTTGTTTACATAGGGTCTCCATGCTGTAGGCCAGTTTACAATGATTTCTACATTGTACTTATCTCTCAGATCCCTGATTTTGATAATGTCATCATATTTAACTCCGCAGGGCTTCTCAATACAGATATTGATACCTCTTTTTGCACATTCCTCTGCTATCATAACCTTGTTGGCATTTTCACAAAGGATAAATGCAATATCAGGCTTTTCCTTATCAAGCATTTCTTTGTAATCATCATAAACATTGTCACAATACTTAGTTCTTACATTTTCAACATTCCACGCCCTTGTGTAAGGAGCAGAAGAAATCTCTTCGATTTCGGGCTTAACATCACTTATTGCAACAAGCTCTATGCCTTCTTGCTCGTAAATATACAATGCAATTTCATTGGCATGCATATGAGAAAGTCCTACTATTACAGATTTAATCATCAAATCTCACCTCTTTGCCAGTATCGGCAGATTTATAAAATCCTTCAATTATTTTGGTTACTTCCATATTCTGACTTTCGGTAACCAGATATTCCTCTTCGCCCTTAAGAGCACCGATAATGTTGCGATACATATATCTGTGCTGTTCAAATGGTACACCCTTGTATTCTCCGTTATCAAACCATTTGAGCTTTGTTTCTGCCTGATAGTTTCCAACATTTTTGTAAAGCATTTCGTTATTGACAGAAATACCGCCCTTATCTCCGCAGATTACCATATCAAGATTGGTTGTAGGAAGATTGATTGCCCATGAAAACTTGAAGTTAACACTCATTCCGTTGTCAAGACGCATAAATCCTGTTGCAAATTCTTCTACATTGAATTCTTCCTTCTTGTACTCACGGGGGGTAAATGTACCTGTATATGCTCCGCTTTCTGCAATACTTAAGTGAACATTACCTTCAGTTGCTTCTTCTACCTTTCTGTATGTGTTTCCTGATACAGAAACAACCTTCGGACTTCCTGTAATCCACAGAAGTGAGTCAATAAGATGCACACCAAGGTCACAGAAAGGACCGCCAAAGTTGTGCTCCTTCATATGAAACATTCCCCATGTAGGGATGCCGTATCTTCTGATAAATTCAATATCAGAAAAATACACATCACCGATTTCACCTGCATCTACCATTTTCTTTGTATGCTGCATATAGTTACGCCATCTCATACACTGGCAAGGGAAAAGCATTTTGTTACACTGTTTTGCAGTATCCCACATTTCCTTTGCATCAGCCACAGATACAGCCATAGGCTTTTCGCAGGCAACGTTTGCGCCACTCTTAAGAGCCTTGATTGTCCATTCCTTATGATGAACATTAGGTGTACAAACTGCAACAAAATCAGGATGAAGCTCATCAAGCAGTTTCTGAGGATCTGTGTAATAATTTTTTACATTATGGCGGATTGCTGTCTCTCTTGCAGCTTCCTCTCTGATGTCGGCAACACCAACAACCTCAAGGATTCCTTCATCTCTAAGCATATTGAGAGCAGGGAAATGAGCAGAGTTTGCAATCATTCCACAACCTATAATACCAACTCTTATTTTATCCATTTTTACGCTTCCTTTCTGTATTCAAGATAAAATTATCTCTTATGATTATTTTTATCTTGCTGTTTCCTCTGTCTTGCCGGACTCAATAGATCTGATACCTGCATCCAATGCCGCCACACTGTCAAGATTAAACTCGGGTGTCATAGTAAGGTGCAGAGGTTTTCCGTATTTAAAGTGATTTATGGTGTGAAGTGCAATATCTTCATTGAAATCTTCTACCTTATAGACCTCATCGGGAGTTGTTGCCCTGAATGAAGTATACACTTTGACCTCATCGGAATATCTGTCACAGATAATGCATCCCTTTTCGCCGTATATACAAGGACCTGTAGGCACTTCTCCGCTTGTGATTGTGCACCAGGAGGCTTCAATCATAGCCATAGAATCTCCGAAATCAATGGTGTATGCACTATAATCATCCACATCGGCAAAGCCTAAGCTGAAATTCTTAGCCATTGCAGTAACTTTGTTTGCTCTTTTGCCAAAGAACCATGTGGCAATAGTACATCCGTAGCCGGCATAGTCATATATAACTCCGCCGCCTCTTTCTCTTTTGTACCACCACATTTCCTTAAGCTCACTTTCGGGATAATCACTTACAGGATATGGTCCTGTTGTGGCAGGAGAACGATAGTTAAATCTGTATGGCTTACCGATTTTGCCTTCCTTAAGAAGCTCATAAGCCTTTCTGAATGAACCCGACCAGGCAACAGGCCAGTTAATGATAAGCTCTGCTCCGCTTTTTTTCGAAGATTCTGCCATCATAAGGGCATCCTCGTAGGATGTTGCCATAGGCTTTTCTACAATTGTGTGAATATTTCTTTCAAGACATTCCACCGCAATTCTGCCATGGTCTTTGATATCTGTACAAACAATGGCAATATCAGGCTTTAAGTCAAGAAGTTCTTTATAGTCTTTAAAAATCTTTGGTGGAGTAAGACGTGGCATATTTTTTGCTAATTTGTCATTGACCTTCTCTTCGTCATAGGGTTCAACATCTGCACAACCAAGCCATTCGATTTCGTTTTCGTATTTACTGAACTGCTTGAAGAAAAGCTGTGCATGTACGTGGGATAAGCCTATGATCGCAAGTTTAAGTTTATCCATTGTTTCCTCCTAAAATGTTGTTGTAAGCTCAACAGCGTTTCCGGTTTTGATAGCTTCATTTATTTTTGCCATAATTTCTATTACGTGGCGGTGATGCTCAGGCGTGAGAATTGGCTGAGTGACGTTTTCAAGAGCATCTGTCATATCGGTAAGAGGACAGCACTGATTGAAAATTCTCTTTGGTGGCTCAATCCAGCTCATCTGCTCAACCCATCCTCTGAAGCCTCTTTCGGGACTGTCAACATATAACTTCGGATCAGGCCATTTTGTTCCCGGCTGGTCAAAGGAGATTGTACCAAGGCTTCCGAACACCTCCAATGGAACACTTCTTGTTGCTCTCTCGCAGAAGCCTGTATCAACAAAGCCTATTTTTCCGTCGCCGAAATCAAGAGTTATGTAATAATTGTCAGGCATAATATCAGTAGTGATTTCTTTTCCGTCATATTTTCCCGAACGGACTGTTCTCTTTTTCATAGAAGTTGCTGCCATACAGGAAACCCTCTTTGCAGGTCCCATAATAGCTGTTACCTGATGAAGTGCATGAACACCCATATCAACAAGTGCACCTGCATCCTTCTGGAAAAACCATGTAGGGTCTACATCTCTGTACTGGAAGTATTCAGGGCCGCCATGTGTAGACACACATTTGATTGACAATACATCACCGATTGCACCGGCTTTTATCATCTGTTTTGCTCTTAGGATGTCAGGACGCATAGCATGTATGGGAACTGCTGTGTACATTACACCGTTTTTCTTTGCACATTCAATCTGTTCTGTCATATCTTCAACGCTCAAAGCCGCAGGCTTCTGGCTGATAAGGTGCTTTTTGGCATTAAGCACTGCCATATTGATTTCGTGATGGGCAGGAATTGATGCTGAGTCAATTACAATGTCAAAATCACACTTTTCAATCAGTTCATATACATCTTTATAATAGTTTGGAATATTATACTTTTCTGCAGCTGCCTTAGCTCTTTCAACAACAATGTCAACAGCAGCCACACACTCAGCATTTGCAACTGATGAAATATATGGGAAATACTGAGAATTTGCAAACATTCCGCAACCAATTACTGCTACTTTCCATTTCTTACTCATAATAAAACTCTCCTTATCTTACTCAACTGTTATTTCCAAAACATTTTCGTATCCCTTATGATATGCACAGGAAACTGTTTTTGTAGTGCCGTTGGCTTCTACTGTCACATCATAATCCCCATAGAATCCGTTGATTGTGGCTTTGCCCTTTGCATCTGTTGATGCTTTTGCATTTTTTGTCCACCATTTGTTATAAACAAGATCCTGATAAACCTTTCCTGCTTCTCTGATGTTCCAGTCCTTATCGTACATGATACTTCTTTCATTTGTTAATGTACCATCCCAGAATCCCCACATAAGGAAGCCGTCTGCATATTCATTTGCAAATGTAACTATCATTGTATCTCTCAGAAGATCTGCCTTAAGGTCTTCTGTATGTTGCTTTGCGCTGAATTCGGTAACCTTTGTTCTGTATCCCATAGAACCGATTTTGTCGTACATTTCTTTAAGTGATGTAGGAGTTGGTGCATATGCATCGTAATGTGACTGGATACCGATTCCGTCGCAGTCTACGTTGTTTTTGTACATAAAGTCAATGAGATCCCACATTTTTTCGTTGTATATGGTTTCGTTGTAATAAAGAGTTGCTTCAGGATATGCCTTTCTTGCAATATCATATATATCTACAAGAATTTCGTTTCCGTGGATATTTCTTAATATTGTATTGGATACCATTTCATTTTCAACATCCCATTCGTGGATTTCATCCTTGTATTTAGGCATAATCTCATTAAGATGTGTAGAAATAACATCAAGAAGTGCAGCCTTGTCATTCATCTTTTCAAACACTTCATCAGGCATAAGGCTTGTTCCCTTTAAGCTCTTTTCCTTTTCCCATACAAGAGAGTGCCCTCTCTGGTATTTTATTCCGAGATTTTTTGCAGCTTCTACCTGTTTGTCTGACTCAGCTCCGTTATCCTGGGCATATACTCCCCATTTCTGGAAGTGTTCAATTACTGTTGTATTAAAGTTACTTGCTAAAAATTCGTTGTATTTTTCGTCACTTTTAATTCTGCCTGTAATACAGGTACCAAACTGAAATTCGTGTTCAAACATATTGAATGTTACATTTGCATTTGGAATAACATTTCCTTCTTTATCCTTAACTACAACCGAAAAATCACCCTTACGGATTTTTTTGATATTTTCTATTGCGTCACTTCTCCACGCTGCTCCTGATTTGAATTCATCACTTACAACAGAATTGTCCGATGGCAACGCATCAAAAGCAACTGTATCCTTAAAGTTTATAATCTCAAATCCGCCTGCTTCCACACACTGTGGGCCAAATCCAAATCTTATTCCTACATTTGTGCTGTCTTCCTGCATTATAAAAGGCATACAAATCCTTGTCCATGATGATCCTGCTATTCCCTTCTGGAACAAAGCCTTTGCATGTGTAATAGGGTCCTGAACCTGCGCCTGAACTTCACCCTGGCTGTCCTGACCGCCTGAAACACAACGTGCATAGAACTGAAGCACACATACATCTCCTGCACTGGCTCCCTCTATTGACTGAAGAAATCTTGCAACAACCATTGATGATGCACTTGGCACTGTTGTGATGTCACATCTTACTGCTTTTGTAAAGCCTATGCCTCCTACTGCATCTACAACCTCCATTGTGCCATACTCATCAGGACAATCAAGATTTGCACCAATGAGAGCTTCTTCTCCCATTATCTTTGTACCTGTTGTTTGTCTGTCTATGAAATCTGTAAGAGTTTCTGATTTTTCGGAATAAAATGGTAAGTCATACATATCCTCCGACCACTGAAATTCCGTTGGAACATTTCTGTGAAATGTTGACTTAAGCTCTGCCATATTCTTTTTCTCTCCTTCTATTATGACTGTTTTTGTACTGTCTACCCAGTCCACTTTTTTGCCCAATGCTTCTGCAACAAATCTTACAGGAACCATTGTCCTTGAATTGATAATGGTAGGTGCAACGTCAAGCTTAATTTCCTTGCCGTTAATCTGAGCGATGTTATTATCTATCGTCAGTCTTACTTTGTTTATATTATCATTTGCCTTAACGGTTTTTGTAGCATCGTTCCAGAAAATCTCTGCTCCAAGAGCTTCAAAAATCCCTCTCAAAGGAACAAGCACTCTTCCATCAATGTTTACCGGCATCTGATCAAAGGTCATTTCCTGCCCATCGATTGTGATGCCTATGTCCTCTGTTGCCGACACACATAAGGTTCCGCTAAAGAGACTTACTACCAAACAAATTGCCATAATGCTTAAAAATCTTTTTTTCATATTTACCTCCGTATGTATAGAATTTATATTTTGATTATAAAATCGCACATATAATTATTCAATCTGTTATTCACGCACAAAACATTGACAATCACGCATTTTGATGTTATGCTCTTTTTGGAGGTGAAAGCTATGAATGACAGATATCAATGGTATTTTGAACCAATCGACAAGGAAATTTTTGTCAATGAAATCGGTCACGAAACCATTGAAAACTACCGAAAAGTAGGTCCAAGAATAAGGGATAGCTATATTCTTCACTTTGTGTATAGCGGAAAAGGGAATTATAACGGAGAAAAAATTCTTTCAAACACAGGCTTTCTTATCTGCCCTAATGCACCACATTATTTTGAGGTTAAGGATAACAGCAACTATGAGCACTTCTGGATAGGCTTCAAAGGAGAAAAGGTTAAGATGCTTTTTGAACAATCGGGCATCGAGCTTAAAAATCAGATTTTAAAATTTGTTGACACAGCTTCCCTTTACAAAAAACTGAATATTCTCTTTGAAGAATATCCTCAGTCAAAATCAAAACCCATGCTTCTTATGTCTATGCTTTATCTTTTCTTCGCCCATGTGGAAAAAAAGGTCACACTAAAAAGAACCTCTCTTTCCAATCAGGAGGAATATGTGAGAGGAGCAGTAAAATATATGGAAGAAAACTACTTTGATAAAATTTCTATGGAGGATGTTGCCACATTTGTAAAAATATCCGAAAAATATATGTGCAAGCTGTTTAAGCAAATAATAGGCACAACACCTCAGGCACATCTTAAGTGGATAAGGCTGAAAAAAGCAGAAGCTCTTCTTATCGATACCCATCTTCCCATCAATGAGATTGCCACTTCTGTAGGATATGAAAACACAGTAGACTTTTCACAAATGTTCAGAAAGCAAAAAGGAATCACACCGAGTCAGTTCAGAAAAAATTATAAATAACACCACAAATCAACCTTCTGTTAAATCAGACAGGTTGATTTTTTTGAAAAAACACACTTGACAAATCAAAAAAAGTGTATTATACTTTAATCAAGATCAAAGAAAGTCAAAGTCAAATTTGATTATTGACTTTTGTACAAAGGAGGCAATTAAAATGAAAATAAGTGATTTGATAGAAAGCTTCATTATCGATAGTCTTGGTGAAGAAGCAGAAATAGAGCTTAAGAGAAATGAACTTGCAAACACGCTGGGATGTGTACCAAGTCAGATCAACTACGTTATTTCGACAAGATTTACAAACGAAAGAGGTTATATTGTAGAGAGTAAGAGAGGCGGAGGCGGATATATCAAAATATCAAAGGTCACAGTGCCTGAGGGTGATATATTTATGCACATTGTAAATACCATCGGTCAAACTATAGATGCAGAAACTGTGTGTGCAATTCTTAATAATCTTATCTCTGACAGAATCATATCAAAGGAAACAGGACGAATCATAATGACCGCCTGCTCGGATTCTGCTCTTGGTATAGTACAGAATATGCATGCAAGAAACACCATAAGGGCAAATATATTCAAAAAAGTTCTTATGTGTCTTATCTAAAGGAGGAATTTATATGTTATGTTCAAATTGTAAAAAAAGACCGGCAACTCTTCATTATAAAGAGACTATCAACGGAGTTACTCACGAAGCACACCTTTGTCAGGAATGTGCAATAGCTTCGGGATATGCAGAGGGCTTTCACGATCCTCTTGATTTCGGATCAATCCTCAACGAATTTCTCGGTATAGGGGTATCCGGAAGTTCACTTAACTCTGCTCATGTTTGTCCAAACTGCGGAACAGACTTTGAAACATTCAGGACAACAGGACTTATGGGATGTGAGCATTGCTATGAGAAGTTTGAGTCAAGGCTTGATGCTATGCTGTCTTCCATTCAGACAGGCACTACTCACAAGGGCAAAACCTCTTCAAAAGAGGATAATCAGAAAAAAGAAAAAGAATCAAAAATCGAAGGTCTTAAGCAGGAGCTTAAAAAGAAGATTCAGGAAGAAAAATACGAAGAAGCTGCCAAGATAAGAGATCAGATCAAGGAATTGGAGGGAAAGGATAATGAATAAATGGTATTTGGAATCAGGATTTCAGGATGATATCGTAATAAGCACCAGAATCCGACTTGCAAGAAATATAAAAAATATCCCCTTCCCTTCCAAGATGTCTGAAGCTGACGGAAAAAAGGTGGTAGATACTGTTGAAAATTCTCTTTCAAGAGTAAGCTACGGATTTGAAAAAGTAAACATCTCAGAGCTTAATGACACAGACAAAAATGTATATATCGAGGAATACTACCTAAGCCCAAAAATGCTCAAAGGCTCAAAGGAAAGGGCGATGTTTATAAGTCAGGACGGAAGGGTTTCTATAATGGCAAACGAAGAGGATCACTTAAGAATCCAGTGTATGTATCCGGGATTTGAACCTGAAAAAGCATATGATGTGATAAATAAGACCGATGATTGCATATCAGAAACAATACAGTATGCGTACAGCGAAAAATACGGCTTCTTAACAAGCTGTCTTACAAATCTTGGTACGGGCATGAGAGTATCCTTTATGGTGCATCTTCCTGCACTTGTAAAGACCGGTATGGCAAAAAGGCTTTTCGGTGCACTGTCAAAAATGGGTATTGCCGTAAGAGGAATCTACGGCGAAGGTACTGATTCTAAGGGTGATATCTTCCAGATCTCCAATCAGAAAACCCTCGGCGAAACAGAAGAAGAAATCATAAAGAGAATGTCTGATATTATGACCGAAATTATCTCCAAAGAAAGAGAATTGAGAAACACCATTATCCACGAGGACAGACTTTCTCTGGAAAATAAGATAATGAGAGCTATGGGTACACTGAGATATGCCACACTTATTGACTCAAATGAAATGATGGAGTGTCTGTCATATGTAAGACTTGGGGCATCACTGGGTATAATCGAAAATACAGAAAACAAGGATCTCACGAAGATACTTATAGAACTCAGACCCTATCATATCGCAAAAACATCAGACAACGCTCTTACTATCAAAGAAAGAGATGCAAAAAGAGCAAAGCTTATCAAAGAATATTTGAAATAATTGAAAGGATGATTGACTATGGAATCGAGATTTAACCAGAATGCCAGAGATGCGCTTAATCTTTCTCACGAAACAGCCGCTTCCATGGGACACGGATATGTGGGAACAGAGCACATCCTTGCAGGAATACTGAAAGAAGAAAATACAAAGGCATATACAGCACTTAGTAATCAGGGTATCACATACGAAAAAGTATGCGAAAAAATCGAAGAATACACCCCTGCAAATGAAACAAATGAAGCCTCTCAGGAAAAAAACCTCCCACTTACTCCACGAAGCAAAAGAATCCTTGAACTAAGCTTCGGCGAATCAAGAAGAATGGGAGAATCACACATCGGATGTGAGCATATCCTTCTTGCAATACTTAAAGAAGGAGAAAGTATAGCTCTGAGAATACTCCTTGAGCTTGGACTTGATATGAACCTTCTTGCCAGTGATATGTTTAACACTTCTTCACGAACAGAACCAAAAGAATCCTCATCATCGGGAAATATAAAGAGCCTTGAGGGCTTTGGCACAGATCTTACTAAGGTGGCAAAGGAAGGAAAATTTGACCCTATAATCGGAAGGGACTCAGAGATAGAAAGAGTAATACAGATACTTTCCAGAAGAACAAAAAACAACCCCTGTCTTATAGGTGAACCCGGTGTGGGCAAAACTGCTGTGGCGGAAGGTCTTGCACAAAGAATAGTATCAGGAGATGTACCTGAAACCTTAAAGGGCAAAAAAGTATTCTCCCTTGATCTCTCATCTATGATTGCGGGGACAAAATACAGAGGTGAATTTGAAGAAAGAATCAAAAAAGCCCTTGATGATGTAAAAAAGGATAAATCCGTAATCCTCTTTATTGATGAAGTACACACAATTGTAGGTGCAGGCGCCGCAGAGGGTGCAATGGATGCAGCAAATATCCTAAAGCCACTCCTTGCAAGAGGTGAACTGCAGATTATCGGTGCAACCACACTAAATGAATACAGAAAAAACATCGAAAAGGACTCTGCCTTAGAGAGAAGATTTCAGCCTATCATCGTAGGTGAGCCTACTGTGGAGGAAACTATCGAAATACTTAAAGGTATCAGACCAAAATACGAGGAGCATCATCAGGTGATGATTTCTGATAAGGCTATTGTTGCAGCAGCCAAGCTTTCTTCAAGATATATTACTGACAGATATCTTCCCGACAAAGCCATCGACCTTATCGATGAAGCAGGCTCAAAAATGAGAATGCAAAACTTCACTCCCCCATCTGATATAAGACTTCTGGAAGAAGAAATAGATGGCGTAGAAAAAAAGAAACAGCAGGCAATAGCAAATCAGGAGTTTGAAGCAGCAGCCAAGCTTCGTGACAAGGAAGAAGAGCTAAAAAAGGAACTCAATCAGAAAAAAGAAGGCTGGAAGGACAATACCTCCAAGGAAAAGAAAATAATCGGAGAAGAAGAAATCTGCGATATAATCACACAATGGACAGGAATCCCTGTGAAAAAGCTTGCTGACGAGGACAAGGAAAGACTCCTTGATATGGAAAACATCCTTCATAAGAGAGTCATCGGTCAGGATGAAGCAATAACTGCAGTATCCAAGGCTATAAGACGAGGCAGAGTGGGACTTAAGGACCCTAAGAGACCTACAGGATCATTTATATTCTTAGGACCTACAGGTGTAGGTAAAACCGAGCTTTGCAAGGCACTGGCTGAAGCAGTATTCGGTGACGAAAACGCCATCATCCGCATTGATATGAGTGAATATATGGACAAGCACAATGTATCAAAGCTCATTGGATCGCCTCCGGGATTTGTAGGATATGAAGAAGGTGGTCAGCTTACAGAAAAGGTAAGAAGAAAGCCATACTCTGTAATCCTCTTCGACGAAATCGAAAAGGCACACCCTGATGTATTTAATATCCTCTTGCAGATACTGGAAGACGGTATCCTCACAGACAGTCAGGGACGAAGGGTTGACTTCAAAAACACTGTGGTAATTATGACATCCAATGTGGGTGCAAGAAAGATCATCCAGCCTGAAAAGAAGGCAATGGGATTTGGAAACAATGACGAAAGCAAAACAAATGATACTATCAAAGCTGAGGTATTGAGTGAACTTAAAGAAATGTTCCGACCTGAGCTTATCAACAGAATTGACGAAATCATAGTATTTCACAAGCTGGATACAGAACACATCGAAGAAATCACAAGACTTATGCTTAAAAACCTTTCACAGAGGCTTGAAAGTATGGAAATCTATGTGGAATTCACTCCCGATACTGTAAGCTACCTTGCAAAGGCAGGATATGACCCTGTGTATGGTGCAAGACCTTTGAGAAGAGCGATACAGACAGAAATCGAAGATATGATTTCTGACGAAATTCTCTCAGGCAAAATCCAGAAGGGCAAAAAAGCAGTCGTGGATATTACAAATGATAAACCTTGTGTAAAGCTTAAGGGTGGTAGACCTAAAAAGGAAGAATAAAAGGGTATGTAAAAAAACAATATCATTAAGTTAAGCAATATATTTCCATCGTCATTCTGAGCGAAGCCGTAGGCAAAGTCGAAGAATCTTAAGCAAATGAGTGAGATCCTTCGATGCGCTTCGCTTACTCAGGATGACAAATTCTTAACTTAATGATATTGGTAAAAAAACTCCAGAGCGTGAAAAGGTACGAAACAACATAAATAGCACCTGCAAAATAAGAAGTAACCTATCATTTTTTAAGGAAGGAAATATTACATTTTGATGTAATATTTCCTTCTTTTTTATACCTTTTAAATGGACAGGCGAGGACTGTATAGTATGGTATGATTGTTTACACTTTGTTCGGTATGATTGTTTACACTTTTTATGATATAATTTAGGCATATAAAATACAAAAGGATGTGTTTTAAATGCCATGGGAGTGTAAAACATTGGAG
>SVJM01000045.1 GCA_015068975.1 Oscillospiraceae bacterium | reverse complement strand
AGGTGTTCTTTTTAAATTATTATAATAATAATTTTTTCGCTAAAACCTTGATTTTTAGCGGTTTTAAGCATTAACCAAAGTATCTTTTGAGTAAGCCTTCAAAGCCCTTTCCGTGTCGAGCTTCGTCTCTTGCCATTTCATGAACTGTATCATGGATAGCGTCAAGGCCATTTTTCTTAGCGCACACAGCAAGGTCAAATTTACCCTTTGTTGCACCGTATTCGCAGTCAACTCTCCACTTAAGGTTATCTTTTGTAGTAGCCTTCATATTTGGTTCAAGATCTTCACCGAGAAGCTCTGCAAATTTTGCAGCATGCTCTGCTTCTTCGTAAGCAGCCTTTTCCCAATAAAGACCTACTTCAGGATATCCTTCTCTGTGAGCGATACGTGCCATACAGAGATACATACCTACTTCTGCACATTCACCATTGAAGTTTGCCATAAGCTGATCAAAGATATACTTCTTATCTTCTTCGCTGATGTCAGGGTTGTTCTTTACAGTTTTTGCATAAACACCATATTCGTGTTCAGCAGCCAATGCTGCACCCTCTTCCATAATTGTGAACTTAGCACCCGGTACACCGCAAAGTGGACACTTTTCAGGAGCAGCTTCTCCTTCGTGAACATAACCGCAAACCGGACAAACAAATTTTTTCATAATAAACATTCTCCTTTATAATTAATTTTTTTGGATACAATTTTTACAAACACCTGTATAGTACACATCTTTTGTGTCAAAGTGAAATCCCTCAAGATTGCTGTCAGATATTTCTGATATTTCAAAATCAAATAAACTGTGACAGTGATTGCATCTGAAGTGACCATGATCCTCCATATATCCGTCATACCTTGTCTGGAAACCGTCTATGGTAACAGACCTTGCCACCTTTTTGTCAACAAAGAGCTTCAATGTGTTATACACAGTAGTCTTGGACAATGTGGGGGCATCTTTCAGAAGATGACTGTATATATCGTCTGCTGTGGGATGTGTTCTGTGAGATTTAAGATAATCATATATCATTACTCTCAATACAGATGGCTTAATCGAGTGGTTTAATAAAATGTCAGCACTTGTCATATAAAACCTCCCATCTTTTATTGTAATCAAAACATTTCTGTAATGATTACATTTTTATTATACATACAGTTTTTATATTTGTCAACAGTTTTTTTAAAAAAATTTGATCTTTTTTATATGTTAAATCTTCCCTCAAATTATCTCCTGCTATTTATTTAAATACAGATGTATAAAGGTTCTTCCCCTATCAAATGGTCTATATTAAATACAGGCAGTGAAACCTACACTGTATGTATAGATTTCACTGCCTTTTGATTTAACAGATTATTCTGCCTTTGATTCAGCAACCACTTTGTCTTTGATGTGAGGTGGTGCCTCTTCATATCTTACAAAGTCGAATGTAAATTCACCTCTGCCGTTTGTGATTGCAGTAAGGTCGATAGCATATCTTGCCATTTCTGACATTGGAACTTCTGCGACTACTTCGGTCATATTGTCATCCATAGGATTCATTCCGAGGATTCTGCCTCTTCTCTTATTGATATCGCCAACAATATCACCTGTGTAGTCATTTCTTGCAAGTACACTAAGTGCGCCAATTGGCTCAAGCAAAACAGGATTTGCCTGCTCCATAGCAGCTTTGTATGCAAGAGATGCCGCAGTCTTGAAGGCAAGTTCAGATGAGTCAACTGCATGGTATGATCCGTCAACCAGTGTAGCCTTAAGACTTGTCATAGGATATCCGGCAAGTACACCATGTTCGATGCTTTCTTTAAGTCCCTTCTCTACTGCAGGGAAGAAATTCTTTGGAACACTGCCGCCGAAGATCTTTTCTTCAAATATAAGACCGTCTTCTTCACCCGGTTCGAACTCAATCCATACATGACCGTACTGACCGTGACCGCCTGATTGTTTCTTATGTTTACCTTCAGTTTTTACTTTTTTCTTAATAGCTTCTCTGTATGGAACCTTAGCTTCTATAAGATCTGCAGAAACTGAGAATTTGCTCTGGAGCTTACTCATAACAACACTTAAGTGCTGTTCACCCATACCTTCGATAATGGTCTGGTGTGTTTCATGATTTCTGTACACATTAAATGTTGGATCTTCTTCCATAAGCTTCTTAAGACCGTTACTGATCTTTTCGTCATCGCCCTTAGCCTTAGGAACAATCGCCATCTTAAGTACAGGCTTAGGGAATTTGAACTTAGGCATAATAACAGGTTCTTTTTCTGTGCAGAGACAGTCACATGTTTCTGTAACTGAAAGCTTTGTCACAGCACCGATATCCCCTGCATAAAGCTCAGGTACTTCAATAAGCTTCTTACCTCTTACAACATAAAGCTTACCTATCTTTTCTGTCTTTTCTTTATCTGCATTGTATACTGTAGAATCAGCCTTGATTGTACCTGCCATTACCTTAAAGTATGACATCTTGCCGAAATATGGGTCTACAACAGTCTTGAATACTCTTACAATAAGAGGATTGTTTCTGTCACAGACGATTTCGATTGGAGTCTGAGAGAGTTTTAATTCTGCTCTGTGAAGGAATACTTCATCAGGAGCAGGGAGATATTTAACAATACTGTCAAGCAACAGTTCAATACCAATACCCTTGTATACAGATCCTGAAATAACAGGAGAAATAGTACCGTATTTGAGACCAAACTTAATAGCATAGCTGATTTCTTCATCAGTGAATTCTTCACCTGCAAAGTATTTTTCCATCAGCTCTTCGTTTACTTCAGCAACAGCTTCCATAAGCATTGCTCTCTGTTCATTGGCAACGTCCATATACTCTGATGGAATTTCTTTATATTCTATCTTGCCATCATCTGCAAACATCTTAGCCTGCATCTTAACCACATCTACAAAACCGGTAAACTTGTCACCGTCTTTGATCGGGAAGATAAGAGGTGCTACAGATTTACCGAATGTGAAGTCGAGCTGACTTACTGTTCTCTGGAAATCTGCCTTTGGATCATCAAGCTTATTTACAAAGAATATTACAGGGATATCCTTTTCTTTTGCAAGCTTCCACGCCTTTTCTGTACCGGCGCTTACGCCTGACTTACCGCTTACTACGATAACAGCTCCACCTGATACTCTTACACCTTCGATCATTTCGCCTACAAAGTCAAAGTATCCCGGTGTATCTATAATATTAATCTTTACATCTTTCCATTCCAACGGAGCAACGGAAGTATTGATAGAGATTTTTCTTCTTACTTCCTCCGGATCATAGTCAGAAGTAGTATTTCCGTCCAAAACTTTACCTAATCTGTCAATGGCGCCTGCTTTATAAAGTAACGCTTCACAAAGAGAAGTCTTACCTGCTCCACCATGTGAAATCAGACAAATGTTTCTCATATTTCTTGTTTCATAATTGTACATTTTGGTTACCTCCTTAAAATGTTGGATTATTTAAAAAACTTAATAAAAGTCCCTATGATATATAAAATTCTATATTTTTGCCAATATTCCTTTTATTTTTCAAAAATATATTTACCAATTTTTCAGTGTACTTTTTGTGCAAAATGCACAAAGAAACGACAAAATATTTTTGCATCTATTATATTTTGACCAAAAAAATTCCTGTTTTGGTGATGAAAAACTACTCATTTTCAAAATTTTTTAAAAAACTCTTTACAAATTGATTTTTTTATTGTACCTTATTAAATAGTGAAATTTTTTGGAGTGATTATTGTTGACAAACACAGAAATGTGGTTGTGGCTCAGCTGCACCAGACTTGCTTCAGCTAAAATATACAAGCTGTATGAGATGTTTGAATCTGTCGAGAACATCTACACCCTTTCCGAAAGCACAATGCGTATGACAGGCTTTCTTACAAATGCAGACATAAATAAACTTAACGATAAGTCTACGGAAGAAGCACAAAGAATATATGACAGTATCCAAAACAACAATATTAAAATTATCACTATAGACTCTCCTGATTATCCCGAAAGCCTCAGAAATCTTTCCGACCCGCCTTGTGTACTATATATAAAAGGAAAGTTTATTGATCTGAACAGATATGCATCCATAAGCATTGTAGGCTCAAGACGTCCTACACAATACGGAGCATACTCTGCTGAATATATTGCAAGAGAGGTTGCAAAAAAGGGATATATCATTATAAGCGGTCTTGCAGACGGAATAGACTCTTTTGCTCACACAGGTGCACTTATGGCAGAAATGCCTACAGTTGCTGTCCTTGGATGCGGAATAGATAAGGTGTATCCTGCATCAAATACCAACCTTGCAACAAAAATTGTAAAAGACGGTATGCTCATAAGCGAATACCCACCGGGAACTCCGCCGGCAAAGCATCGCTTCCCGGAAAGGAACAGAATCATCGCTGCATTATCACTTGCAACAGCAGTTATAGAAGCAAACGAAAACAGTGGTTCACTTATAACATCGAAGTTGGCTCTGGAGCTGGGTAAAGACATATTTGCATTGCCCGGAAATATCACAAGTCCACGTTCAAAGGGTACAAACTGTCTGATAAGAGATGGTGCATATATTATCACAGACCCTGATGACATTTCTACATTGTACGAAGAAAGATACAAGGACTTCTTATACAAAAAGGAAACGGACACCCTGACAGTCAATAAGGCTCTCGTAAACTCAATAAACAGCTTTGATTCAAATAATATTTCTCAGAGTATCTTTGATCTTCTTGAAACAGGAAACAAAGATTTTGATACCTTGTGCCAGGAGCTTTCACTTAGTTCAGCAGAGCTGAGTGCAATACTTCTCGGTCTGGAAATAGAAGGAAAAATTATTCAGTATGCACTTAATGTATACGGACTTAAAATGTAAACACATCTTTATGATTCAAGATAAATATCGGAGGTAAAATTAATGCCAAAAACTTCAACCAAATCCCCTAAGGGAAAACTTGTAATAGTTGAGTCCCCTGCAAAAGCAGGAACTATAAAAAAATACCTTGGCAAAGACTACACTGTAATGGCGAGCAACGGTCATATTGTTGATTTGCCAAAAAGTCAGCTGGGTATTGACACAGACAACAACTATGAACCGAAGTATATCACAATCAGAGGAAAAGCTGCACTTGTAAACAGTCTGAAAAAAGAAGCAAAAAATGCGGCAAAAATATTTCTCGCAACTGACCCCGACCGTGAGGGAGAAGCTATCAGCTGGCATCTTGCATCTCTTCTCGGTGTGGACAAAAAGTCAAAGTGCAGAATTACATTTAATGAAGTAACAAAGGCTGCAGTAACAGAAGCAATCAAAAACCCAAGAGAAATCAATGATGATCTTGTAGATGCACAGCAGGCTCGCCGTGTACTGGACAGAATTGTTGGTTACAAAATAAGCCCTATTCTCTGGAAAAAAGTAAAAAAAGGCTTAAGCGCCGGCAGAGTTCAGTCTGTTGCTACAAGACTTATCTGTGACAGAGAAGAAGAAATAAATGCCTTTATTCCTGAAGAATACTGGACAATAGATGTATCTCTTATGAAGGACAAAAAGTCATTTGCTGCTAAGTTTTACGGAAAAGGCAACAAAAAAATTGACCTTACCACTAAGGAAGAAACAGAAAAAATACTTACTGCAATCGAAGGTGCAGAATATACTGTATCTGATGTAAAAAAAGCTGACAAGCAACGTACTCCTGCTCCACCTTTTACAACCAGTACACTTCAACAGGAAGCATCAAGAAAGCTTGGATTCACAACCATGAGAACCATGCAGGCAGCTCAGCAGCTTTATGAAGGCGTAGATGTAAACAAAAAAGGAACAATCGGTCTTATCACATATATGAGAACTGACTCTTTGAGAATCTCTCAGGAAGCATCAGATGCTGCAAGAGAATTTATCGGCGAAAACTATGGAAAAGAATACCTCACAAAGGAAGCTCGTGTATACAGAACAAAAAAGGCTGCACAGGATGCTCACGAAGCAATCCGTCCTACATTTTCAAATCTTACACCTGCAATGGTAAAAGACAGTCTTTCAAACGATCAGTACAAGCTGTATAATCTTATATGGTGTCGTTTCATTGCAAGTCAGATGTCTAATGCCATTTATGATACAGTAAGTGTTACAATAGATGCCAACGGATACAGCTTCAAGGCAAATGGTTCATCAACAAAATTTGCAGGATTTACACTTGTATATACAGAGGGTCAGGACAAGGAAGAAGAACAGACAAAGAAGCTTCCTGAACTTAATCAAAATGATGTATTGAAGCTTAAAAACATTGAATCTGAGCAGAAATTCACTCAACCACCTGCAAGATACACTGAAGCAGGACTTATCAAGGCTATGGAAGAGCTTGGAATAGGACGTCCAAGTACTTATGCGCCCACAATCACCACAATCCTTGCAAGAGGATATATCTTGAGAGAAAAGAAAATTCTGTCCCCTACTGAGCTTGGAATGATTGTGACAAAGCTTATGAAAGAGCATTTCGATCAGATAGTGGACACTCAGTTTACTGCAGAAATGGAAGAAAAGCTCGACAAAATCGCTGAAGGCGAAATCAAATGGGCAGAAACCGTGGACGAATTCTACAAACCATTTACAAAAATCTTAAAAACTGCAGAAGATGCCATCGGAAACATTGAAATCAAGGATGAAGTATCTGATGTAAAATGTGACAAATGTGGCAGACTTATGGTATACAAAATGGGTAGATTCGGTAAGTTTCTTGCTTGTCCCGGATTTCCGGAATGCAGAAACGCAAAAGCCATTGTCAAGGAAATCGGCATCAAATGTCCTAAGTGCGGCGGCAATGTAATAGAGAAGAAATCACGAACAGGAAAGGTGTTTTTCGGTTGTGATAATTATCCCGAATGTGACTACACAAGCTGGGATAAGCCCCTTGAAGAAAAATGCAGTGTGTGCGGAGAAATTATGTATCAGAGAATGGGCAGATTCAAAGGTAAATACTGTCCTAAGTGCAATCCGCCTAAAGTATATGAAAAGGCAAAAAAATAATCTTACGGAGATAAATATGACAGTAAATGTAATTGGCGCAGGTCTGGCAGGCTGTGAGGCAGCATGGCAGATAGCAAACAGAGGAATTAATGTAAATCTCTACGAAATGAAGCCAAAAAAGTACTCCCCTGCTCACAAATCACAGAATTTCAGTGAGCTTGTGTGCTCAAATTCCTTAAGAGCAGACGGCATAGAAAATGCAGTTGGACTTCTTAAGGAGGAGATGAGAAATCTTAACTCACTTATAATGGAATGTGCAGACAAAACAAGAGTACCTGCAGGGGGAGCTCTGGCAGTTGACAGAGAGGGCTTTTCTCTCCTTGTCACTGAAAAGATCAAAGCTCATCCTCTTATCACAGTATATGAAGAAGAAATAACAAAAATTGATACAGACAGCTATACAGTGATAGCGACAGGACCTCTTACTGACGGGGAATTGTATGAAGAAATCATAAATCTTTTTAAAGAAGAATCAGGAGATGACTGTCTTCATTTCTTCGATGCAGCAGCACCTATAGTATCTTATGAAAGCATTGATATGACAAAGGCATACAGGGCTGCCAGATACGGCAAAGGCGATGCTGACTATATCAACTGCCCTATGAACAAAGAAGAATATGATAAGTTTTATCAGGAGCTTATTTCTGCTGAAGAAGCACAGGTTCATGGATTTGAAAAAAAGATGGTTTTCGAAGGCTGTATGCCTGTAGAAGTAATGGCAAAAAGAGGTGAACAGACTCTTCTCTTCGGTCCACTTAAACCGGTAGGTCTACCCTATCCGGGCACAGATAAAATCCCATATGCTGTGGTACAATTAAGACAGGACAACAGTGAAGGCACACTCTTTAATATAGTGGGATTTCAGACACATCTTAAATTCGGTGAACAAAAAAGAGTATTCTCACTTATCCCGGGACTTGAAAATGCAGAATTTGTACGTTATGGTGTAATGCACAGAAACTCATATATAAAATCCCCACTTGTGCTCAATAAATATTATCAGACAAAGAAATACCCTAAGCTATTCTTCGCAGGTCAGATCACCGGTGTGGAAGGATATATAGAATCCGCATCAAGCGGTCTTGTGGCAGGAATAAATATTTCAAGCCTTATCAAGGGAAAGGAAATGACAGATTTCACCAGAATTACAGCTATAGGATCACTACCAAATTATGTTTCTGATTCTACTGTTTCTAACTTCCAGCCGATGAATGTAAATTTCGGTATTATGGAAGGACTTAACGAAAGAATACGAAACAAAAAAGAAAAAAATGCAAAAATAGCTCAGCGGGCACTTGAACATATCAGGACTATAGAGCTTTAAGGAATGATTATAAATGAAAGAAGTCAATATATACACAGACGGAGCATGCAGCGGCAACCCAGGTCCCGGAGGCTTCGGAGCAATTCTTACATACAATGGCGTAAGAAAGGAAATATCCGAAGGATATAAGCTCACAACCAACAACAGAATGGAAATACTTGCTGTAATAAAAGCACTTTCGCTTCTCAAAGAGCAATGCAGTGTAAATTTGTATTCTGACTCAAAATATGTCATCGATATGGTAAATCAGGGATGGATAGAAAAGTGGAAGGCAAACAACTGGATGCGTACAAAAAAGGACAAGGCAAAAAACATAGATCTTCTTGAGAAGTTTTATGCCCTCATCCACCATCACAAGGTTAATTTCATCTGGGTAAAGGGTCATGCAGGTCATCCTGAAAACGAGCGCTGTGATCAACTTGCCGTATCTGCATATAATGGAGATAATCTCATTGATGATACAGGCTTTGACGATATTTAATCACATTTTATAAATAAGTATTATTAAAGCACCTTTGCAAATAATAACTGCAAAGGTGCTTTTTGCTGATAAAAGACCTGATTTTATGGCAAATTCAAAAAAATTACTGCATTTTGCTATTGAAATCCTGTTTAAGTTATGCTAAAATATACATTGGTAAATTTTCAATGTAGTTAGACAAGACTAATCGCAAGAAAGGAGTATTTCAATAATGAATAATACAATATATCTTGATAATGCAGCTACAACTCCATTAAGAAAAGAAGTTCTGGACGAAATGATGCCGTATCTTACTGATTATTACGGAAACGCATCATCTATATATAAAATAGGTCTTGCATCAAGAACAGCTATCGACAGTGCAAGAGAAAGAGTGGCAAATGTTCTCGGATGTATGCCAAAGGAAATATACTTCACTTCATGCGGTTCAGAATCAGATAACTGGGCAATTAAAGGTTATGCGATGGCAAGCCTCAAAAAGGGCAACCATATCATCACATCAAAAATCGAACACCATGCAGTGCTTCACACATGTCAGTATCTTGAAAAGAACGGCTTTGAAGTTACATATCTTCCTGTGGATGAAACAGGAATGATATCATTGGAGGATCTGAAAAATGCTATCCGTCCTACAACAACTCTTATCACAATAATGTATGCAAACAACGAAATCGGAACCATTCAGCCAATTAAAGAAATCGCAAAGATAGCACACGAAAATGGTATTGTATTCCATACAGATGCTGTTCAGGCTGTTGGCTCAATAAAAGTAGACGTTAAAGAGCTTGATGTGGATATGCTTTCACTTTCGGCACACAAGTTTAACGGACCTAAAGGTATAGGTGCATTGTATATCAAAAGAGGTGTATATCCTCACAACTTTATGCATGGCGGTGCTCAGGAATCAGGCAAAAGAGCCGGTACAGAAAACACTGCAAACATCGTAGGCCTTGCAAAAGCGCTTGAGCTTGCTACAGAAAATCTTGATGAAAAAGTTAAAAAACTCTCTGAATTAAGAGATTATATAATAGACAAAATACAGTCTGATATCCCCCACTGCCGTCTTAACGGTCACAGAGATATGAGACTTCCGGGGAATGTGAATTTTTCATTTGAATTCATTGAGGGTGAATCCTTACTTCTTATGCTCAGTATGAATGATATTGCAGCATCATCAGGATCTGCCTGCACATCAGGATCTCTTGATCCTTCCCACGTGCTTCTCTCTATAGGCCTTCCTCACGAACTTGCACATGGCTCACTAAGGGTTTCACTGGGATATCAGAATACAAAAGAAGATGCGGACAAGCTTCTACAGGTGCTTCCTGGTATTGTACAAAGACTCAGAGATATGTCTCCCCTATACGAAAACTAAGAAAGGATTTAGATACTATGTTATATTCAGAAAAAGTAATGGACCATTTTTCTAACCCAAGAAATGTGGGCGAAGTAGAGAATGCTAATGCAGTTGGTCAGGTAGGAAACGCTAAATGTGGCGATATAATGAAGATTTCCATGAGAATCGAAAATGATATAATCGAAGAAGTTAAGTTTAAGACTTTTGGTTGCGGTGCTGCTGTTGCTACAAGTTCAATGGCTACAGAGCTTGTAAAAGGTAAGACTATTGACGAAGCACTCTCGCTTACAAACAAGGCTGTAATGGAAGCTCTCGACGGACTTCCACCGGTAAAGGTGCACTGCTCTGTTCTTGCTGAAGAAGCAATCGCTGCTTGTATTCAGAATTATTACGACAGAATGGGCATCGAAAAGAATGTATCCAAAAGCTGTTCAGGATGCTGTGAAACATGTCACAACCATGATGAACATAATAATATTTAATTAAAATCCAAAAGGAGTTGAAGCAATAAATTCAACTCCTTTTTCATATGCAAAATCCCCTGCTGATATGTTAAATTAATCCACAATATTTTTTAACTTTTTGTAACTTTTTTGTTTGACTTTTTTAATAAATATGATATAATAAAATCTATGAGAATATTTACTCATTTATACATTAAGCCGATTGACAAGGAGAATAAAAATGAAAATTTTGATTGTTGACGACGAAAAGCTATTGGTAAAAGGAATCCGCTTTAATTTTGAACAGGATGGATACCAGGTAGAAACCGCATTTGACGGAGAAGAAGCTTTACGTCTTGCAAAAGATAAAACTATAGACCTTATCATCCTTGACCTTATGCTTCCAAAAATTGACGGAATAAGCGTATGTCAGAAAATAAGGGAGTTTTCTAATGTACCTATCATTATCCTTACTGCAAAATCAGAAGATATGGACAAGATACTTGGCCTGGAATATGGTGCAGATGATTACATAACAAAACCATTTAATATCCTTGAGCTCAAAGCAAGGGTAAAAGCTATTATAAGAAGATCCTCTCAGACTATGCAGGACAAATCCAAGGTAAGCTTCGGAGATATCGCTCTTGACTACAATCAGAGAAAGATTACCATTAACGGTGTGTCAAAGGATCTTACAAGTAAAGAATTTGACCTTATGGATTTGTTTATTTCCAATCCGAACAAGGTATATTCAAGAGATAGCTTGCTTGATCTTGTGTGGGGATATGACTATCCGGGCGACGCCCGTACAGTGGATGTACACATAAGACGTCTCAGAGAAAAAATCGAACCAAACAGTGCTGAGCCTGTTTATATAATTACAAAGTGGGGGGCTGGTTACTATTTTAAACACTAATTCCCAACACTCAACAAAAAAAATATCACAGAAAAAGGCTCTGTTTCATTTGCCCACCCCTTCTGGGGATAAAAAGCCAAAAAAAACCTTCAAGCTTAAATTCAATACACTTACATCAAAGCTTGTGCCTACATACTTTTTGGTAATGATAATAACATTTCTGATGTTCAGTTATTATATAACTAACTCTATCACTTCCTATATGAATTCAAATGAAAAAAAGGAAGCAATCACACAGGCTGAAGTCATTGCAAGAATTGCATCAGATACAGAGAAAGGGTTTATATCATCTGATTTCAAAACCATCTCTCCCGATTTTGATACTTTTCTCACTGACACCCTTAAAATATCCACAGATAGCCGTGTTGTGATCACAAATGACAAGGCAGAATCCATATATGATTCCTTTCATGATCAGGAATCTGTGGCAGCTGTCAAGGAAAACCAGGGACTTCTAAAATCAATCTCTACAGGCAAAACCGAATTTGAAATTACAAAATCCGATTCAGGTATATCAGTGGTAAATGTTGCTGTTCCGATTGTAACAAGCTCAAGACCCACTCATCCAATCGGCGCAGTATATCTTACATACGAGCTTTCATCAAACGACTTTATTAGTTCACTTACAAAAGATATGATAATCATATTTATTGCTATAACACTTGTAATGGGACTGTTTATATTTATAGTTGCAAATCTGATGACCAAAAGAATCGTTGATCTGACAAACAGAATCACCAGAATGAGTAAAGACGGTATCATCGATGAAAAAATGGACGAAAAAGGCAACGATGAGGTAGCAAGGCTTGCAGCTGCATTTAACAGAATGAATGAAAAACTTGCCGTTTTGGAAAAGAAGCGTGTTGAATTTGTATCAGATGCGTCACACGAATTAAAAACACCTCTCAGCTCTATCAAACTTATGTGTGATTCCATCATTCAGAATCCTAACCTGGATCAGGAAAGCATACAGGAATTTCTCAATGATATCAATTCAGAAACCGGCAGACTCTCCCGAATCATAGAAAAGCTATTGTACCTTACAAAGCTTGATCTGGCTAATTCAGAAAAGAGAATACTCAATGCTGAATTTGTTGATATAAGAGAAATTGTAATGGATATTGTTAAAAATCTCACTCCTATCGCAGAGCAAAAAAACATCTCTATCAATACAGTGTATTGTGAATCTGTACACATTATGGCAGACAGAGACAGACTCTGGCAGGGAGTATACAATATAATCGACAATGCTATTAAATATACCAAAGAAAATGGTCAGGTTGTAATCGGTATTACAAAAGACGGAAACGATGCGATCATTGCGGTAAAGGACAGCGGCATCGGTATATCGGAAGATAATCTTAAGCTTATTTTCGACAGATTTTATCGTGTGGATAAGGCTCGCTCCAGAGAAACAGGTGGCAGCGGTCTTGGCCTTGCCATAGCAAGTGAAAGCATTGAAATGATAGGAGGAACAATTGACGTGAAGTCATCTGAAGGCGAAGGAACTACCTTCTCTGTTTCAATTCCCCTATTCACACACAACAACCCAAAACTAAAATCAAAAGATAAAGGACAGGAGCTTAAAATATGAAAAAACTTTTAAAAGAATTCAGAGATTTTGCAGTTAAGGGCAATGCCCTCAATCTTGCAGTAGGTGTACTTATTGGTGGTGCTTTTCAGGGAATAGTAAATTCACTGGTAAATGACATTATCTCCCCCGTTATCGGATTATTCGGAAAAAGTGATTTCTCTGCATATATCCTTACAATTAACGGTGTTGAAATCAAATACGGATCATTTATTACTGCAATAATCAATTTCCTCATTCTCGCGTTTGTAATATTTATGATAGTAAAGGGCGTAAATTCTCTCACAAGTCTTGGAAAGAAAAAAGAAGAACCTGTAGAAGAAGAACCTACTACAAAGGTTTGTCCTTTCTGTCAGTCAGAAATATCAATCAAAGCTATTAAGTGCCCACATTGCACCTCAGAAATTGAAGCGTAAAAATCTCCTGTATCGCAAAAGTGCAAGAGTAATTACATAATAATCTCTTCATTATGTTGAACCTCATCTCATTGTCTGAGATGAGGTTCTTCTTTTTTATGCACTTTTGCTACGAACAAACATTCACCTTCGCAGTATCACATACAGCTTTGGCTCTGTTTGTCCGTTACAGAAAATTTTTCCTACTTCAGCTTATTATACTATATAACAAAATATCATCTTCGCAGTATAGAGTACACAACGATGGTGTTTATTTACGAGCAACTAGCCATTCAAATCGGTTATAACACCATCTATACCTTCTGCAAGATATTTTATGGAATTAATCGCCTGTACAAGACTATTGCCACTGCTTCCGATTTCGAAAAGGATTGAGCCATTTGTAAGGTGGAGATTGAATCTTTCTTTACGTATATTTATAGGTCGCATCAATCCCGGATAATGCTTCTCCATATAATTCTGTATTTTAAATGCAAATCTTAAATTCTCTTCCCAGGTATCAAACTTAAGATTATTCTGATCTGTACCGCACACCATCATTATCTGTGCGCACTCTTCCCCATTTTGCAAGGATACAAATCCTGTGCATTTACCATTTTCATCTATCAGTGCATCTCTGTGCAAATCAAATACTGCAACAATGGAAGGGTGCTCCTTAAGATACTTTTGTATGGTGTCCCCTGCTCTTTTGTAGGAGCTTGTATATGAGGGATAATCATGTATTGTCTCATCGTGTAAAACATTATATCCCTTATCCTCGAGAAGTGATTTCAACTCTTTTCCTATCCGAACCATATTGTACTCTTTGTCCTGTGTCCTGTCTGTATCAGTTAAGGGATATGTCCTTTTGTATCCGTATGACTCGGATGCGTGTGTGTGAATTATAAGTATTTGCGGTTGTCCATTCTTTTCAAAACCCAAATTTGGTTTTTCTGCCAACAAGCTCTGTGGATCTATTTCGTATTCGGTTTGATTATTAAATTTCAATCCAGAGCTTTTTTGACTGTCAAACACTATATTTGTATCATCTGACAAAACAATATCCTTATTATCAATTGCAGAATCCTTCTTTACTGCACCTGTATCTTCACTGCTTTTTTGACCGTTATACAAAAAATAACTCCTCAATGGATATGATATCATATCTGAAAAAGCTTTTTGTTCCTGATATAAATAATGATTACACATTATATTACCATAGCTGTAAACACCCGAAAACACGGTCATTGCTTCTGCCATGGAAATTGCTGTCAAAGCATATAACAATAACTTACTTTTAATATGTTTCATCTGATAATTCCTAACATTTATGTGATATGATTATATTATATGCTTTATATATATTACTCATTACCCAATGCTCGATTTATTGATGACGCTATTATTATCGCCATATCCTCAATCAAGGAATCAATGTCTTTTGGTGTTACAATGAGACCTGAGCCGTAAGGCCTCAGAATTTCCTTCACAAGTGAATACCTGTCCTCATCATTTAATTTCTCGATAAATCCTTTGGTTGTCTGAGAAGAATAGTTTCCTACTGCATCGCACAAAAGTCTGATGCTGTCATTTGCAATTGTAGCTCCATCAACCACTGTAGGCACTCCCAGTGCTATTACAGGCACACCTATAGTCTGATAATTGATTGTATGTCGTCTGTTGCCTACCCCTGCACCCGGAGTAATACCGGTATCTGATATCTGGATTGAAGAAGACAATCTTTTTATACTTCGTGTTGCCAGTGCATCTATACAAATCACTGCCCCCGGCTTCACCCTGTCAGAAATCCCTTTTATAACCTCTACGGTTTCAATTCCTGTGATGCCAAGCACCCCCGGAGAAATAGCACAGACGCTTTGTGTATTTTCATCTGTATATACCGGTGCTTCCTCAAATAAATGTCTGGTAATGTTAAGATTATCCACTACCTTTGGTCCAAGGGCGTCAGGGGTGATTTTTTCATTACCAAGACCAATTACAAAAACAGTCGATTTTTTCTCGATGTTGATAATTTTTTTAAGTTCATGTGAAACTACATCCATAAGATCGTCCCTGAATTTTTCCCCTTTGTCCATAAAGAAATCAATATCGATTGTAATGTATTCACCAACAGGCTTACCTACTGCTTCTGCACCATTTTGGTCGGTGATTTTTACTTTGGATATATGGATTTCATTTTTTATCTCTTCTTCTACAATAACACCATTTATTTTTGACACTTCTTCCTTACTTTTGTTAAATAATGCTGCAGATTCTATAGCCATATCAGTTCTTTCATAGCACATATAATCATCTCCAATATTATGATTTGTTATAATACCGGGTTTTTATGCAAAAAAGGGATGTAAAAAAACTCCAGATCGCAAAAAAGCATAGATTATACATAAGTCAAAAACCTGAATGCACAATAAACCTTACAAATTACTCATTATGTAGGAAATATTACATTTTTATGTAATATTTCCTCTTTTTTTGTGCCTTTTAAACGGACAGGCGAGGACACC
>SVJM01000044.1 GCA_015068975.1 Oscillospiraceae bacterium | reverse complement strand
TTCTTTTTCACACTTTGCCCATCCGGTCTGGCATCTTGCATATTTGATACCACATTCCATAATTGCGTCATAGCATTTTTCGGGATTTATAAGATCTCTGTCCACACATTCAAAGCCGATACTTACAAATGTGTTTTTTAATTCTTTGGATGAGTGAGTTTTTATTGTGCCGATTTTTATCATTTTTATCACTCCTGATATTTAATATAAATTAATGACTATTTTATTTCATAAGTTTTTCTGTCAGTAAGAATCAAAGGATAGTCTTTGATTGGTAATGTATAGTTGTATCCGAAGCCTTTTCTGAATTCTGGGTCTTCTACCTGGTATATTTCTCCATTCATCGGATCTATAAGCACGGGATTTTCAAGAGGTTTCAGAATGCTCAATGTAGCATCAAATGTGATTTCTGTTCTGCTTGACAAATCTGATGGGTAATAATATGCATAAACAGGCAGTCCGTTTTTTGAATATGTCATTTTCTGACAAGCAATTAAATCAACGGGGGAGGCAGATGAAATGTTTAAAAGACAATAATCATCTGTGGGTTTTATGTCACCACTGAAAATTGTTGACAGATAGGTGATGGTTTCGTAAGATTTTTTGGGTGCATATGTAAGTCCGTTAAGTATTCCCTGAGCCGCACATTTCTTTATTACATCGGTTGTTTTTGCGTAAGGTTTTTCCCACATATCCGCCATCTGGAAAAATGAACTGAGTTTAGCACCGTCAAATACATCAATAAAATATCTTCTTAACTGATATACCGCCTGTGCTCTTTCATCATCACAGCCTTCTTTTACAAGCCAGTGCCCATTATAAGCCCAGGAAGGATAGCCTGATTCTCCTTGCCATAACTCAACATTTTCAAATCCTTTATTCTTAAGTATTTTTCTTATTTCATAAGTTGCTTCGTTTGTACGAAATTCGGGAACTGTTGTATATATGTGATAAGAAAAAGCATTAAGATATTCTTTTGAAACATTATCCAAAAAGTCGATTATATAGTCAAATATTGCAGGTGTGAGCATATTGCATACAATCTTTGCATCAGGATAAACAGAGCGGATAACTTCGGAAGTAATATTGACAAGTTTTGCATATTCTTTTCCGTCGGGGGTTGATGGATGCCAGAATGCAGGCGATGATGGTTCATTCCATATTTCAAAATATGTCACACGGTCTTTGTAACGGTTTGTCAGCTCTTTGACAAAGTTTTTCCATGCAATAAGGCATTCTTCACCATAATAAAGGGGAACACATCCCACACCGTAGGGATTGGGTGTATTGGGCATATATACAGGATTGCCAAAACTTACATTAAGCCATGGTGTAACACCTTGCTTACAAAGATTGTCTATAACATCATCAAGCCATTCAAAAGTGTAAACGCCTTTTTCTTTTTCGCATCTGAACCATCCCGTCTGACAACGGGCGTATTTTATACCGGTCTTGCCTAACAGTTCATAACATTTGTCCGCGTCAAACATTTCTCTGTCAAGACAACAAAAATCTATGCCCACATAGGAATTTTCTATCTCTTTTGATGTGTATGTCTTTAAGTTACCAATTTTATTCATACATGGCCTCCATAATATTTATTATAAAATAATTATAAACCAACGATTTATGAAATCCAATGTAATATATAAGCATTTTTTATTATATTCAAGCATAAGACAAAAGGTACTGTAAAAAAATCTATTTTTATATTAAGGGAATAGGAAAAAGACTTCGTGATAGAAGAAACTGAGCCGAAACCTTTGGTTTCGGGTTACCCGAAGGTGTATGCGATACACCGAGAGGCGAAGTTTATTCGATGTAGGAGCAGGTGTCCTCGCCTGCCCGTTTAAAAGGCACAAAAAAAGAGGAAATATTACATAAAAATGTAATATTTCCCACATAATGAGTAATTTATAAGTTTTGTTGTGATTTCAGGGTTTTGATTTTGGCTTACTCTATGCCTTTTTGCGATCTGGAGTTTTTTTACATGCCCTTTGAATAAATTATTTGATTATTGTACTTGGAAGACTTTCAAGTGCTACAGATGATTTGTAATTTATAAGTTGTAAATCCTTGATGTCTACATTCTGTACACTTCCACCAAGTCTTACGGATACAGTTGAATTGTTTGCAATTCCTTTGAATGGCATATAGCATGTTACCCAGTCATTACCTTTTATATCTGCAAGATTGAATAATGCTTTTGCATATTTTCCATCTGCGTTTGACTGTACCTGCCATTTAAGGTAAGGTGTACCTGAATTAACCTTTACTTTGAATGTAAGCATGCATACATCATCAAGGGAGATCAGTTCATCAAATTTCTTTTTGAATGTGAGCATTATTCCCTGATCTTTTTCGGGAGTTGTCTTTACATCTAAGTGTAATATGCCATCACTTAGAGAATATTCACCGTATTTCTTTGCAAATGTGTATGTCATATCAGAAAAGTTATTTGATGAAAGAATTACTTCTCCACCTGCAGGAAGGGCAGCATCAACAGTGATTTCTACCTTTGTTTCTTCTTTTTTAGGCTCTTCTTTTACTTCTTCTTTGGTTTCAGGATTAGTTGCAGGTACAAATACATCTGCATTTGTATTGTCAACTACATCTTCTTTTACTGTCTTTTCGCCTTTGATTGCGGCATACATTGTATCGTCGATATTTACTTCAAGTAAGTTTTCGTATCCTTTGTGGAATGCCGCCATAAGCTTTTTGTTCTTGCCCTTTGCATCAACTGTCACATCATAGTTTCCGTAGAATCCGCGGATAGTTGCTTCACCGTTTGCATCTGTTGTAACAGTTGCATTGTGTGTATACATCTTATTGTAGATGATATCTATCATCATTTCACCACAAGGCTTGATTCTACCGTCATAGTCCATAAAGCATTTATCAGTGATGCCTTCGCTTGATGCAGAGTAAGTCTTGAATCCCCACAGATAAATACCCTCGAAATGTTCGTTTGCAAGTGCAGCGATGAACAAATCTCTTGTATAGTTAGCGTCGTAGATTTCGTCGCCTGAATTCATACCGAATTCTGTGAGCATACTTACTGCACCGTAATTGTCATAGAATTCATTGTACATTCCGTCGTTTGCAGTAGGTGCGATATATGCAGTTGAGCCGTGTCCGTGAATACCTATTGCATCAAAGGAATTCTCATTTTTCTTAAGATTTGTAAGAATTGGATTGATTTCCTGTTTTCTCTTTGCAGGATCAATAAGAGTGGTTGTGTCTGTGAAGCAGAGTTTGGCGTCAGGATTTACTTCTCTTGTCCATTTGAATATTTTGTCGTAGTATTCAGGACCGATTGTATTGTAGTAACTTACGCCGTAACACATTACATCGTTTCCTGCACTGTCTTTGTATACTCTGTCTGTTTTGTATGCAACAGAAATTTCGTTTGTAACGTCTATTTCGTGGAATTCACCTGCGAAAAGATCTGAAATTCTGTATATCCAACCCTTTGTTCTTTCATCTACATAGTCCATCTTTCCTTCTTTGATAGCCATCACTACATCATCAGGAATAAGTCTTTGTGTGGATGAGTGCATATGTCTGTCATAAAGGATAGCGTGGTCTCTCAAGTAAAGAGCACCAAGTTTCTTAGCTTCAGTCATATATGTTCTTGCTTTATCGTTGTTGTCGTTTTCAAAGGTACCCCATTTCATATTTGATTCCATAACGGTACCGTTGAAATATTTTGAAAATGCTTCTTTGTATTCGTCCTTTTTTGCCAGACCAATCTGATACACAGAACCGAATGGGAGTTCTGATTCATACATATCAAATGTAACTTTTGCATTTGGAATAGGGTTTCCTGAAGCGTCTGTTACTTTGATTTTGAAATCGCCTTTTCTGATTTGCTCGATTCTCTTTTCTGCTTCTTTTCTCCATGGTGCATCAGGTTCCAATTCCTGTGTGCCTGAACCAAAGTAGGATGGAAGCATAAAGTCTCTCGGAAGTTCCTGACCGTAGTTTAAGATCTTGAAGTCTGTGATTTCCACAGTCTGTGGAGCAGGGCAGTAACCAAGTCTTATACCAAAGTCTGTGTGGTCGTCCTTCATAACTGCAGGTACATACATAGTCTGCCATTTGTCTGTAATAAAGAACTGTTGCCAGATAGTCTTGGCATATTTAACCTTTTCCTGAAGGTATGTCCATATTGTACCTGTAGATGCAGCACCTCTTCCTGAGGAGTCTCCGCCTTCGGTAAGTCTTGCCTTGAATGTGAGAAGCACATTGTCGCCGGCTTTGAATCTGTCTTTTAAGAAATCGCCGTAGTAGAGTACATGCTGATTTTTTGCAGGGGGAACAGTTGTAGTAACCGCTCTCATTGCTCTCTTTGAGTTTATTTTTTCATCATTTATATCAAAGATTTCAAATTTACCAAAAGAGTTTTCTGTTGATTTTTTGTCTTCTGAAAGGGATGCTCTGTCAAGAAATTCATCATTTGACATAATTTCTGTAGCCGCACCGTAAAGTGACAAATCATCATTGTTTGTAACGGTATCTGAGTCGCCTTCAAGGAAAATCCAGTCACCAAGCTCATTTGATTTGCTAAATTCTCTTGGGATAGGGCGGTGAAATCTTGAATCAAGATGTGCAAGTTTGTCTGACACTGCAACTTCCTTAAGATAATCGGAAGTTATTTCCACAGTTCTTGTGTCACCATTCCAGTTAACTGTTTCGCCGAATGATTCTGCAATAAATCTTACAGGAACCATTGTACGTGAATTGATAATCTGTGCAGGAACATCAAGCTTTTTTTCCTGTTCAACACCGTCTACATAGTAAGAATCTGAATTGATTCTCAGTTTAATATGCTTGTTATCTCTTGCACCTACAACAGTCTTTGTAGCATCAATCCATGTGATTTCTGCTCCCAAAGCCTCATAAATACCACGCATAGGTACAAGTGTTCTTCCGTTGATGATCACAGGCATTACATCATAGTGCTGTTCAACACCATTGATAACTATCTTGATGTCATCACTTGCAATAACCGATGACGGAACAACAAAAGCTGATGCAATCATCAATACTGCAAGAAAGAGTGTAAATAATCTTTTCATTTCATTTTCTCCTTTTTTGTTATTCTATATCTATTAAAGATTTATCACATACTACAACAGGATAATCTTTGATAGGTAAGTTCTTGAATTTTGAAATATGGTCTCTTACATTGTCAATTTCATCGATTTCAAAGACATCACCATTCATCATATCAATGTATACAGGATTTTTGATTGGTTTGTCTGTTTCATAATTACTTATTTCCAAAGTGAGTTTATAGTCAAAATCCTTTTCATCTGCTACATATGTCGGTATGTAATAGGCATAAATCGGACTGCCGTTTTTTGTATATGTATGCAGAATTTTTTGTGTAAACTTTAATTCATCGATATTTGTTCTTAGTGAAATATAAAGCTCCGAAGGAACTGTATCTTCCAATACAGTTGATATTCTTTTGAGCACATAATATGCAGGGTTGATTTTGTATGTTTTTCCTTCCAATAGTCCGTATCTTGGCGGATCATTCATAATCTCTGACACCTTCTGATATGGCTTTTCTATTGGGTCTGCAAGGATAAAGTATGATGATATTTCCATATCAAGGCTTTTGTCAATGAAATATCTTCTGAGCATCCATGTAGCACATTGTCTGTGTGATGTTTGTCCGCTTTTGGGGATAAGTGTATGTTTTTCCAATGGTACAGGAAAACAATTTGGATAGCCTGCTTCCCCCTGACGAAATACTACATTCGTAAGACCGTTTTTTAAAAATATTGTTTTGATATATTTAATTCTCTGATAGGAGTTTTCCTCATCAGGATGCTTGGTGTATAAATGAAGAGAGAAAAAATCTATATCACTTTCTGTGAGATTTTTTGTCATATCATCAGCAAAGGTAAAGTATTCAGTGATATTGTCACTACATGTGCATCCTCCGATTCTTGCATGGGGATTTACCTCTCTGATGGCTTTCCCTGTTATTTTTATAAGTCTGGCATATTCTTCTCCTGAGGGTTTGCCGGGGTACCAGAAGTGCAGAAGATTTGGTTCGTTCCAGATTTCATAATCCCTTACTTTTCCGATATATCTTTTGGCAACTTCTTTTACAAAGCTTATCCAGGCTTCTGTTGCTTCTTCGCCATATAGAGTAGGGACACATCCTACTGCAGTAGGATTGGGTACTTCTTTCATATAGAGAGGATTTCCGAAACCCACATTAAACCATGGCTCAATTCCCATATCACAGAGATTGTCCACCATATCGTCAAGCCAGGTAAAGTCATATACGCCTTTTTCTTTTTCGCATTTTGCCCAGCCTGTCTGACATCTTGCATATTTGATACCTGAATCTCTCAGGGCATCGTAACATTCTTGTGGATTTATCAGGTCACGGTCTACACATTCAAAGCCAACGCTTACAAAAGAGTTTTTGATTTCCTTTGATGAATATGTTTTGATTTTTCCAAGCAGTTTCATATACATCACCTTCTAATGTATGTTTATACTTCAATTATATAAAACCGATTATAAAAAACAATACAATATCCAGTCAATTTTTATTAAATTCAAGCATTACTCCACAATGCTGATTTTGAACTTCTGACCGATTTTCGGGTTAAATATTTCAAGAAGAGGCAAATCCTCTGGAATAATCTCACCAATTTTTCCGATATATTCATCCTTTGGAAGGTCACATTTTGCGATCTGTATTTCTCCTGCATAACGGAGAAGTTCTTTCTTGCAGACGGATACATCTCCTCGTTTTCTTTCTGCAACTATCCCATCATTAAAGCCTTCCCATGGCTTGTATACGGATTCTGCGTTGATAAATGCTGAGCGAACAATAGGAATGGGGTCAAGATTATCTCCATATCCCATACCTTTCATAACTCTTCCGTCAAGCCATTGGTTTACATCACAATCCAATGTCTTTTTCATCCTGAATTCAGTTACATAAGGTTCAAGTGTTGCAAGGAAAGTAAGCTCTTCTTTGCTTGCAAGATCATCACCGAAGAAGATGTCATCAAAGCCTAACAAATAACATTCCTGAATAGAACAATGAGGATCCATAAATCTGTGTCTTTCGAGAGTGGGAAGTCCTATGGAACAACCAATTCTCTGATGATTGAGGCTTGGGATGAATCCTGACACCCTGAAACCGTAATCGTGAATAAGTTTATGTTGTTTCTTCGCGTCGTTCACAGATAACCCTGTATATCTCATAGGATGATAATTGTGACAGAAACGAACTTGCTCAGTATTTGCACCGAGTTTTGTATATATTTCAAGCTTTTTTTCTGTGATGGATGAAGCATTAAGGTCGATTATGATACCAACGTCGTTGTTTATTGCATTTACTGTTTCTTCATCGGTATATCCGCCATCAAGTCTTGCTATATCCACACCGAAGCTTTTTATTTCTTTGAAGTTTTTTGGATCGATACCAAACATTCTTGCACTTCTTGTGGATAAATCTGCATCAACAAGCATTCCGTAGTGATGTGCAATATCTGCCATTGGTCTGAAGTCTCTTAATACTTCATCTTTGTTTGCTTCAGGAAGCTGTAAGGATGTAAATACAGCATTTATTCCAAGCTCAGATGCCATTTTTAAATGCTCTTCCATTTCTTTTAGTGATACTCCGATACCACAGTACAGAGCGGTTCCTTTTAACTGTTTCATAATATTACTCCTTGTTTTTAATATATTTTGATGGTGAATATCCTGTTTGGCTTTTGAAAAACTGACTGAAAGCATACACACTTTCAAATCCAAGTGCTTCAGCAATTTCGGATATACTTATATTACCTGTTTTAATAAGGGCGATCGCATTTTGCAATCTGATATGATTTTTATATTTTATCGGTGACATTCCCATTTCGTATGTAAAAACTTTGCGAAAACGGGATTCTGAAAGACCGCACAAAAATGCAAGCTCTTTTGTATATATCTTTTTTTCGCTGTTATTTTCTATATAGTTAACAGCAGGGGAGATTCTCTTTTTTGATGTTTTTAAAACACTTTTTTCTACTGTTTCTGATACGTATGAAAGAATTTCCAGTATATTTGACATTGCCTTGAATTTGTGAGTATAAGATGTGTTGTTTTTTAAATTAATTACTTCCAGAAATAGGTTTTTTATCTTGCCGGAGTTGTTTTTTATAAGTATTGGGTATTCATTTATGATTATCTTTTCTCCGTCAGAATTGGATATATTAAACTCTATCTGCATAGTTTCGGTATCATTTGAGTTGATATGATATTTATAGGATGAACCATAGGGGAGATATATGATATCATCCTTTTCAGCTGTAATTTTGCCTTTTTTAAAGGTGTATGTATATGAGCCTTTAACAATATATAAAAGACAACCAAAGTATCTTTTTTCTACAGATAAATTAGTAATTTTTGGTTTGTAGTGCATAGCACATCTGAATTGAATATTAAGTGACTTTTCAAATTCATTGAACTGAGTTGCATATTTGAATTTCTGCACACTTTTTCTTCTTATGTAATCATCCTGCATATATATCACCCCAATTGTTGGCTTATTTTGAGTATATTATGTTTTTCGATTGTTTTCAATATATTTTTTGACTATTTTTTTATAAAAAACGGTTGTTTCGTATAAAGAAACAACCGTTTTTGGTAATACTTACATTTCGAGTATATATACTGTACTGAGTCTGTCGCCTGAGCCTACGGCAATTTTTTTGCCATCCGGTGATATTGCGATTGATGTGAGGATAAAGTTTGCACATGTGCCTGCATTATCGTCTATTCTGTCACAATTCATATAACCCAGGTATTTGAGTCCTTCTTTATCGGTGTATTTAAATACATTGCCGATATCTTCTTCATCTCCGCCAACACCATAGAGTACACCTGTGTTAAGGTCGGAACAGATATCCCTTACCGGTCCTTGGCATATTGCAGGTCCGATTGAGTATACTGAACCGTCGGAATTGATTTTTGCAAGAAATCCGTCCTGTGTGCCGACAATTTTTGCTCCGTTTGTCCAGTCGCATTCGCAAGTGACGCTTCTTCTCCATTGTCTGCCCGGATAATGAGGGAGAATTGATTCGTCAATTGTTGAAACTTCATTTTTTAATAATGCATCTGTATTGTCAGTTTTTGTCAAAGAAATAATTTTGCCATCAGAAATTGTAAATCTGTAAAGGTTATCTATTCCGCATATTCCTTCTACAGTATCGTTATCCTTGAAACGGATTGTTCTTACATATGCATCCTTTATGTTGTCATCATCAAATTCTGTCCAGAGTCTTGTAGGAATAATGGATTTTGCCTGAACATTTGCAGCATATTCTGCTATAAGTATTTTTACATTCTGCCAGTGTTCTGCAAATTCATGATAGTCAGGATGAGCAGGGTACTGTGCAAGCATATCCTTACTTACAGGACCTTTTTCATACATAACATTTCTGAATTCTTTTAAATCAATTGCAATGATATCGGGAGAACCGAAAGAATGGTTTGTTGATGCAGAGTATAGGATATCTCTTTCTTTATCTACAAAGAGAGAATCTGTATATGTCTGCACTCTCTCAGGTGTTCCGAAAAGACCGAGAAATTCAGGTTTTTTGCCATTCATTATATCCCATCTGAACAGTCCTGAAGGTGCTTTGTAATGTTCATCCTCCATTTTTCTGAATGTCATTGTTGAATACCAGAGCACACCGTATTTATCAAAATCCATACCTGCAACAAATGTATGTCCGTCATCAATGTCAATATAGTCATCTGCAGGAATAAGATCTCCGACTATTTCTCCTTTATCAGTGTTCACATCATATGCGGTGAGAATGGATGTATTATTACCTGTTGTATATAATCTTCCGTCAGGACCAGTTACGCAGGGGCCCATATATGTATATGCAAGAGTTCTGCCTTTTTCTGTTTTATCACATGGAAGGCGGAAATTAAGATTTTCAATCTTTTGTTTATCTACATTATATCTCATAAGGTATCCGCTTTTTGTAGAGAAATAAAGATTTTCATCAGGTCCGAGAACTATTCTGTATGAACGGTATTCGCTTACCTGACCTAAATCCTTGCATTTTCTTTCCTTACAGTCGTAACGGTAAAGATGACCTCTTATCCAGCCAAGCATATAGTATGCATCATCCTTTGGAGAATATACTGCACCGTATATAGATTCTCTTGGAGCAGGTATGCCGAGAAGTTCCACCTTGCCTGTGGCAGGATCATATTCCATAAGTTCGCCGCCCGGAAATCCCTCCCATGGGTTGGATACAAATGAGTAGGGGAGCCATACGGGATGACAAGGTGACTTGTCTGTGGAGTGAGTAACCATTATAAGTTTTCCGTCAGGCTTAAAATGAATTGATGTGTGAAATTTTGAGTCTCTTAAATATCTGTCTGATTTAAGTAAAAAATCCTTTGTATAGAAACATTCTGTGGCTTTGTTTGACTCGAATTCATATTTATACAATTTTGCATATTCGTGGTTTGTATGTTCAGAACATACACTAAAATAAAGAGTACCATCTTTGTGAAGATTTGCATCCCAACAGGCATTGTGTTTAGGTTCATCTATAATTGCCTGTTTCAGATAAGTCTGATTGCAGACTCTGAAATCTTCTTTGTTTTCTTTTTTGATAACATAGGTTTTCGGATTCATAAAAACACCTCTTCAACATTAGAATATACTTATATTTTAATGAACGGTTTCACTGAGCACAATGTCAAATTCGCTTATTGTTTATCATTTTTTAACAAAAAAAGAGAACTTCTTTGCAAAGAAGTTCTCTTTGAATAAATGTACGGTTAATTAATCCAATGTTATTTCAAGTACATTGTCATATCCTTTGTAGAAAGCAACCATATCTGTATATGTTTTTCCGTTTGCATTTACACTGATGTCATAATCTCCGTAGAATCCTCTGATTGTTGCTTTACCTTCTGAATCTGTTGTTGCTTTTGCATCCTTAGTCCACCATTTGTTGTATACAAGGTCCTGATAAACCTTTCCTGCAGGTTTTAAGTTCCAGTTGGTGTCATACATAGGTGAGTATGCTTTGAAGTTGTTTCCGTCATAGAATCCCCACATAAGGAAACCGTCCATCAGTTCATCTGCAAAGCATGTGATCATAACGTCTCTTGTATAGTTACCCTGAAGCTTGGAATCAGCTATAGAACATGAGTATTCAGTAACTTTAAGTCTTAATCCGTATTTTTCAAGAGAATCATAAAGACCCATAAGCTCTGATGGCATTTTGAGTCCACCGTCGTAATGTGACTGAATACCAAGAGCGTCAATGTCTACATCATTGTCGAGCATTTCCTGAATAAGAGTGTGGTATTCTTCTGTCCATACATCGCCTGTTTCGTTGTAGTAAAGAACACAGTCTTCTCCTGCATATTCTCTTGCCCAGTCAAACCATTGCTTGAATACACCGTTGCCCCATACTTCACGGAATTTCTTGTCACTGACAATTTCGTTTACAACATCCCAGTCATTCATTTCTCCCTTGAACGCTGTACAGATGCTTTCTGTATGCTGACGGCATTTTTCGTCGAATACTTCCTTGTTTTTGAGGACTTCATCAGTAAACATATATTCAGGTGTAAGGTAGGTTTTTCCGTCAGAACCGAAATCCTTTTCCCAGAATATAGCATGTCCTCTTAAATATTTAACACCTGCTTTTTTTGCAGCATCTACGTGTGAACGTGCACTTTCAGGTTTGTTTTCAAACGGAGCCCATTTAAGTACGTGTTCATTTACACCTGCATTGAAGTTCATATTATGATACTTTATGTAATCTTCATCAGATATAATAGCGCCTTTGTAAGCATTACCAAACTGGAATTCATGCTCGAACATATCAAGCTCTACTTCTGCATTAGGAACTACATTTCCGTCTTTGTCTTTAACAACAACAGTGAAATCGCCTTTTCTTAACTGTTCAATTCTCTTGTATGCATCCTCTCTCCACTCTGCATCAAGCTTAAGCTCTGCATATTCTTCGCTTGTATATGGGAGATTAGTTACATCAAAATCAGGTCCGAAGTTGATGATTTCAATTCCACCAAGCTCAACAACCTGCTCTGCATATCCAAATCTGATACCAATATCTGTAGCATCCTTTACACCTTTAAATGGCATATATACGATTTTCCATTCTTTGCCTGCAGTAGCTTCTGCAAAGAGGGCTTTTTTGTAGCTTTCCGGATGCTGAATCTGAACTTTTACAGTTGCTTTGCCGTCTTTTCCGCCTTCAACAAGTCTGAAGCGGTATGCAAGAAGCATCTGATCTTCTTTTGCTACGCCGCCACCGGGAGTTGTTTCAGGGGTTGCGTTAGTTTTTGCAATAAGCTTTGAATCTTTCTCCGGAACAGATGTACATGTAAGTCTTAATGCCTTCTTGAATGGCTGACCTTCTACATCAACGATTTCATATTTTCCAAACTCAGGACCCTGAGTGTGGCTCATTGCATTCAAAAATTCTTCTTCATCACATACAACAGTACCAAGTTTTTTACTTCTGCGTACTGCTTTTCCTGTTCAGCTATGTCGTCAGGAGCGAAGTAGTACATATCTTTCATGTCATTTGATTTTTCAAATGTAGTAGGTACATTTCTGTGAAGGGTGCTTACAAGTTCTGCAAGTTTCTTTGACTGTGAATTGATGATTACAGTTTTTGTACTGTCATCCCAGTCTACCTTACAACCTAATGATTCTGAAATAAATCTTACAGGAACCATTGTTCTTGAGTCAACAATTGTAGCAGCGACGTCAAGCTCTTGTGCCTTGGCGTTTACGTGAGCAGTTTTGTTTCCGATCTGAAGGACAACTGTCATATCGCCCTTTGTTCCGAAAACTGTCTTTGTAGCATCATCCCAGGATACTACTGCACCAAGAGCCTCAAAAATAGCTCTCATAGGAACCAATGTTCTGCCGTTTTCAATTACAGGCATTACATCGTAATTCTGTGCTTTTCCGTCGATCGTCACTTTGATTTCTTCTGCAGCAAAAACATTAAATGTAAACATTGATGCTATCACACAAAGAACCAAAGCAATTGAAATTAGTTTTTTCATTTCTCTTCTCCTTTTTCATTTATGATTTATACATTATACAATATATTTACTTGAAAATCAATAGCTTATGTGCTAAAATGTGACATGGAAAGAAGGGAAGATTATGAAATTTGCTATAAAAATTCCGTCAGATATATTTAAGAATGATATGTCAGAAAATACAATTAAGATAATCGAAAGCTTCGGTAGTATTGATAATATTTTTGAATTTCTTAAATGTAATGTGGATAGTATAGAATTCGGAATGATAAATATCGATATGGATAGTAAATACCTGCTTGATTCTGTATGTAAGTTTGCTAATGCCGGAGTTGGTGTTTCATTTCACGGTAAATTGAATAATGCAAAATCCGCAGAAGAGTTTTTCTCTCCGTATATGGATGTGATAGAATCGGGGATTATTTCTCATATGAATATAACAGTTCATCCTTTGAAAACTGAAGAGGAAACCACATTTCTGCTTAAAGACATATGCGATTTTATAGATAAGAACAGTTATCCTGTAAGGATTACTCTTGAAAATCAAAGAAACAAGAGCGAAGAAACGGCTCACGTGGGGTGTGAAGGGGTATACAATATTGCAAAGAAGATAAATAGTCCTAATTTATTCCTTTGCTTTGATTTCGGACATCAGTTATCCAATGTGAGAAAAGATATGATGCCATATGATGAAGTGAGTGATGGTTTTATATCAATGGTTCGTCATACTCATATACACAGTTACTTCGATGGAGTGACACATTTCCCTCTTTGTATGGGTGAGACACTTCTCGAAGAAAATATATCATGGCTTCTTGACAAAGGATATGACGAAACACTACTTTTAGAGCTTGACCCAAAAAGATATTTATCTCATATAGATATAAAGGAATCCTACCTGAAGTCTGTAGAAATTCTTAAAACTGCATATAAACAGTGCGTAGATAAGAGAACAGCCCTCAATGAGTATAAATCATATTCTTCTCATATAAAGCCTGTTATGGATAAGATAAACGGAGATAATACAGGTATGGGACTTCTTTCACCCTCATCATACATATTTAAGCTTGATGATACTGTCATCGGTATTGACCCTTGCTTGTTTTTGTATGATGTTGATGATAAAGGCGAAGAAAATCTTGTGAAATTGTTAAATAAATGCGATGGGATTATAGTAACGCACAAACACAGAGATCATTTCGATCCTTCTTTACTTGATAAAATATCTTCTGATATACCGATATATTGCCCTGAATTTGTGGGTTGTAAAAGAGAAAATACAATTATCATAAAAGCAGATGATAAGATTAAGATAAAGAATCTTGAGATTGAATTTTTTGATAGTTTTCACACTCTTGGAAGCAACCAGGTGCCTGAAGTTGGATTTCAGATTGAAAGCAGGGGAGAAAGGTATGTTTTTCCCACAGATGTGAGAGATTATGATAAAGTATATCCCGATTTTTCAAATGTAAAGGTCCTCGTTGCTCATTTGTGGCTTGGCAAACAGAATGCTTTGAATGTTGTGAACAATCCTTATGTGAAGAAATTTTCAGATTTCGTAAACAGATTTAACGCACAATCGGTTTATGTTTCTCATCTTTATGGTGTTCACAGAAAAATTGATGATATGTGGACAGAGACACATTATAACCTGATAAAAGATATGATAAATAATTCTTCTATGATAAGATTTGGAGAATGGATAGATTTCTGATATAAGTTAATCCCCCGACAAAATGAATGTCGGGGGATTTTTTGTCAATAGCAAAAGGTATACACAAAATAAGCATATTTTCAATTTAATATTATTTAATTGTTAGTATCATACAAAATAAAACATGCATTGTATACAATTAGCACAAAAAATAAACATTTAAAACAAACCGCTTAAAAGTATCATTGATGCCATTCCAAATGCAATACCTGTCCACTGTTTCTTTGTAAGTTTTTCTTTGAAAAGAATAATACCCATTACCATTGTAAGCACCATCGGCAAAAAGTTTATAAGCGGAAAAAATATTACTGCGGGCATTTTTCCTGACAGATAAATGTTTATTGAGTGGGGGAATGCAAAAAATGCTCCCGAAATTATGGGCATCAGGAATATTTTTGTGGTATTTCTCTTAATCTTGATTTCCTCTCTGTCTTTTTGAACAAAAGCCATAATAATCGAAAAAACAACGGATATTCCAAAGCAAATCATAAGTATTGCAGGGATTTCATTTGCAAAAGAACTTGTCTGGTGTGCTTTTTGTATAACACCGGTAGCACCGGATGTAACGGTTGCGATAAGTGTGAGCATAAGCCAGATTGTGTTGGCTTTTTTTGCCTGTTCGTCGTCTTTTTTCTCTGTTGAAAGAAATATACATACTGTCATCAGTACAATTCCTACAAGCTGAATCGCTGATATACTTTCGTCAAAGAATAAAAGTCCTGACAATGCGGTTACTATTGTAGAAAGATTGATTATTACCGTTGTATAAGAAAAAGGACCTTTTGAAATTGCTTTCATATTTGTATATACGTTTATTATGTTTACACATCCCATAAGTAAACCCATTACGAGTGTAAAAGGACTGACAGTTTTTAGTCCGCCTGATATTAGAAAAATGAACGTTATCATTATAAGACAAGCGAGGCTCTGTACGCCTCCGAACAGCCATATAAGAAAAGCGTTGTCTTTTGATACACTTTTTGAATAATATCCGTTTATAATTGAGCGTATCCATAATGTAATAACGGATATTGCAATTAAAGATGCAATCGGTAATGAATACATTATTTTTCCTCCTTAATCATAAACAGCTTAGCGCATCTTTTTTCCGGAAATCTGATAGAAAGGGAATAGTTAGCTGTTGTTATTTCTTCTTTTGTATTTCTGTCTGTGAAAATGAGCTTTTTGTCTGATACAAGTGACGGAATTGTTATATTGAGAGTATCACATTCACATTCTTCTTGTCTGAATGCATAAAGAACACCTGTATTTTCTTCATTGTCATAGTACATAAATGATGTAAAGCCCTTTTTGTCGTCCATTGAATGAAATGGGGTGAGATGATAGAAATCTTTTGAGAAATATTTCTTTATGTCATCCCATTCTCTGAGTCCAAATCTAATCATATCAAAATCTGTATCAGGATCCTGAGTATATTGTGCATTACAGTTGAGTACAGCCATATATGATGCTCTCCATGTGTATTCATCACATATACCTTTTGCAGAGAGTTCGCCTTCCTGTTCTCTGGTTGCCGCACCGCAGAAAGGTATCCAGCGATGGAACGATGAAGACATTGAAAGCCGTAATGCAGTAGATGTTCTGTCAGCATCACTTCTCAGAAGCGGAATACCTCTTCTCATTGATTCGATATCGTTTCTTCCGCCTCCCGAAGCACATGAATCCACAAATCCACATCCGCCATAACTTAATGTGCAATCAATGAATATATCCCACATTCTGTAGTGTGCATCGATAAGCTTGCTTTCGGTGATGCCTTGTCTTCCTTCTCCTTCTTTTTCGTCAAGATACTTCCAGAGTATCGCTGAGTTATAGTTATTGTCCTCGCGGTACATTTCTACTTTGTTTTCTCTTAATGTTTTTGTTATCTGACCTACTGTCCAATCAAAACATTCTTCGTTTCCAATATTGTTTGCTATACCTCTTACACCATCAATTTCAATTGCCCATTCTTTTTTGTATCCGAAATTCTTTTCAAGTGCTTCCGGATTTGTTGTTCTTTCGGGTTCAAACCACATAAGTGTTTTCATACCATTTTTTCTTGCGTATTCAGTTGATTCGAGAAATGTTTTTTCGGGCCACTTTTCCGGGTCGAGTACCCATGTGCCCACAGTACCCCACCAGTCTCTCGGAACGGTTGTTTTGTCAGGTGCTATATACCATCCTGCATCAAACCATCTGAAGTCTACTTTTACATCTTCTTCAATCATTTTGTCAATACTTGGTTTGTATGTAAAGTATCTTTCCGATATACTTCCGTCTGTGTTTACCAGTCCGGTGTCATTTGCAAGACAAACGGTA
>SVJM01000004.1 GCA_015068975.1 Oscillospiraceae bacterium | reverse complement strand
GGCTCATAATTTCTCTTGTAAATACCTTTATTTGCATCGATATTTGATAAATCCTGAGATAAGTCTGTAGGGTCATTGTCCATGTATTTAAACCATTGCCATCCTACAAACACATTTGAATCAAGCATACCAAGTACAAAGGTCTGATAATAATATCCTCTGTCTTTCTGTGTTGCCACTTCGTATCCGACACCAGCCACATTTGTGATATCAAGTCCCATATCACATGCATCTCGACCCTTTGCATACCATTCTGCATTCATAAGAGGCTTTCCACCCCATTTGTACCATTCGTTCACAACCATTCTGTCAGGCGTAAAAGCATTCGGGTAATAGTCATATCCGATTGCATCGGCATATCTTCCTACAGAACGGAACATGGATCTGTTGTGAGTATCAAGCTTAGGTCCGAATATCATATGATTTTTATCATATTTTCTGATCACCTTTGTCACAATCTGCATATATCTGTCATATGCAAATTCTATCCACGCCTCATTATCCTCAGGTGTAATATCACTTATAGCTGCATTCTCGCCGCGTCTTTGCTTAAACCATTCCCATGCAACTGTATAATCATAGTAATCATCGTTGGTATCAAGACTCTTGGAAAGAGTGTTTTTGAGCATATTTGAACCTGCAGGAGGCTCGTTGTCAGTGTACCATCCCACAATATGCGGATTGTCAACAAAAGGAACAATTCGTTGCTTAACCATTTCTTCACAAAATGTTTCAAAAGCAGGTGAAAATACCTCAAGCACTCCGTCTTGAGCCCAACCGTTTTTATCATATCCTGCAAGGAAATATCTATCAAGCACAGTCTGATTAAGAGGCTTTGCTGCTGAAAGCGCCGGATCAATATTTGACCATGGTCCCATGGAATTGAATCCGTAGGAACGGAACTCATCTCCTACCTTTTCTGCCCAGACTTCATCGGTGCCGTATGTGGATTCAAAAGCTGTTTTCTGTATATCTGAATTCTTTCTCGGACCTGTCTGTGCTACGCCCATATCGATGTACTTATATCCAAGAGGATCTATAAACCACCATCTGCCGTCAATTAACTGTGTACGGAAAAATCCCGTAGCTTCATATTTACCTCCATCTATCCAACCACCATACTGTGAAAGATTTGGTGTGGTGGCCTTAGGATTGTAACTTGTAAGTGATGATAGGACTCTTACCTTTTCCTTGTCACAAGGATCGGTAGTTTCTTCATCAATGGTATGAAGTACATCTACAAAGCCATCACCTGCAAATGCAGACAAGCCAAGCTGTTCTGTTGTCTTACCTACTCCTTCAAATATAAGAGAAGGCTTATAGTATTTTCCCGATGTGTTTCTTTCGGGCAAAAATGCCACATAAGTATCATCATCTGCCGAAAGAACAAAGGAATACTGTTTCTTGCCCTGTGGCAATGTTTTATTTATATAATCTGTAATGTCAAAGTAATACGGAACATTCCACTGGTCTACCATAAGTTCCGCGATTTTTTCTCCGGGAGCGGGAGCATTGTTATGGGTAAGAGTTTCCTCCACCCAGTCGTTACCTGCATCATAAACAGATACCACTCCGCCTTTTACTTCATTTGACAGCTTTCTTGAATACACTCTTAAGTAAGCATACGCCACTTTATCGGTAGTATCAGGAACGTCGAATTTGATATAGGAGTCGCAAGACTTTCTTACAACAAGATTTTCGTTGAAACGTGTTTCATCAGGTTTACCTGACTGTGTATAGGAAGCACCTACAGAACGGTAATACTTATTTCCGTCGATTACCGGTGTTTCTTCAATGGCATCTTTATATGTTGCTGTAGATGCCGCTATTATATCTTTGGCATACTCTTTGAGTTCGTCAACCTTTGTATCCACAACAGATCCCGGCAAAAATGTAAGGTTTCTTGATCTGCAGATTGGATTTGCATAATCTGATGACACAACAAACACCACTACATCAGACTCCCGGTATTTTTTACTCATAGAAAAAGTATGTCTTACAGGATAATTATGCAATGTAGTTTTTACAGTAAACGGATTTCCTGATTTGATATTTACAAGTTTGCCCTCAAGGTATTCACAGGCAATACTCTTTGCCTTGTATTGAGTTTCAGGCTTGTAGTAGTCTGTATGAATATCAATTTCCGTGTTGTCTTTATTTTTTGATGTTGCCAAAACAGATGCGCCAACTGTTTCAACAATGATATCATCTATATAAAATGTATCGCACAATCCCTGATTTATGGAATAGTCAATATCTGTCTGAAAAATTCTGATTGCATTTACCGCAGGATTTGTACGGCTTTCTGTACTTCCGTCATCTAAATGTTCATCCTTCAGTGTGAATTGAGTATTGATTTCTGTCCATGTATTCCATTTAACAAATGTAGATCCCAACGCTTTGCCATAATTGCTTCTGTGCTTATAATTATCACCATCAGGGCCTGCCATTATGAGATTTATAAATGTGCCTTCGCTTTTTAAAAGCTCTTCATTGCTGAATGGTACACATTCTTCAATTGATGTAGCAGAGTTTTTATACACACCTGCATTCTTATCTGCATATATCTTAAATGAAATATCATATGTAGTTCCCACATTTTGTTTAACAGGCTCAAACAAATTGATTATTTTTAAACTACATCCACTATCACATCTTTTTGGTAACTTAGCAGATTTATTTCCCGAATATGCAACCTCATCCGAAACTGTAACAGTAGCAGAATAGCTTCCATAACTGTGATAATCATAGGTATATGAATTCTTTGACCAATTGAAATTAAGTCCTGTATCAAATCCTTCAAAATCCTCAATTTTTAATGTTTTTACAACGTTCTTTGTAGGTGAAGCAGCAAATACACTCACACCTGCAAAAGCAGACATAGTAAGAATTACCGCAAGAATTACACATAGTATCTTTATTTTCATAAAATACCTCCGCGCATTTTATTTATCCATATATTCTGTAAGATTATATACATTGATATTAAGCTCTTTTACCATAGCGAGAAATTCATCCCAGGTCTTATAATCTCTTGTATACATACCTTTGTTTGCATCGATATTTGACAAATCCTGTGTAATATCCGATGGGTCATTGTCCATATACTTAAACCATTGCCATCCTACAAACACCCTTGACTCAAGCATACCCAGTGCAAATGCCTGATAGTATACTCCTCTGTCACGCTGTGTAGGTACTTCATATCCTACACCTGCAAGGTTTGTAAGGTCTGTTTCATCATTACAAGCATTATGGGCTTTTACATACCACTCAGCATTCATAAGAGGCTTTCCGCCCCATTTGTACCATTCATTAACAACCATTCTATCAGGAGTAAACGCATTAGGATAATAGTCATAACCAATGGCATCAGCATATCTTCCTACACCACGGAACATACCACGGTGATTCTTGTCAAGCTTCGGTCCGAAGATCATGTGATTTTTGTCATATTTTCTTATTGCAGCTGTTACCACCTGCATATATCTGTCATAACATAATTCTACCCAGTCCTCTTTATCCTTATCAGTAATATCATCTACGGTAGCATCTTCTCCGTGACGAGCTTTAAACCATTTCCAGGCTACTGCATAGGTATAGTATTTGTCAGAGGTATCAAGTACCATTGAAAGGGTATTCTTAAGCATACTTCCACTTGCAGGGGGTTCATTGTCTGTATACCATCCCACAATGTAAGGATTGTTTTCATATCCTGATACAAGAAGTTCTGCCTGTTTTTCACAGCTTGTCACAAATCCGGGTGAGAACACCTCAAGTATTCCGTCCTGTGCCCATCCGTCTTTGTCATGTGCGGCAAGGAAATTCTGTTTAAAAACTGTCTGTGTAAGTGGTTTTGAAGCTTCAAGAGCAGTTTTGTAATTTGACCAAGGTCCCATACCGTTAAGACCGTAAGAACGGAATTCTTCGCCGATTTGCTCTTTCCACACATCTGTAGTTCCGTATCTTTCTTCAAAGCCTGCCTTCTGAATGTCAGATAACATTCTTGGTGAAGTCTGCGCTACACCCATATCGATGTACTTATATCCCAATGGATCTATAAACCACCATCTGCCGTCTATAAACTGGGTATGGAAATATCCGGTAGCATTGTATTTGCCACCGTCAATCCATCCGCCGTATTCTGAAAGCTTGGGCATAGTAGTCTTAGGTGTGAAGTGTGTGATGGAGGATACAGTTTTTACCTTTTCTGCATCAACGGGATCAAAATTTGCCTCGTCTGTTGTGTGCTTAACTTCTACAAATGTATCCCCTGCAAAAGAAGATATACCGTAAGATGCCTTATCCTCTCCCACACCTTCAAAAATAAGTGCAGGCTTATAGTATTTATTGCCTGTATTTCTTTCGTTAATAAAAGACATATATGTACTTCCGGTTGCAGAAAGTGCAAATGAATATTCTGTCTTGCCTTCAGAAAGTGTAGAATTTATATAATCTGTAATATCAAAGTAGTAAGGTACATAGTGATTTGTCACTTCAAGCTCTGTTATTTTCTCACCAAGCTTGGGGGCGTTGTTATGTGTGAGATTGGTTTCTATCCAGTCATTGCCTGTTTCATATACAGAAATCACTCCCGGTACATTGCTTGTTCCGTTTCTTGTGGTAAACAATCTTAAGTATGCATAAGCCACTTTATCAGTCTTGTCAGGAACAGAGAATTTGATATATGAATCACAACTGCTTCTTACAACAAGTCCGTTATTGTATCTTGTGCCGTCAGGCTCTGAGGACTGAGTATAAGCTGCACCAACCGAACGATAGTATTTGTTTCCGTCAACGAAAGGTACCTCTTCTATATTGTCTTTATATGTAGCAGTAGAAGAATCAATAATGCTCTGTGCATAATCATCAAGTGATGCTATCCTCTCTTCTGTTACAGACCATGGAATGAGATTTATGGTCGTAGGTCTGCAGATAGGATTTGCAAAGTCAGATGACAGTACATACACTACCACCTGAGATTCCTTATATTTCTTTTCCAGTACAAAAGAGTTTCTTCTGGGATAAGACTGATGGGTTGAAACTACCTTATATTCATTGCCTGATTTGATATTTACAAGCTGACCGCCAAGGTATTCACATGCAAAAGCTTTTGCAGTATAATCCTTAAGAGGCTGATAATAATCTGTATGGATATTAAGTATAGAACCGTCCTGATTTGCTTCGCTTGCGGACACAGTAGCACCTACTTTTTCTACTATCACATCATCAACATAGAATGTATCACATAAACCGCTGTTTACAGTATAATCAATACCACTCTGATAAAGTCTTACTGCGTTTACTGCAGGATTCATAAGTGCATCTGCACTTCCGTCATCATAGAATTTCGCCTGGACTGTATGCTGTATACTCATTTTTGTCCAGGTATTCCATTTAACAAATGTAGACCCGTTGGGATCACCATAACCAGAACGGTATTTGTAATTATCTCCATCAGGACCTGCAAGGACCATATTGAAGAAAGTACCTTCGCTTTTGTCAAACTCTTGCTGAGTAAATGCTGTACACTTGTCAGTGGTATCACCGGTTGACTTATATACACCGGAATCCTTATCTGCATAAATCCAGAAAGAAATATCAAATGTGGTGCCAAGATTTACTTCTGATGATTCAAAGAGATTTATCATCTTAAGGCTGGCACCTCTGTTGCATCTTGAAAAAATTTTGACAGATTTATTTCCCGAATGTGCCACTTCCTCAGAAATCACAGGCACTCCTGCATATCCGCCATAGTTGTGATAATCAATTACTGAAGATGTTTTACTCCATGAGCATTTAAGCCCTGTTTCATAACTTTCAAAATCGTCACTTTTTGTCATTATACCAAACTGCCCTGCAACTTCTTTTGCCCCCATAGCACCTATTGTACCCAGAGCAGAAAAAATCACAGCAACACATAGCATAATACTCAATACTCTTTTCACATTACGGCCTCCTCGTCTACATTTACATATATATGTAGTTATAATCATTCATTGTAATTATATAAAAAAATAAAAAATAAGTCAAACAAAAACCCCCTTTTTTCTACTGTTCAATTAGTAGAAAAAAGGGGTAATATTTTGTGCATAATTACTAACGATATTTAAATGTTGTTTATATCATCCTGACAGATAATTTTCACTCCGCCGTCTATAAGCAGCTTTTCTGCTTCGTCGTTGTCCTGAAGTCTTAAGATAAGAACTGCATTGCCGTCGATTGAATAGTTGAATGTATACATATATTCAATGGAAATATGATTGTTGTCAAGTATTTCAAGCACACTGTCAAGGCCTGCAGGCTTGTTTGGTACACTTACACATACAACATGGTTTTCTCTTGTAGCAAATCCGGCATTTCTGAGTACTTCTGTTGTCTTTGCGATATCTTCTTCCTTAACGATAAGTCTTACAATACCAAAGCTTGTGGTATCAGCAACTGACATTGCCTTGATGTCTATAGAATTGTCTGCAAGGTTTTTTGTAAGCTTTCTCAGTGAACCTTTAACATTTTCGAGATATACGGAAATCTGTTTTATTTTCATAACTATACTCCCTCCTATTTAATGTTTCGGTTATCAATGATTCTCTTTGCTTTTCCTTCTGATCTTGGAATAGATTTAGGAGGAACAAGCTTGATTTTTGCACTGATACCAACATCTGATTTGATCTGATTTTTGATTGTTTCTCTGATCTTTTCGATTTCGGAAACCTTATCAGAATAGAATTCTTCTGTAAGCTCTACCTGAACTTCCATCTGGTCAGTGGAGTTTACTCTGTCGATAACAATCATATAGTGAGGTGATACACCCTCCACATTAAGAAGTACCCCTTCAATCTGGCTTGGGAATACATTTACACCACGAATGATCATCATATCATCGGAACGTCCGAAGATTCTTGACATTCTTGCATGTGTTCTTCCACATTTGCACTTATCTTCATAAAGTGTACAGATATCTCTGGTACGATATCTCAAAAGTGGCATACCTGTCTTTGTAATAGTGGTAAATACAAGCTCTCCTTCTTCCCCGTATGGAAGGGGTTCGCCTGTTTCAGGATTGATAATTTCAGCAATAAAATGGTCTTCGTTGATATGCATACCGCACTTTTCGGGACATTCAAACGCTACACCGGGTCCGCCCATTTCTGTGAGACCATATATATTATATGCATTGATATCCATAAGTCCTTCAAGCTGCTCTCTCATTTCTTCTGTCCATGGCTCTGCACCGAAGCAACCTGACTTGAGCTTAAAGTCTTTAATATCATAGCCAAGCTCTTTGATGGATTCACCAAGATATATTGCATATGATGGTGTACAGCAAAGCATTGTTGCACCAAGCTCTTTCATCATCATAATCTGTCTTTGAGTGTTACCGCTGGACATAGGAACAGTCATAGCACCTCTTCTTGTAGCACCCTGATGTGCACCAAGACCACCTGTAAATAATCCGTAGCCATAGGCAATCTGAACAATGTCTTCCTTGTCACAGCCTGCAGCAGCAAGACTTCTTGCAACGATTTCTGTCCATATTTCCACATCATTTTCTGTATATCCTGATACGATAGGCTTACCTGTTGTTCCTGATGAACCCTGGATTCTCACAATGTCCTTCTTATCTGCAGCGAAAAGACCAAATGGGAACTCATCTCTTAAATCTGTCTTGTATGTAAATGGAAGCTTGGCAATATCCTTAAGTTCTTTGATATCCTCCGGCTTAACTCCATTTTCATCCATTCTTTGTTTGTACATTGGTACATTATCATAACAAAGCTTAACTGTTTCTTTAAGTCTTTCAAGCTGAATCTTCTTAAGCTCTTCTCTGTCCATACATTCAATCTCTGGATTGTGTATGATATTTTCCTTGACTTTCATCATTTTCACTCCGTTTCAAAATGTTGTATTATAAATTTTCTTTGATTTTTTCTATAAGCTCGCTATATTCTTCATCAGAAAGTGTAACTCTCTGTGGGTTCATCTGGAATACTCCTCCCCACTCGAATTCATCATCCTCATACTTTGGAACAAGATGAAAATGCAGATGGCATCCTGTGTCACCATATGCACCGTAATTTACTTTCTTGGGATTAAATGCCTTATGAAGTGCATTTGACACCCTTGCAATATCCTCCATAAATATTGCTCTTTCTTCTAAAGTAAGATTTACAATTTCACTTACGTGCTTTTTGTGAGCAACGATTACTCTTCCTTTATGGCTCTGTTCTTTAAACAGATACAACTTTGAATCTGTAAGATCACAAATCTTGATACCGAATGCATCAAGAAGCTCATTTTCCATACAATATGCACAATTATTATCCATTATAATCACTCCTGAAAATAAATTTAATTAATTCTATCACAAATGTAAAATCATTTCAAGTTTTTTTGAAATACTTTTCGTATAATTACTGCATTATTTTGTATAATTATTCAACAAATATATATTGCAAAAAAAATAAATTTGTTGTACAATAAGTTTATAAATATGAACATTAGTGTTCACAATATACATTTAAGGAGCGATAAATATGGCACACGAAAATTTCGGTAAATGTCTTGATCTGAAATTTCCAAGAAGATGTATCACACCTGATGATGGTTGGCATTATTTCTACGGATATTATGATCTGAATGCTTATCACGAAAATGGTAAGTATCACCTTGCAAACAGAGTTAAATTTATGGACAGACTTCCAGAAGCAGACGATGTTTGTGAATTGGGTTATATTAATCTAGAAACAAAGGAATTTACAAAATTTGCAGAAACAACTGCCTGGAACTTCCAACAGGGTGCAATGCTTACATATAACAAAATGAACTATGACGAAGTATTCTACAACGTAAGAGGCGGAGAGTACGACTATATGACATGCCGTCATAACCTTAAAACAGGTGAAAAGACATACACAGACAGAGCTTGTGCATGTATCTCTCCTGATTCAAAATGGGGTCTTGCTGTAAACTTCTCAAGAATCTATGACTTCCGTCCCGGATATGGCTACGCAGGTGTAAAGGACAGATGGTTTGACATTCCTCAGCCTGATGACGATGGTGTATTCCTTGTTGATATGACTACAGGCAAGTCAAAGCTTATCATAAGCGTTGCCAGAATCCTCAAGGAATTCCCAAATACTGTATATCCGGATGCAAAATTCGTTGTAAACCATATCACATTCAACCAGACATCTGACAGATTCTTATTCTTATTCAGAAACTTCCAGTCAGAAACAAATCCCGGTTGGCTTACATCACTTATCACATCAGACCTTGAAGGAAATATGTTTGAGAGACTTCACAACACATTCCTTTCTCACTATCACTGGAAAAATGACAAGGATATGCTCTTCTACTGTAAGGTCGGCGACATCTATGGCTGTCACCTTCTGGAAGATAAATCTGATAACTATATTACATTCGCTGCACCTGATTTTACTTTTGACGAAAAGAAAACAGGCAACTACTTCAATGATATCCACTGTATCTACTCGCCAAATCAGAAATACTTTATCGGCGATGGATATCCAAAGGATGAAAGACAGCTAAGACACATCTACCTTTACAATGTGGAAACTGATGAATGTGAAGTTATCCTTAAGGAATTCTCTGTTGCTCCACCGGTTGTTGACATCAGATGTGACCTTCACGACAGATGGAATGTTCAGGGCGACAAGATTTCTTATGACTCAACAGTTAACGGAAGAAGAGAAATTTATGAATTGGATGTATCTTCACTTGACTGGAAATAGTAAAAAGACAGTTTTATCAATAGTGAATAAAATTTAATCATCAATTTTGGAAGCAGTATGAAACATACTGCTTCCTTTTTTACGTTTCAGGGACGGCAGACTGTCGAATACGTTTCAGGGACAGAGCCTAAAAGGTAAAAAACATCTGTAGCCACATCATGGTATAAAAAAGCTGTCTCATTATTAACTGAGACAGCTTACACATATTATTCAATATTTAATATCTTCTCAAAAGCCTTAAGATTGTTTTCGTAATTTTCACGTCGTGAATTATTATCGAAGTCTATATCCTCTTTTGAACGAATAGAGATATACAGTCTGTCTGCAAATCTTAAATCCTTCATAGATTGGATATCTTTAAGAGGAATCTTCACGTACTTTTCGTCAACGCTCAAAGCTCCAAGCCCAAGCTCCTCATTTGTGGCACACAGCCCTTCTCCGATAAATGATTTATCAAACACTTCTTCATCACCTATAAGGATAAGTGACTTGCCATTGGTAATCTCAGCATAATACTTATCTAACTGAGCACTATAGTATTCAGGGTCTGTCATTGAGGTGTCTTCGTTTATATTTGAGTATGAGACGGTATACCTACTCTTTTCGTCACCATTCACATCCCCTATCACCTCATCCAGATTCTTACTTATCTCTGAATGAAACTGATTTAAGAGATACTCCTCCGAATCGGTATTTACCAATATAACACCATAGTCCGCCTTTGGTGCAAAAAAGAAAAACTTTGTCATAACTACCACAAGAACAATTGCTGCAATAATTCCCACTATCGGCAAAAAGTTGTAGTCAAAAAAGAATCTTAGCTTCTGCCCCTTTGGTACGTCTTTTATCTTGTATATTTTGTCCATAATTATCACCCTATTGTACATATTATTGAGTATTATACTCTACTTATTATTTAATGTCAAGAAATCTTAACATTAAAAAAATTGCATTGTTATATAAGATATGTTATCATAAATATATACTGAAGAAAAGGAGACACATTCTGTATGATTATGCTATGGATCGGAATAATGATAGTATTTCTTATCATCGAAGGAATGACAGCACAGTTTGTAAGTATCTGGTTTGCTATAGCAAGTATTATATCCCTTATACTTTCGCTTTTTAAGGTTGATATTATGTATCAGATCCTGTCTTTTGCTATAGTATCCCTTATACTGATTATTTCAACAAAACCCCTTGTAAAAAAGCACATTCATCCCACATATTCGTCAAATGCCGATTCTCTTATAGGCAAAACAACCATTGTAATTGAAGATATCGACAACCTCAAGGAAACAGGTACTGTAAAATTAAATGGTGTTGAATGGAGTGCAAGAAGCCTTGAAGATGATATAATTCCTAAAGGAGAAAAAGTAATTATATCTAAGATCAGCGGTGTAAGAGTTCTGGTATCAAAAGTAAATGTTACCGAAAATATATAAATTATAAAAAAGGAGATTAAATTATGGGTATAACAGTTTTTGTAATTCTTATCGCAATTGTAGCAGCACTTATTGTAGGAAATATGAAAATAGTTCCTCAGGCTCAGGCATATGTCATAGAAAGACTTGGTGCATATCACTCTACATGGGGTGTGGGATTTCACATCAAGGTACCTTTCGTTGACAGAATAGCAAAAAAAGTAAGCCTCAAGGAACACGTGGCAGACTTCCCCCCACAGCCGGTTATCACAAAGGATAATGTTACCATTCAGATAGACACAGTTATTTACTATCAGGTAACAGATCCCAAGCTTCTTACCTATGGTGTAGAAAGACCTATGATGGCTATTGAAAATCTTACTGCAACAACACTAAGAAACATTATCGGTGATCTGGAGCTTGACGAAACCCTTACAAGCCGTGATACCATCAACACAAAAATGAGAGCAGTTCTTGATGATGCTACCGATCCATGGGGTATAAAAATAAACCGAGTTGAGCTTAAAAATATCATTCCGCCACGAGAAATTCAGGACGCAATGGAAAAACAGATGAAAGCAGAAAGAGAAAGACGTGAATCTATCCTCAAAGCAGAAGGCGAAAAGAAATCACAAATTCTCATAGCTGAGGGTGAAAAAGAATCTGAAATATTGAGAGCCGAAGCTCAGAAGCAAGCCGCTATCAAACAAGCCGAAGGTGAAGCAGAAGCAATACTTGCTGTACAGACTGCTATCGCAGAAGGTATCAGAAAGATAAACGAGGCAGCACCATCAGACCAGTATATTGCACTCAAGTCTCTTGAGACTTTTGAGAAAGCATGCGACGGAAAGGCAACAAAAATAATAATTCCATCAAATATCCAGTCTGTTGCAGGACTTGCGACAAGCCTTAAGGAACTAATTGTAACTGATAACAAATAAATAGACAAACCCATTTAAAAGGGACTGTAAAAATATTTTTACAGTCCCTGTTGTTGAATTAAGGGGATAGAAAAAAGACTTCGTGATAGGATAAACTGAGCCGAAACCTTTGGTTTCGGGTTACCCGAAGGTGTATGCGATACACCGAGAGGCGAAGTTTATTCGATGTAGGGACAGGTGTCCTCGCCTGTCCGTTTAAAAGGCACAAAAAAAGAGGAAATATTACATAAAAATGTAATATTTCCCACATAATGAGTAATTTGTAAGTTTTATTGTGCATTCAGGTTTTTGACTTATGTATAATCTATGCCTTTTTGCGATCTGGAGTTTTTTTACATTCCCGTTTTTTACTTATTTAACCTCTGTTTTATATAATCAGAAACTCTTTCTTTTCCTATTTCAAGTACAAAGGAAAATTCATCCTGTATCACGCCTTCTGCCTGATTGAGAAATGCTTCATCTCCCGAAGAAAGATTCTTTCCCGATTCAAGTAAGACCGCCCTTCTTTTGTATAGGCAATCAATAAGCGAAAGAAGGCTCTGTCTGTCACAATCTTTGATAATACTCTTAAAAAACTCTGTCCTTCTTTTCTTGTCATCTGTCCATTCAAGCACATTTGTTTCAATTCCGTCTATAAGAGAATCTATATCTTCTTTTGAAAGAAGCGGCTCCATTTTTGAAGTAAGAGTATCATTATCTGCAGGCACGCTGATAGTGGATGACTGACGGGAAACAGGGCTTAAAACATAAAACATCTTATTATTCCCATCACCCAGGATGTCCATCTCGCGAATATCATCTATCAGACATACCCCGTTGATGCAATACCTTACATATTCACCGATTTTGAACTTTAATTCCACATCTTATCCTCCTTTACAGTTATCTAAATAACATATATATCGTGCCATATATATACATTTTAACACAAAATTGGAGAAATTTCAAATGTGAATTTTAAAAAAATTTTATTTTTTAGATTTTTATATTAACCCAGTCACCTTTTTTGAATCTTAATCCGCATAGGATAAATCTGGTCATCTGATCAGCAATTACACCCATCCATACACCAACAATTCCCCATTTGAATACATAAGCAAAAAGATAAGAAAAAACCGTTCTTGTTACAGTAACACTGACTGCGGCACTGACTGCAGTATAGAATGTATCTCCTGCACCTCTTAATGATCCTGTATACACAATCTGTCTTATCTGGAACAGCACCGTAATGATGATAGTATACATTATAGACACACCAAGTCTTACAATTTCTTCTTCCTCAAAAAACAGATTCATAAGCCATCTTGCTCCGAAGAAATATACAAAAGAAAGTACTACAGATATCACTCCGCCAATTCTCTGACATGTGGCGCCATAATCCTTCGCCTTCTCCTTGTCCCCTTCTCCGAGACTTCTGCCGATAAGTGCTACTGCTGCATGCTGAAGTCCGTCACCAAAGGAAAAGGAAAGTCCCATTATATTCATACCTACCTGATGAGCCGCCATTGCATAGTTTCCCTGATTTGCCGCCATAAGCGCAGTCGCCATAAAACCAAGTCTCATAAGCATCTGTTCAAAGAATACACTATATCCTACACGTATGATATTTTTGAGATATATAATACCCGGTCTTACTTTTTCTTTTATAATATATACTACACTTACAAAGCAATCCTTCTTGGAAACAGATATGATACTCATTATCATAGCCACCACATTACCAAGGACTGTAGCAAGAGCTGCACCACGGATTCCCAGTGCAGGGAAACCAAGCTTACCATTGATAAGAATATAATTGAATATAACATTTACAATATTTGATGTAATATTTGTCACCATTGTAATACGGGTATTTCCGGCACCACGCTGTGCAGAGTTTATCCCCATCTGAAGACTTGTAAAGATAGTGCCGCCCATTATTATCCTGTAATATGTCACAGCCATATTATGAGTCTCTTTTGTAGTACCGCAAAACTTAAGAATTGGCGAAGCAAACCTAACTGTAATATACGTAATAATTGCAGTAAGAATAAGTATGAGGACAATTGCAGTTGAAAGCACTCCGTTTGCTCCTCTTCTGTCCCTTTCACCATATCTTCTGGCTACAAGCGCAGACAAGGACACATTGATTGCAAAAAAAATGGCAAGTCCCAGAAACTTTGGCTGTGTGGTAAGTCCAACAGATGCCACCGCAGAAGAACCTAATGTACTTACCATATATGAATCCACCAAACCTGCAAGAGCAACAAAAAAAGACTCTACCATAGCGGGAATCGCCATATTAAGAGCACTTGCAAATAATTCTTTTCTGTATTTTTTGTTATCCATACAATGTCATCTCTTTTCAGTTTCAATAGGAATACCATTATAACGAGTATACCCCTCTCCCATTAAAAAGTCAATATATGCAAAAAAATCACTGTTCAATATTATTTTTAGTATAGACATTTGAAATTTCTTATGTTATAATGACTATAACTGGATATAAAGCAGTTTATTTCTATATAAGGAGAGGATTTGCTTGGAAGAAAAATTTAATATAGTTGACATATCGCTGGCACTACTTAAGAAATGGAGGATAATCCTTATATCCATGTTTCTCATTGCAGTAATTTTTTATGGACATACAAAGCTGTTTGTGGCTCCTGTGTATCGTACAAATGCTTCTTTGTATGTAAGTAATTCAAAATCAGATAACTCTGTATTTCAGGAATCATCAGAAGTAAGTCTTAACACTCTTCTTACCAGCCAGGAATTGCTCAAAACCTGTATTGAAATCCTTGGCACAGACAGATTCTATACAAGAGTAAAGGATGTATCAAAGCTTAATTTCTCAACAGGATACCTGAAAAGCATGGTAAGAATGGAGCAAAAGAACGAAACAAACGTACTGGAAGTATCGGTCACTGCTCCCGATCCACGAACTGCATACATACTTATAGAAACATTTCTTGCCTGTGCTACAGATGAGGTTGAATGGATTGTATCAGGTGGTAGCATCAAGACTATCGACCATGCAACCTATTCCACCACTCCTTCAAGCAAAGGTGCTACAAAGAAGGGTATCATCGGTGCTATAATCGGATTTATTATTTCTGCAGCAATCATACTTCTTATTGAGTTTACCGACTCAAGAATCAAAAGTTCATCTGACCTTGCGCAGTACGGACTTTATATACTTGCAGAAGTACCTTCTGTACCTGATGAAGAAGAAACCAGCAAAGCAACTGCTTAAAATAGTTTATAATAAAAACAAAATGGCTGTGAAGAGATTTTCACAGTCATTTTAATTTGAAATATTACATTTTAATAGCTCTGAAAGCCTTTACCAATGGCTTGTATATGATAATTGTGAATATAGCATTCAAAGTGCCTTTGATAAGGTTAAATGGAAGAAATACTGTGGGAAGCATTGCAGCCACAACTTCACGTGACAGCTTCATATAATTCGGCGTGATAAAATAATTCCACAAAAGCATCATTATAGTCATAACCACAACACCTATTATAAGACCTGTTACTGCAAATGACTTCTTTCTTCTGATGCTGTACATTATGGCAGCAGGAAGAACAAAGGACAATGTGGAAAGTATATTCATCATAAGCCCTATAATTCCTGTATCAGACACAGATATAAACTCGATAAGGGAAACTGTCACAGATAGTATAACTGCCGACAAAGGTCCAAAAAGGAACCCTCCTATAGCAATAATCACATCCTTGATATCATAGTTGAGAAATGGTGCCGCAGGCATAATTGGTATCCTTACAAATATTGTGACAATATATGCCATGGCTGTAAGCATACCAAGTATTGCAAGATTTTTTGTGGTGAATTGTTCTTTAAGCTTCATAATATAATCTTCCTTTCAAACAAAAAAACCGCCCAAATATACCTTTGGGCGGTTATAATTTAAGACAAAATGATACACATCTTTTCCCATCCAGACTATAACTGTCGGTCCCGGAATTGCAAATATGCTCACCGGATCATGCCATACGGCTCGCGGACTTTACCGCCGGTAGAGAATTACACTCTCCCCAAAGATCATCATCTTAGTATATAATATTACATCTTTTGTCTTATGTCAACAATTATAAAACAATTTTTATTATATTTTCTTCATTCTTATAAAAATCTGCACTGACAGTTTTTGTCTTGCCATTGTGCTCAACTGTTATGTCATAGTTTCCATAGAAGCCTCTGATGTTAGCTGCACCCTTTCCATCTGTGATCGCCTCTTCTTCTGTCCACCACTTATTATATACAAGATCCTCATATACCTGTCCTGATTCCCTTAAGCTCCAGTCAGATCTGTAAAGTGGCGCATATGGCTTGATATTTGAATCATCCCAGTATCCCCACATATAGATGCCATCCATCTTTTCATAGGAGAACGCCGCTATCATAAAGTCTCTCATATAGTTTCCCATAAGGGTCTGATCATGGTTACTTATAGAAAGCTCGGTGACTTTTAGTCTGAAGCCATAGGATGTGATTTTGTCCCAGAGAGCAAAAAGCTCATCAGGCATAGGCTGAAATCCGTCATAATGAGACTGCAAACCAATATGATCACATTTCACATTATTGTCCTGCATAAATTTAAGAATGTCAAAGAACTCATTTCCGTGTTGGTATTCATTATAGAAATAGCATCCCTGCGGATTGATTTCTGTCGCCCAATTAAACCAGTCCTTGATATATTTCTGCCCATGGATGTCCCTGAAGAGAGTATTTGCACTCATTTCGTTTGCCACATCCCAATCAGTTACGTAATCCTTGTATTTAGTAATAATATGCTCCATATGGGATATAATTGCATCATCCATTTTTTTCTTATCGTGCATAATATCTCCGACAAAAGGAGGAACAAGATTTGTGCCTATACCACTTCTCAGCTTCTCCCATACAAGAGAATGTCCTCTCATATATTTGCATCCAAGCTCTTTTAAGATATTTACCTGTTTATCTGCTCTGTCGCCCTTGTCAGCCACATAAGGTCCCCACTTCATATATGTTTCGGAAACAGCTGCATTGAAATCCCTTGAAAATGCCTTGTGCATATCAGGTTCATCAATAAACTTACCGCTTATTGCTGTACCAAATTCAAACTGATGCTCATACATAGATGCTTTTATCATGGCATTTTTAACAGGAGCACCATCCTTATCACACACCACAATTCTGAAATCGCCCTTACGGATTTTTTCTATTCTATTAAGAGCTTCCTTTCTCCATGGTGCACCCTTTTCAAGCTGAGAATAACACACACTTTTGAGGGGTACATCCTTCGGAAGAAACTGATTACCATAATTTAGTATTGCAAAATCCTTTATCTCTATTGTTTGTGCAATAAATCCAAGTCGGAATGCAAGCTTTGTGTGATTATCCTTTGCAGAAAATGGAATATACACCTTTGTCCATTCACTTCCTGCAAGCTCCTGAACAAAAACAGCTTTTTTGAATGTACCCTCTTCTTCTGCCTGAAACTGCACCTTACCAAAACCGTCTTCCATACCTCTTTCAACATTTCTTACAAAAAATCTTGCAACAAGGGTATCTCCCTCACGGAAACCCTCAAGAGGCTCTGAAAACTCTATCATATCTGATGTTGGCTTGTCAGGGGCAGAGGGAATTTCAAATCTTATTACTTTATCCCCATCAATATCTACCACCTCACACTTTGCATCACTTTGCAAAACAGTAGTAAATTTCAAATAATCACTATATATGATCTCTCCCTGATATTTAGCATAGAATTCATCAAGATCCACTGCTACTTGTTCAAAATACATAAGATCATCAGGAGCTTTTGTCCTTGAAAACTCCTTTGGAACAGGTCTGTGAAAGTCTTTTTTCCATCCCGGAAGTATTGGTTGCTTCATAATTTTGCTCCTTTCAAGAAAGCCAAAAACACCCGAATATTTCGGGCGTTTTAAGCCAAATGAGATATGAAATAATTATTAATTGAGCTTAACTGATTTACAAAGAGGTGCCTGAGTAAGTGATTCCCAGATAAATATCCTTGCATCAGTACCATCAGAAATTGTTTTGTTTATATCAAGTGTATATATTCCACTCTCAGTATACTGTGCCTTATCTGCAAATATCATCTTATCCCCTTCATACATAGCAAAGAATACATTTGCAATCTTTGAATCTTCAATAGTAAAATCTACAGATTTAAGCACTTTTCCATCAAATTGTTTATTTACAATCATAGTATCGTATTTGTGCGAAGCTATGTTTGTAACATATGTACTGAACGCCTGATACTTCATTTCCTTTACATCAAAGGACTCAAATACCATTCTGTCATCAAACACTCTCATAACTGCTGACTCAGCAAAAGTCTCATCAGGTGTACTTTCTATAGCATCATATACCGATGACTGTGCAGATGAACCTACATTTATCATAGGTCCGAAATGACCGTTTACATCATCAATATTTACCTGATAGTTATATTCTCCGTTAACACCATTTACAATAAACTGATTTACATTTGAATAATGTGTATGACCTGAGATATACACAACATTTGTTCTTCCGTAAAGTACATTTTTCATCTTGGCGCCAAGAGTATAATTGCCTGTAAGACCAGTGGACGATGAATATGTATTATGAGCATGAATACCGTTTAATTTAGTCACACCGTCATCATGTATATATGAACCAGAATGTGTGGTAACAGGCAGATGGAAGAAGAGATATACTGTGTTGTCGGTATTCTCATCCAGTAAACCTTCAAGCCAGTCAAACATTTCCTGATTTATTTCGTTTCCTGCATATGTCTGCTGATTTAAGAAGATAAACAAATCCCCCTGGTATTCTATGGTAAATCCATAATTCTGATTTGTACTGTTGTACTTTCTTACAATATCCCCTTTATAATATTGAGATTGTCCTGTAAGAAGAGAGAAGTTTGTGATACCAAGAGCATCTTCCGTAACCCCTGCGTTGTCGTCACCATATTTCATAACATCGTGATTTCCGGAACACACATAGAAATCCATTGTAGGATTATCCTTTACAAAAGCATCAACCCATGCTCTGTAGTTATCATACTCCCACTGCTCATTGGCAGTAACCACATCGCCTGCAATTGTGATAAATTTAGCACCTCTTGATTTAAAGATATCAAGTGCTTTGTTAAGAGTTGCCACAAGCTCAGGCTCTTCCTTGATACCGTTTTGTTTATTTTCCTGATCAAGATATCTCTGTCCGAAATGTGTATCAGACATTATACCGAATGAATATACCTGTTTTTTGTAATTAAATATTTTTTCTTCAGGCAAATCATATGAATATATAATTTCATCATCTTCATAAGCAAGAAGTTTTGTTGCACCTTCAGGTATAGCAATATGTTTATTTACAGTAATATAATTTGTGTATCCGCCATTTACCTTGGACTTGATAAGGTAAGTGAAGTCGGCAAGCTTGCCTGAAGCGTCACCCCAATAAAATGTGAGATTTTTGTCTTCTGATGTTCTTACCTTTATCCTGCCGCCTGCATATCCGGGCTTATTATTAGAAAATTCATATGACATACCATTATCTGATTCAACAGACAAGGTATAATAGTTCATTATTCCGTCTGCTGAAGAAAGTATAAGAGTGTCTCCATCGCTGATTGTTCCGCTTGACAATCTTTCTTCTGTCATAGAGTTATTTGTCACAACAGAATAAGCCGCGCCTTCAAGACTCAAATCAGATAAAAGTGATTCTACTGTTGTATTGAGTCGGATATTTTTTATAACCTTGTTTTCGCTGTCAAAAATATAATCTGATGCAACACCCTCAACCTCAGGTGTAACATCATTTGAAATATACCCTGTATTTGTACCATAGGATACAAGATTATCCAGATATACATCATAATTTGTGTCGTACTGATATGCATAAGGATATACATCTATAGTTCTTGGGATATAATATCCATCTGCAATTTTACCCTCTTTTTTGAATACACCGTCAATATAACATTTGTAGGTTGTACCCGGTGCTTTGTCCGCTGATGTGGAATCATAATCAGAATAATTATATTCCACAGTTATTTTTGTCCATTTATTTGCGGCAAAATCCTGGTTTGCCAAAGGATTAAACTGCATTGTATTTTTGTTTGCCGCATCATTTGCATCATAGAATGTGCCCCCTACTGCAATTCCGCAGTTAGGAAATCCGTAATCATCATATTTCACATACACATCAAATTCCACAACAACTTTGTCATAGTTTACAAGTGTGGATTTCAGATAGCTTATAGGTCTTACAGAGTTTCTTACTGTTGATCCGGGGATTGTGGAAGTAGTACTTCCGGTCTTTCCGTATATTCTGTATACTGTATCAGACTTTGCCTTTTTGGGACCTGCAGTATTCTGTACATATGTACCTATGGTTGCATTGGTGGAATTTAGTGAAAGTGACTCTGAACCAGTATAATTTTTGATAATAGTTTTATCCTCAGGGATTATAACTTCTCCCGTTGAGATAGTATAAAGTCTTACAATACCGTTATTTCCTTCTGCTGCAAGTATATCCCCCGATGCTACAATCGAAGAATTATCTTTTGGATTAATGCTATCAGAAGCTGAGTAAATTCTTACTTCCTTTAAGCCTGTTCCTTTGAACAGAGTCTTTGCATTAACAACTGTATAATCGTCAGGAACACCTGTAACAGTATTGTTTGTATTATCAATGATCAACGACTGTACGTCACTCTCCAAAGAAACTGAAGGGTAATTGTAGTTTAGAGCGTAATCATTGGTTGCCGGGCAAGTATATATGAGAGTATTTGCAAAATATCCGGTGTATGTTTCATTCTTTTTTACATAAGGAATCAATCTTACCTGTCTGAACTGATATGCTCCGTCAACAGTTATTGTTTCCTTAAGAACACCGTCTACATATTTTTTGTAAGTGGAGGATGTACCTGGATTTGTACAATCAATTTCCAATGAAAGCCTGTGCCATTCATTTGCAGGAAAATCTGTTCCTGAAACAAAGAAAACATTCTGCGAGATATTTGCAGTACTACCCGATGATGTACTGTAATGATTTGTTCTCAAAGTAAAGCCTTGTCCCGAAACTGAAGAATAGGCATCAAACTGAATAACAGTTTTTTCATTATGTCTCGGAAGCTGAGAACTAAGAAGTAAAACTGTATTAGTAGCAGCACTTGAAGTATTAAGATTGGCAGTTGAAGTTCCGATAAGACTATGCGCACCTGTAACATAAGGAGCATTTGCACCGTTTGTTAGTTCTACTCCTTTTGATGATGCCACCGAAAAGGAAGCAAGCGCAGGGGTAGTTGTAGCATAGGTTGGTGCCTCAATAGCAAATGCATATGGTACAAAAACCGATGTCACAAAAATAGTAATTATTAGAAACAAACTTATTTTTTTCATATTCTCCTCCGAGTTTTATGTTTTAATCATATAAGTTAATTATATACCTCATTATTACTGCTGTAAATTAAAGATATGACCATGTTTTTGTGTAAAATGCTCACGAGGGATGTAAAAATGTCCCTGACCGCAAAAGTGCAGGTAATACTATACTTATCTGCACTAAAATTTCGATTTTCTTTTTCTTAGGTTGAAATCCCCCCCTGTTTGGTTGGATTTCTTCGTTTTTTATGCACTTTTGCTTTGAACAAACATTCGCCTGCGCAGTATCACATACAGCTTTGGCTTTGTTTGTCCAATCAGAACCATTTTTCCTATCCCTCGTACATCCCGAAATGTCCCTGACCGCAAAAGTGCAGGTAATACTATACTTATATGCACTAAAATTTCGATTTTCTTTTTCTTAAGTTGAAATCCCCCCTGTTTGGTTGGATTTCTTTGTTTTTTATGCACTTTTGCTTTGAACAAACATTCGCCTGCGCAGTATAGAGTACACAATGATGGTGTTTATACGCTACAGCCTGTTTCCTTCCATTTGTGACTCTCTATTTTTAAATAATGAATTTTGTTATCAGACAAACAAAAATTCTCAGACAATACTCACTGTATGCCTGAGGATTTTTTTGCAGAATGATACAAAATTCATATTTAAAAACGTATAATACACTATTGTTGTGTACTCTGTTATACAGCTTTGGCTTTGTTTGTCCAATCAGAACCATTTTTCCTATCCCTCGTACATCCCGAAATGTCCCTGACCGCAAAAGTGCAGGTAATACTATACTTATCTGCACTAAAATTTTGATTTTCTTTTTCTTAGGTTGAAATCCTCCCTGTTTGGTTGGATTTCTTTGTTTTTTATACACTTTTGCTTTGAACAAACATTCGCCTGCGCAGTATAGAGTACACAATGATAGTGTTTATACGCTACAGCCTGTTTCCTTCCATTTGTGACTCTCTATTTTTAAATAATGAATTTTGTTATCAGACAAACAAAAATTCTCAGACAATACTCACTGTATGCCTGAGGATTTTTTTGCAGAATGATACAAAATTCATATTTAAAAACGTATAATACACTATTGTTGTGTACTCTGTTATACAGCTTTGGCTTTGTTTGTCCAATCAGAACCATTTTTCCTATCCCTCGTACATCCCGAAATGTCCCTGACCGCAAACATCTCATATACAAAACAAAAAAAGGACTAAAATATAGTCCTTTTTTGTGCCATTATATAAAATTATGAATCTATTGTAGAAATAGTAAGTGTTGTTTCTTCAAGTACATCAAGAAGAACATTTACAGTATCAAGTGCTGTAAAGATTGTGATGTTGTTTTCTGTAGCAACTCTTCTTATCTGATATCCGTCGCTTAGCTGACTTGTGGATCCCACATCCTTTGTATTGATAACATAAGCGATATGTCCCTGTCTTAATGCATCAAGGATTTCTTCACTGCCTTCGTCAATCTTAGCATATACATGTGTACGGATGCCATGCTCTCTCAAGAACTTGGCTGTACCTGATGTAGCCTCGATGTTAAAGCCCAATTCATAAAATCTTCTGATAAGTGGAAGCGCTTCTTCTTTGTCCTTATCAGCAATGGTAGCAAATACTGTACCATAATTCTGAAGGTGCATTCCGCCTGCCTGAAGAGCCTTATACATAGCCCGATTGAACTTGTCATCATATCCGATTGCTTCACCTGTTGACTTCATTTCAGGTGAGAGATAAGCATCAAGACCTTTAATCTTATTTGATGAGAATACAGGAACCTTTACATAGTATCTCTTCTTTTCTTCAGGATATATGCCGAATATTCCCTGCTCTTTGAGAGATTTACCCATAATTACTTCTGTTGCTATATCAGCCAGTGAGTATCCTGTTGCCTTTGAAAGGAAAGGAACTGTTCTTGAAGAACGTGGGTTAACTTCGATGATATATACATCTTCATTTTCATCAACAATAAACTGGATATTATAAAGTCCGATTATACCGATACCAAGGCCAAGCTTCTTTGCATAGCCAAGGATTGTACCTTTTACCTTATCAGAGATACTGAATGATGGATACACACTGATGGAGTCACCTGAGTGAACACCTGTTCTCTCTACAAGCTCCATAATACCGGGTACAAATACATCTATACCGTCGCAGATTGCATCTACTTCCACTTCTTTACCCTGAATATACTTATCAACCAATACAGGCTTATCTTCATCGATTTCAACAGCAGTCTTTAAGTAGTGGCGAAGCTGTTCTTCATTTCCTACTATCTGCATAGCACGTCCACCGAGAACAAAGCTTGGGCGAACAAGTACAGGATATCCGATTTCTCTTGCAGCATTTACACCGTCTTCAATCTTTGTAACGGCTTTTCCCTTTGGCTGAGGGATATTTAATTCTTCAAGGATTTTTTCGAAACTATCTCTGTTTTCTGCTCTTTCAATTGCCTGACAGTCTGTACCTACAAGCTTTACATTTCTGTCATAAAGTGGCTGAGCAAGGTTGATAGCAGTCTGACCGCCAAGAGATGCTATAACACCATCTGGCTTTTCAAACTCTATAATATTCATTACATCTTCTGTTGTAAGAGGCTCGAAATAAAGCTTATCCGCTGTTGTATAATCTGTAGAAACTGTTTCAGGGTTGTTATTTATGATAATTGCTTCATAGCCTGACTTTTTGATAGTTGACACAGCATGAACTGTTGAATAGTCAAACTCTACACCCTGTCCGATACGGATAGGACCTGCACCAAGAACAATAAGCTTTTTCTTATCAGAAAGTCTTGATACATTTTCTCCCTGATATGATGAATAGAAATATGGGATATAAGCATTTGTGTGACAGGTATCAACCATTTTGAAGTTAGGGAAAAGATTCATTTCTTTTCTCATATTGAATACTTCCAGTTCACTTATTCCCCAAAGCTGAGAAATAAACTTGTCACCAAAGCCCATTACTTTTGCTTTTTTGAGCACTTCTTTATCATTTTTGTTATCTTTTATTACATTTTCGAAATCAACAATTCTCTTGAAACATTCAAGGAAGTAAGGAGTGATTTTTGTAATATCGTGAAGCTCATCTATACTCATTCCTTGTCTAATAAGCTCACATACTGCAAATACTGTGTCATCCTTGAATTCTCTGATGTATTCCACAAGTTCTTCTTTTGATTTATTATCAAATTTTGGAAGATGGAAGTGACATGCTCCTATCTCAAGTGAACGAACTGACTTCAACAAACATTCTTCCAGTGTGGAACCGATACCCATTACCTCACCTGTAGCCTTCATTTGTGTACCAAGGGTATTTGGTGCAGATGTAAATTTGTCAAATGGGAATCTTGGCAGCTTTGCTACCACATAATCAAGACGTGGTTCAAATGCTGCAGTAGTATTAGCAATTGCGATATCCTCAAGCGCCATACCTACAGCAATCTTTGCAGTTACTCTTGCAATAGGATATCCCGACGCCTTTGATGCAAGTGCAGAAGAACGGGATACACGTGGGTTAACCTCTATAAGATAATATTCACTTGAATGTGGATTAAGTGCAAACTGAACATTACATCCACCTTCTATCTTAAGCTCTTTGATAAGCTTGATTGCGCTGTCGTTTAACATCTTAAGATCTTTGTCATTAAGTGTAAGAATAGGCGCAACAACAAGTGAGTCACCTGTATGTACACCAACAGGGTCGATATTTTCCATACCACAGATGGTGATTGCGTGGTCATTTGAGTCACGCATTACTTCAAATTCGATTTCTTTGTATCCTCTTACACTCTTTTCGATAAGTACCTGATGTACAGGAGAAAGCTTGAAGGCGTTTGTACCTACTTCGATAAGCTCTTCTTCATTATTGGCAAAGCCACCACCTGTACCGCCAAGTGTAAATGCAGGACGAAGCACTACAGGATAGCCTATTCTTTTAGCGGCTTCCTTTGCTTCTTCAAGACTGTATGTTATTTCAGAAGGAATGGTTGGTTCGCCGATAGACTGGCAAAGCTCTTTAAACATTTCTCTGTCTTCGGCTCTTTCGATACTTTCACTGCTTGTACCAAGAAGTTCTACTCCACATTCTTTGAGTATGCCTTTCTTTTCAAGTTGCATTGCAAGATTAAGACCTGTCTGTCCTCCGATACCCGGAACAATCGCATCAGGTCTCTCATGCCGCAAAATCTTTGCCACATACTCAAGTGTCAGTGGCTCCATATATACTTTGTCTGCAATAGTTGTATCTGTCATAATAGTAGCAGGGTTGGAGTTACAAAGAACTACCTCATAGCCTTCTTCCTTAAGTGCAAGACAAGCCTGAGTGCCTGCATAGTCAAATTCAGCGGCCTGACCGATAACGATAGGACCTGAACCTATAATCAAAATCTTTTTTATATCAGTTCTTTTTGCCATAAAAAAATACCCTCCTGAAATTATTTCCAAAGGGCATACTCAAAAATACGGCACAGATGCAGTATACATCCAAAAGCCGTTATATTACAATATAAACCTTGCCGATCTCTCTGTATCGCCCTTAAAGATTATTTTTAATAATAATATCATAATTAATACACCTTGTCAATCAAATATACAAAAAAATATTATTAGAATACAAAAAAAGAACCCTGATTTCAGGGTTCTCTTAAATTTCATTTATCAAACGTGTCTCTTGCCTGCAGGATCGATTCTCTTGTCTGTATAGATATCGTATTCATCCTGACTCTTGGTGGAGAATTCAGATACTACTGCACCTTCTTCTCCTGCCTGGAACCAGTGGAATGTGTCAGGCATAATGGTGTACTGTTCTCCCGGATTAAGAACGATTTCGTGCATACAAGTGAAGCAGTCTTCAAAGCCTTCAGGGATCTTCGCCTGGATTTTTTCTGCAGGCTCGCCCGGTACATAAAGATATACCTTACCATAACGGCATCTGAATGTTTCTTCCTTACCTGTGCATCCGTTTATTTCAGGATGTCTGTGTTCAGGGCAAGTCTGATGTGGTAAAAGTACAAGTTCTTTTGCACAGCATCTTTCTGTATTTACATATACTACAAGCTCAAGGCCGATTTTTTCAGGGCAGCCAAGCTCGTATTCTGCTACTTCGATATTTGCCTTTTCTTCATCTGTGATTGCAATGTGTGCCTTATCAAGGTATTCAATTGCTTTTTTGCTCAAAACTTCATACTGTTCTTTTGTAAGCATTATTATCTCTCCTTAGTTTGAAATTATATCTTTGCTTATACCACAAATATATACTATATTTTATATTTTTGTCAATACAAATACTTTTATAAATTTCAGTTGTTTTTATACTTTTTATCTTAATAACGAACTATTTTATTAGCTTTTTTATCATATGTTCCCTCAAACATTTCTCCGCTTTGTGCATCTACCACTACAGAGAAGTCTTTGTAAAACATTCCATCAATGTCTGTACCGAAATCAAAAACATAATAAAGCATACCATCTGTTTCATATTCGCCGTTAAGCTTTATCATCACATCTTTGCCACCGTAGGTTTTCTCTGCTTTTGCTTTTGCTTGGTCAACACCCATTTTCTGTATAAGCACAGGATTAATAGGCTTATCAGCCTGTTCTTTATTTGTATCTTCTTTTGAATCCTTCTGAGCAGTAATTTCTTCCTTTGGATTATCAGGATTATTATCTGTGTTTTTGTCAATATTCACATACCCCATACATCCTGACAAAAGACACACAGAAATAAGTATAACTAAATACCCACTCATTCTTTTCATAAATCTCTCCTCCTTTTTATACATATGAATTATCATATTCTGCCACAACTCTGTATTCACTGTTATATTCTTTTACTTTTGATTTAATTATCTTGTCAAGCTCTTCTGTACTCATCTTGAATTCATATGGAACAAGCACATCGAAAATAAGATTTACATATCCTTTTCGCTTTGTGATTCTTAAATCGTGTACAGAAAGTGTGGAATCTATCTCCTCAATTATATCTGTTACAACCAATCTTAAATGATTTACCTCTTCATTTTCTGTTTCTACCGGATCCATATGAATCACTGACTCACATCCAAGTGTATCATTTAATCTTCTTTCGAGTGTATCTATCTCCTCGTGAAGATTAAGAACATCCCTGTCTGCTCTCACCTCTGCATGAAGGCTCAGCATAAACCTTGATGGTCCGTAATTATGAATCACCAGATCATGCATTCCTACAATCCCCGGAGAATTAAGGACTATCTCTCTGATCTCTGTCACCATTTCCTTTGTAGGTGCAATACCCAGAAGTGGCGAAAGAGATTCTTTAAGTGTAATGTATCCTGTATAAAGGATGAATCCCGATACTCCTACTCCCACATATCCGTCAATGTTGATACCAAAGACCTTGAACACACCTATTCCCAGTAGAACCGCCAATGTAGAAACACAGTCAGACAATGCATCCTTTGATGAAGCAAGTATTGTCTGGGAAGATATCTTTTTGCCGGTATGTTTCAAAAAGAAATATAGCCACAGCTTAATAAACACCGCCACAACAAGGCTTATCATAGTAAACATACCATACTTTATATCCTCAGGCGAAAATATCTTTATGGCAGATGACTTAAAAAGCTCATATCCCATCACACCAATAATCACAGATACAAACAGTGCACTCACATACTCTGCCCTTCCGTGACCGAAGGGATGCTCCTCATCAGGCTTCTTGCCCGAAAGCTTGAATCCCACAATGGTAATAACTGATGATAATGCATCTGAAAGATTGTTTATACCATCTGCCATAATACTTATGGATGAAGACAGTATACCTGATATTATCTTTATAAAAAACAATATAAGATTTGACACTATACCAACAACGCCCGATACCACACCGTAACGTGCACGTACAGCTGCAAGTGATATATTGTCCTTATCCTTTATAAACAATTTATATATAAATTCTGTCAATAAATTCACTCCAAATTTATTTTCTCAGCATAGATGGAGATACACCTATGATTTTTTTGAACATTGTACTGAAATAGTACACATCACAAAAGCCCACTGCTTCACTTATCTGTGATATGGACAGCTCGCTGTTTATGAGCATCTCATAGGCTTTATGTACTCTGATTCTGTTTCTGTACAAGGTGGGAGGATATCCTGCCGCCTTCACAAACAGCCGTCTGAAATGAGAATGGCTCATATTATACATTTTTGCCAGTTCCTCAGATGAAACATTATCCTTATAGTGGGTTTCCACGTAGTTGAGTGCTCTCTTTATGTCATCATAACGAGGATTGCTTATACCCAATACATTCTCTGCCTTTGACACCACATAAAGTATCTCCATAAGAACCGACTTAAGTATCAGGTGGTTTGAAAACTCATACACATTATATACCTCAAGCACCTTTTCAAAAAGAAATTTAAGTTTTCCTTTGTCACAGCCATCAAACCTTACAGGACAGGATGATAAATTCATAATCTTCCCTTCATAATCCGTAAGATCGAAATCCAACACATAGTATCTGGTCTCTTTTGGCTCTGTTAGATGGGTGCAACAGTAGTTGGATCCTTCAGGAACATATACTATATCTCCCACACTGATATCAAAGCTGTCACTTTCAAATTCGTATCTGCATTTACCCTTAAGCATAAAGACAAAGCCGCTCTTGTATCTGCCACTTGACTGTGGCGGACTGAAGGTCTTTATCACAGGAATTTTATCTGCAAATATTATGCCTGAAATATTTAATTTTTCATTTGCCAGTGCATCCTGTACCTTGTTCATAACCTCACTCCGGATTATTACTTTTAGACCACTCGGTATTATAATAGCATATAAGTCTCTGATATTTCATAAGCATATCTTCTGCATCCTCAGGAACTTCCTTTGTGATATTACCATTGGATATATAAAATACCGAATGTCTTACAGCCTGAAGCTTCTGTTTTAATTCATCTATAAACACATAAAGAGCCGGCTTTTCTATATGGGCATAATCAAACAGCTCTCCTGCAAGAAAGCTTGATGATATCCTTCCGCTGTTTCCGGTAAGAGGAGTAAGTCTGTTTATCCACTGCCAGTTCTTAAATGCCTTATTTCCAAATATCATATATGGTGTTGTATGTCGTCTTGCAAGGTCTTCAAGCTCCTCTTCTACATCTACACCAAGTTGCTTAAGTCCTTCCCTTTTTTCATCAAAATAAGGAAGATGATCCCCAAAGAATAACACCACTGTGGGCTCTTCTATGGTGTCGATATATTCCTCAAGATTTTTGAGCATTCTGTCAGAGTCGGATAAGCCTATCATATAATTATTGATAGAGTTATATAGCTTTTCATCCTCAATACACTCTCTTTTGAGCACAGGCTCTCTTTCTGTCTCATAATCCATATATGGACCGTGATTTTGTATTGTAACAGTGAAATTGAAGTAACCGTTCTTCTCTTCTTTCAAAAGATATTCATCGTAGCTTTTTTTGATAAGCTCAAATGATACATCGTCTGTTACGTAGAAGTTGATCATATCCACATCCTTGGGCAGACTCTCCATAGAAAGAAAGTCATCAAATCCAAGCCATTGATACACTTCGCCGCGGTTATAAAACCACCTGTGACCGGGATGAATACCATGAGTTTCATATCCAAGGTCTTTGAAGTGATGTACAATGGAGAATGTCTTTTCCTTAAGATATGTCTTAAATACAGGTGGCATACTTGTATCAAGCACAGATACATTTGACCCTGTAAGGAATTCATACTCTGTATCGGATGTTCCTCCGCCTATTCCCGGCACAAGTATCTCGCCATAACGGGTATATGGAGAGTTTTTGATCCTGTTGTAATTTACAAGTGGATTTTTGTCCGGATAAAACTCCACATTTTTACCTATCTGCGGATCAAAAAACGACTCACTCATAACTGCAATTACATTAGGATAGGTAAGGTTCTTTTTGCGCAAATAATCGTTTTCTTCTGTAGCTTTTTTCTCATATTCATCTACAAGCATTTCTGTTTCTTCCTGACTATAGTCCTCAGGTACATTAAAATCATTCACCATCTTACCCGAAAGAACATAAGCAACAAAGCCTGTTCTCTTTTGCTTTTTCACCGAGTCAAGGTATTCATTTGTAACAGTAATGGAACTCATTAAAACTGTGTTCTGATACAAAAGATTGTATGCACAAAGCATCAGACTCAGAGCTACAAATGCTCTGATCATATAGGTTGTAGCTTTTTTGCCCTTTGAATCAAACAGGTGCGGTTTAAAAAACCCGTATCTTTCCAGTACAAAAATCCCTGCTGTAACAACAAAGAACAGTATCCACATAGTGATAATCTCAGCCTGTGGCTCAAGCTTATAATTCTGAATAATATTTGTAGCTTCCTTTGCTGTAAGCACATCAGACAACTTAAAAGGCTCTGCTCTGTATATGATCTTATAGCAGTTAATGGTGTGGAATATCCCGTAAATTATGCCTGTTATCCCAGTGGAAATCCACAGCCTTGCGCTTATGTGATAAAAGAAATATATGCAAAAATACACCGGCACCACATTCATAACAATCATAAACAGAAATGAAGCCCAGTTATACTCAATAAGCATCTTATATGTGCCATCGGTAAAAAACGTAATAAAAAACAGAATTACCGCCGGAATAATCATCTTTATATACAATGATGAAAAAAACTTTTTAAATGAATTTAACATATATGTCCTCCAAAAAATATGCATTTCTTTGGAATATTTTATCACAAAAAATATACGATTGCAACTTTTTTAGTATGTGTGCTTGTTGTACGCCTTAACAAAAGAATAATACAGCTCCCTGCAATGATTACATTCTATTCCTTTGGCATATGGACTGTCACAGTTTATTTCTCCTGAGGCATATTTCATAAGGTATTCCGTCACTGTTGAGTAAGCTCCCCTTTTTGTCTGATGAAGAAACACCCCACCCGAGAGAGGAGAATTGCCTGACAGTATCTTAAGAATACCCTGCCTGAAATAATCATACATACTTACCTTCTTTTTAAGAAATGCATGGCTCTTTCTGGAATAATAATCTGATGGTGCAGGAGAAAGGGTCAATACACTTTCAATCACATCATCTGTATCTCCTTCTTCTATAGGTACAAATTCTTCTCCCGTAATCCTTTGATAGTACTTTATAATAAGCTTGTTGAGTCTTTTGTTTCCTGAGTTAATATCCATTAGGATTGTTTCTCCATAGCGTTTGTATGCCCAGGGGGAATTGTGGACATTCAAAGGAATAAGTGTTATAATGTCATCCTTATTTACAAAGTTGTATATATTGTTCATTTCTGTATCAATTGATTTTGAAACATTGGGCGAAGCAAGAGTGATTCCGAATACAAGGTCCTTTTTTGTATATTCCTTTTCTTCCGACAGCACATATGAAACAATATTTGCAACCGCTCCACCTCTTGAATGACCTGTCACAAGAAAGTGCACATTATTTCTCTCAGAAAACAGTCTGTCACACTCATCTATCACATCCTCTGCCGCACCGAAAAACCCCATATGCTTATCAAATTCAGAGTTGTTTCTTTCAAAGAGATCAAAGTTTGAATACCACTCTCCCTTTACAGTGCCTCTTATGGATATTATACATATATCTCCCATTTTTTTGCTTTTTTTCCACCCTATTGCAAACCCTACAGAATAAGATGGCTTCTTTGTACTGTGATAATTGACAAACCGACACTCAAATCCGTTATCTTCAAAAAACTCCCTCATCTCTCTTTTGTTGTGAGAAATGAGCATAAGCCTTGCAGAAAGCTCAGACAGGCTTTTGTTGTATACTGAGGATTTCGCATCAAAATATTTATCACTGTATTTAATCAAAATATCATCCTCCATCAATTTATATGTATATTCTTACCTTTAAATCGCATCATTATTTATATTCTCTTCGAAAATTGCCAAAAATTTGCTTGATTTACTTTTAAATTAGTGGTATTATATATTGGTGTAAATTTAGTTGGAGGATTTTTAAAATGAGAAATCTGATTATTCCAAAAGATTATAAATCACTTTTGTCCTTAAGACAAACAGAAGTAGCTATTAAAAAGGTAAAGGACTTTTTTGAAAGGGATCTTGCTATACAGCTAAACCTTACAAGAGTATCCGCACCTCTTTTTGTAAACTCACATTCAGGACTTAATGACACCTTAAACGGTGTAGAAAGACCTGTAAGCTTCGATCTTAAAAGTGTGGAAGGTGAATACGAAATTGTTCACTCACTTGCCAAGTGGAAAAGATTTGCCTTGAAGCACTACGGATTCAAAAGAAACGAAGGCCTTTATACAGATATGAATGCTATCCGTCGTGATGAAGATACAGACAATATCCATTCAGTATTTGTAGACCAGTGGGACTGGGAAAAAATCATTGACAAAAAAGACAGAACCATGGATACACTTATGGAAACAGTAAGATGTATATATAATTCTTTGAAGCATACAGAAAGATATATTGCAACAGAATATGATTTCAGAGAAAAGGTAATGCTTCCCAAGGAAATCTCCTTTGTGACCACTCAGGAGCTTGAGGATATGTATCCTGATAAAACTTCCAAAGAGAGAGAATACCTTATCGCAAAAGAAAAGGGTGCTGTGTTTATTATGCAGATTGGCGGAGCACTCAAATCAGGAGAAATCCATGACGGAAGAGCACCTGACTATGACGACTGGTCACTTAACGGTGATATCATTGTATATTATCCTGTACTTGATATTGCACTTGAGCTTTCAAGTATGGGCATAAGAGTAGACGAAGAAACTCTTTTGAAACAGTTAAAAATCCGCGGTATGGAAAAGAACGCAGAGCTTCCATTCCAGAAAGCACTCCTCAATCAGGAGCTTCCCTACACAATGGGCGGAGGAATAGGACAGTCAAGAATGTGTATGTATTTCCTTCACAAGGCTCACGTGGGCGAGGTACAGGCATCTGTATGGGATGAAGAAACCATCAGACTTTGCAAAGAAAACGGAATACAGTTGTTGTAGTTTTACTTGACAATTAATTTAAGAAATGCTATAATTGCCACGATACAGAGAATCGGAGACGTATCGAAATAAACTTATAAGGTTTATTTTGGTGCGTCTTTTTTTGTTGCAAAATAAAGGAGGAAGTATTTTATGTATGATGTAGCTGTAATCGGTGCAGGTGTAACCGGTGCCATGATTGCAAGGACACTATGCCGCTTCGGTCTTGATGTATGCATCCTTGAAAAAGAAAACGATGCGGCATGCGGTGCTACCAAGGCAAACTCTGCCATAGTCCACGCAGGCTTTGATGCTAAAGAAGGAAGCCTTAAGGCAAAGCTCAATGTAAAAGGCTCAAAAATGATGAAAAAAATCACAGATGAGCTTGGAGTAAAATATATAAATAATGGCTCACTTGTAATAGGATTTAATGAAGAAGACAGAAAAACCATAGAATCCCTTTTAGAAAGAGGAATCAAAAACGGCGTTGACGGATTAAAAATCCTCGGAAAAGAACAGCTCAAAGCCATAGAGCCAAATATATCTGACAGTGTGATATGTGCACTATATGCCCCTACAGGCGCTATCATATGCCCATATGAGCTTACTATCGCAGCTATAGGAAATGCTATGGACAACGGTGCAACGTTTAAAAGAAATTTCTGTGTAGAAAAAATCACAAAAACAGATAAAGGATATGAAGTATCATCAGAAATTGAAACTGTAGCAGCAAAATTAGTTATAAATGCGGCAGGACTTTTCGCAGATAAAATCGCAGAAATGATTGGCGATACATCCTTCAAAATCACCCCAAGAAGAGGGGAATACATACTTCTTGACAAAGAGTGCGGAAGCATCGTTTCACATACAATTTTCAGAACACCCTCAAAAATGGGCAAAGGTATTCTGGTAACTCCAACTGTTGATGGAAACCTTCTCACAGGTCCTACTTCAGAAAACATTACCGACAAAGAGGACAAAAGCACAACACAAAATGGCTTTGCAAACATTATAAGGGAAGCCAATGAAAACCTAGAGGGAATACCATATAACAAAACTATTACGTCGTTCTGTGGACTTCGTGCCGCAGGTGACACAGGTGACTTTATAATTAATTCCCCAATCGACGGCTTTATAAATGTGGCAGGTATCGAATCACCCGGGCTTACCGCATCTCCGGCAATAGCAGAAATGGTAAAAGACATGATAGAAGAAAAGCTTGGTACACTTACAGAAAAGAAGGACTTTAACCCAATAAGAAAGCCTATGCATCATTTCAGATCAGCATCAGTGGAAGAAAAAAATGAGATTATAAAAAGGGATAAATCCTTCGGCAAAATCATCTGTCGTTGCGAAGGTGTAACAGAAGGCGAAATCCTTGAAGCGCTAAGAACAAATCCCAAGGCTTATGACCTTGACGGAGTGAAACGTCGCACAAGAGCACAGATGGGCAGATGTCAGGGTGGATTCTGTACTCCGTATATTATGCGACTTATATCTGATGAAATGAATATTCCATATGAATCAGTGACCAAAAAGGGCGGCTCTTCAACTCTTGTAACAATGAGAACTAAGGAGGTAGAAAACATATGACAGACCTTGTTATAATCGGCGGAGGTCCTGCAGGAATGAGTGCGGCATATGCTGCATATCAGAAAGGCATCCGTGATATCCTTATACTTGAGCGTGACAGTTCCCTTGGAGGAATTCTTCAGCAATGCATACACAACGGCTTCGGTCTGCACAAATTCGGTGAAGAGCTTACAGGACCTGAATATGCGTACAAATATGAAGAGCTTGTAAGAAATACAGACATAAAGATAATGCTTGATACTATGGTGACAGATATATCAAGAGACAAAGTAATAACTGCTACCAATAGTGAAAAAGGGATTTTCACCATAGAAGCAAAGGCAGTCATTCTTGCTATGGGTTGTCGTGAACGTTCAAAGGGTGCTCTTAATATCCCGGGTACACGCCCGTCAGGAATATACAGTGCGGGTACTGCACAAAAGCTTGTGAATATGGAGGGATATCTCCCCGGAAAGAATATTGTCATCTTGGGCTCGGGCGATATCGGTCTTATAATGGCAAGAAGAATGACATTGGAGGGTGCAAAGGTAAAAGCAGTGTGTGAGCTTATGCCCTATTCAGGCGGACTTAAGAGAAATATCGTACAATGCCTTGATGACTATGATATTCCTCTCAAACTCAGCCATACAGTAACAGAGATACATGGCAAAGAAAGACTGCGGGGTGTTACAATAGCAAAAGTAGATAACTTCAGAAAGCCGATAGAAGGCACAGAAGAATACATAGAATGTGACACTCTCCTTTTGTCTGTAGGTCTTATCCCCGAAAATGAACTGTCAAAATATGCCTCTGTAAAATTGGATAACATCACAGGCGGACCTGTAGTGGATCAGAACAGACAAACATCAGCAGATGGCATATTTGCCTGTGGAAATGTACTTCATGTGCATGATCTTGTGGACTATGTTTCCCAAGAGTCAGAAATCGCAGGGATAAGTGCCGCAGAATATATACAGAGCAAAAACGAAAAAAATACATCCATAAAAATAACCACAGACGGAAAAATCCGTTACTCTGTTCCTCAGATGATTACAGAGAAAAAGGATACTACAATCTATTTCAGAGTATCCGATGTGTTTAAAAATGCTACAATCATGGTACTTAAAAACGATCAGGTTATCTTGTCCAAAAAGAAACCTGCCCTTGCACCGGGTGAAATGGAAAGTATCCGGATAAAAAGCGACGACCTTGAAAATACTCAGGAGCTTACTCTCAGACTGGAGGTACAATAATGACAAAAGAGCTTACATGCATCATATGCCCTATGGGATGCAATATGACAGTAGAATTAAAAGACAACAAAGTAATGGATGTGCACGGAAACACCTGTCCCAGAGGCAAAAACTACGCAACAAACGAGTGCACCAACCCTACCCGTACAATCACAACAACTGTAAGATGCAAATCAGGAGAGCTGCTCCCTGTTAAAACTTCCAAGCCTATCCCCAAGGATAAAATTATGGATGCAATGAAGATTATAAATAATGCATCCCCCATCTTGCCTGTCTCCATAGGAGATGTTATAATAGAAGATGTATTCGGCAGTAGAATCGTTTCTTCAAAGAATCTTAAATAAGGAGAAATATAATGAACAAAAACAGAATCATAGCAGCAGTCAGAAATGAAGAAGAGCTTAAATTTGCCGCAGAGTCAAAGGCAGATATGATATTTATGCTTAATGTAAACATAATGAATCTTAACTATCTTTCTGAGATTGCACACAAATCAGGAAAGAAATTCTTTATACATCTTGATCTTGCAGAGGGAATCGGAAAAGACGCTTATGGTATAAAATTTGCAAAAGATAATGGTGCAGACGGAATAATCAGTACAAGATCAAATATTATAAAGCTTGCAAAAAAAGAAGATCTTTATACAGTACAGAGACTTTTTGCACTTGATTCACAATCCATTGAAACAATCATAGATACTGCCACCTCATCCAAACCCGATATGGTAGAAATAATGCCCGGATTACTTCCAAAGGTGGTAAAAAGACTCAAATCAGAGCTTAAGATGCCAATAGTAGCAGGGGGACTTATTGATTCTACAGAGGAGATAACAGAGCTTCTATCATCAGGTGCTACCGCAGTATCAACGGGCAAAAAGGAATTTTGGAATATATAAAAAACAGGGATGAACTTAATTCATCCCTGTTTTTATATAAGATCTGCAATATCCATTATTAGCTTTTCTGTCTTTTCCCATCCAAGACAAGGGTCTGTAATGGACTTTCCGTAGATGTTCTCTCCTATCTTTTGTGCACCGTCTTCGATATAGCTTTCTATCATAAAGCCCTTTACAAGCTTCTTTATATCATTACTGTGTGTGCAGGAGTGGATTACATCCTTTGCGATTCTCACTTGCTCAAGGTATTTCTTGCCTGAATTTGCATGGTTTGTATCGATGATTACTGCAGGATTGTTAAGTCCTGACTCAGCGTATGTTTCACAAAGATGCAAAAGGTCCTCATAGTGATAGTTAGGCATTGACTGCCCGTGCTTATTCATATAACCACGAAGTATTGCATGTGCGTGAGGATTACCGGTGCTTTTTACCTCCCAGCCTCTGTAAAGAAATGTATGAGAATGCTGTGCCGCAGTGATGGAATTCATCATAACAGAAATATCTCCGCTTGTAGGATTTTTCATACCTACAGGAATCTCCATACCACTTGCTACAAGACGATGGAACTGGTTTTCTACACTTCTTGCTCCTACTGCAGAGTATCCAAGTACATCGGACAGATATCTGTAGTTCTCTGGATAGAGCATTTCGTCTGCGCAGGTAAAGCCTGTTTCATTGATTGCTCTCATATGAAGCTTTCTTATAGCTATAAGACCTTCAAGCATATCCGGATCCTTTTCAGGATTTGGCTGATGAAGCATACCCTTATATCCGTCGCCTGTTGTACGGGGTTTGTTTGTATATATTCTCGGCACGATAAAGATCTTATCTTCTACCTTTTCCTGAACCTTTCTGAGCCTTAGGATATAATCAATTACTGCATCTTCATTATCTGCTGAGCAAGGTCCTATGATAAGTGCCATTCTGTTATCCTTACCCTCAAATATATCTGCAAGTTCCTTATCTCTCTTAGCTTTAATCTGCGAACCTTCATAGCTTAAAGGAAATTTTTCCTTTATCTCCATAGGGATAGGAAGCTTTCGTTTGAAATCCATACTCATTTTTTGTCATCCTTTCACGTGTATTATTTATCAAATAATGCTCTTCTTTTGGTGGAATGTCTCATCATTTCCTTGATACCTTCCACATTGTCTGTTCTTATCATTTTTCTAAGGTCAATAAACCTTTCTTCAAACATATCCATCTGAGTAAGAAGTGCGGCTTTGTTCATCATAAAAAGCTCACTCCACATATCCTCATTGATACGTGCAATCCTTGTAAGATCTCTGAAGGAGTCACCTGTGTACTTTTCAAGGTTTTCTTTTTCGTTACAAGTCATAAGGGTAATTGCTATACAGTGGGTAAGCTGCGATACAAAGCCTATAACCTCATCATGCTCTTCAGGGGATAATGCAGACACTCTTAAAAATCCAAGCATCTCTCCTAATTCCTTGCAAAGCCTTATTGCTTCACTTGTATTCTTCTCTGTAGGAGTTACAATATAGTTTGCCTTCTCAAAAATCGAAGGATCACTGTTTCTTACACCATATACTTCTCGACCTGCCATAGGATGTGCCGCAATAAACTCCACATCATCTCTTAAGATTTTTTGTATATCATACACAACTGATGTTTTGACACCTGTAACATCTGTGATAATAGATCCTGATTTAAGATAGTTCTGATTTTCTTCAATCCATTTTTTAAAAACATTCGGGTACAATGCAAATACAACAAGATCTGCCTCTCCTATCATATCAGCATCAATCTCTGTACTGCCCTTATCTATTATTCCATTTTCTATAGCGTAGTCTATAGAATCCTGTTCCTTGGTAATGGCATTTACTTTTATACCCTGTTTTTTCAGCGCCATAGCATAGCTTCCGCCCATAAGTCCAAGACCTACAATAAGGATGTTCATATCTTTAATTGTCTTCATAAACCGTCACCTTCACACCTAAATTATTCAATCTCGAAAAGAAGTCGGGAAAGCTCTTATTAACCGCTTCTGCTCCTTCTATCTCTCCTCCTGTAAGCATCAGAAGGACTGTAAGTGCCATAACAATTCTGTGGTCATTGTGAGAATTGAGAATAGTAGTCGGAGCGTGAAACTCATTGGGATATACTATTACTGTATCCTCCATAACTCTGACACTTATACCGAATTTATCAAGCTCTTCAGCCATAGCGGCGGCTCTGTCACTTTCTTTTATCTTAAGCCTTCTTGTTCCCGTAAATACTCCACCTGATCTGGCACCTGACAGTGCAAAAAGCACAGGTCCAAGATCAGGACAATCTGAAATATTTATTGTGGGAGTTCCCCTTTCTATCATAGGGAAATATCTTTCATACGCCTTGTCCCCCTGGATGCTGGCTTCATTAAGTCCACGAATATCTACACTTGAACCAAGTATGTTCATGGCTTCAAAAAAGGCAGTGTTTGAATAGTCACCCTCAGTTACAATATTATTTGCCTTATATTTTTGTTTGCCGGGGATAAATAACGTCCTTTCGTCTTTCCACTGAATACTTATTCCAAAATCCTTAAGAGCCTGAACTGTCAGATTGATATAAGAAAGACTCTCTATAGGTGGAATTATATTTATGGTTGTATCCTTGTCTACCAAGGGAAGAGCAAATAGAAGACCGCTTATAAACTGACTGGAGATATTCCCCTGAAGCTTATAGAATCCACCATTGATTTTTCCTTTGAGAGTAATAGAGTTATTTGTTTTTGTATACTTAATATTCTCTTTCTTAAAAATCTCCTCATAAACTGTGAGAGGTCTTTGAAAAAGAGTTTCTGATCCATAAAGGGTGGCTTTTTTCCCTGTAAGAAGCACAATAGGAATAAAAAACCTCAGTGTACTTCCCGACTCTCTGCAATTAAGCTCACATTCATCCTTAATGTCAGATATATTTATTCCCTCTACCATAGCAGAGTTATCTTCAAATTTTATCTTTGCCCCAAGACTCTTAAGGCAATCCATAGTAGCCAGGATATCCTGTGAGCCTTCCAGATTTTTTATATGGCTTACACCCTCCGACAATGCTGCACATATGAGAAGTCTGTGTACTATACTCTTTGAAGGAGGTGCATCAAGTATGCCTGATGCAAGGCTTTTTTCTATTCTAACACGCATGGTGATTCATATCCTTTCAAAGATTATTGAAGTTTTCTTCAAGAAAGTCAATAGCCTTAAGATATCCATCAAATCCAAGTCCCGTAATAACCTTTGATGCATAATATGATACATAGCTTATCTGTCTGAAGGCTTCTCTTTCGTTCACCTTTGAAATATGCACCTCCACAGTAGGAATACCCACAGATTTAAGTGCATCAAGGATTGCTACACTTGTATGTGTATATGCGGCAGGATTGATTACAATTCCGTCAAACTTAAGGTATGCCGCCTGAATTTTATCCACAATATCCCCTTCGTGATTTGACTGAAAGCACTCAAGATAGATATCCTTCTTTTCGCAATGAGTGCTTATTGTGGTTATAAGGTCTCTGTATGTACCTTTTCCATATATATCAGGCTCTCTTATGCCAAGCATATTTATATTTGGCCCGTTTATTACAAGTATTTTCATAGCTTATCTCTCCAGTATTTTGTTGATTACATCTTCTATAGAACCATTGTTGTCCACTCTTACGTCACAAAGTTTCATATATTTATCATATCTCTCTTCATAACGTTTCTTAAGGGCTTCCATATCAGAGGATAATGGTCTTGATTTGGTTGCGGTAAGGTTTTCTAAATTTCTGTCTATGAAATATACCTTACCATTCATTTTAAGATTTCTGATATTGTCCTCATCAAGTATACATCCGCCACCTGTGGATATTATAAGTCCTGATTCCTTTGATACCTGGGCGATCACTTCTTTTTCGCACTTTCTGAAATATTCTTCTCCATTATCAGAAAATATCTCAGTGATTTCTTTACCTTCTCTCATACCTATCAATTGATCAGTATCTATCATTTTGCGTCCTAAAAACTTAGAAAGCTTTTCTCCAATTGTAGTCTTACCTGATGAAGGCATACCGATAAGTACGATATTTTGCTTCTTCGAAAAAATCTTATTATAGACTTCATCGCTTTTTTCTTCTGAAATATGAGTATTTATAAACTTCTCCGCCGCATATGCCGCCTGTTTTACCAGCATATAAAGCCCGCCTGTTGCATTGATTCCAATTCTCTTTGCCTCTGATACAAGAGCTGATGACAATGGATTGTATATAGCATCAACTACTCCCGAAAGGGATTTAAACTTATCAAGCTTTACAGGTGATGCATATATATTCGGATACATCCCCACAGGTGTAGTGTTTATAATATAGTCCGCATCAAAGTGACACTGATACATATCATCATAGTCTATTGCCTTATCACTTCTTTTTCTTGATACTGTTATGATTTCATTTGCACCAAGACTTTCTGATACAGCATGGGCAGTCTTTGATGTGCCACCTGTACCAAGGATAAGGACTTTTTTGCCACTAAAATCCATATTATTTTTAAGAATAAGGGACTTCATACCCAAAAAGTCTGTATTATATCCGTAAAGGTTGCCATCTTTATTTATAATTGTATTTACGGCACCAATCATTTTTGCTTCGTCACTTATGTAATGAAGATGAGGTATTACCAGTTCCTTATAAGGAATTGTCACATTGATAGCGTTGAATTCCTTTTTTTGCATAAATAAGTCGAGCTCATCTCTGGGTATCTCTTTTATCTCATATTCGTAATCACATAAAGCATTGTGAATTTCTTTTGAAAAGCTGTGTGCCAAATGCTCTCCTATGCATCCGTACTTCATATATGTCACCTCATTTAAGCCAGTCTGTACCAAATCTTGAAAGAAGCATATCACATATTGCAATAGCAGTTACTGATGTCTGCACGATTGCAGCTCTGTGAATAATGGCTGGGTCGTGACGGCCTTCTATCTGAATCTTCTCGTTGGTATTGGTACTGATATCCACAGTATCCTGTTCCTTATAAATAGATGGTGTAGGCTTGATCACAGTGGAGAAATCAATAGGCATACCATTTGTGATTCCCCCATTTATGCCACCGTTTGCATTCTTTGAAGTAACGATGTTTCCATTTTGTACTCTCAATGGGTCGTTTGCTGTTTTGCCTGTAATATTCTTAAAGTTAAATCCTTCGCCAAATTCGATTCCCTTAACTGCAGGTATAGAAAACATCATATGAGAAAGCACACTTTCCACACTGTCAAACCAAGGCTCTCCTACACCCTTTGGAATATTGTATACAACTGTATTAAGAATACCGCCTATACTGTCACCTTCTTGTGCTACCTTTGATATGACTTCCTTCATCTGTGACATTTTTTCACTGTCAAGTACAGGAAATTCTGAATTATTAAGAAATTCTGCATCAGATACAAAATCTTCAAATCCTCTGTCAGATACTCCGCCTATCTCTTTGATATGAGTTGCTATATGTATGCCCTTATTTTTAAGAGCGTCTATGATAATTGCACCTGCCGCAACAAGAGCAGCTGTGATTCTTCCACTGAAGTGGCCGCCGCCTCTGTAATCCTGAAATCCGTGATACTTACACTCTGCAGTATAATCGGCATGTGAAGGTCTCATAAGATATCTGGTCTTTTCGTAATCACGACTTCTTGTGGAAGTATTTTCTATAATAATGGTAAGAGGAGTGCCTGTGGAATATCCATCAAATACACCGGATACTATTCTGAAGTTATCAGGCTCCACCCTTTTGGTAGATATTTTTCCCGATGGTCTTCTCAAAGAAAGAAAGTGTCTGATCCTTAATTCATCTATCTTAATCCCGGGAGTAAGACCATCTATTACAACTCCTATTGCCTCTCCGTGACTTTCTCCGAATAGTGTGACACAAAGGCTTTGTCCGAATGTATTTTTCATAATATACCATCCTCTAAAAGTTTTTTGATTTCCTCTGATGTGAAGTTTTTAAACTGAAACTCTCCGATTTTTTCCACCCATACACAGCTTATACCATTTGAGTTTGATTTTTTGTCCAGGGATACAAGCTTTGATACTACATTTGTATCAAACTTGTCAATAGAAGGTGCATTAAGCTTATCAAGTACCCTTCTGATTCTTTCCCTGACACTGTCAGAGCTCATATACAGCATACCTGAACCAACACATTCCCCATGTGTGTATTTACCTTCAAAATATGCTTCGATTCCATGGCCTATAGTATGACCGAAATTAAGAACTTTTCTAAGTCCTGTTTCTTTTTCATCCTTTTCCACCACGTCTTTTTTTAGCTCAAGTGAACGGATGATGATTTTTTCTAAGTTTTCATATATATCTTCAGTTTCAAAAAGCCTGAACAATTCTTCATCAAATGTGGCAGCCATCTTAGCCGCTTCTGTAAGCCCTGAATCAATCTGTCTTTTGTCGAGTGATTTAAGAAGCTCTATGTCTACAAGCACCGCCTTTGGCTGATAGAATGCACCGATAATATTCTTTATTCCTTCAAAGTTTATGGCACACTTTCCGCCGATTGATGAGTCAATCTGTGATAGTGTTGTGGTAGGCACATTATAAAAATCTACCCCTCTCATATAGCAAGATGCACAAAATCCACCCAGATCGCCAATCACACCGCCGCCCACACTTACCACTGCATCTTTTCTGGAAAATCCCTTCTCGGTCATTACCTTAAGAAGCATCTGAAGATGTAAAAAGCTCTTTGTACCTTCACCTGAAGGAAGTGTGACGATGTAGCCTTCTCTGCACTTTTCCTTAACAGCACATGCATATGATACAGGTACGTTTTCATCAGTGATGATAAGCACCTTTCTCTGAAGATCAAAATACTTCTCCACTTCACATAAGCCTTTATTCTTTATGATAATAGGATATGAATTGTCTCCTAAATTCATTTTGATTTCCATACTTATTCTCCTTTTGACTGATTGTAAGAGCCAAGGACTTTGATTTTGTCACAAAGCTCTTCAAGCTCACTGAGCATCATCTGTCCGCTTGGGCAGCTGATATCCCCTTCGATTTCAACGAAGAAATAATACTCCCACATAAGTCCCTTAATAGGTCTTGAACGAAGGGTTGTCATATTGTATCCATATCTGGAAATAATACTTACTGCCTTTGATAAACTTCCCGATTCATTCTTAACGGTAAAGAGAATAATATTGCTGTTTGTGTTTTCTGTGAGCATAACTCTTGAAAACAAAGCAAATCTTGTTGTATTATTATTAACTGTATTTATATTTGTCTCAATAATTTCAAGTCCATAGGTTTCTGCAGTTTCATCACTGGCAATTGCAGCCACCTTCGGATTATTCAGTTCTTTTACCATTTTGGCAGCAATAGCTGTATTGGTGGCTTCCTCAGTATCAAGCCCATGCTTTTTGATATATTCTGCACACTGCATCAATGCCTGTGGATGACTTATGACCTTTTCTATCTGTGGCGCACTGGCACCTTCGATTCCGAGAAGATTCTGAACAATTGACTGTTCATATATTCCGTTAATATGAAGCGGACCTGAAAAGGCAATATCAATTACCTGTCCCACTTCACCTGCATAGCTGTTTTCTATGGGAAGTACACACAAATCACAATCCCCTTTTACTACAGCTTCGTATGCACTCATAAAGTCAGGATAGGATATGAAACTTCCGTCAGGAACTATTCTTTTGGCAGCAATGTGAGCAAATGCCCCCTCAATTCCTGCATATGCAACAGTTGTACCTGACATAAGAAAATGCTGATATTTTCTTGACTGCTTCATTGTGTATCTGATAAAGTTGTTGTAGTATGATCTTATTTCATCATTTATTATGTACTGAGAATTCTTTTCGATGACCTGTTCTTCTCTCTTTTCGTCATAAATAGGAAGGCCTCTTTCCCTCTTGTATTCAGCCACCATCTGCGCGGCTTTCATACGCTCTTCGAAAAGCTCAGCCATTTCTTTGTCAACTTTATTTATAATATCTCTCGCTATTTCCAGTTTGTTCATACTATATTCCTCCCATAAGTTAACACTGTTAACTTTAAGCTTTTTATATATTATACTCCTTTTATTGAAAAAGTCAAGGAATTTCGCGTTTTTTTCTTAAATAATCTGATTATTTGTTTTGTTATTATACATACAATTTTGATTTTATTAGTGACAAATCAAAAAGAATATGATATAATGTCAAAAATGAGCATAAAATGATACATTATGTATATTTTTGCTTAAACAAATCAAAGAAGGTGTTATTATTTCTACCAAAGACAAACTTGATTTCAGTAAATCATATTGGAATGAGGCTCTCGGAGAAGATCATACCAGCGAAGATTACTGGAACAATATACAGGGAACAACACAACTGCACACCGATTATGATGAAGAAATTAAACGTCTTGAACAATCGCAAAAGCAGTATATGGAAAGAAGACAAGAACGTCTCCGATTAGAAAAAATACGCAAAAAACGCAGAAATATTACCATATGTGTATGGATATTTGTTGTGTTGATTGTGTTCTTTTCAGTTAAGTTGGTAATGTCTCAGTTTATGCCTGAGGATCAGCCCACTAATGTAACCGAAAAAACAGATACACCAACATCCGATATAAAAACAGATCCTCCTATAGAGGAAGAAAAACCAAAGGCTGATGAAAGCCTGTATTCTCAGTTTGATTTTTACATAAGTGAAAACCTTGACAGATATATCGCATATGCCAACGCTAACAGTGATATGGCTCCTGATGATATAGTATGGCAGGTAAATATGAGTCTGGACAAGCCTAAATTCAGCACAGATATACCTGCATCGGGATATGATGACCCATATATCATTGTAAATAAGTTTTACAAGGTGCCAAGAGATTTCAGGCCACCTGATCTTGAATCATTTGACAATCAGCTTTTGAGAAAAGAAACAGGTGAAGCTTTTATCAGAATGAGAAATGCTGCATCAAATGAAGGACTCAGTATTATGGCTGTATCAGGATACAGATCAGTTGAATATCAGGACAATCTGTACAATTCTTATCTGCAATCCGATTCACAGCAAAATGTTGACAGATACAGTGCACGTCCGGGATACAGTGAGCATCACACAGGTATGGCTATAGACCTGTTTGGCTCTACTCACGGATTGAGAAACTTCATAAACACACCCGAATACCCATGGGTAAAAGAAAATGCCCACAAATACGGATTTATTATCCGATATACCGAAACCGGAGAATTTATCACAGGATATGAATTCGAACCATGGCATATAAGATACATAGGTGTAGAAGCCGCAACAGATATGAGAGAAAAACAGATAGACACCTTTGAAGAGTATTATGCAAGATATATTCAGAATAAATAAAAAAGAAAGGTGATATAATGAACGGATACAATACTCCCACATCAACAAAAAATGTATGGAGTGCAAAAATGATAGCGGTAGTTTCGTCAATAGCAGTATTGTCTGTCGCTTTGATAGCAGGACTGGTTATTACAATTGCCACAGGTACATTTTCTCCAAAGGATACCTCTGATGAGATCGCAAAAGCAGCACCACCTATCCTTATCATTACAGAATGTCCCGATAATGTTACTTCAAACAATATTTCTGCAAGAGCTGAAGGATATATTGTCAGCGACAATGGTCCCTGTACCCTCAGAATAAATGGTCAGGTAGTTGCTGCTACCCAAAAAGCAGGAGAACAGGCTAAATGGTCCAAAACATTTACTGTACTCAGTAACAATCACAGACTTGACTTCGTAGTTGAGGATATCAATGGAAACAAAACCGAGGAAACAAGAGAAATATCATATCAGGCACTGAATAATGTAGTAAAATATGTTCAAAAACCAATTGTTGCCGGATGCAGTCTCAGAAAGAAAAAGGCAGGCGGATTAAATATCCGTGAATATGCAGGAACATATTACGATGTAATTGACTTTATCTCAGCAAATGATTATTCCTCATCAATGACATACACAGGTTACTCTGTTGTATCATATGACGGATATGTATGGTATCAGATCATATCCCCACGGGGAAAACGCGGATATGTACGAAGTGATCTGGTTGCTAATTATCAGTATTATTAATAGGAGGTACAGATATGTATTGTAGTGAATGCGGAACAAAGCTTGAAGATAATGCAATCTCTTGTCCAAATTGTAAAAAGAATATAAATAACACACACTCAGAGACAAAGGATATTATAATTGAAAATTATGAACCGGTCTCCCCTTCTCCTCAGAAGAATCCTGAGGATAAAGTTCCTTTGGGGTTATGGATCGCACTGGGGACAGTATCATTTTTGCTTATAGTATTTATAATAGTTGTTTTGTGTGTTAATATTGCAGGGAACGCAGATCACGGATTTGCATTTACATGTGAAGAGACACCTGCACAGACAAATCAGGAAAGCATAGTCCTCAAAGGTACTATCAAAAGCTCTGATGCTGATGCAACACTTACCTTAAACGGTCAGATAATAGAAACCCTGATTTCCGGGGAAAAAGAAAAGGTATGGAGTGAACCTGTATCACTTAATGATGGAGAAAACTTCATATTACTTACCTTCGCATCTGCAGACGGGCACTCAGAAACCAGAGTTTTACATATAGACAAGCAAAGCAGCCTTCTGTATGACAAGGGTACTGTGTTGAATCTGAATACCACAAACGTATACATCAGACCAACTCCAAGCAAGAGTGACAAATATGTTGTGCTTCTCTATTACAGTGCAACCGATCTTGTATGTCTGGGTGAAGAGGAATATGACTCCGAAGGATATCTCTGGATCAAAGTAAACACTCCCGCAAACGGTCCGGGTTGGGTACGTAGTGACCTTGTAAAGCTCAAATAGTATTCTATACATAATATAAAAGGAGATTATAATGGACATAATCCAGGACACTGTCAAAGAGAAGCTTATACTTCAGGGAATAACTGAACTGGAGAATCACGGTATAAACGGGTTTTCTTTGAGAAGAGTTGCTTCTGCATGCTCTGTTTCATGTGCTGCACCATATAAGCATTTCAAAAATAAGGATGAATTTATATTTGAAATAAGCAAGTATATATATACACAGTGGCATCTTCTTGCTACACAGATAATGGATATATTCAAAGAGGATATCAAAAAACAAATCACAGAAATGTGTGTATCCTATATAAAATTCTGGATGGCAAATCCGAAGTTTCGTTCTGTGCTTATGATAAACACCGATGAAGCCTTCGGAAAAAGATCCGGAGAAATCCGGGAACTCGCTCAGATAACAAAGCACCTTACAGAAAACTTATGCAAAGAAAAAAACTTATCCGATGAAAAAACCAAACAAATAATAATCTCTCTCAGAGCAGCCGTATACGGTGCCATCATGATGATGAACAAAGGCGAAATAGAAAATGACTCCGAAACCATAGATGTGATAAGAAAAACTATACAGGAGATACTTTCTGCTATATAATCAATATTTTTACAAAAAAGCTTTGCTGTATTTAAACAACAAAGCTTTTTATTTTTATTCTATTTTGCTTTTACACTAGCAGGGAAATCCGTAAGTGCTTTTGATGTACCGAAGTTTACAATCTGAAAATCCTTTATTTCAAATTTCTGTACACCGAATGAGCATCTGATACCTACCATTGTAGACACTGATGTTGCACCGAATGGTATCACCACTTCTGTCCATTCCTTGCCAAATGGTACTTCTGCAAATACTACCTTTCTGTGATTAACACTTGCATCGCCCTGCACCTGCATTTTGATCTTACCTACATCGCTATTACCACCTGAGAGAAGTCTTACTTTAAACGCCATTACACATGTATCTCCGTCTGTAACAAGTCCATCAAGAGTCTTTTTAAAGCTTAATGCAAGATCCTGCTGATTGGTAGTAGCTTCTGTACAGTCAACTGTAAGAACACCATCGGCGAATCCTATCTTACCTGCTCTCTCTGTCTTGGTAATATTCTTCATATCATCAGGAGAGATTACCACATTTCCGCCTTCAAGAGATACACCTGTTACTGATTCAACAGGCTTGGAGGGTTTCTCTTCTGCAGGAAGTTTTGTGTCTTCCTTTTTTTCATCAGGCTTTGAATCAACTGCCGGTGCATCTGGTGTTACCATATCATAAGCCAAAGAATTATCTTCATCCATAACTACAGTAACCACATTTTCAAATCCCTTATGGAATGGTACCATAATAGTCTTTGTAATGCCCTTTGCACTTACCTTCACATCATAATCTCCATAGTAGCCTTTAAATGTAGCAATACCTGATGCATCTGATTTAAGATCAGTTGAATGTGTCCACATCTTGTTGTAGATAATATCTATAAGCTGATCTCCTGCAAGCTTTTTGTTCCAGTTTATATCAAACATCGGAGCATTCTTTTTGATGCCATGTCCGTCGTAATAACCCCACATAATGAAGTCATCCACATATTCACTTGCAAGTGCAAGAAGGAGTGTGTCTCTTGTGTAGTTTGCCTGATAAACCTGATCATCCTCTGTAAGTGAGCAGGAGTATTCTGTAAGCTTTACTCTATAGCCGAGATTTCCTATAAATTCATATAGCTTTGCAATATCCTCAGGGGATGCAAATGGTGTGTCATAGTGTGACTGCATACCGATTGCATCTATATCATATCCAAGATCGTGGAACTTCTGAACAATATTTGTAAAGCTGTCGTCAACCTTATAGTCATTGTAGCAAAGCTTAACTCCCGGATCCCCTTCTCTTGTCCACTGATACCATGGCTTCATAAGGTCGTATCCGAATTTATCTGCAAATGTAGTATGAGTAATGTGTTCATTTTCTACATCCCAGTCTTCCACAAGTCCAAGATGTGCATCTGTGTATTCATATATATGGTCCTGAATAAGCTTCTGCATATCATCAGGAGTATCCTGATTGAAAGCAACCTTATAAGCATCTGCAACTGTTGGATGAACAAATGACAATGTACCTACAACAAGCACATGACCTCTTAAGTATTTGATACCTGCATCACGGAACATCTTAAGCTGATTGATGCTTCCTTCAACTGCCTTTGGATAATCCCATTTAGAAGCACTTTCTGCTACTGCGGTATTAAAGTACTTACCTGCATTGAGTCTGTATTTTTCCTTAGTTTCCACATTGCCGTTAAGTGCTGAACCGAAGCGAAATTCTGTTTCATACTGTTCCACATTGATATTTGCATCAGGTACGGGATTTCCATCCTTGTCAACAACTTTTACTGTAAAATCTCCTGAACGCACCTGAGGGATTTTTGCTATAGCATCATTTCTCCATTTAGCATCCTTTTGTGCCACTGTCTGATACATAGCACCCTTTGACACAGGAAGCTCCTCAAGCTTGATATCTCCTGAATATACTATCATCTCAAGGTCTGCCACTTCTATCTTCTGTTTAAAATATCCGAATCTTATACCGAAGTTGTCCCCATTTTCTATAGGACGGATAGGTGTATAGAAGGTTGTCCACTCAGGAGAGGGAGCATATGATTCAAAAAGAGCCTTATAAAACTTTGTGGATACCTGCTCTTCTATCTGCATCATAATTCTTCCGATGCCTTCCTGACCGCCTGATACTGTACGAGCTTTAAACTTAAGAAGCATTACATCATCAGTTGAATACATACCCTTTATTGCATCATACCACTTGACGATAAGTCCTGCTGTATCCTCAGGAACTTCCTTTGTTTCAAGAACCAGAACTGTACCAAGCTCAGGGTCTTCTCTTGTGGTTACTGTGGTATTGTCATTGCCCTTTTGGATTTTGGAATAAGGCATAAACTTTGATTTGTCAAATATTACCTTACCTTCAGGAAGTGATGCGAAAATCTCATCAGGACTTTTGGCATCTGAATCATAGAAAATAAGGTCATTCCAGTCGCTTGTTGCCTTGAATTCATCTTCCTTTGGTATTGGTCTGTGATATGTGGATACAAGATTGTCAAGCCCCTTGTCTACTGCAACTGCCTTTAAGTAATCAGAATCAATGATTACTGTCTTTGTATCTCCATCCCAGTCCACCTTTTCGCCAAGGGCTTCTGACACAAATCTTACAGGCACATATGTACGGCTGTCAACAATTACAGGTGCAGAATCAAGTGTAACCTCTGCCCCGTCAATGTATGCCTTAGGTGAATTGATTGTAAGCTTTACAATCTTCTGATTTCTGACCCCTACTACAGTTTTTGTTCTGTCAACCCATGTGATTTTGGCTCCCAGTGCTTCAAATATTGCACGCATAGGCACCATAGTTCTTGAGTTGATAATCATAGGTTTTGTATCGAAATCACACGCTTTGCCGTTGATCTGAACCTTGATGTCACTATCAGCAAAAACACTTATCATACCAAAAGATGAAATGATAAGGGAAATCGCCATAATCATACATAAAAACTTTTTCATTTTTTTGCTCCTTTATATATTTTTTGTACAATTTTATTCTATTATAAGGATTTTTAAAAGTCAATCAATCGGACTAAACTCATTAAAATCGTTGTATTTTAGATTAAAAAAGTTTTATTTTCCAAAAAACAACAGAGAATGTGATAATTACTTATCTCATTCTCTGTATTTGTTACTTCATAAAATCTTCAATAAAATATGCAATAGTACTTGCAGTTTTTCTGTATTTATCACATACGGTAAACCTTATATAAATATCATCTTCCAGAACATCAAACGTAGCTTCGTTAAGTCCCTTGCCCTCATCCTTTACACTTCTGTTTTTTCTTCCGCACATAGAAAGTGTGATTCTGTCACAATCAGAAGTTTTAATATGCACCTTTCCGTCTTCATAGTAAAGCTCATATATTTCAGGGCCTTCTGATGCATAGAAATGTCCTTTTGTAAGACTGTCAATAATGGCTTCGTAAGTAAGCTCTTTCGCTTTGATCATAGTGAAGGCTCTTCCTGCATCAGTATGAACAGGACTATCCATATACTTAAGATGACTATCATCTCCGCCTACACAAAAAAGCCTTCTTCCATTCATAAGGAAATCTTCATATTCTCTGGGATTATAGTCTGTATGCCCACTCATTATACTGCAACCATTATATATTTCCATTGCATCCATATATTTGTATTGCATATAATCAGGATATCTTTCCAGAGAACCACCAGGATGATTGTATGTTACAAAAAAGCCTGCTTCTTTGCACTTTTTCATCATTTCATTTATGCAGTCAGCACTGTACTCTCTTTCAAAGTCAGGAACATTTTCATCGAATACAATTTTCTTCTTGTCCTCTTCGCTGGTGAATGAATTAAAATACTTTGTTCTGTGATACAAAGGATCTATAAGCTTTGTCTTGTCCTTTTGTATAGCACAGAAGTGACAAAATCTTCTCTGCTTGGGTGGTTTGTCAGGATCTCCAAGAGGAGAGGAATATTCCACACCGTTAAGTGCTACAAATGTATCATCAGTAAGATGCTGAGAATCAATAAATATATCATGGTCGGTATACGCTACCACAGAGTATCCCAGATCTTTATATACTTCTTTTACCTTTTCAGGAGATTGTGCACCATCTGATCTGTTGGTATGAGTATGAAGATTTGCTTTAAAAAACGTTCCTTCTTTTGGCAACAAATACTTTTTCATATTTCCCTCCATATTTACTTTTTGACAAAGTATTTTTTGAGAGTATCCTGATCAATCTTATCTTCTACGTTATAGAGCTTATGAATATTCTCTATAACTGCACCTTTTTTTACAAGGTCATCTATAAATGCGATCAGACTGTCATAAAATCCATCAATATTAAGTATTACTATAGGCTCTGAAATTCTGTTCAGATACTTCAGCGTAAGCACCTGAAAGAACTCATCCATTGTACCTACACCGCCCGGTGCTATAAAATACACATCGGCGTGCTTTTCCATAAGCATTTTTCTTTCGCTCATGGTTTCTACCATAACAGTATTGTCGCAATCATAGATAGGCTCAAATTCACTTATAAAGTGTGGTGAAATACCCATTACATAACCATCATTTTCTGTAACTCCTCTGGCAACTGCTCCCATACAACCTGATGCACCTGCACCATATACAAGTGAATAATCATTATAAGCGATAATTTTTCCAAGTCTTTCTATATCCTCGATATGTTTATGGGCAATCCTTTCTGAAGCGCCACCATAAACACATGCATAGTATCTTTTTGCCATAAAAATATCTCCTTCACATTATTATAATTCTACACCAAGAAATCTCTTTGCAAGTATGCCAACAATAAATGAAAGCACTGCAACAGAAATGCTTATTGACGACATTTCAAGAAATCTTGGTCTGAATCTTTCGCCCTTTGCCACTGATATGTAATAAGTAAATCCTGCAATAATAAGGATAACAACTGCGATCATAGAAGCAAGTGCCACATAGCACTGACTGTCACCGAAGATAAGATAAGGTGCAATAAGAAGTGCCACTGTAATAAGATATGCTATACCTGTGTATGAGCATGATTTAAGCGCATCTTTTCTTCCTTCGTTTCTTGCGGCAAGAAACTCACTTGATGCCATAGAAAATGTGGCAGATATACCCATTATAAGCCCTGACAATGCTACAAGTCGTGTGCTTTGCATAGCGAATGTGAAGCCTGCAAGAGAGCCTGTAAGCTCTACCAGAGCATCATTCATACCGAGAACCATACTTCCCACATACTGAAGTCGCTCTTCATCAAGCATATCCAGAAGTGCCTTTTCGTGCTCTTCTTCCTGATTTCTTATGCTTACACTCTCCTCAACTTCCTGTGCAATAATATCGTATTCACTTTGTGCAAGTTCTTCTCCGTTTTCCATAAGCTTCACTGCAAATGTAAATCCGAGAATACGTGCAATCAGCTTAAATTTAAATATCTTACCCTTTTCAGGCTTAAGCTCTTTTCCTGTATACTTTTTCCATATTTCATAATGAGCTTTTTCTTCCTGAGAAAGTCTCAGAAGTGTCTCTTTGTTTTCTTCTCCTTTTGCAAATTTTGCAATCTCTCTGTATATGACACTTTCTGTAAGCTCATTCTGTTGCATCTTTGATATGATTTTCATTGCCTGTGCAGAAATAATTTTATTCATAAATTCCTCCCAAGGTATAAATTACTATGTGTATATTTTAATACCAAACAAAGCTAAATGCAACCCAAATTCGCCAAAAAGTAAAGGAAATATTAAAAACCAATATCATTATGAAAAGAGAAACGTCATCCTGAGTAAGAGAAGCCCATCGAAGGATCTCTTTAAATTTCTTAGATTCTTCAACTTCGCCTCCGTCTTCACTCAGAATGACGACCGATAAACTCTTAACTTAATGATACTTAAAAAAACTCCACCCTTTGAAGGTTATTTATTCTACTATTATTTCAAGTACGTTTTCGTAATTTTTATGGAATGATGCCATAAGGTTCTTTTCCGCACCGTTACAAGTCACTTTTACATCATAATCTCCGTAGAAGCCTCTGATGGTTGCTTTACCTTCGCTGTCTGTTTTCGCCTTAGCATCTCTTGTCCACCACTTATTGTAAACAAGATCTTCATAAACTCTTCCTGCATCGTTGAGTGTCCAGTCATAATTGTACATTGGTGAAAACTCCGCATAAAGTGAGCCATTCCAGAACCCCCACATAAGGAAGCCATCCATATTTTCTTCAGCAAAGACGGCAATCATAGCATCTCTTACAAAGTTTGCCTGGAATACCGGGTCATTTATTGAACAGGAAAATTCTGTTGCTTTAAGTCTCTTTCCTGTCCTTTCTACAATTTTATCATAGAATTCAACCATTTCAACCGGTGTCTTAAAAAACCAATCATAATGCGACTGGATGCCAATACCGTCATAGTCAACATTTTCTTTTTCAAATACATCAAGCATATCCCAGAATTCAGGCTGCCATATACCGGTGGATTCATTATAATAAAGCTCTGCTTCAGGGTTTACAGCTTTTCTTGCTTCGTCAAACCAGTATTTAAGAAGGCTGTTTCCGTGAACCTTTCTGAAGGCATCATAACCCATACATTCATTTACAACGTCCCAATCAGTTACCACGTTGTAGAAGTGTTCGTCCTTTGCCATTGTGTGGATAAGTTTTTTTGATCTTTCCATTATAAGCTCTTTGTTTGAAATATTTGGCTCTTCAAAAAGCTCTTTGGGTGTAATCCAGGCTGACTTGTTGCCGCCCTGTGGCTTTTCCCAGATCATAGCATGGCCTCTTACGTATTTGATACCATGCTTGATTGCGAGCTCAACCTGATTCTGAGCTCTCGAAGGCTTCTCTTCATAAGGATGCCATTTCATATTGTGCTCAAGAACAATAGTGTTGAACTCTTTGTTCATAGCCTTATGATATTCCTCGTTGGCTTTTACATTACCATTAATAGCTGTACCGAACTGAAACTCGTGCTCAAACATATCAAGCTCTACATCTGCATCAGGGATAACGTTGCCGCTTTTGTCCTTGACTACAACTGTGAAGTCACCTTTTCTGTTCTTTTCTATTCTGTCAAAAGCCTCTGTTCTCCACTTAGCTCCCGGCTTTAATTCGGGGAAGTTGTTTGCTGTGGATGGAAGTGAGCCCTTGTCATAATCGGGACCAAAGTTGATGATCTCAAATCCTCCGATTTCTACTGTCTGTGCATGGTAACCTGCTCTGATACCTATTGAGGTTGCGTCTACCTGCGGCTTAAACGGGAAGTAAACCATTTCCCAATCCTTACCTGCATAACATACATCAAATACTGCCTTTCTGAATTTTCCTGTTTTAAGCTCCTCTACCTGAACAAGAACTTTAGCTGTTCCTGTTTCGTCACCCCCATCAACACATCTCATACGGAATGCAAGAAGAAGTGCATCCTCTTTTTTTACTCCCTCGCCCGGAACCTTTTCGGGAGTAGCGGTGGATTTTACAATAAAATCAGCAGGATTGCTTAAAGCCGCTTTACTTGTAATTCTCAATGCCCTGTCAAAGGATTGACCTTCCACATTAACTACTTCATAAGAACCATGTCCTGCACCTTTTACGCTGAATTCCTGAAGGAACTCATCATTGTCACAAACCACTTCACCCTTTGGCTTAAGCTCATTGTATACCTTTTCCTGTTCTTCGATTGGAGGCTTTTCAAAATGAAGAATATCATTCATATCATTTGACTTTGTAAATTCTGTAGGAACATTTCTATGCACGTCACTTACAAGTGCCTTCATACCGGGACGAACAAAATCGTAATCCCCCTTATTGATGATTACTGTTCTTGTACCGTCATCCCAATCAACCTTGCACCCCAATGTTTCTGCAACAAATCTTACAGGAACCATTGTTCGGTCGTTTATAATCTGAGCAGGACAGTCAAGCTGAATTGTTTTGCCATTAACTACAGCATTTTCATCTCCGATTTTAAGAGTAATAACCGACCCATTTGCTTTTGCAGATACTGTCTTTGAAGCATCATCCCATTCAATCACTGTACGAAATGCTTCAAATATACCACGCATAGGTACAAGTGTTCTTGAATTAACAATAACCGGCATAGAATCAAAGGTCTTTTTCTCACCGTCGATAAGGATTTTTATGCCATCATCTGCAAGTGCTGTGAATACAAATGATGAAGCAATCATTATCATTGTCAAAAATAAGCAAATTACTTTTTTCATAATCTTCCTCCTTTTATGTATATTGTAGTTAAAGTATATATTAAATAATTGAACAAAAGTTTGCAAATATTATCAAATATATCGAATACTTTTCAAATATTGATATGCACAAATGATTTTTTGTTGTTTATTTTTGTTATATATTTACAATACAACACAATAAAACAAAAAATATTCAAATATCGCTACATATTACAAAAATATTGCCTTTTATTTCAAGTTAAACCAGTGTTTTTCTGTAATTTAGCAAAAAAAGGGCTGCGACATTTGTTATGTCACAACCCAAAAAGTCAATTTATGTCATCAAGAAATATCAGAGGTATTGCTCCAACAGGATGACACAATGATGTATTCCATTTTTGCTCCTTACCCCATGCTTCAAAGGTAGTGGTAGCACCTTCCTTAAGCATATTTACCCATGCTCTCTCATCAGTTATGATATTGTATAGTAATTCCTTCTCTCCTTCTTTCTGCAACGCAAAGAGCATAAATGCACCCATAAAGAAATTGCACTTGGTAAGTCTCTTTTCATCAATCATATTAAGGATATTTCCCTTACACTCATCATCAGGAATAATATCAAAAAGAAGTGGCAACACATTTGAATGAATTGCAGAATGAGTGGAACTTTCACTGTCATTATAGAGATGTGTATCCTTATTGTAAAAAGCATTGATAAAGGCTTTTTTCTTTGATTCTGCATCAGTCTTTTTGTCTATACCAAGTTCATCATAAATCTTGTCAATGTAAACAAGAAGTCCGATATAGAATGCATTGATTACATTGTGTAGTCCCGGTCCGATAGGTTTTTCTATAGGGAAGTCATAATCATCCCTTAAGTTCTTTGGCCAGTCAACCATATTCCACTTTTCTGTAACACTTTCTATAAGTCCCTCTTTTGTTTCATATTTTTTGAAGTATTCCCATACACCTTCACATACAGGCAACATATCCTTTAAGGTTTCTTTGTCACCTGTCATTTCATAGTATTTCCATACAAAGAATGAAAACTGCAGGGAATAATCTGCTATCTCCTGCATATGTGAGCATGGTGCTTCTGTCATAAGACCCTTGCAGATAAAATCCGATGATGCAATGTTGTAAAGAAATTTCTTAAACATAGCATTATCCCCTGTTGCCACAATATGGCTTAAGCCGATAAGTCCGCAGTCGCATATATACTGTCCTTTTTCTCTTGTAGGGCAATCCATATATACTTCCTGTGTACCGTACTTAACAGAGGCAAGGCACAGTTTTACTATGGGTGCAAGTTTTTCATCCTTTATATTGAACACCTTTTCTTCATAGGGATAATGTCTTACGATAAATTCTATACTGTCATTATCTATTTCTGTGCCTTCATCAAATATAATCTCAGCATATCTGAAGGCTTTGTAGTCATACTGATTTAAGATATCTTCTTTTCCTGAAAGTATCATCTCTTCTTCGTAGATGCAGTTGCATCTTAACTCATAGCGAGGAGATCCGTCATCATTTAATTCTTCAGAGAAATGAAGGGTAATCTTACTTCCCTTTTTGCCTTTTGCCTTAAATGTAAGATATCCCACCATTTCCTGACCAAAATCAAGAAATATCTTATTATCTTTTCTTTCGCTTATTACAGGCTTTTTGTTATATACAACAAGTGGTTTTACCGGCTGAGGCACAAGTGTATAATCATCATATGTCTTAATATATGATTTGTCCCAGTCTGAATCATCGAAATCCTCTTTTTCAAAACCAGCCTCATCACATCCTGCATCATAACACTCTCTGAATGCAGTCTGATACCCCAAAAGCCCAAGAGAAGAAAAACCTGTGTGATATTTACACTTCACACTTTCGCAACTTGAAAGAATCACCTTATCATTGTTTTCTATATCAAATATAAGACCATGTCTTTCGTCACCTGACACCCATGCTCTGTTTATAAGTCCCTGATAATATGTATGTACTGCAATGGTATTTTTACCCACAGTTACAAAATCAGAAATATCTATTTCGTTGTAATAGTATTCAAAATTATATCCGGGACAAGGTCCCATAGATACAAATTTTCCGTTTATATAAAGCTTATAATAATCGTCTGCACTAATAAATATTTTTGTACCATTTATATCATCCAGTGTAAATTCACAACGAAAGAGAATGTGCTTATTCTGGATTTCTTCTCTTGGTGTATATTCAAATGGTTCTTCTGCCTTATGAAAAACATTTATTGGCTTTAAATCATAAAAATCCTTATTTGTTATCCATTTACCTGTAAAAGTTCTCATATATGTCATCGTTACCTTTCCAGAAGAGAGTCAATCTCTGTCTTGTAATAGTCATTTTCTCTTTTCTTAATCACATATTTATGAAGCCCTGATGGATCTACTATAAAGCTGTTTGCTCCTGTATCAATATCTACATAAGCTGTACCTGTAACTGTATCATAGCCTGCCTTCTCTTCATCCCCAATCAGAGCAAGTAACATAAGCATAGGATCCCAGGACATTCTTCCCTCATAGGATTTGTGATCAGACAGCACCTGATACAAATGGTCATCTTTCGAAAGCTTTCCACCGGTTATTACATCATATCCTACTTCCCAACCGAGAAATGTGATTGGTACGGGACAGGCTTTAAGAAATCTGTGTGATGCTTCTCTTGAACGAGGATTTCTCCTGAAATTGTTTTCAAGTCCTTTGTCCTCATCCCACTTGCCTGCCATCATCCATATCTTTGAGACTTTTTCTTTGACAAGCTCATATCCCAATTTGTCTGATATATCATCAGGCTTACTTTCCAAAAGATTTGCAAGGACCTGAGGATAGCCTATTTCAATGATTTCAGTTTTGCCCTCAATTTCGCTTAATATCCTGCGATACATCTCTACTGCATCTTCCACATCACTATTGGAAGTGTATTTTTCAGCATATTTGGAGAGCCTTTCCTGGTATGGTGGTCTTCCTCCAAAGTCTGTAGCATTTATATCTATACTGAGAGGAATGTCACATATGCCCTCAAGATTCATAAAGCCTTCCATAGATGTGACAGAATACTCCATACAGGCATTTATACCAATACCAAGAAGCTTGATTTTATTTTCATTGTGGGCTTTAAAAAGCATCCTTAATGCAACTGCATCATCACAGTCTGTCCACCAGTCTGTACCAAGTATAAATGTTCTCATTTTTTCTCCTTATAAATCCTTTGCAAGTATCTTTGCTTCGTACATCTTTTTATCAGCATTTTCAAGAAGGTCCTTTATGCGAGTTTTTCCGTCATAGAGGGAAACTCCCATACTAATCTTTATCCTAAAATCATCACGGAAATCTATCTTATCAAGCTGTTCTTTGATTCTCTCTGTAATCCTGTATGCAAGTCCTTCATCAGATTTATCCGTAATGATTACAAACTCGTCTCCTCCGATTCTGAATACTTTTGAGTTAAATTCCTTCGATACTTCAAGCAATGCGGAAGAAATGAGAATCAATGCTCTGTCCCCCTCAAGATGTCCCCAAGTGTCATTTATATGCTTAAAATTATCCAAATCGCATACTATCAGATAAAAGGAATCATTTTTGTCTTTAGCATACTGCTGAAGCTGTTCACGGATTTCTTCATCCATACCATAACGGTTATGAAGACGGGTAAGGTTGTCCACAGATATTTTAGCATACATAGTTTTAAGTACAAAATAACTCATTGCTAAAATCCATATATATAAAGTTATCCTGATACGATACTTAACGAACCAAACGCTTATCAAACCAAATATAAGCATCACCGAAGAAGATACCACATTTCTTTTAAGGCTTCCTGCATTTTTCGATACATCAAATACCGATTGCGAAAAAAAGAAACCCGATATACCCATACATACTGAGAATAGTACATTGCTGACGCCATACATATACCAATGAAGAGATACCATTTCGTCAACAACCGAAGCAGTTGTAAGTATAAGCGCAGATATGAATGATATAAATGACAAATCAAGGTGGGATATTTTCTTTTGTTCTGTTTTTCTGGCAAAATTCCACAAAATTGCTGTCATCAGAAAACAAAATATATTAGCTGTAAATACCATTAACAAAATCATAGTATTCATCCTTTATCTTTTTTCATTTGTCACATATCCAACACATATTAAAATAATTTAGATATCATATAGTATCTTAAAATGCCTCAGGGCACAGTCCGTTGGATATGAAATCGTTATTTTTCACAAGACCCTCTCCATAGCCTGCAGAACGCATATACTTTTCGAAAGGATCAATTGTCGCTGAAATACTTCCGATATCCTTACCAATGTTTTTGATTATTTTTCCATCAGGAGCAACAATCATTGAACATCCGCCATTCTCATCAGTGTCCATAGAATAAGAAGACCTTGCAACATATGCATTGCATCTGAATGCAGTAAGCTTTGCTTGTGCACAAATGATATCGGTACGCTCTCCTCGCTGATAACCGGGAATAAGAATAATATCTGCGTTTTCTTTTGCAATGTGCTCTATCTGCTCATTGAAATACACATCATAACAGGTCATAAAAGCAAATCTTATGCCGTCCAGTTCACAAAGACACTGGCACTTACCTGAGCCATTTCCTGCTGATACTCCCAGCTTTATTTCAGAAGGAGGTAAATGTTGCTTATCATAAACAAACGCAACCTTCCCTTTTTTGTCAAACAAATATGTACTGTTCTTTATTTGTTCATTTCGGCGCTCCAGTACATTTATTGCAACATACGCAGATTTTCTTTCTGCAATTTCTGACGCTTTTTTTAACATAACTTCCGCACGCGGCATTGCATTGATTTCACTTTGCGCATCGGATAGCCCCCCTGCATTGGAATATTCGGGAGCTACAATAAGTCCGCCTTCCGGAACTTTTTCCAACTCTCTTAAGATAAACTCAGATATTTTTTCATCAGGATTTTCTCCCGAGAAATACTTTGGTTGAATTACAGTTACACTTAACATTTATCTGTCTCTCCTTTTCATAGCTATTCGGCAATATTGCCTTATATACACGAAGTACAATTTACAAGCTTCAAGTCTCATAGTCATTTATGCACCTTATATCACTTTTCATACAGTCAGTCAATCAAAATTCCTATAGACATATTTCCTTTAAAGTATATTCACCCTTTATCTTTTTGTAATAATCCTTTTTCCGTTAAACAAAGCATATCCGATACCCAAACCAAAGGTACCGTCATTATCAATATAAGAAATGAACTTTTTTTGAAGTGATGTTTCTCTTTTTAAGCCTGATGTAATTCCTCTATAATCTTCACCAAATATCCTCCATGCATCGTTGAATGTTTCACCCTGTTTCACTTGGGTCAGTTCAAAACACTTTGCAAATCTGACAGTATTTGACTCTTCTCCGAACACACTTTCAAAGGGCGGATAAAAAAGATATGTACCGCATTTTATAAACAATGTGTTGCCACTTAGTCTGTCTTTGTATGTATCGTATGCCATTCTAAAAGAATCTTCAACAAGTTCGGGAAGGAGCGGACCTGATGAAGGTATATGACATCCCAGATAGAAATCACCTTCATTTAATGTATGTCCCGATACTGTTACACTTTCACCTTCGTGCTTACACAAATCAAACTGCAGTCTGCCAAAAGCAAACCTGTTCATTCTGAAAAATCCCCCATACCAACTTGCCACAAATGTACCAAAGATATTGTGGACCATTCTGCATTCATTCAATTTGCACTTAATATCTTTCATCGAATTGACAAATATATCAAGAGAAATATTATTTTTTATATAAAGTTCTTCAAGGTATCCCGTACATTCAAGCACAAACAGAAGATGTACAGTATATTCGTGAATTTTGTCTGTTTTAAGCGAAGACACCTTCTCAAGGGTGTCTGTCAATCTGTCCTCAGAGTGCATATAGTTGTATGCATATTCTTCTATTTTTCCACTGACTATACTTCTGTAATATTGATAATCCTTTATATCTTCATCGGAAAAACCAATATCTGACAATAAATTTTTTGCTATCATATGTACCTCCCGGTGTTTATCACTTCACACAGAAGTAACTTTATTAAAAATTATTCATTGTCTGTATTACATTCACACAAAAATTTTAACACAATACCCACATTAAGTCAATGTAATCCAAGCAATCTCTGAGATTTTTATCCCATCATTTTTCTGTATTTTTTGGGTGTCATCCCATACACCTTCTTAAAGACTCTTACAAAGTAACTTTCATCGCAGAATTTCAAAATATTACTTATTTCTTTTGAGGAAAATTCTGTCTTTCTGAGCATTTCTTCTGCCTTCTCTATAAGTCGCTTCTTAATATATGTGCCCACAGGAATCCCCACCTCATTACAAAACACCGCCTGAACCTTACTCCTGGACACAAACGTATGCTCACATATCCTCTCTATATTAAGTTCGTTTGTGAGATTTTCGTCTATGTACCTTATAATCTGTTTGGTAAGAGGAGAATACTTTTTGATCTCTATAGGTCTGTTCACATTCCCCAGTGCCAAAGATACGATACTATAGATTATCGTTTTAAGATTCACTGCAGAAAGCATATCTTTATCATAATAGTTCTTCACTGCATCATCTATGATTTTTTGCTGATTTGCGAGAATGACACATTCTCCAAGTTCACTCAGCAAATCCATTCCGTCATATTTTAATAGTTTGATATGGAAATACAGTTTTTCCATATAATCATCACAAAAAAATCTGAAATATGCCCCCGAGGGAATTATATATATGTTTCCGGGATAGAGAATGATTCTTTTGCCGTTGCATTCTATCTCCCCTTGTCCATTGGTTATAAGATATATTCTTGTGAAGGGATATGTGCTTATCCATTCTCTTCGCCATCCGTTATCAAGTTTCACATATGTAGCTTCCTCAACGGTTATATTCATTCTCAGAAGTTCATATTTCATAATAGTATTGGGTAAATATTCAAACATAAAAACAAATCTCCCATTTTTTAAAATATTATTACCTTTAATTTTTCTATATTATATGCTATATTTATACAAAATGCAATTACACTTTTAAAAAAACAAAACTCCCAAAAAGGAGAATTAATATGAAAAACATCGAATACAAAAGCATATTACCGAAAAGGCAAGTCCATCTGGACTTTCATACATCTCCCCTGATAGATGGCATCGGGGAGAATTTTGACGGAGAAACGTTCGCAGATACACTAAAAAAAGCAGATGTGGAAAGCATCACCATATTTGCCAAATGTCATCACGGATACTGCTACTATCCCACAAAGGTTGGTACAATGCATCCGGGACTTAAATTCGACCTTACCGGAGCAATGATTGAAGCCTGTCACAAATATGGGTTAAGAGCACCTGTATACATAACTGCAGGCCGCTCCATCCTTGATATAGAAAGGCACCCTGAATACCTTGCAAAAAACAAAGACGGCTCATATAAAAACAATTTGTATCAGGACATTCACAATGATGATGAGCCTATCCCCGAAGGTGCATGGCAGCATCTTTGTATGAGTAATCCTCATTACCTCAAGGAGATATATGATATTACCGAAGAAGTGTGCCAGAGATACGAAATGCTTGACGGTCTTTTCTATGATATATGCTTTGTAGGCGGTCCATGCTATTGTGATGAATGTATAAAGGGAATGAAGGAAAGAGGCCTTGATCCTGAAAATGACGAAGATGCACAGAAATACTATGATGATACACACTATGAGTTTATGATAAAGATCCGACAGATCCTTGACAAAAATAATCCTGATGCAACTCTGTTTTTTAATTCAGGCGGAGCAAACATATATGCACCTCACATTCTACCCTATGAAACACACTATGAAATAGAGGATCTGCCTACTGCATGGGGTGGATATGACAAGATGGCATTAAATGCCAAATACTTTGAAAATACAGATTCTTTCTATATGGGTATGACAGGTAAATTTCATACTGACTGGGGAGAATTCGGTGGATTTAAGACAAAGGAAGCTTTAAAAGCAGAAGCCGCTTCAATGGCTATGTATGGTGCAGCCATATCAGTCGGTGATCAGATGCACCCTGACGGAGCACTTGATAAAGAAACTTACGAAAATATCGGATATGCATTTTCATATTACAAAAAGCTTGAAGAGTTTTCATTTGGCGGAAAAAATATGGCAAATATCGGCCTGTATCTTTCATCAAACAGAAATGCAAATACAGGCGTCTCAAATATACTTCTGGAAAATCAGCTTGATTTTTGCATTGTAAAGGATGGAAACTTCCACCAATTTGATCTTGTGATATTTCCTGACGGAGTTGTACTTAATGATGAAGAAGTAGATAAGCTTAATGAGTATATCAATTCGGGCAAAAAGGTGATTATTTCAGGTCACAGTCTTATTAAAGATAACAGATTCCAGATTGATACAGGACTTGAGTTTGTATCAGAGCCCACATTTGACAAAGATTATATACTTATGATGAATCCTTCGGAAAACATACCAAAAACTCCATTTCTTATATATAACCCGGGAAATATTGTAAGAAGTATTGATGCAGATATACTGGCAGAATGTGTTCCGCCATATTTTTCGAGAACATATGGTCATTACTGCAGTCACAGAAATACTCCATATGACAAAGATGCCACAAGATACCCTGCAATGACAAAAAAGGGAAACATAGTATATATGGCAAATGATATTGCCACTTCATACAAAAATGCAGGCTGCGTATTCCACAAAAATTATTTTATCAAGGCATTGGAGATACTTGGATTTGAGCCAACGGTTGAAACAAATATGTATTCTCAGGGAAGAGTATCTCTCATACGTCAGCCTCACAAAAACCGCTATGTGCTGAATCTTCTCTATGTGTCCCCTGTAAAAAGAGGCAAATATGAAATCATCGAGGATATATGCCCGATCTATGATATTGATGTAAAAATTAATGTAAATGAAAAGATAACTAAACTTTATGACGGATTGACAAATGAAGAAATACCTTATGATATCCACAAAGGATACATCACCTTCAAGGTGGATAAGCTTCATTGTCATAAGGTGATAGTTGCTGAATATTAAAAGAAAAATCCCCTGAAATAGGGGATTTTTCTTTTTGGTTTTATTCCACCCACTGAAAGCTTCCTGACAAAAGTGTGGTTTTATCCTTATCAACAGTAAGAAGACCACCATCGGTTTTTGCTTTCAGTTCTTTGGCGTCGTCGATCATTATCCGGATTTCTCCCGGTACAACTGATGTGGCAAACGGGATATGTCCTGCCATAATGGCAAGATCCCCCGATGCACCACGAAGAATAAGCATTGTTACCTCTTCTTCAAAAACTGTACCCTCATATGAAGATATATTTAGTCTAAAGGTATTCATTTACTGCACCTTCTTTGCCTTTTCTACAGCTTCGTCGATTGTACCTACAAAGAGAAATGCTGATTCGGGTAAATCGTCGTGTTTACCTTCGATAATTTCTTTAAATCCTCTGACAGTTTCAGATAGTGGAACATATGTTCCCTCAAAGCCTGTAAACTTCTCTGACACATGGAATGGCTGAGAAAGGAATCTCTGTATCTTTCTCGCACGGCCTACAAGGAGTTTGTCTTCGTCTGAAAGCTCATCCATACCCATAATAGCAATGATATCCATAAGCTCCTGATATCTCTGAAGTATTCTCTGCACTTCTCTTGCCACATTGTAGTGCTCTTCGCCAAGTATTTCAGGAGAAAGCACACGGGAAGTAGATTCCAGCGGATCAACTGCAGGATAGATACCCTGTGATGCAATATTTCTCGAAAGAACTGTTGTAGCATCAAGATGTGCAAATGTAGTTGCAGGAGCAGGGTCTGTAAGGTCATCGGCAGGCACATAAACAGCCTGAATAGATGTGATAGAGCCCTTCTTTGTAGAAGTGATTCTCTCCTGAAGTATACCCATTTCGTTTGCAAGTGTTGGCTGATAACCAACCGCAGATGGCATACGTCCCAAAAGTGCAGACACTTCACTACCTGCCTGAGTAAATCTGAATATATTGTCGATGAACAAAAGCACATCCTGTCCTTCTTTGTCACGGAAGTACTCCGCCATTGTAAGACCTGTAAGTCCAACTCTCATTCTTGCTCCGGGTGGTTCATTCATCTGTCCGTAAACAAGTGTGGTATTGTTTATAACTCCTGATTCCTGCATTTCGTTATAGAGGTCGTTTCCTTCTCTTGTTCTCTCCCCTACGCCTGTAAATACACTGAGACCGCCATGCTCTTTTGCAATGTTATTGATAAGTTCCATAATAAGAACTGTCTTTCCAACTCCGGCACCACCAAAAAGACCTATCTTTCCACCCTTTGCATAAGGACAGATAAGGTCGATTACCTTGATACCTGTTTCAAGAATTTCTGTTGATGTACTAAGCTCATCATAGTCAGGTGCAGGACGATGAATGTTCCACACCTCTTGTGTAGTTGGTTTTTCTTTGTTGTCAACAGTATCTCCAAGCACATTGAATATTCTGCCCAGGGTTTCTCTGCCTACAGGAACACTGATAGCCTTGCCTGTATCTGTAACAGGTGCACCTCTCTTAAGTCCGTCGGTAGATGCCATTGCAATACATCTTACCACGTTGTCACCTATATGCTGTGCCACTTCTACAGTAAGAGTTTTGTCTCCGTTTGGCATTGTAAGAGCATTGTATATAGAAGGCAAGTGCCCTTCCTCAAATCGTACGTCAACAACCGGTCCCATTACCTGAGACACTTTGCCTGTATTTATTTCTGCCAATATTTTTACCTCCCTTATAAGCCGCTGCCGGCTACTATTTCGGTAATTTCCTGAGTAATAGCACTCTGACGTGCTCTGTTGTACTCAAGACTAAGATTATCTATCATTTCTGTAGCATTCTTACCTGCATTGTCCATAGCAAATCTTCTTGCCACTACCTCTGAGGTGAAGCCTTCCCTCACACAACTCATTATGCAGCCTGCCACATATTCATATATAACCGCATTCAGAACTGTCATTTCGTCAGGCTCAAATACAGTAGAAGCATTTGATTTTTTCTCAGGCTCGCTTAATGGTAAAAGCCACTTTATTTCAGGCTCCTGACTCATCATAGATACATACTTTGTATAGACAACCCCTATTTTACTATACTTTCCTTCACAAAAATCCTCACAAAGCTCACGAGAAAGCTTCAGTGCTGTTTCATATGGGAAATTCTCTGCATAAATGGTCTCTCCGCCATATTTATCCCCGGCTCTTTTGCCTATGGGGATAATATCAGCACCCTCATATTCCTTTGTAGCTTTAAAGATATTTGAATTGTATCCTCCTGCAAGTCCTCTGTCTCCTGCAATGACTATAAGGCAAATCTTTTCATTATTGTCTGCTTTAAGATAAGGACTTTTCTTTGTTTCAGGAGAAGCTGTAAGTGAATTAACCGCATCAGTCAAGGCATTCATATACTGACGGCTTTTTTGCATATTTTCTGTTGCACGTCTTATCTTGGAGGATGCAACCAAGCCCATTGCCTTGGTAAGATGAAGGGTAGAATCCACACTTTTTATGCGATTTCTTAAAGATTTGATATCTGCACCCATTTAATCACCTCTTGACTTCGCTTAAGGCTTTTTTAAGTGTTTCAACATCTTCGTCATCATAAAAACCCTTTTCAAACCTTTCAAGAAGTGTAAGGTATCTTGCTTCCAGATGATTGTATAAGTTGAACTCATAATTTTTTACATCTTTTACCGCAACATCATTCAGATATCCGTTGATTACAGCATATATGATAGCTACCTGACAGCCTACACGTACAGGTGAATTTCGGTTTTGCTTTAATACCTCAACTATTCTTTCGCCAAGGCTGAGTCTTGCCTTTGTGTCAGCATCAAGGTCACTGCCAAACTGTGCAAAGGACTGAAGCTCACGATACTGTGAATAGAGAAGCTTAAGCTCACCTGACACCTTCTTCATAGCCTTAAGCTGCGCAGATCCACCAACACGGCTTACAGAAATACCCGGATTGATAGCAGGCATTACACCTGCGTGGAAAAGCTCTGTTTCAAGGAATATCTGTCCGTCTGTAATAGAAATTACATTTGTAGGAATGTATGCAGATACATCCCCTGCCTGTGTTTCTATAATAGGAAGTGCTGTTATAGATCCACCGCCGTATTCAGGAGCAACACAAGCCGCTCTCTCAAGAAGTCTTGAATGAAGATAGAATACATCGCCGGGGTATGCTTCTCTGCCCGGAGGTCTTCTTATGAGAAGGGAAAGTGCACGATAAGCTACCGCATGCTTGGACAAATCATCATAAATGATAAGCACATCCTTGCCCTGCTCTCTGAAATATTCTGCCATAGCACATCCTGAATAAGGTGCCACATACTGAAGAGGCGCTGATTCTGATGCTGATGCAGATACTACTATTGTATAGTCCATAGCACCCTTACTCTTAAGTTCGTTTGTAAGCTGTACTACAGAAGTATTTTTCTGTCCGATTGCAACATAGATACATATCACACCTGTATTTTTTTGATTGATGATTGTATCAATTGCTATTTCTGTCTTTCCTGTCTGTCTGTCACCGATAATAAGCTCTCTCTGTCCTCTTCCGATAGGAATCATACTGTCTATAGCCTTGATACCAGTCTGCAAAGGTACAGATACACTCTTTCTCTCGATAATACCCGGTGCATCTGACTCGATTGGTCTTGTTTCTGTTGTAATTATCGGGCCATTACCGTCTATTGGATTGCCAAGTGCATCCACTACTCTGCCGATAAGTCCTTCTCCTACAGGCACAGATACTACCTTACCTGTACGACGTACGCTGGAGCCCTCATGAATCTTATTTGTATCAGACAAAAGGGCTACAGACACAGTTTCATCTTCCAGATTCTGTGCCATACCGAAGCTTCCGTCTTCAAACTCAACAAGCTCACTTGACATACATTCTGTAAGTCCGTACACTCTTGCAATACCGTCACCAACAAGGATAACAGTACCGGTTTCTTTCATTTCTATTTTTGAATTATAATTTCTTATCTGTTCTTTGATAATGTTGCTTATTTCTTCAGGTCTTATGTTCATCGGCTTAATCCCTCCTTCACATCTTTGAGTTTATGTTTAAGGCTACCGTCGAGAATCTTCCCTTCAGTTTCTATGATGATTCCGCCAAGTATGCTTTCATCCACCACAAACTGAGCATTGATACTCTTGTCACTTGTCCTCTTAAGCTTCTCTATAAGACGATTCTTTTCATCCTGTGATAGCTCCACAGCAGAAGTGACCTTCGCAAAGGTAATCTTATTAAATTCATCATGAAGCACTCTGAACTCTTTTATACATTCGATTATATTTGATATGTGCTTTTTTTCACACAGAAGCTTTAAAAAGGACAGCACATACTGAGATACATTTCCGAGAAATACATTGTCTATGATTTTCAGCCTTTCGGACATATAAACCGAAGGAGAGCCAAGAAGCTCCAAAAATCCGGGGTTATCCGCAATTGCATCCTCTATGACCTGTAAATCCTTTATATAGTCTTCTGTTTTGTTTTCTTCAAGTGACAGCATAAACAGAGCCTGTGCATATTCTTTATACAGTTGTGTCATCGCTCTCTCCTACTTTGTCAATAAAATCATTTATAAGCTCCTTGTGGTCATCTTTGTTAAGCTCTCTCATAATAAGCTTGGAAGCAAGTTCGCTTGACACATCCACGATTTCTTTTTTGATGCTTTCTCTGGCACCTATCATTTCAAGTCTGGCTTTTTCTTCAGCCTGTTTTACAATATTATCGGCCTTTTCTCTCGCATCAAGGATAATCTTATCACTGTTTATCTTCGCACTGTCAGAAGCATTTTTGATAATTTCTTCTGCCTCTGCATCTGCATTTTTAAGCTTATCAGACCACTTCGATTCATCTTCGGATGCTCTTTTCTTTGCTTCATCGGCATCTTTATAGCGGTTATCTATATCATCCTGTCTTTTTTGAAGCATTCTTTCCACAGGACCAAAGAGAAACTTTTTCACAAGAAGAAATAACAGAATTAAATTTGTTAACGATATAATTATCTGCCAGAAATTGACAGATATAACATCCAATGCTTGCATATTATCACTCCATTATCCATTAAATCCGTCAAAACTATTTCATCACTGACAATAAGATATCTATAAATCTGCCGGGAGCAACGAATATAAGAAGGATAGCAATAACAAGTGCATAAAGACCTGTTGTTTCTGCGATAGCACAACCCATAAGCATAGTAGTTGTTACATCACCCTTACATTCAGGCTGACGACCGATTGCTTCACAAGCTTTGGCAACAGCATTACCTTCACCGATACCAGGTCCGATACCTGCAATCATAGCCGCACCTGCACCAAGAGCACAACATCCCAAAATAATACCTACTGCGATTTCTAACATAATAATTACCTCCAATCAATTTTTCGCATTTGCGTATTTTTGTTTTTTCATCATTTTTCTCTTATTATATAAATCAAGCGGGAAACCACTCGAAATATAGAGCATAGTAAGCATAGCAAATATATACGCCTGAAGAAGCCCCGAGAATATATCGAAATATATTGAAAGCACTGCAGGGATACCTATCTGCAAAAATGGAAACTCACCGAGAAATCCAGGCAAAAATCCAAAAACCATATTAGAAAGTCCCGAAAGTCCCGTTGCAACAAGCACCGATATTACAAGTCCCGAAAGCACGTTTCCGTAATGACGGAATGCCATGGAAATAGGTGTAGCCACCTCACTTATGATATTAAGTGGTGCAAGAAACGGCACCGGATCTCCAAAAGACTTAATATACTGAATCGGTCCGCACTTCATCTTGTAATATGTGATAAGAATAAATACCAGTATTGCCCATCCCGACACAATATTTATATCAGAGGTAGGCGGATACAATCCGAAAAGACTAAGCAAACTGGAGAATCCCGAAAGGGCAAGTATCGATACAACAAATGGTGCAAATGCCATAAAGTACTCTCCCATATTACCTCTCACCATATTTTTTACACTCTGCACCATCCATTCTGCAAGGTGGTGTCTTCTGAGCATCGGGATGTGTCCCATCCCGTGAGTAAGATACATACAAAGTCCCCAGACGGCTATAAGAACTGCCAGAGAATTTATCTGGGACTCAGTAACAACCATATCCATAATGGGCATCGGGAAAGAAAAATATATAAGTGCACCCCTGATAGCTATACCTTCCGATGGAGGATAAGTAAGTATCTTAAGTATGATACAGCCAAGGATCGGTAATGCCATCATAAGTATATACAATGTATCCACTATTTTGAAGCGAAGAGTATTTTTATTCATTTTTCTCTCCTTTCTCTGTAATTTCTTTTTTTATAAACGGTCTTAAAAACACCGCAATCCTTACAAAAAACAATGGTATCAGAACAGCAAATATATCAAACAAAGGTATAAGTACTCCCACTGCCACTGCTGCAAATAACATAAGCCCTCTCAATGACATTGAAGTCTTCATTACATTTCTTGCTTCTTTTTCGTCCTTGTCAACTGCCTTTGCAACAGACATTCCCATAAGGTAAAAATTGAGAATCACAAAAAAACCTGAATATATATTTCCAAGGAGGACTTTATAATTCCACATACCGATTATTAGAAAAACACTCTGCAGAAGAATACTCAATATGACTGTAACAAAAGCGATATATTTTGTTTCGGATACAACTGTAGGATTTGTATTCTTAAACATATAATCACATCCGTATATTATATATAATATCTATTTTTATATTATAGCAAAAAATCTCCGTTAATACAACAAAAATTTTACAAAATAACTAAATATTGTGTTTTTCACCGAAATATGTTATTATATCATTCGAAAAGGAGGTCAGGCAAAATGGAAATACTAAACCAAAACAGAACTATTATAGGTGAAGGTCCTGTATGGAATGAAAAGGAACAAAAGCTGTACTATGTCAATCCATATGAAAGCGAATACAGAATTCTTGATATATATACAAAAGAAACAAAATACATAAAAACTGATATCCCCGTATGTGCAATAGCGTTTTCTGACAAGGGTGATATTATTGCAAGTCAGGAAGACGGAGTTCATATCTTAAATTCCGATGGTACGCGTTCTCCCCTTTATGACAAAAATAAGTTTGATATTAAATACTGCAACGATATGAAGGTAGGACCTGATGGCAAAATCTATGTGGGAACACAGTCAGAAAAGAGAAAAACAGGCTCAGGTAATATCGATGGCAAGCTGTACAGTATAGACAACGAAGGCAATGTAAAAGTTCTTCTTGATAACCTTATTCTCTCAAACGGTCTCGAGTGGTCTCTTGATGAGAAATTTCTCTATCATACTGACAGCGATACAAAAACAATCAAAGAATATGCCTTTGACAAAGAATCGGGAAATATAGAATTTACCGGACGAGAAATAAGGCTTACGGCTGTTGACGGATTTACCGTAGACAAGGAAGGCAATCTTCTTGTTGCTGCATGGGGATATGGATATCTCATAATAATTGATACAAAAACTCTTACGGTAAAAGGAAATATAGATGTGCCTGCCAAGATTCCCGCAAGTTGTGGTTTTGCAGGATCGGATATGGAAAAGCTTATCACAGTCACTGCAAACTTCAAAGACATAGCAAAAGAAGATAAAAATGCAGGATATACATTTTCTCACGATCATTTTGCTAAGGGAAGAAAACCATTTTTATTCAAAACAAAAGAGGCGAAATAAATGTTAGGCGTAATTGTAAACTGTATAACTGTGATTCTGGGAAGTCTTGCAGGACTTCTGTTCAAAAAAGCGATTCCTGAAAATATATCAGATACTGCAATGAAGGGTATAGGACTTTGCGTCATATACATCGCAATTTCAGGAATGGTAAATGGAGGAAATATACTGATACTCATTGCATCAATACTTGTGGGAGTAATAATCGGCTCACTTATTGATATTGACAGTAAACTTAACACTCTTGGGGATTATGTACAAAAGAGATTATCAGAGGATAATTCGGTTTCTTTGTCCGTAGGATTTGTAACAGGAAGTCTCCTTTTCTGCACAGGTGCTATGACTATTGTAGGTTCTATCAACTCAGGTATATCAGAAGATCATACTCTGATATTTGCAAAATCTGCACTTGATTTTATGTCATCTATGATGCTTTCGGTAACTCTTGGCTTTGGGGTGCTTCTGTCATCTGTGTTTGTATTTGTATTTCAGGGATCGATAGTAATCCTTGCATCATATCTCGAACCCGTATTAAATGAAGCTGTTATTGGAGAAATAACTCTCTGCGGATCTGTGATAATACTTGCATTGGGACTTAATCTTATGTCAATCACAAAGATAAAAGTGGCAAACTTTATGCCTGCAATATTCCTCTCTCCCATATTTTATTATCTTTCGGAATGGATTTCTGCACTTATATGACAAAAACGCTGTGAAAATCACAGCGTTTTTATTATATCCTGATAATTATTCCATGGATACACCTCTGCATCAGGCAAATCTGAAAACTCCATATATTTATTTGTTGTCGGATGATTAAAGCCTATAAGATACGAAAACAATGCTATACTCTTTGACTTATTGTCCTTGCTTCCATATTTGCCATCTCCCAGAAGGGGCATCTTTCTTGAAGCAAACTGACAGCGTATCTGATGAAATCTTCCTGTGTGAAGATGTATCTTACAAAGAGTTGTGTCATTAACACTATCCAGTACTTCGTAGTGGAGAGAAGCTTTTTTTGTGCCTTTTCTCTCTTTTTTTACCACAAAGCTCTTTTGCTTTGAACTATCCTTAAAAAGTATATCTTCCATCATTCCCTCTTTTTCATCGGGAAGCCCGCCGCATACTGCAAGATAGTATTTAGTGAGCTTATTTTCCTGAATAAGTAAGGAAAGCTTCGCCGCTGAGGATTTATTCTTAGCATATACCATCACGCCACCAACTGACATATCCAGTCTGTGAACAGTGTACAGCTCTCCCTTATAGCCATTATCCATAAGGACTGTCAGCACATTGTTGCCTTTAGTCACATCAGCTTCAGAAGAAATACCCGAAGGCTTATTTATTACAATAATATCATTGTCTTCAAAAAGAATTTTCATTTATCCTATCTTACATCTCCCGAAAGAAGCTCTTCTGTTGTCTGTCTTTTTACTGCTACATAATCCTGACCGTCCTTTATCATAACAACTGCAGGACGGTGCACACGATTGTAATTTGATGACATAGAGAAATTGTATGCCCCTGTAGAAAGAACTGCCACCATATCTCCCCTTTTGCACTCAGGAAGATATACATCCTCCTGGATGATGTCTCCGCTTTCGCAAAGGCGTCCCACAACAGAACATTTCACAGTTGCTTCCTTGTCTGCGTTATTAGCACTCATTACTGTATATGGTGCTTTGTAGAGAGCATATCTTGGATTGTCACTCATACCCCCATCAATTGCAACATAGGTCTTATATCCCTCTATTACCTTCACACAGCCCACTTTATACACAGTGGTGCCTGCATCAGCCACAAGACTTCTGCCCGGCTCTGTAATAATGAAAGGTACTTTTATTCCAAGTCTTTCACACTCTTTTTTAACACCGGTTACTGCGTGCATTATCCATTTCTTTTTGTCGATTTTTTCATCATCTTCTGTATATCTTACGGCACATCCGCCACCAATATCAAGAATCTTCGCCTCATACCCATGCTTCTTATTCATTTCTACCATAAACTCAAGGATAATCTTCGCTCCGTCTACAAGCGGTTCACTGTCAAACATCTGTGAGCCGAGATGAAAATGAAATCCCTCAAGCTGAATATTTGGCATAGAAAGGACTTTTAAAAGAGTCTTTTCTGCATTGTCACCAATCATGGAAAAACCAAACTTAGAATCGATCTTACCGGTATTTACGGCCTCGAATGTATCAGGATTGATACCCGGAGTAAGTCTTACAAGAATCTTTTGTTTAACACCCTTTTTTTCAGCAAAATACTGGATGGTTTCTATTTCTTCCATACAGTCTGCAACAAAATACCCTACTCCTTCTTCTATTGCTGCTTCTATATCCTCATCTGTCTTAAAATTGCCATGGAAGAATATCTTTGACATATCAAAGCCTGCAGCCTTGGCAGTGTAAACTTCGCCTATACTTACAGAATCAAGACCAATGCCTTCTTCCTTGGCAATCTGTGCCATTCTCACAAAAGAACACGCCTTACTTGCATATATCACCAAAAAGTCATCACCAAGGACCTCTTTCATACCTTCGTTGTAAAGTCTCATATTATCTCTTATTTTGTTTTCGTCCATAATATACAAAGGTGTACCGTATTTTGATGCAAGATCAACAGTGCTTAACCCTGCCACGCAAAGCTCCCCTTTGTTATTTATACTCAAATTTTCGTGAATCATAATGTTACCTCCGAAATATGCAAATATAATTCGTAATTATAACACAATAATATGTATATTGTCAATCTTTACTATCATTGTAAGACAGTTTTATAATTTGCAAAAAGTCGACAGAGTTTAACTGTTGACTTTTTGAATTGTTTCTATTAAAATTTTAGTTAAGTACACGAAAGGATATTGAAAATGAACAAGATATTTTGCGTTGAAGACGAAGAAAACATCAGAGAATTAGTTGAATACACCCTTACTAATGTGGGATACGACGTGAAGGGATTTTCCTGTGCTAAGGATTTCTTTGAAGAAATAAAGGTCTCCTCTCCTACACTTATTTTGCTTGATATTATGCTTCCGGATTCTGACGGAATCAGTATCCTTTCAGAGCTGAGACATGACAACTCTACAAAAGATATCCCTGTGATAATGCTCACAGCCAAGTCAGGTCAGATGGATAAAATCAAGGGCTTAAACCTTGGTGCTGATGATTATATCACAAAGCCATTCGACATAATGGAGCTTGTGGCAAGAATCAATGCAGTAATAAGACGAATACCCAAAAAAGAAAAGTCTAAAGAATATTCATACAAAGAAATATCTATTGACCCTGTCAGCAGAAAGGTAACTGCAGGAAATGATGAAATAACACTTACATACAAAGAATTTGAGCTTTTGTATACTCTTATTGTTAATAAAGGCATTGTGCTTTCCAGAGAAACACTTATGCTTAAGGTGTGGGAAACAGACTTTGAAGGCGAAACAAGAACTGTTGATGTACACATAAGAAGCTTAAGACAGAAGCTTGGACAGTTCGGCGAATACATACAGACAATAAGAAATGTTGGCTATAAGGTGGGATAAATCTTGTACAAAAAAATATACAGAAGTCTGAATATAATGGCTATTATTACACTTATCCTTTCTTCTACACTCATCCTTACTATAAACAATGTTATATCCAATCAAAAAATCAAGGAAGAACTTAAGGCTGAATGTGAAGTGCTTACAAGTCTGATAATGTCTGACAGTTCAAAGGATGATATCCTGTCCACCCTCCCTCCATCTCAGAAAAGAAGAATCACCATTATTACAGATAATGGAATAATAATTGATGATACCTTTTCAGACCCTGAGGTCGGCAAGGATATATCAGGACAAAAAGAAATACTTAGTGCCATTAACGGAGAATCAGGTTATACCAAAAGATATTCTCAAAGCAAAAATTCCATCATCACCTACTATGCTGAAAAAATGCCTGACGGAAGGATCATCCGTATAGGCAGTGTAGAAAACAATATGCTGGGTGTTGTCCTTACTATGCTCATCCCGGTTATACTTGTAATAATTCTCATATATATCCTTTGTAAGCTTATTGCATCAGAAATCACCAAATCCATTGTGAAGCCAATCGAAAAAATCGATATAAAATCAGAGAATTATGATGAAATATACCCCGAGCTTGTGCCATTTTTAAAAAGAATCTCAGGTCAGAGCAAAGAAATTATCCTGCAGGCAGAAAGAGTCTCAAGACAAAAGGCAAGACTCAATACCATAAGCGAAAATATGACAGAAGGATTTATTCTTTTTGATGCAGGCAAAAATATCACAGTACTTAACAAAGGTGCTTCAAAGATATTTAATACAGACGAAAATTTCGTATTTATGCCATCTATAACAGATATTACGGACAGCAAAGAAATAATTTCCCTTACAGAAAGGGCTTTTGAGGGTGAAAAATGCTCTCTGCCGCTAAAAATTAACGACATCTATTACCGTGCATTTGCAAATCCTGTATATCAGGATGATAAGCTTATCGGTGTTGTAATGATGATTGTGGATACAAACGAAGAAGCCAGACTGGAGCTTATCCGAAAGGAGTTTTCTGCGAATGTATCCCATGAATTAAAAACACCCCTTACCACTATTCTCGGGTATTCCCAGCTTATAAACAGTGGTATTGCAAAAAATGAAGATATAAAGAACTTCACACAAAAAATAGAAAAAGAATCCTCAAGACTCTTAAGACTTATCGAAGATATAATCAAGCTATCCAAGCTTGACGAAGAAGCATTTTCAAATGAGACTTCAGAGGAAGTCAACGTAGCAGAAATCATAAAAGAAATCACAGAAACACTCTTGCCCAAGGCAGAGGAAAAAGGCGTATCAATCGAAGTTTCAACGGAGCCCCTATATATAAAAGCACCATCAGGAGAAATAAACGAACTGATATACAACCTGATGGAAAATGCAATTAAATACAACAGAGACGATGGAAAGGTTACTGTCACATTAAACACTAATACCCTAACCGTAGAAGACACCGGTATCGGAATCAGTGAAGATGATCTTCCAAGAATATTTGAGAGATTTTTCAGAGCAGACAAAAGTCGTTCCAAAAAGGTAAACGGAACAGGTCTTGGGCTATCTATAGTAAAGCATATTTGTGTAAGAAACGGATTTGAAATAACTGCAGAATCCACCTTAAATCAAGGTACTTTGTTCAAGGTGAAATTTTAGCTTTTGATGTTGACAAAATCAGTATTGTGCTATATAATATTTGATGTTGCCAATCGGGAATTAGCGCAGTTTGGTAGCGCGCTTCGTTCGGGACGAAGAGGCCGCAGGTTCAAATCCTGTATTCCCGACCAAAATCGACAAGATTCGATAGAGTCTTGTCGATTTTACCTTTATCCTTAAATATGAAAAAAGAGTCCTAAACTAAAAAATTCAAGACTCTAAGTTTCAAATAGTTAAATTGGAGTTATTCATTCTCTCCCGAAAATACAGTAACGAATTATATTTGAAATTTCTTTAATACTTTTTTTGCAGTCATCTTTCAACCATTCTGTAATAATGGCAGTAATACCATTGAGATAAAACATCATAACATAGTTTTGTTCTTCTCGTGGATAGTGAAATCTATCTAAAATAGGATTAAATATATTATCGAACAGCCTCTGAAAAATATTATTTGAGTCAAATGTTACCGGTTGCGACAACACTGCAAAAAACACTCGTCTGTTTTCTTTGATAAATAAAAGATAAGGATGCAGATACTTATCGTCGATATAATTTAGTTCCTGCAAATCACAATTTTTAAATCCTGATGTGATATTTTCAGTATCAACATCGAAATATGAAGTAAAACTATCGAGGACATAGTCAATCGTTTCTTTCAGTAAATCCCGTGTGTTTTCATAGTGAAGATAAAAGGTTGAACGATTAACCCCGGCTTTTTCACATATTTCGCTAATCGTTATGTACTCAAAAGGTTTCTTTTCAAGCAAAAAAAGGAGTGCTTTGTCAAATCTGACGGCAGTGTTAAAATATTTACTTTCCGATTTATTCATATAGACACTCCTTACAAAAAATATTATTCTTACTTATCAGCAATTTCATTTGCAAGCTGAACGATTTCATAAGCATATTTCGCTTTGCCTTTTTCAAGCATTTTCTTGTAAATGGGATAATTCACACCGCAACCGATCATTCCGATAATTCCGATAATAATGCCAAGCACCATACCAGCCAAGCCCTTCCCGATTACCTGCATTGCAAGACACATTCCCGTACCAAAAACAAGTGTGGATATTATGCCGCAAGAGTAAGTGAAAATCGTGGCAGGTAGTTTCGCTCTGTTGTCCAATTTTTTAAGTGCAACTATTTTTGAGCTTTCCTTCGGTGCATAGTCCTTTGCGATTGATTCTGCAATAATTTTGTCCGTGTTCATAATAAAAACCTCCTTTTGTTTTACAATTCTATTTTAACAACTAAAGAAGGAAATTTGAACAACATAAATATTGTTTTATGTTGAGTTCAATAAATACAAGTTTATCTAATTCGTTTTTTACTAATCAATTATAACACCAAATATGTAAAGAGTAAATATGAGTAAAACAAAAAAGAACTTTTGAAAAACAAAAGTTCTTTTTTTCATTATATCTTAAACGCTTTTTCAGTAGGAATGGCTGTTATTATTCCATTGGCTTTGGAGCTCATACCAAACTCACGGTTTACGTCCTCCATAATCTGTTTGCTGGTATTAAGCGGAGCAAGGATAACAAGGATTTCTCTTTCTTCGTCTATCTGAGTATTTTTAAGCTCAGACACAAACTCTGCATCTGCAAGTCTTCCTTTGATTACAGTTCCTCCTGTGGCACCCGCTTTTCTTGCCACCTGCATTACGCTGTCTGCATAGCCTTCGTTTATGGATATTATAATCAAGTTATTCTGATGTTCATTTTTCATAGCATCATTTCCCTTCTCTCCCGAGTTATTACTGTTATGTGTCAGAAGCTCTGTAAGTACTCTTCCTGCAGCACTTACACTGACTACAATCATAAGTCCGCCAAACTTTGTATTGCTGTCCACATTTGCTCCGAAATCACTCATCATATCCTTGATATTTGTATCGGAAGCAATACTTATTATGATATCCTTATCATTTGAGCCAATACCGAATATATCCATCATCTCAGTGGGAGCAGTACCGAACCCCACACACTGAAAATTCATCCGTATACCCATATCCTGAAGCAGTTTTATAAGCTTTTGTCCTTTGTCACGTTCCACAATAGACAAAACCGCAAGGAGTCTTTTATTCATCCGTATCCCCCTCCTCATCAAAGAAAATAATATCATCTTTTACCATGCTGATTTCGGTGTGGAGCTTTCTTATCCTTCTCATATGCTTTCTCCTTTCATAAAGCCCCAGAATCTGTATGGTAATAAGAGGAGTCATAGCAATCATTGCCACTATACCAAAGGCATCAGTCATCACATTTCCGCCTAAAGCTTCACAGGCACCCATTGCAAAGGGAAGCATAAATGTAGAGGTCATGGGACCGCTTGCAACTCCACCTGAGTCAAATGCAATACCTGTATAAATATGAGGAACATAAAAGCTTATAATAAGTGATATTGCATAGCCTGTAATAAGAAAAGGCATGATGGATATTCCTGTAAGAACTCTCAGCATAGAAATCCCCACAGAAACCGATACACCTACACTGAGAGCAACAGCAACCGCCTTCTGGGATATTGCACCCTTAGTAATTTCACTTACCTGTCTTTTGAGAGAATGAACTGCCGGCTCGGCGGATACTACATAATATCCCATTATCATACCAATAGGTATAAGCATCGCCTTATAGGAACTTGCCCCGATCTCAGCGCCGATAAGTCTACCTGCAGGCATAAAGCCAACATTTGCTCCGGTAAGAAACATTACAAGTCCTACATATGTATATACAAATCCCACAGACATCTTAAGGATATTGTGTATATGAAATCTTCTTGTAATAAGCTGATAAACAACAAACAACACCACAATGGGCACAAAAGCCACACAAACCTCCTGAGCAAACTCCGGAATAGCAATCAAAAACCGTATGAATGCATCTATTGTAGTCGCTACATCAGTTATCACATACTCAGAAGTGGCAGGATGCGGATTGAAAAAAATACTGAGCAGCAATACTGACAAAATCGGTCCGATACTGCACAAAGCAACAAGACCGAAGCTCTGCTCACCGCTATGCTTACCCTTCATACCTGACGCAAGACCTGCACCAAGAGCCATAATAAACGGGACTGTAATAGGACCTGTTGTAACACCGCCTGAGTCAAATGCAGTAGCAACAAACTCATCAGGTGCAAAAAACGATAACCCTATAATAAGAATATAGAATACCATAAGCATACTTCTCAAAGAAATATCCTTTTTGTTTCTGACAAGAGTGATACTTAAAAATATCCCTACTCCCACGCCTACACATCCTATCAGCATGGCATTTGGGATTGTTGGCACCTGTTCTGCAAGTGCCTGAAGATCCGGCTCTGATATTGTGATGATAAACCCAAGTACAAAGCATATAATAAGAGGCATTATTATCTTTGAATTTTTATTAAGAGATTTACCTATACCGTCACCCAAAGGCTCCATTGAAATGGTAGAGCCTATGGTAAAGAAACTCATACCAAGAATAAGCAGTATAGTACCGAACAAAAACAGCACAAGAACACCTGCATCCAATGATACGCAAGTGACAGAAAGTATCAACACTATAATCGCTATGGGAAGAACTGATGTAAGCGATTCTTTTATGGATGAAAAAATATGTGCCATTACTTCAAAACTCCTATATTTCTATTCTTTATTATTAAGCATCGCCTTTTCGCGCTTTAAGTCAACAGCCCTTTCTTTTTGCAGATTAAGTATGAATGAATTATATCATAAATTTAAAAACCGGTCAATGGGATGGGTGATACATATTTTTCTTACAAAATCTGAATATGATGCAGATTACTATGGTTAAAATCACATCTGCCAATGTGCTTCCGATAACAATATCAACTCTCATAAGTATTCTGTAAATAACAAAACCTACTAACCAGATAATCAAATTCTGAATATTAAAAGCTTCAGCTTGACTGTTTTGCTTCAGGATAAAAAAATCAGCAATCTGAATTGCAATCATCGGTGCAAATACCGAACCTATAAAATACAAAAAGTCTGTAATATCCGTAAGCGGTAAAAATATTGCTCCTGCAGTCCCGATAACAGCTACTGCTATAGCAATCCATTTAGCATTGACATTTTCAGTGATAGATTCACTGGAAACTCCTGCAGAATATGCATCAAGAAATGTTGTTGTAACTGTTGAGAATACAATAATTATAAGTCCTGCCATACCAAGACCTGCTTTTACCATAATTTGTGCAATATCTGATTCTAATGTAAATATTGCTGCACCCATACCGATTATATACATCCAACAACTTACAATACCGTATGTAATTGCACTTACAGCGGTATACTTTATAGGTTTATCAGCTTCTCTTGTGTAGTCACTGATCAACGGTAACCAGGAAAGCGGCATCGCCACAGATAACTCTACAGCTGCACCAAAGGTCATACCCCCTTCGGCAGTATTATGCATTGTACCTTTCCCGAAGATAACAAAGCTAAGTATAATTGTCAGGATAAATAGTGTTGTCATCGAAACAGTGTTTAATTTACCGAGATTTTTGATACCAATCATAATCCACAATACAATTAACACACCGATAACAATACACCAAATCCAATTTCCAACATCAAAAATACTATTTGCCGCTAGTGCTCCGTCATAAATCATAATAGCAGTCCACCCAATAAGCTGAATAATATTAAGCACAGAGAAAAGCAAAGCACCTTTACTTCCGAAGCTCATCTTAGCTGTTTCCATTGAGCTTTTGCGAACCTTACCCCCAATAACTCCGGCTAAAAAAAGCATTGCACAACCAATTATATGACCTATAATTATTGCAAGTAACCCTTTATTAAATCCAAGAGGTGCAAAATAAGTTCCTGTAAGAATTTCCGCAATGGATACTGCTGCTCCAAACCAGATAAGTCCGTTTTCAAATAATGATGTAGGTTTGTTCATATTATTCAGCCTCCTTTTCATATTCGCCCTGCAAATCAAAATTATGCTTCATTGGACCTGAGCCTTGTCCTAAGTCAAGCATTGCAGAGAGAGCGCCTGAAATATATTCCTTTGCTCTTTTTACAGATTCCTCAAGGGTAAAGCCCTTTGCAAGATTTGATGCAATTGCACTTGATAATGTACATCCTGTACCGTGAGTATTTGGGTTATCTATTCGTTTTCCTTCAAACCAAAGCATTTTACCATTTGAATATAAAAGGTCATTAGCATCGTTAATACTGTGCCCGCCTTTTAACAGAACGGAACACCCATATGTGTCTGATATAAATTTTGCTGCAGAATACATATCCTCCTTGGTTTCTATGCTAAATTCTGACAGAACTTCAGCCTCGGGTATGTTCGGCGTAACCAGTGTTGCAATTGCCAGAAGCTCATCTGTCAATGTCTTAATCGCTTCTGTTTTCATAAGATGAGAACCACTTGTTGCCACCATAACAGGATCCACAACAATGTTTTTTGCCTTATAATATTTCAGTCTGTCTGCTATTACACATATCAATTCCCTTGAAGATACCATGCCGATTTTTACACTATCGGGGAAGATATCCTCAAACACTGCATCAATTTGTTGTTTCAGAAAATCAGGTGTTGCCTCCTGAATTGCTCTAACACCGGTTGTATTTTGTGCTGTCAGTGCCGTGACAGCACTCATGGCATAAACACCATTCATCGTCATTGTTTTAATATCTGCCTGAATACCGGCGCCTCCACTGCAGTCGCTTCCTGCAATGGTCAATGCTGTTTTCATTTTCATAGCTTCATTCTCCTTTCGTTTTTCAGCATCGTTTTATATAGCGACATAAGGTGGTGCCCCCAATCTGCCGCTTGTTTATTTATTTGTTTATACTATTCCAAAACTTTTCAAAATCTGAATAGCTCTCAATATAATAATCTGACATCATTTTGAGTTTCTCTTGATTTTTTTCATGGACATCAAAAACGCCCACAGTCACAAATCCATCTTCCTTCGCTGTTTTAAGTGCATGCGCCACATCTTCGAATACAACTGTTTCTTCTTTTTTGGTTCCCAGATGCTTTAATGCATATCTGTAAATCTCAGGAGATTCTTTGTTAAATCCCACCTCACTGCATACAAATATATCAGAAAAGTATTTATCCACACCAAGACGACTAAGCACTTTCTCTGCAATATACCTGTCTGTAACAGTAGCAATACACATTTTGACACCGGAAGCACTAAGTCTTTCCAGGAAATCCCCTGCCCCATCTTTGAGAGTTACTTTTTTTCTGTATATATCTTCCACCATACTGTTTATCCCATCTTTGATTTCAGATACAGTCAATGTGACTCCATAGTTTTTGCGATAGTATTCTGCCGATTGTTCAAGTGTAAAGGTTTTGAATGTTTCCCCAAGATTTTCTTTTGGTTCTATACCAAGGGACAAAAGATAATCTTCAGCTATTGTATCCCATATAAACATAGAATCGATGATGGTTCCGTCCATATCAAATATTGCACCTTTAATCATCCGAAACCACCCTCTTTGTACGCTCCTTTAATTCTGCAGCCGCCTTAGTGATATCCTTTGAAGCAAAGATAGCACTTATAACCGCCACACCAGATATTCCGCTTCCAATCAGCTTTGAAACATTATGTATGCCTATTCCGCCTATGGCAACAACAGGTATGTGTACCCCATTGCATATTTCCTTTAGGGTATCAAAGCTTACATCCTCTGCATCTGCCTTTGACCCTGTAGGAAATACTGCACCCACTCCAAGATAATCAGCACCCTCTTTTTCAGCAAGAAGAGCCTGCTCCACTGTCTGAGCCGATACACCAAGTATCTTGTCTTCTCCAAGGATTTCTCTTACATTTCCTGCTTTCATATCACTTTGTCCCACATGGACACCATCTGCGTTTATCTTTTTTGCAATTTCCACATTGTCATTTATCACAAAAGGCACATTGTACCTTTTGCAAAGGGACTTAATTTCAAGAGCTTCTTTGAGAAAAGCTTCCTCATCCATATCCTTCTCACGAAGCTGAATAAATGTTGCTCCGCCAATTATTGCCTGTTCCACCTGCTGTAACAGTGTCATATTCCCAAGCCATGACCTGTCTGTAACAGCATAAAGCAACATATCCTTTTTATCTAAGTTCATATTTAGCTCCTTTTGTCAGAGATTCTTCATCCATATTACAGATTGCATCTATTATCCTGTTTCTCAAGGTGGAATTACCTTCATTTTCTTTTAGATTGGCAAAGCCTATCTCCCCTGCAAGTCCCATCACACATACTGCAGCTGCAACTGCATTTGTAATATCATCTTTATTTGCCACAGCATATGCAGTAGCTATTCCCGAAAGCTGACATCCTGTACCTGTGATACGACTCATCTCAAGCACTCCGTTTCGTATCACATAGCATTTATCACTGTCTGCTACAAGGTCTATAGCACCTGTTATTGCTATAACCGCATTTGTTCTTTTGGAAAAAGCCTTTGCAAATGATATCATATCAGAAAGATTACCTTCTGTTACACTATCTGCAATATCCGCATCTACACCCTTTGTAGTACCCGACCCTAACGCAAGAGTTTTGATTTCTGATATATTTCCGCGAATGATATCAGGCTTAATTTCATTCATTATTCTTGTAGCAGTATCTGTACGAAGCTTACTTGCTCCTGCACCTACAGGATCAAGCAAAACAATATGGTCAAGCTCCTTTGCCCTTTTTCCTGCAACAAACATTGCCTCAATACTTCTTTCGTTGAGAGTACCGATGTTGATATTAAGTCCACCGCAGATAGATGTGATGTCTGATACATCCTGTGGTTCATCTGACATAATGGGACTTGCACCACAGGCAAGAATTGCATTTGCCACATCATTTACTGTCACATAGTTTGTGATGTTGTGCACAAGGGGTGTTTCCTTTCTTACATTTTCCATTGCTTTTTCTAACATTTTTTACCTCTTTCTGCCTTTTTTTGGCTATTTATTAACTTAATAACAACCCTTGCCAAACAAAAAAGGAAGTTACCGGTTTGGTAACTTCCTATAAGTTCATTCCTTTCCAAATACATTTGTATAAGGCATCCCTACGTTGGCATTATCCAAATCAGGTTCTCGGTCGAAGGTCACACCTTCCTCTCAGCCTGTATACAAGCTCCCGTTTTTATTAAGTTTAGACTAATATATCACAACTGAAATATTTTTTCAAGTGTTTTTTATAAGAATTATTGAATGAGCTCCCTTATAATACCTTCTTTTAAGTCGATTTCATAATCGGTATACCACTCACTGTGATATCTGTCGGCATGTCTGAAGGTAACCTTCTGATTTTCTTTGTCTACTGTAAGGTTTTGCGGAGAACGGTTGTTCATATGAATCTGATCTTTGTAGTCAATATATGTGCCGTCTTCATAAACCTGCAAAAGATTGTATGCTGTCCATGATGTACCTGCCACAGATATATATACAAAAGAATACTCATCTGTGTCAAATCTTTCTCTTGGCTCACCAACACTGTGATTGGTAAGGAAATGCGTTATAATGTTTTCTTTTGTTTTCCAGGGATAGGGTGTGAAGGTCTTTTCTGCTTCCTTTACCTTGTCAGGATAATAATATGTAAAAGCAGTAAATTTGTATACATCAGACGGTCTTCTGAAGTAATATCCGATTGTTTCATCACCTGATTTAATAGGCATCACTGTTTCGATATCCGTATCGTCTGTCACATATTCAGGGAAACGGAATTCCTCGTGACCTCCACAATGAAGCACTTCTTCAAATGTAACATTAGCCTCTGTCATATCTTCATTGGCAGTTATGATGGTTTTCTTATCCTTTGGAATACCATCCGTGTTTGAATAAAGAAATTCAAGGCTTATAGTACGCTCTTTATCATCCCATATAAATTTACCGCCAATGGGAGAAAACTCTCCGTTGTATCCTAAATCCTCTATAGCAACTGCGGTTTTGCCACCAATATTATAGCTTGGTATAACCACATCGTATACAGATGTCTTGATATCTGTTTCATACACATTGCCTATAATTGTACCGGGAGCATAGTCACCCTTATTCTTCCCTTCTTCAAGAAAAGATGGTGCAAGTCCTGAAAACTTAAGTGTCCTTGTATCATCATTATACTGACAGAGATGTGTCCTCTCTCCGAACAAATCCTCTATAACCACTGCGGTCTTGCCACCGATATTGTATGATTCCACTTCAATTCCGTTTATAAAAGCACGTATATCTGTGGAATAAATGTGCCCTGCAATGTCTCCATTTGCCGCAAATGTAGGAACCATTGTGGCAATAATCAAAGATAAAACTAAAACTGATGATAATATACGTTTCATATTATTTCCCCTCCTGATGTTTCATTTTTGAAATGATTATAATTAATGATACCATAACTATGATAAACAATGCAACTACCATTATGAAAGTTGTGCTTACTATAGTAACAGGCTTGTCTCCTTCATCGGGCATTTTGTGGTATTCAGGGATTTTTTTCTGAACATTTTCCGGTAGTAAGGTATACAGCTTCTCTATATCCTCTTTTTCCATTGTATAATCTGAAGCCATCAGCCTGCTCATACCCCAGCTTAGTTTGTCCACCTCACCATATGGTGCTACAGCGGCAAACATATCAGGGATTCCTGTGCCATCATCATTTTCACACTGAACAAAAAGCACGTGATCGTAATTTGTACTTTTTATGGTTTCGTTTTTTACATTGGTTATCTGTATTTCATCTGCAAGGTTAACAAATATTTCTTTGTCAACTATGTATTTTTGATTAAATATTGTAAATGTTATCTTGTCTGCAGCGAACAAATCTCCGCCAATGTAATCAGCAAAGGATTTATTCTTACCAAGGCTAAGCCTCTCTTCTTCTGCCTTTTCAAAGATTCCACCATTTAAATATTCCTGAACTCCCTGTGATACTGTATCATTGTGTCGTTCTTTAAGGATAATACTGTTTCTTGTATATGTGTCTATTTCCCAGTTAAAGAGATTATCATATGAATCAAGCTCCCATATGTATAATTCATTCTTTGTATATCCGAAGAAATATTGTGTATCCTTTGTAAGCTTCATATCATATGTATCCACTTTTTCAAAGTCAATTGGTTTATTAACTTCAACATCGCCTTTGAGTTTTTTCAAAGGTGTAACTGTAAGTGAATATTCTGTATTCAGATAATCATCCTCAGTATCTGTGACTGTATAATCATCCACTTTGCCGATAAATACTAATGATGCATCATCATGCATAAGATCCATATCTATTGATCCTGCAAATGATGTGAAAGAAAACAACCACAACAATACAAAGAAAAGTATAAATATTTTTCTTTTCATTTACCTTCCTCCTACTCTACAAAGGCATACTCTCCCATAAAGAGTATTTCGCCATTTGCATCATCACGGATAACATAAGTAAAGGGGGTATCAAACTTCACAACTATCGGTTCAGGCGGTACAGATGAGGTTCCACCGGCTAAAGCTGTTACAGCAGCAGCTTCTGTTCCTTTTTCATCAACCTTGATATATGTTTTGTGGAGAGCTGCCATCAGGTACATATTTCCCTTATCAAACATCTTCCTAAAATCTGCCTTTTCCTCTTCGAAAGCATCTACAACACCGAGATTATTCATCAGGTTAATAAGCGATGTATCAAACCTGCTTTCAAACTTTGGAATACTTAGTTTTATTCTCCTGTTTTTAAAACTGTTGTTTTCGATAAGACTTGATAAGATATTTTCGCTATAGTCACCTCTTACTAAATACATGGAAACATCAAAGTCATAAGAAAGCATTTCTCCTGCTGTTTCATCATAAACTCTGTTTTTATACGGAAGTGCCAGAACTTCGGTGCCGTTTTCGTTGTAATAGCCATAGTATGCAGTTTCGTTCATAAAGTCAGTCTGTTTCTCTACGCCATTTCTGTCTGTAAAGGTGTCCTTCTTTGTTGCATCTTCATCAAACTCATTCTGCCATACTGCCTTGAAATATACAGCATTCAATAGTGCCATAATAAAACGCTCATCTTTTGCTAACTCATCTGATATAATACTGTCTATTTTATCATTTGTCTTTTCTTTTACCCAACTGTTGATTTCTCCTGCTATTTTGTCTCTGGTTGATCCGTTCACTTGAGCATCATAGAAATTTTTGAGAGTATTCTGATATTTTTCAGAAAACTTTTGTGTAGTGTTGGTTTCGTTAATCCAAAGTGCATTTGCAATATCAAGCTTTAATATATCTGCTTTCTGATAACCTTCAATCAGCTTTTTTGCATACTCATTATATTCGTCAAGGTTTTCAATATCCAGAGCATTCAAAATCTCTGTTTTGGTGTTTCCCTCCGCACCATTTGCCGCCATAGCAAAAGCCATTTTGATTGACAATGGAGAAAACATATAGTTACTGCCTGTCGGCATCTGTGCCTTCAATTTATCTGCAAAGGTCATATCATCAGATTTACTTATACCGGAACTTGCATATACTCTTACAAGAGTTGCAATAGCCTGCTCTGTGGTGTAGTTATCCTTCGGTGCAAAACTATTGTTTCCAACACCTTTCATAATACCAATATTGCAGATTCTCTGAATTGCGCTCATTGCCCAATCAGAAATCTGTGTACTGTCTGCAAATTCAAAATATAACTCTGTACTTGCTAAATCAGGATGCACTATATTTATAAGGCGATTTAATATTGTTGCCGCTTCTTCACGGGTCAGTAAGTCATTGGGTGCAAATTGTGTCTCTGATTTACCCTTTATAATTCCCATTGTGTTAAGAATACGGGCTTTCATATTGTCTGTATCCGCAAAAACAATATGTCCATCATCAGACGGAAGCTTACCAAATTCTGAAACATAATTATACACAAGCTCACAAAATCCTTCACGGGTAATATTTCCCGGAAAATTGTAATTTCCGCTTATGATATTTAACGCCTTAGCCTTTTCAATGTCGGCTATTGCCCAGTCACTTGCAGGGTTTGACGTAGCCGAGGTCATAGCACCCGGGTCACCGCCACTGATAACTGCACTGTACTCCACATATTCACCATCATCGGTAATTGGTTTGTTTAGTTCATATTTTTCAATAAGCTTGGTAACAGTTCTGTCATGAGAAAGGTCAGTTATTGCCTGATTTACCTTCACATATAAGGCTTCTTTTTCTGTAAGTGGTGATTCCTTGTAAGGAGCTTCTCCAAGGCCCTTTTTAAATACCACCGCATAGCTCTCACCAAATTTCACAGACTTCTGACCATTTATTACTGTGATATTATTTGTCTTTAAATACTCTCTTGTATAATCTACATACTGTTTTCTCTCTTGTGTAACAGAAATGGTTGATATGGCGCAATCCACATCTCCATTTATTACAGATGTAAGTATTTCTTCAAAAGGAATATTTACATACTCAACATCATAACCGATTCTTTCGCCTATATAATTCATAAGATCAATACTGAAGCCTGTCATATTGCCACTTTCATCATAATATTCAAAGGGCATATAATCTGCAGATACTCCTACTTTGATTTTAGCTTTTTGCATCGGTCCGTCAACACCATCTGCAAATACAAAAGCAAATGAAGAAATAATGATTGCCAGTGATAAGATAATGGATAATACTCTTTTCATTGTGTGTACCTCCTATTCTGTAAGCTCAAAAGTACTTACTATACTTGAAAGCTCATTTATTAAATCCTCTTTTGTATTCTTTGGATACTCCCATGATACTATATAAACTGTGTCCCCGATCTGATGAAGATTAAACCACAAGGTATCTCCGTCAGGCTCCACTCCGCATATAGAATACCCTGTCATATCCTCAAAGATATAGTCATCATTATCTCTTAAGAATTTACCTCTTGCGGTGATTTCTTCGGTGTTTTTGTAAGTGGTTACCGTGATTTCAACATCATCTTTTTTTGTATATTCCCATTTTTCTTCTAAAGCACCATCATCATAGTCTTTTTCATAGCGGTAAGATTTCTCAGGAATCGTAATGGTATATCCATCGCCCTGATGTTTCTTTTCACCCACGCCAACAGTGGTATATGCTTTGTCATTGGTTGCTTCGGGTGTGTATATGTGTTTTTGTCCCCATGTGCAGCCTGACATTGTAAATATCATACATATTATCATTACACTAAACAATACTTTTTTCATATGTACACCATCCTTATAATCAAAATGTCAGAATATACCATCTAATTGTAATACAATTATGGATATATTTTTGTTTTGTCAATTATATTATACCTATTATTCTTTATCAAATAATTAAGAGAATGTAAATTTAATATTACATTCTCTTAACAAATAGCGATTTTAAATATAAAATATTTATACATTTGATTAAGGACTTATTATATATTTTATCCCTTGTGGCTTTGCGAAGATCCTTCGACTACGCTCAGGATGACCGAAATGGAATTCGGGGATTTTTACATTTTCGTGGAAATAGGAAAAATGCTTCACAATTGTCAAACAGAATCCGAAGGTGTATGCGATACTCCGAGAGGTTCTGTTTGACAATAGCAAAACGGTGTATAATAAGAGGAAACCGAATTTAATGATAATTCGGTTTCCTACATTAGAAGATTTTTCTATTATTACCCTTACCGTTTTGCGATGTGGGGTAT
>SVJM01000043.1 GCA_015068975.1 Oscillospiraceae bacterium | reverse complement strand
TGATATGAATCCGCCACCGTAACCGCCTCCCATATTGGGATCAAATGCGGCGTGGCCAAACTGGTCATATTTCTGACGCTTTTCTGCATCACCAAGGACTTCGTATGCCTCTGCGGCTTCCTTGAACTTGGCTTCTGCCTCCTTATCGCCCGGATTCATATCAGGGTGATATTTTTTGGCAACTTTTCTGTATGCTTTTTTTATTTCGTCCTCAGTAGCACCTTTCTGTACTCCCAGGACTTCGTAGTAATCTCTTTTATCTGCCATTTTTTATTCCTTTCAGGAGGTTTCAATCCTCCCACCGCAAAGCGGTCCCCCCTCCTTTCACAAGGAGGGCTTTATGTGATTGCCCCGTGCAATGGGGACTACGCTATTTTTCGTGCCAAATAGTGCGAGAAATTGATGCAGGATGTACAAACTGAACCGAAGGGTTACCCGAAGGCGTATGAGATACGCCGAGAGGTGAAGTTTGTGCAGAGTGCAAAGCAGTAAAATCAGAATTTGTTTTGAACAAATTCTACCTTATGAAAAGGAGAATATAAATTCCTTAAATTTAGTAAACCGTTGCTTTTATCATTGCTTTGCACGTCCTGCGCTATTTTTCGTACTATTTTTTTATTTGTCGTCGTCTACTACTGTATAATCCCCGTCAAATGTATCTCCGTTACCACCTGCACCCGGGTTTGCACCGCCCATATCAGGGTTGCCGTTTGGGTTTGCAGCCTGATACATCTTTGTTGAGATTTCGTAGAACTTATTCTGCAATGCTTCTGTAGCAGCCTTGATTGCTTCTGTGTCTGTGCCTTCAAGAGCCTTCTTTACATCGGCAACTTTTGCTTCGATTTCTGCTTTGTCATTTGCATCCAATTTGTCGCCAAGGTCTGTCATAGCCTTTTCGCACTGATATACAAGTGAGTCTGCGTTGTTTCTTGTTTCAATTTCTTCTTTTTTCTTCTTATCTTCTTCTGCAAATTTTTCTGCTTCTTTTACTGCCTTATCAATATCTTCGTCAGAAAGGTTTGAACTTGCAGTGATTGTGATATCCTGCTCGTTGCCTGTAGCCATATCTTTTGCAGATACATTTACGATACCGTTGGCATCAATGTCAAATGTTACTTCAATCTGTGGCACACCTCTTGGAGCAGGAGCAATGCCTGTGAGTGAGAATCTGCCCAGTGATTTGTTGTGAGCAGCCATTTCTCTTTCACCCTGCAATACATTGATTTCAACACTTGTCTGGTTGTCTGCAGCAGTAGAGAATATCTGACTCTTCTTTGCAGGAATTGTTGTATTTCTTTCGATAAGTTTTGTGCAGATACCGCCCATAGTTTCGATACCAAGTGAAAGAGGTGTAACATCAAGAAGGAGAAGGTCTTTTACTTCGCCGCCAAGTACACCTGCCTGGATTGCAGCACCCATAGCAACACATTCGTCAGGGTTGATACCCTTGTGAGGATCTTTGCCGATAAGTTTCTTAACTGCTTCGTAAACTGCAGGGATTCTTGAAGAACCGCCGACCATAAGAACTTTGTCTATTTCTGAAGGGTTAAGACCTGCATCGGAAAGTGCTCTTCTTGTAGGTTCCATTGTCTTTTCTACAAGGTCTGCAGTAAGTTCGTCAAATTTGCTTCTTGTGATAGTTACATCAAGGTGTTTAGGACCGGTAGCATCTGCAGTGATGTACGGAAGGTTTACATTTGTGCTTGTAACACCTGAGAGTTCGATTTTTGCTTTTTCTGCAGCATCTTTAAGTCTCTGAAGTGCCATTTTGTCCTGACGGAGATCCATTCCGTTTTCTCTCTGGAATTCATCTGCAAGGTAGTTGATGAGTTTTTCGTCAAAGTCGTCACCACCGAGACGGTTGTTACCGCTTGTAGCAAGAACTTCAAATACACCGTCACCGATTTCAAGGATGGATACGTCAAATGTACCGCCGCCAAGGTCATATACCATGATTTTTTGTTCGTTGTCTTTGTCCATACCGTATGCAAGAGCAGCAGCGGTAGGTTCGTTGATGATTCTCAATACTTCAAGACCTGCGATTTTGCCCGCATCCTTTGTAGCCTGACGCTGAGCATCAGAGAAGTATGCAGGAACAGTGATAACTGCCTGAGAAACTGTTTCTCCAAGGTAACTTTCTGCATCTGCTTTGAGTTTCTGAAGAATCATAGCAGAGATTTCCTGTGGGGTGTAGTTTTTGTCATCAATTGCTACTTTTCTGTCTGTACCCATATCTCTCTTTATAGAAATAATAGTGTTGTCAGGGTTTGTGATAGCCTGTCTTTTTGCAACAGAACCAACAAGTCTTTCACCGTTTTTTGTGAAAGCAACAACAGAAGGAGTAGTTCTTGCACCTTCAGGATTAGGAATAACTGTGCTTTCGCCGCCTTCCATAACGGCTACACAAGAGTTTGTTGTACCTAAGTCAATACCAATAATTTTTGCCATTTTTTATTTCTCCTTATATTTTATTATTTACTAAGTTTTTTTATTTTGATTTACTAATAAAGTAAATTTTATTTTGATTTCTATCATTTATACCTATAGTGTGATTGAAACGAAGGATTGTGCTGATGAAATGAATTTAAAAAGAGATATTTTTTCAAAAAGGAAGGCAAAAGCGCAGTGAATACTTGGTGTATTCACGAGCATTTTAACGCATCTTTTTGGAGAAATAGCCTTTTTAAACGGTGCAATCCGAGTTGAAATTACACTCTTTTTTAGTTTGCTACTTTAACCATTGAGTATCGGATTACCTTATCTTTATAAGTGTATCCCTTCTGGAATTCTTCTACAATGATATTATCAGCCACTTTTTCGTCGTCAATATGCATCACTGCATTGTGAAGCTCAGGGTTAAATTCTTCGCCAAGGGCTTTGGTTTCTTCCACGCCCATTTTTGAGAAGATATCCTTGGTCTGCTTATAGACCATTTCCACACCTTTGTAGTGAGGGTTTTCTTTGTCTTCAAAGCTCATGATAGCTCTCTCTAAGTTGTCGATTACTCCAAGAAGCTCTTTGATAGCTTCTATAGTTGCATCTCGGTAGATTGCTTCTTTTTCTTTCTGAGTTCTCTTTTTGAAGTTGTCATATTCTGCTGCAAGACGAAGAAGCTGATCCTGAAGACCTTCGATTTCTTTATCCTTTTCTGCGATTATTTCAGCATTTTTGTCAGCCTTTTTGGTTGATTTCTTTGCCTTTTTATCTTCTGTTTTTTTGTCTTCAGTCTGTATTTCTTCTGCAGTCTGATTTTTATTTTCTTCCATCTGTGTCATCTCCTTTTCCTGTGCCAAGGTATTTGGTTGTATTTTTTTTCATATAATCAAGGGTTGCTACAACCTTTGAATAGTCCATTCTGGTAGGGCCTATGATGGCTATGCCGCCACGCTGACCGTTGCCCAAGTCATAATTTGATATTACCATGCTCAAGCCAAGCTCTTTGAGTATAGGCTCTTCATCGCCGATGACTACTTCAATGGTGTCACGGTCGCCTGTCACTCTCTTTGCAAAGAACTCTCTGTCTATATCCTTGATAAAGCCGAAAAGCTTCTTTGTCTTCTCTACATTTGAAAACTCAGGATAGTTGAGCATATTTGCAAGACCTGAATTTATCACATCAAAGGAATTCTGGGCTTCCGATACAGTGCTGATGAAGTCAAATATGTCATTTATCAGTGCATCCTCCATAGGGATATTGTCCCTTTGCTCTGTAAGAAATTCATTTGTAATATCCTCAAACTGCATATTGGAAAAGATATTGTTAAGATAGTCTTCCAATCTTTTGAGCACGTCAGGATTCAGCTCATATGGTGCTGTGATAACAGTGTTTCTTACTGCTCCGTCATCAGATATGATGATCATAACCATACTGTAGCGGTCAATGGTTACAAACTTGATACAGCTTATCCTTGATGAATGTGTAATAGGTGTGGACACAAGAGCTGTGTAGTTTGTAAGATAGGATACAGTGTTTGAAATATCCTTTATTATATTGGAAAGCTCTGAATATCTTTTAGAAAGGGCATCTTCCATACGGTCTATTTCGTTTACGGTGAACTGATACTTCTGCATAAGCTCATCTACATAAAATCTGTATCCCAGAGAAGAGGGCACTCTTCCTGCAGAGGTATGAGGCTTGTCAAGATAGCCTGTTTCCTCAAGGGATGCCATTTCGTTACGAATGGTGGCAGAGCTTATGCCCAGATTGTTGTTGTTAAGTACATAGGATGAACCTACAGGCTCAGCTGTGCGGATATATCCGTCAACTATGGCGCGAAGTATTTGCTTTTTTCTTTCGCTTAAATCCATATTTATCCTCCTTTCGGTCGGGGATTTAATACGGGTCAAATATTCTTAGCACTCAATTTGTGCGAGTGTTAGCACTCGAATCTTCCGAGTGCTAAATCATCATAACACTTATTTAACATTTTGTCAATAGATATTGGCACTTTTCTTTGAAAAATAAGGAAAAATTCACAAAATAAACATAAAGCAAATGTTACAATAATATATGCAACAAAAAAACTTTTTTCTCAAAGTAAAATTTTCCCTTTCGCGTCATATTGAGCGAAGTCGAAATATCTGCGAAGGGCAAATATCCGGCACATCCGTCAGATTCTTCAGCTTTGTTCAGAATGAGGTTGGATGTGTTTAATTACTTACATGTCTTTGCCAGATACTAATTTTACCTCATATTTTTGTAATTTATAAGAATTATTTCCTCATTTTTTTGTAAGTTTTGAGAAATATTCGCTCATATTTTTGTAATATTGTAGCAAATTATCCCTCATTTTTTTGTAAAAAGCGGATTGGATTTGTGTTATTATAAAAAAGAAGTCCCCGAAAATGAGGACTTCTTAATTTTTAATTTGCATTGGCGATATGTTGGCTTATGCCAACAGGATATATTTGCTTAAAGCAAATGCGATATAATTTTGTAAACAAAATTGCGATATGATATAAATTCCCAAGTCGTGTCGCTTTAGCGACATATCGAGCCGGAAGGCATATCGAGTACGCAGTACATATCGAAAATTCCAAAGGAATTTATATCACTGCAAATCACACCACAGTGTACCAAAAGGGACCGTCCATTTTGGTACAAACGAAGTGACGGAATGGGATGAGAAAAATTTCTCAGATTGGACAAACAGAGACAAAGCTGTATGTGATACTGCGAAGTCGAATGTTTGTCCAAAGCAAAATTGCATATTTTAATAGAAAAAAGAAGTCCCCGAAACAGAGGACCTCTTAATTTTTAATTTATATTGGCGATATGTTGGCTTATGCCAACACGATATATTTGCTTAAAGCAAATGCGATATAATTTTGTAAACAAAATTGCGATATGATATAAATTCCCAAGTCGTGTCGCTTTAGCGACATATCGAGCCGGAAGGCATATCGAGTACGCAGTACATATCGAAAATTCCAAAGGAATTTATATCGCTGCAAATCGCACTATGCGCGATTTGCTATACACCACTGTATGCTGAGAATCCCCCGTCAACAGGTATTACAACACCGTTTACAAAGCTTGCAGCATCTGCTGACAAAAGGAACAGTAGTGCTCCGATAAGCTCTTCCTTTTCTCCAAATCTTCCCATAGGAGTCTGAGAAAGGATTTTGTTTGAACGGTCTGTATATGTGCCATCTTCGTTTACGAGAAGAGCCTTGTTCTGGTTTGTAAGAAGGAATCCCGGTGCAATAGCATTTACTCTGATACCTACCTTTGAGAAGTGAACTGCGAGCCACTGTGTGAAGTTCGATATAGCAGCCTTAGCACCTGAGTAAGCAGGGATCTTTGTAAGAGGTGTGTATGCATTCATAGAAGATACGTTAAGGATTACAGGATCCTTAGCTTCAATAAGATCAAGAGCAAACACCTGTGTTGGAAGAAGTGTTCCAAGGAAGTTAAGATTGAACACAAATTCTACACCTTTTGGATCAAGGTTGAAGAAAGATGTGATTCCTTCAAGGTTTTCGTCGCCTTTTTCGTAGTATTCCTTTGTTGTAGTGCCTCTTGGGTTGTTTCCGCCTGCACCATTGATAAGGATACTGATAGGACCGAATGTATCATTTACAACCTTTTTTGCTTCTTCAAGGCTTTCTCTTTCCAAAACATTTGCAGCCACACCAATTGCGATACCGCCGTCAGCCTTGATTTCTTCTGCTACCTGGTCTGCAGCTTCTTTTCTCAAGTCAAGAATTGCAACCTTTGCACCACAAGCAGCAATTGCCTTTGCGAATTCTCCGCAAAGCACACCGCCGCCACCTGTTACTACTGCAACTTTATCTTTTAAGTCAATCTGAAATGGTAATTTCATAATTTTTACATTCCTTTCTTTTTGATTCTACATATCAAAGTATTTTACTGCATTATTAAAGCAGATATCTTCTACAATCTTGCCGAGGATTTCTTCGTTGTTGTCAAACTGACCTTCTTCAACGAAATCACCGATGATATCACAGAGAATTCTTCTGAAATATTCGTGTCTTGGGTATGAGAGGAAGCTTCTTGAGTCAGTAAGCATACCAACAAATGCAGCCAAAGCACCAAGATTTCCGAGAGCCTTCATCTGTTCTGTCATACCGTCGATATGATCATTGAACCACCAAGCAGAACCAAACTGGATTTTGCCCTTTATGCCACCCTGCTGGAAGTTACCGAGCATTGTGCCAAGTACGAAGTTGTCACATGGGTTAAGTGAATAAAGGATAGTCTTTGGAAGCTGATCGTCTTTTTCAAGATTGCCAAGGAATTTTGAAAGTCCCTGAGCGATATTATTGTCATCAATTGAGTCAAAGCCTTTGTCAGGACCGAGCTTTGCAAACATTCTTAAGTTGTTGTTACGAAGTGCTCCGATGTGAAGCTGCATTACCCAGCCACGTCTTGCGTATTCTCTTCCGAAGAATGTATTAAAGGATGTTCTGTATTTGATTGCATCTTCTCTGGAGATAGTTTCTCCTGCCATAACTGCCTTAAAGATCTTATCCACTTCTTCGTCAGATGCTTCGATATATGGGCAATCCTGAAGAGCATGGTCAGAAAGCTTTGATCCAAGAGTTTCGAAGTAGTCAAGTCTTGATACCATTGCATCTTTAAGCTCCTGATAGGAAGTGATTTCCTTTCCGTAAACTGCGGAGAGCTTTTCTATATATTCTTTATAGCCTTCTTTTTCGATATTAACAGCTGTATCAGGACGGAAAGCAGGGATAACCTTTGTCTTGAAATCCTTGATTTCTCTGATCTTTTTGTGCCATTCAAGGTTGTCGATAGGATCGTCTGTTGTGCCGATATATGCCACATTTGACTTTGTGATAAGCTCTCTTGCGGAGAATCCGTCAGACTGGATGATTTTGTTTACCTTTTCCCAGATTTCAGGAGCGCTCTTTTCGTTAAGAGGCTCATAGATTCCGAAAAATCTCTGAAGCTCAAGGTGTGTCCAGTGATAGAGTGGATTTCCGATAGCGTAACCGATGCATTTTGCATACTGGAAAAACTTGTCATAATCAGAAGCATCGCCTGTGCAGTACTTTTCGTCCACACCCATACTTCTCATAAATCTCCATTTGTAATGGTCACCATAGAGCCAGATTTCTGTAATGTTGTTGTATTTCTTGTCTTCTGCGATTTCCTGAGGGATCAGATGACAATGATAGTCATAGATTGGCATCTTTTCTGCATAATTGTGAAAAAGCTTCTTTGCAGTTTTAGTTTTTAAGAGAAAATCCTTGTCCATAAATTTTTTCATTATGTTTAGTCCTCCTTATTTAGTCCATTTAAGTTTGTCTTTTTTGATATCGATTCTTTTGCCGTTGTTTCTTGCACTTTCGTACATTGCATAGAGAGCATATGTAGAGCTTACAGCCTTGTCGATGCTTAAATAATCATCTCTTTTTCCTTCCAGAGTCATATAGAAGTCATTGATAACTGTCTGGTGACCGCTTCCCCAGTAGTCTTTGCCGGGGTGGTTTTTGTTGTCAGAGCAAATTACCTGTGGCATTTCTCCCTTGTCTATACGATAAAGGAAGTTGTCTGCATAACGAAGGATAGAGTTTTCAAAGCTTAATTCCAACTCGTATGGAAGGTTGGATGAATATGTATTGGTGGCGAAGTATGATGCTCTTAAGTCATTTTCGAAGAAAAACAGTGCATCTGCAGTATCTTCTACTTCTATAGCATCTTCAAGCAGCTTTGTGGAGATAGATGCTTTTACTCCTTCAGGGCTTCCGCCAAAGAGAAGCATCATATCTACAAGGTGGCTTGACTGATTTATGATAACGCCGCCGCCTTCATAATCCCATGTGCCTCTCCACTCTGCTCTGTCATAGTAGTCACGCATACGGCACCATCTTAATGTGCCTGTGATACCCTTAAGAGCACCAAGAGTTTCATCATTGTGGAAGAGTTCCTTCATCATTCTTACACATGGATTGGTTCTGTTCTGAAAGCATACAAGGATCTTTTTGTCATGGTTTAAGTAGAATTCATATAGCTTTTCAAATTCTTCCTTTGTCATGGCAGCAGGCTTCTCCAATACAACATCCTTGCCGTTTTCTATTGCATCCATTGCCATCTTAGCATGAAGAAAGTGAGGTGTGCAGATGTGAATCACATCAATATCAGGATCCTTCACTGCTTCTTCAAATGTATATATTGCTTTGGCATTGTGCTCTTTTGCGCCCTTGTCCGCAGCTTCTTTGTCAATGTCACATACAGCATACAGAGTAGCATCTTCGCACAAATCAATTGCATGTGCATGTACGGGACCAATGGAGCCGTAGCCTACGATACAAGCCTTTTTCATAATTAGTTAAATCCTTTCTTCAAAAGGTAGTCACGGCTGATTTTGAGTGATTCAAAAGGATCTCCGTCACATTTATCCTGCTCGATAAATGCAGCGATTGTACCTGCTCTGTCACAAGCAGCTGTAACCTTGTCAAAATCTATAAGACCGTTTCCTACTTCGGAGAATGCCACAGAATTATCAAGGTTTGCCTTAAGATCTTTGTAGTGAGCGATGATAGCCTTTTTGCCAATTCTGTCGATAAATTCTGCAGGATCTTTGCCTACAAATGAAAGCCAGTATACATCAAGGATAAATGATATATCACATTCTTCGATGAAGTATTCGAATATAGGCTTTCCGTCAACCTTTGCCCAGTCAAAAGCGTGGTTGTGATATGCGAAGATGATGTTTTCCTTTTTCATTTCTTCGCTGATTTTATTTGCATCTGATATAAATTTCTTGAGGTTTTCAAGATTCATATCTTCTCTTAATTCCTTTGGCATAGCGCCCATGCCTGCTACAGGGCAACCAAGGTCCTTGTGGAACTTAATCATATTGTCGATATCCTCGGTATATTCGTTGTATCCTCTGTGAGTTACAACAGCGGTAAGAGAATGTCTGTCATATATTTCCTTAAGCTCTGCACCTGAAAGGGAAGTGCATACGCCTGACGACTGAACAAGCTCAAAACCCATATCGTGAAGTTTTTTACATGATGCATCAAGGTCTTCTGCAGTTTTGCAGAAATCCCTTATTGTGAACATCTGAGCGCCGATTCTTCTGTCCATCATAATCTTATCCTCCAAATTATAAATTAATATGTGCCTTCTGTGTTTGATACAATCTGCTTGTCTTCTTTTACAACTGTTGAAGCAGCAATTTTTTCCTGAAGAATTCTGTAGAAATCATCTGCAGGCATATTGTTTACATCTACAGTTTCGCCTGTCCATGCTGAGTAGTGGATAGCATTAGAAATTGTAAGACCGTTGATGCCTTCATATCCCGGAGCAAGAAGGTCAGATCCTTTGAGAACTGCATCTGCAAAGTTCTTAAGGATACCCTTATGCTGTTCGCCTGCACCCTGATTGTTTGGAATCTCGCAATCCCAGCATTCAGGCTTACCAAATGGGATAGTATTGATCTTTTCAAATTCTCTTTCGGAGATTCTGTTGCGCTTGAATTCGATTTTGTTCTTTTCTACAACGATTCTACCCATATCACATGCGATTTCCAGTCTGTTTGTTCCCGGATACTCTCCTGTAGATGTGATATATGTACCGGTAAGTCCGTTTTTGTATCTGAATACTGCTGTTACATCGTCATCAACTTCGATGTCGTGATATTTACCAAATCCTACAAATGCATCAATCTGGTCAGGCATACCGAACATCCACTGCCACAGGTCAAGCTGGTGAGGGTTCTGGTTGATAAGAGCGCCGCCGCCTTCTGTAGCCCAGGTTGATCTCCATGTGCTTGATTCATGATAAGCCTGTGGACGATACCAGTCTGTGATGATCCATGAGATTCTCTTGATTGCTCCAAGCTCACCTGACTGAACAAGATCTTTGATTTTCTGATAGCAAGGGTTGGTTCTCTGGTTGTACATAATACCAAATACCTTGCCTGATTTCTTAGCTACGTCGTTCATTTCTTCAACAGCCTTTGTGTATACACCTGCAGGCTTTTCTACAAGAACGTGAAGACCGTATCCAAAAGCTTCGATAGCAAGAGGACAGTGGTCATAGTGAGGAACAGCGATAACTACTGCATCAACAAGACCGGATTTGTAAAGATCTGTTGCATTGTCAAAAACTTTAATGTCAGGATACTGCTTTTTGAGATCTTCTCTTCTCTTTTCAGATGTGTCACATACAGCTACACATTCCATGTTGGGAACTTCGCCTGTTTTGATGTTTTTCAGGTGAGCAGAGCCCATATTTCCTATACCGATAATACCTACTTTTACTTTGTCCATAATCAAAAATCCTTTCTTAAAATAAGATTTAGTTTTTGAAGAATTATGATATAATTCTGTATACAAAATTATTATAGCACAAAAATATGGAAAATTCTATTATAAATATTGATGAAAAACATTGCAAATATTGATATGCGATGATATAATGTAAGAAAGCGGAGGTGAAAGAATGGAAAGAAACTTTGTATCATGGATATCCAAAAACCGAAAAATTCACTATACATATAAAACAGATATGACAACATCAGTGGACAATTGTCTTTTGCACAACCATGACAGCTATGAGATATATATGTTTCTTGAAGGGGATGTAAACTTCTTTGTGGAAGGAAGTACATATCACTTAAATCCTTATGACACCCTTGTAATCCGCAACAATGAAATGCACCAGACAGTACATTTTAAAAAAGAAACCTACAAAAGAGTGGTTATCAATGTAAATCCTACTGTGTTTAAGGAGCTTAACTGTGAGCAATATATGAAAACTTTTGCCGACAGAAAGCTTGGAGAGGGAAACCTTATTAAGGGTGATTATGTGCGCAAATCCGGGCTTTGGGATGCTTTTGAGAGACTTCAGCAGTATGCCATCAGGGCAAAAGAAGAGGACAATGAGATTGTCATAAAGGCAACCCTCGTGGAAATGTTTTATATACTACATAAGTCAGAAACCCACTCTCAGGATCCGGGCGCTATCAAGAGTGATATTATAAAGAGTATAATGAGATATATTGACAAGCACCTTTCCAGTATCGAAAATCTGGATCAGATAGCGGAAGAATTCTTTATCTCCAAATGTCATCTTTGCAGAATATTCAAGGCGGAAACAGGTATGACTGTAAACAGATATATCACAAACCGACGCATCATCAGAGTAAGAGATATGTGCAGAATGGGAGAAAATATCTCTCTTGCCTGTACGAAGGCGGGCTTTGGAAGCTATTCCAATTTCTATAAGATATTTATGAGAGAAACAGGGGAGTCACCGAGAAAGGGACTCAAGATTGTCAGAGAAGAAGCATAAAAAAGGAATGTAAAAAAACCAATATCATTAAGTTAAGAATTTGTCATCCTGAGTAAGCGAAGCGCATCGAAGGATCTCACTCATTTGCTTAAGATTCTTCGACTTTGCCTACGGCTTCGCTCAGAATGACGATGGAAATATATTGCTTAACTTAATGATATTGGTAAAAAATTCCATTTTCTATCCCCTTAATTCAACAACAGGAACTGTGAAAATAGATTTTTACAGTTCCTTTTTTAATGCTATTTAAGGATAATTCTCCATTTATTATTTTTTCTGTTACCTTCATTGCGTATAATGCCCTTATTTTTTAAAGAGCTTATGACCCTTTGAACAGTTCGTCGGTTAAGATTTAACTGACTGGCAATGTGTAGTGTAGATGCATGCTGACAGGAGTCCATATAATTGACAATTTTGATTTCGGTTTCCGTAAGGCAGGGGGCTTGGGAGGATATTTCATCAGATATTTCTTTTGTGTTTGCCACAGAAAAGATATTTTTTATTGCCACGTTGTCGCTGATATCTGACCCTGACCAAACTGCATTTCTGTATTCTGAGGGAGTCATATTGAAGTATCTTTTGAACAGCTTGGAAAAATACATATGGTCAGAAAATCCAAGAGAATTTGCAATCACGGAAATCTTGTCATCTGATTCACTTAAAAGCTCAAGGCTTTTTTCCAGAAGGATTTTTATACGGTATTTCTGAGGTGGTATTTCCACCAGTTCTGAAAATTTCCTGATGAAATGAAACTTACTCATACCGCACATGCGGGCATATTCCTCATTGGAAAGAGCCTCTGTATAATTTTCGTTCATATAAATTATTGCAGGTGTAATCGCCCTGAAGGCTATGTTGCTCTGTGCCTTTTCTCCTACAATTTTATTCAGCAGACAAAGAAGCTCTGCTTCCACATAACGGTCAGTAGGTGGGTTCGGTGAATTAGAAGAATTTACAGTATCCTCTACAAATTTCATTATGGATATCTGGCGGTTGGTTTTGATAAGCTTACCCGGATAACTTTCAAAAAACTCATCTGCAAGATACCCTGAGAAATGTATCCAGTAGTAGGTGGTTTCTTTGGATGCAGAGAAATACATCTGCTTTTCATCAGGCTTATAGAGTATCACGGAGCCGGCTTTGTATTCTACGCCTTCCATAAGCATAGAGCCCTTGTGGATATAGAGTATCTGATAGTCCGGTCTTCCGAATGGTCTCTTTGTAAGCCCGCCACCCTGTACTGTATCCATCCATCCGCAACAGTTTATCTGAATGTAGCTTACGGAGTAGAGATTTGTATTAAACATTATTTCGTGTCTGGCCATAATGCACCTCTTTTATCGGATAGTCTTTTCGGTATATTCCTTAGGGGATACGCCAATTGTTTTTTTGAATACAGTGGAGAAATAAAGAGGATCCTTAAACCCCGAAAGATATGCCACATTCTTCACAGAATCTATCCCGTGATCAAAAAGGGATACTGCATACTTTATTCTTATATTTCTTAAGTATTCAGAAAAGGAAATATTTATATGCTTCTTAAAGGTGTGAGAAAGATACTTTGGATTGTAGTTAAGCTTTTCTGCGATTTTTTCTATAGAAAGGTTCGGGTCAGAAAAGTTTTTCTGAGTGATATCTGTTATCTGGTCTATGATATGGTTTTTGTCATGTGATGATGATTTGAATCGTGAAAGGGAATAGAGAAGTACACTTTCTGCCGCAAGGTCGATATTGTCCTTTGATGCACCGGACACACTTTCGTGCCACATGGGGATAAGACCGTCGAAGCCATGAAATATCCTGTTTTGCTTGTTTATGTCAAATCTTAAAAACAAAACCTGAGCCCTTTCGCCTTCAAATGATATATAGAAAAATTCACACTCTTCTTCTGATTTAAAATAAATCTCTTCATCTGCAAATGAAAATATAATACATCCTGTGTTGTAGTCATAGGCTGTGTCGTCTGCATAAAATGTGCCGCAGCCCTTCTTTATAAGGATAGCACGGTTGTAGCTATTTTTATTGGGATTTGACATTGTGTTATAGTCCGACTCGTAAACAAAGTTTGCAATTTTTAGCTTGTTTGTTTCGTCGCCAATTACAAATTTGCAGATGTTCTTACTGTCCATAATACACACCTCAAGTACAAGTTATACTTGTATTATAGGCTTAAAAAGAGCAAAAATCAATGATTATCTAACTTTTTTATATGAATATATAGAAAATTTCCATTGAAAATATGAAGATGATGATATATATTTAGGGTATCAATATTAAAGGAGTATAGCTGTGTATTATTCATTAATTATACTTGCAACAGCCATGTTTGGTGTGTGCTTTGCATTAAAAGGTGCTTATGTTAAGCTGTGCGGCGACGGTATAAAGCAGAGCTTTGAGTTCACATTTGTAAGCAGTATTGTGGCAATGATAGCACTTATCGTTATAAATGGCTTTAAGTGGGAGTTTACTTGGTTTACATTCATTATGGCACTTATAAGTACAGTGAACGGATTTTTGTTTACCATATGCTCATTCAAGGCATTGGGCAAGATAAATCTTTCGGTATTTTCGGTGTATTCCATGCTTGGGGGGATGCTTCTTCCATTTTTGCAGGGGATAATATTCTATAACGAAGAAATAACAGTGGCAAAAATACTCTGTGTATTCTTTATAATAATCGCCCTTGTTCTTACCATAGAAAAAGGCGACAAAATGAAGGGTATGAAATATTATGCAGGGGTGTTTGTATTTAATGGAATGTCAGGAGTGATATCCAAGATATTTAATACTGCGCCATTTGAGAGGACAAGTGCCGAGGCCTATTCTATAATGGGATGTGCGTTGTCTGCCATAATCGCTCTTGCAGTCATACTTACTGTGTTTAACGGAGAAAAGAACCGCAAATCAAACTGGGGAAAGACTATCCTTTTTGGCGGTGTAAGCGGTATTACAAACAGAGTGGCAAATCTTCTTTTACTTATAGCACTTCTTCATGTGGATACATCAGTACAGTATCCTCTGGTAACAGGCGGAGTAATGGTGGTATCCAGTATCATAAACCTTTTTGGAGAAAACAAACCTTCAAAAAAGGAGCTTTATTCGGTGGGAGTAGCATTTGTTGGAATGTTGGCATTGTTTTTGATCAAAATATAAATTTAAAGGAGTGGTATTTATGGCAAGGTTAAAAGTAGGTGTTTTTGGCGGAAGCAGAGGTATGGATATCGCAAAGAACTTTATGATGTTAAACTGTGATATTGTAGCTGTGTGCGAAAACAGAGAAAAACAGCATAGTGTAGTAAAGGATGCAGTAGGAGATGATGTGACAATCTATACTGATTTCGACAAATTCATAGAGCATGATATGGATGCTGTTGTACTTGCAAATTTCTTTCACCAGCATGCACCATATGCAATAAAGTGCTTTGAAAAGGGTATACACGTGTATTCAGAATGTATCAGCAACGGCACAATGGCAGAGGGTGTCGAACTGGTTGAAGCATTTGAAAAACATCCCGGTGTAGTGTATATGCTTGCAGAAAACTATCCACAGATGAAATTCAACAGAGAAATAAGAAGAATCGTTGATACCGGAAGCCTTGGAAAAATTCTTTTTGCGGAAGCTGAGTACAATCATCCAGGAAATGTGGATAACAAGGATACAAAATTAAGATATATATACAAAAAAGAACACTGGAGAAACTACGTGCCGCGTACATATTATTTGACACATTCATTGGGTCCTGTTATGTATGTTACAGGTGCTACACCAAAGAGAGTAACAGCATTCAATATGGCAGCGCCGAAAGAAGCAGGCCATATTGATGCAAGCTTTGTCTGTGATAGGGCATCAAATATCACAACTATGAATGATGACGGATCGGTATTCCGTTTTACAGGTTGTGCAACATTTGGCGCTCATCACAATTCTACAAGAGTATGCGGTACAAAGGGTTCTATGGAAAATATAAGAGGTATGGGCGATCAGGTAATGCTCCGCTATAACGGATGGGAAAAGCCTGAAGGCGCTCCTACAAAGAGTTTTTATGATCCCAACTGGAATGATGACCAGGAAGCCCTTATTATGAAGAGTGGTCACGGCGGCGGAGATTTCCTTACTGCAAGAATTTTTGTAGAAAGTATAGAAAAGAAAGAACAACCGCCTCATCCATATGATATATATTCAGCAACAGTTATGTCTTCTGTAGCAATTCTCGGTCACAGAAGCTCTCTCGAAGGCGGTATGCCTTATGACATTCCTGACTTTAAGATAAAGGAAGACAGAGATAAATACAGAGAAGACCGTTTGTCACCTTTCATCGATAAGTACGGAGATAAGCCAAGTATCCAATGCTGCTCCGATGCAGACTATAAGCCTGATGCATCAAGTATAAAGCTTTTTGAAGATGAAATAGAGTCGAAACAATAACCAAAAATGGGACTGTAAAAAACTATTTTTACAGTCCCTGTTGTTGAATTAAGGGGATAGAAAAAAGACTTCAGAACGAAGAAACTGAGCCGAAACCTTTGGTTTCGGGTTACCCGAAGGTGTATGCGATACACCGAGAGGCGAAGTTTATTTGTAGCAAAAAGGCACAAAAATAAGGAAATATTACATAAAAATGTAATATTTCCCACATAATGAGTAATTTGTAAGTTTTATTGTGCATTCAGGTTTTTGACTTATGTATAATCTATGCCTTTTTGCGATCTGGAGTTTTTTTACATTCCCATTTTAATTTTGATTGAGTGGATTCTATATCCTATAAAATCTATCTTTTGTGCAAACTTGTATATGAAAAGTTATATTATATTCCCTATAGAAAGGTGCTATAATACAATGAGATATCAAGTTAAAGAAGGGATAATATGTTATTTACCAGGCAACAAGTTAACAAAATGGTTTATCCACTTATAGGGCAACAGTTATTATCTATTTCTGTAGGGATAATCGATTCAATGATGGTATCTACTGCAGGGGAAGCCGCAATTTCGGGGGTTTCGCTGATAGGAGTATTAAATACTTTACTGATGATGCTCTTTTCTGCATTTTCTTCGGGCGGAGCTATAGTTTTGTCTCTTTCAATCGGTACAAATGATATGGATAAGTCGAGAAATGTGGCAAAGCAGCTTATCTGGTCCTGTTTCGGTGTGGCACTGGCGGTATCGGTTTTGAGTGTTGCGTTCCGTATACCTCTTCTGGATCTTATATATGGCGACACAGATGCTCTCGTTATGCAGAATGCACGTGACTATTTCTTCTATCTTGCATTGGCGTATCCATTTCTTGCAGTATCCAATGGTATATATGCAATATTCAACGCAATGGGCAACACAAAAGTTTCCCTTTATAATTCTGTGTTGGCAAATGGTGTGAACATCGTGGGAAATGCTGTTCTTATCTACGGGTTTAAGATGGGGGCGGCAGGTGCGGCAATAGCAACATCCCTTTCCTGGGTGGTATCTGCTGTTACTATGATGTACCGTATACATAACAAAAATCATCTTGTATATGTGGAAAAAATCTTTAAGATAAAGCCTGATTTTAATATCATCAAAAATATCTGTGCAGTAGGCATTCCAAATGGCGTAGAGAATAGTATGTTTCAGTTTGGTAAGCTTCTCACACAGAGCCTTGTTGCATCATTTGCACTTTCGCAGATTACTGCAAATTCTGTGGCAAATTCCGTTGTTACTCTTCAGTATGGTATAGGCGGTGCGATAGCCTCGGCTATGGTTACAATCGTGGGAAGGTGCATAGGTGCAGGAGAGAAGGAGCAGGCGAAGTATTATTCCGGGTATCTTCTTAAAATGATGTATATTATGACAATAGTGATTTCAGTTTTGCTGAGTGTATTTTCCAAGCAGATTGCTGATATATACAATCTTTCGGGAGAGACCGCATATATCACAATGAATCTTCTGATATTTCACAGTATCTCTGCCGCTGTTGTGTGGCCAAGTTCGTTTACTTTGCCAAATGCCTTCAGAGCGGCAAAGGATGTGCAGTTTACGATGATTATTTCCGTTGTATCTATGTGGATTTTCAGAGTATACTTAAGTTATGTTCTGGGAAGAGATATGGGTCTCGGAGTAATGGGCGTATGGTATGCTATGGTTTGCGACTGGGTATTCAGAGCAATAATATTTGTGATAAGATATATAAGGGGAACATGGCTTAAAAAATATCAAGGAGAATAAAAAAGGGACTGTAAAATAATTTTTGATGTGACCCCAAAAAGTTAGACTTTTTATAGCGTAGTAGTTTTAATGGCTGCTACGCTATTTTTATGCAGCCAGAGTGTTGAGACGAAATTGTACTGGACTCATCCACCCAAGTTTCTCT
>SVJM01000042.1 GCA_015068975.1 Oscillospiraceae bacterium | reverse complement strand
AAACATTAAAAACCGAGATGACAGATATCCGCCATCTCGGTTATGAAGAAGCAAAGCAAGAAATACTAAGTTACATATATTTGTATTACAATTCAGAGCGATTACATTCAGGAATAGGCTACAAGACACCTAATTCTGTGTGGATGTAAAAATTCACTCTTTTACTTGTCCGAAATACTTGACAAGTTTCGTAGCTTTGCTTATGCAAAGCTTATTTCTATAAAAGAGACATCCAACGGATATCTTTTTTTGTTGCTCAAAGGAAGATTTCTGCCTACGACAACGAGGAAGGTCATTGAAAAATCAAACTGTTTACGCCCTATAGTCACTAAATTTCTATGCTTTGAATTTATCGGTTTCGTAGGGCGGCAAGCCCAACTTCAACCTCTGCATCCAAATCAACGAAATTTATCTGACTATATGGTCTGCGAGTCGAAATGAAAAATATATAAAGAAATCATTATTCTTTTTTGACCGCAAACAGTTTGATTCTCCAATGACATCAGACGAAGGCTGTTCAACTGGAATTTTTTCGACTGCGTCCGGTGGACGAAGAAAGGAGAAAAAATTCGGAAGAAACAAGGAGTATCACGAACGCAGGTGAGAGAGACGACTATGTTTCTGACCGTGGGTGGCGAGGTTCAAGTCCTACTTGGGGAGCCAAAAAAATACACACTCTTCTGAGTGTGTATTTTTTTGTTTGTGTCCTCTAAGGACACAACAACGTTACGAGCAAAGCGAGTACATCATTTGACCTGAAACAGTCAACATCATTCCGCTTTAGCGGACACAAAATGAAGTTGTGCTATCGCACAAATGATGTGATACTTCGTATCAATGATGTTACACTTTCGGTGTAAATGAGGTTGCCCTTCGTGCAAAAGATTTAGTGCTAAATTTACGAACAATCCGCAATAAAAGCGGAGCCCTAAGCACCGCAAGAGTGGGTGGCGAGGTTCAAGTCCTGTGTATTATATCAAAAAGTGCAAAAACAGTCACGTCCCCAATATATGCTATCAATAGTTATGCAATTTTCTCTTTTAACGGTCTCAAAACTATCACCTCTAGAATAATCATATACTAAAATCGCATTTAGTATTGACAAATAGCATAAAGTAGGATAAAATACTACTTACAAACATCGACAAATTTTATAAGAGGTGGTTAAAAATGAAGTATTGTAGTTCGTGTGGTGCAGAAATTAATGAAGGTGCAGTTGTTTGTATAAAATGTGGATGCTCTGTGCAAAACAACAATGCACCAGTTGGACAATTAAAAACAAATAAGGGGCTTGCTAAGTACATACTTCTGTCAATTATTACATTTGGTATTTACGGGCTTGTAGTGATGTCGTCTGTAAGTAACGATGTGAATATTGCGGCTAGTCGCTATGACGGAAAGAGAACGATGCATTATTGTTTGTTATTCTTCCTTGTTGCACCTATCACATTAGGAATTGCTGGAATTGTTTGGTTTCATAAGATTTCCAATCGTATTGGTAACGAGCTTAAAAGAAGAAACCTCGCATATAATTTTTCATGCGCAGACTATTGGCTCTGGAATGTTCTTGGTAGTTTAATAATCGTTGGTCCTTTTATTTACTATCATAAATTATTTAAGGCAACAAATCTTATGTGTGCTGACTATAATGCAAAGGGTTAATGTTTAGAAATAATAGCAACAGAAAATATTTACTTTTATTACTACTTTTATATTTTACACTTGTATTTATTTTATTTAATAAGCTTGGTATCACTTGTGTCTTTCTAGAAATTTTAGGACTGCCGTGTCCCGGGTGTGGTATGACAAGGGCTGTGTTATCCTTAGTTAATTTTGACATAATCAGTGCTGCAAAATACAATATTACAGTGTTTTTTATGCCATATGTTTTTGCCTATGTATTTTTTGATTTTAAAGGTAAATGGCACAACTACATAATGATAGGAGTTGCTTTTGTTGCTATTTTAAATTGGATATTAAAATTAATAATGTTATTCTAGGAGGAATTAAAATGTTTTGTAAAAATTGTGGAGCAGAAATAAACGAAAATGCTGTTGCTTGTATGAGTTGCGGTTTTGCGAAAGGCACAGGGGAAAAGTTTTGTTCTAATTGTGGAAAAGAAATCAATCCCGGTGCAGTAATATGTACTAATTGTGGTGCGAGTGTAAAAGCTACGACTACAGTTGTTGCAAATGGCGAACAGAAGTCTAAACTTGTAGCTGTTCTCTTAGCGTTTTTCTTGGGAAGTATTGGCATTCACGACTTCTATCTTGGGTATAATAAGTATGGTGTTATAAAGATAGTTTTAACATGTTGTACTGGTGTCGGTGGTGGAATTTGGGCATTAGTTGATTTTATCAGATTGTTAACTGGTTCTTTGAATACAGATGCAAATGGTATTGAATTAAAAAAAGAGTTTTAAGAAATGGCATCTAAACCATTCGGCTCTTTCAAAAAATACACACTCTTTTTGAGTGTGTATTTTTTTGTTTGTGTCCTCTAAGGACACAACAACGTTACGAGCAAAGCGAGTACATCATTTGACCTGAAACGGTCAACATCATTCCGCTTTAGCGGACACAAAATGAAGTTGTGCTATCGCACAAATGATGTGATACTTCGTATCAATGATGTTACACCTTCGGTGTAAATGAGGTTGCCCTTCGTGCAAAAGATTTAGTGCTAAATTTACGAACAATCCGCAATAAAAGCGGAGCCCTAAGCACCGCAAGAGTGGGTGGCGAGGTTCAAGTCCTACTTGTGAAAAAACACTTCTGAAGAAGTGCTTTTTTCAGCGATATAAATTCCTGAGGTCATTTGCGATATACCTTCGGTGCGATATATTACTGCGTAATGCGATATGTCCCTTCGGGACGAGTTGAAGGAATTTATAGCATATCGCAATCGAACAAGGTGAGATTATATCGAATTTGCGAAGCAAATATATCGCACAAGCGTTAGCGAGTATATCACCTAAATATTTTTTAGTATCTACTTGACACCCAAATCAAAACGATATATAATCAATTTATATATTACAAAAATGATAAATTAACAAAAGGAGTAGAATATGTTACTTGCAAAGATTCAGTCCGGAAAGAATTTTATGAGCAAAATCGAAAGAAAAATTGCAGAAACAATTCTGATAGATCCGGAAAAATTTATTAAGTATTCAGCTGTTGAGTTATCTTCTGTTGCCGGAGTTTCTCAGGGAAGTATAAACAATTTCTCAAAGAAATTTGCTAATGGGGGTTATTCTGAACTTAAGGTAAAAATAGCTACAGAGATCAAAGCATATAAGGAAAGCTATACAAATCCTGAAATCATCGATAATTCTATATCAGAAATAATGAAAATCTCTGCAAAAAATATTTCTGATGCATTTTTGCAAACTCAACAAATAAATAGTGAGGAAACACTAATTAATGTATGCAACCTGATTATGAATGCGAAAAGAATTGAGGTTTATGGTATCGCAAAGTCAGGTGTAGTGGCAGAAGATTTTGCATTTCAGCTTTTGAAGCTCGGTTATTCGGTAAAGTGTATAACTGAGGCGTTGGTTTGCCCTGTCTCAGCTATGTCTCTTGATATGGATTCGCTTATGATAGCTATATCAGTTACAGGACGGACAAGCGATGTTTATGACAGTGTCAGAATAGCAAAAAATAATGGTGCCAAGTGTATTTGTATTACACGAGATGAGCATAGTCCCGTTGCAAAATTATGTGATGAAGTTATTGTGGTGTCCGGTGGAAATGAAGTACTAAGTAATTATGTTGATACAGAAAGACTATGTGGATATTTTTTGGTTGATACAATATGTTCATATATACTTTCGAATATGACTGATGATGAAAAACTACGCTGTGCAAAAATATCCAATATAATCACTTCTCATATTATGGAAGGTTAGATTAAATCCATATGCAGTCAAAAATATAATGTAAAAGGGGCAAAAACAATGGGATTAAAAAATAATAAAGAGGCTATCAAAGCCATATATATTGGATTACTATGTACACTTTCTTATCTTGGGTGTTATTTTGCAAGAAACATCCTTGGTGTGGTTACACCGCAGATGCTTGAAGAAAACATACTTTCTATTGAAAGCATAGGCGGAATGTCTACCGGGTTTATGATTCTCTATGCTACAGGTCAGCTTGTAAATGGCAGAGTAGGAGATATTATCAAAACAAAATATATGGTAAGCATCGGGATAATTCTTGCAGGAATATGCAATGCAGTATTGATTTTTGCAAAGCATCCTTCTCTATCTATAGTTGTATATAGCTTGAGCGGTTTCTTTTTGTCTATGATATATGCACCTATAATGAAGGTGGTTTCAGAAAACACACTCCCTGTATATGCAACCAGATGCTCTCTTGGGTTTGTGATTGCATCCTTTCTCGGTACGCCTCTGGCTTCAGTTTTTGCAATATTTTTTAGATGGAAGACTGTGTTCATCATTTGTGCTGTCAGCTTGATTGTAATGGGTATTATGGCATTTTGTGTCTTTTCATGGTTTGAAAAAATAGGCTTTATAGGTTCAAATATTGTTAAACAAGACAAAAAGGACAGGTTTGATCTTAAGCTTCTCGTTAAACGATCAATTATAAGATTTTCTGTTATTGCCATACTTACAGGAATCATAAGAACATCTGTTGTATTCTGGATACCTACTTATTTGACAGAGTATCTTTTAATAACGCCCGAATCTGCAGCAGCAATCTTCACAGTAATAACTCTTCTGAAATCTGCTTCACCATATTTTAACTCTCTTGTTATGTACGAGCGGGTGTTTAAAAGAAATATAAATATAACTATATTTTTTATGTTTTTGGCAAGTGCAGTTTCATTCCTATGCATGTTTCTGATACATAATACTATGATAAACATAATCTTTTTGACATTAGCGCTTATCACTTCGGGTGGTGCTGCTACAATGGTGTTTTCTGTATATTGCCCAAGTCTGTGTGATACGGGAATGGTTTCCACTGCAACCGGATTTCTGGATTGTATGAGCTATATAGGTGCAGCAGTGGCAAACTTGTTATTTTCAAATGCAATCAGCACTATTGGATGGGGAAATTTGATTCTGGTATGGACACTACTTATGACGGTGGGAGTGTTTGCTGGTACAGGTAAGAAAAGTACAGAGAATACTTAATACTGTTGATCTGGTAAGATCAGGTTTATGAGTATGAATTGGGTAAAAGTTAAGCAAAAGAATTATTATCAATATTTTGTTACAAACAGATAAAATACCCCCTCCTTCCATTGACAAATTATAAGTCTGGACGTATAATGAGAAAAAAGTATTCAAAAGAAAAAGGGGAATTATGTCATGAAAAAAACTTTAATTGTTTTAGTATGTATTATAATGGCTTTCACAATGTCAGCATGTGATCTCTTTGCAAGTAGTACAGGTAAGAAGGCTGTGGAAGAGGGTAAGCTTGCAGTAGCTGCAGGTAAATACAACGAAGCAGCAGGCTTTTTTGATTTAGCTAAAAGCGAAGGTATAAAAAATGATGAGGTAAATGAACTTGCAAAAGCTGTAAAAAGTCTGATTTCTGCACAGGAATTCTATAATAAAGCTGATTACAATAATGCTCTAAAGACCCTTGACACAATTATTATAAATGATTCCATCGCTGTCTTAAGAAAAGATGTAGATAAATTAAGACGAGATATTCAGGATGGTATAAATTCCAATAATTCAATTGATGAGGGAATCTCATATGCAGAGAGATTGTTTGCAAGTGGGGATTACGGAAATACAGACCTTAAAATAAAGGAAATAGAAAACTCAACAGGTCTTTCGGATTCTCAGAGAAATAGGCTTGCATTACTTAAGCAACAGCTTGAAACAGCTAATGGAAAGGTGGCATCAGCATCTCAGGCTGCTACTCCAAGGGTTGTATATGTAAGTGAATCTGAAAAACAAGCTGCAAAAAATGCTGTTACCAATTTTGTATATGCATATGAGGCTTTTGTCAGAAGCGGAAGTCGTAGTTCTGATGCATACTATTCACATATGGCATCTTATTCCCCTACATGGTCAAATGCATACAAACAGCAGTGGAATTATTTCAACAAACATAATATTACAAATTATTCTATAGATTGGTTAACATTTGACTCGGTTACATATGACGGAAAAGCATACTATGTTGTGGACAATGAAACAATAGGCGAGACAAAGAATGGTGTTTTTACAACCAGCTCAACCAAGTGGAAATACACTGTTATAAATGATGGCGGTGCGTTTAAGGTTACCAATTATACAAAAGCGAAGTGATAAATATTATGATTTTTAAGAACAAGCTATTCATAGTCCTTTTAGTTGTTTTTTTGATAAGCACATTAACTGTAAATGTTTTTGCAGCTACAGTTGCAGAGCTTATGTATACTGCTACTGAGCCTATAGGCAAATGTCTTTATGTGTATGGTGGTGGGTGGAATGAGCCTGATACAGGTGCAGGGAAGGAAGCAATGCAGTTAGGCCTTGGTCAGAACTGGCAGAACTTTTATAATTCCAAAAATTCCAAATATGACTACAATACCACAAGATATCAGATACATGACGGACTGGATTGTACAGGGTATGTTGGCTGGTGTATGTATCAGTTGTTTCAGGACAAGTATTCAAAAGAAGGATACGTATATCTTGCAAAGGAAATGGCTCAGAAATACTCCACAGTATTCAATGGTAAATTTACTGCAAAAGCAAATGTGAAAAAACGTCAGTGTGGTGACATTATGTCATCAAACGGACATGCCTATATCGTGGTTGGAGAGTGCCCGGACGGCAGTGTGGTATTATTTCATGCATCTCCCCCTGCAGTATCCTTGTGCGGAACTGCTACTCCGGGAGGAAATAAGCAAAGTGAGGCAGTCAGACTTGCCAATTTCTATATGAACATATTTTTTAACGAATGTTATACCAAATATCCAAATTGCAGCAGAGGTACAGATTACCTTACAAGCTACAATCAGATGAGCTGGGACAGTTCTGTACTTAATGACCCTGACGGATATCGTCAGATGAATGCAGAGGATATATTAAGAGATATGTTTTACAAAACAAAGATTTATCTTAATGGAGAACGTATTGCAAAGGACAAAAATGTATATAATGTAAATTCAACAACATTTGTTCCTGTAAGAGTAATTTGTGAGAAATTAGGGTTAAGGGTTGATTGGAATAATGGCAAAATAAAGCTTATAAAAGATAATACCACAGTAGATCTTCAGGTTGAATCTGATGTTGCAGTAGTCAATGGTGTTGCAACTAAACTAAATTACAATGTATTTTTGGTTGACAACACTTCATATGTGCCGTTGAGATTAATTTCGGAAGCTTTTGGTCTCAGTGTAGCATGGGATGATTTTACCAAATCTGTAATAATAAATTAGTATACGAAAGGGACTGTAAATTTTACAGTCCCTGTTGTTTAGTTCATAACTTTATCTATAGCTTCTTTTACTGTAGAAACTCCGATGATTTCTATACCTTTGATTTTTATGTCCTCTGAGTTGCTTTTTGGCACGATACATTTTTTGAATCCAAGCTTTTTGCACTCCATAATTCTCTTTTCTATGTAGCTTACGCTTCTCACTTCTCCTGTAAGTCCCACCTCGCCCATAATACAGGTGTTTTCGTCGATGGAGAAGTTTTTGTAGTTTGAAGCTATACTTAATGCTACTGCAAGATCAGTGGCTGTCTCGGCGATTTTGATACCGCCAACTATGTTTATGTATACATCCTGGCTTTGCATTTTGAATCCGAGCTTCTTTTCAAGCACAGCTATAAGCATACATGATCTGGAAAAATCAACACCTGTTGTAACTCTTCTTGGTGTGCCAAAGCCTGTATATGAGCAAAGTGCCTGTACTTCTGAAAGCACAGGTCTTGTACCTTCTATTGTGCAGACTATTGCTGTTCCTGATGTATTCTTTGGTCGGGACGACAGAAGCATTTCTGAAGGATTTTTCACTTCAGAAAGACCCGTATCCTTCATTTCGAATACACCTATTTCATTTGTCGATCCAAAACGGTTTTTCACAGTTCTTAATATTCTGTATGACTGATGTCTTTCTCCTTCGAAATATAGCACACAGTCTACCATATGCTCAAGCACTCTGGGACCCGCAATATTTCCGTCTTTGGTTACATGACCAACGATTATTACCGATATGGCATTTTCCTTGGCAAGACGCATAAGAGAGTATGTGCACTCTCTTACCTGTGAGACACTTCCGGGTGCAGATGCGGCATCTTCTTTAAACATGGTTTGTATAGAGTCAATTATTACTATCTGAGGCTTTTGTTCCTTGGCGTGGTATATGACTGAATCAAGGCTTGTTTCAGACAAAAGAGTAAGATTTTTGGTTGTTATATTAAGTCTTTGAGCTCTTAGTTTTATCTGACTTAAGCTTTCTTCACCGGATACGTACATCACACTGGAGCAATCAGATACACTGTCACATATCTGCAAAAGGAGAGTAGATTTACCTATGCCCGGGTCACCACCCACAAGAATAAGTGACCCCTTCACTATTCCTCCGCCAAGTACTCTGTCCAGTTCTTCTTTGTTGGTAGGGTACCTTTCTTCTCCGCTTATTTGTATATTATCAAGACTTACAGGTTCACTTGATATGCTTACTGCAGTCTTTGATTTTGGTTTTTGTGCTACGGTTTCTTCTGCAAAGGAGCTCCATTCGTTGCACGATGGGCATTTCCCCATCCATTTAGGAGATTGGTATCCGCAGCTTGAACATACATACATTATTTTTTCTTTCATAAGTTACATCCCTTATAAGTAAAATGTCTATACATATAATTTATAACAAAACAGATAAAATGTCTATAGTTTTATATCAAAAAACGCAAAAAACAGCGAAAAATGCACAAAACGTAAGTAAAATAATATAAAAATATGTAAAAGTTTACGAAAATTGTTAAATTTGTCGAATTTGGAGAAATATGGACTTGCAAGTTGCGATTTTATAGTATATAATAAGCAGTGTTGCATAAATGGATATTATTTATAGCCAATGTGAATTGGGGATGTGCAGAAAGTCTGCATATAAAATTCGGAGGTTAATATGGAAATTAAAGACGTATTGTTTGTAGTAAGTGCTTGTATTCAGGCATTTATCATGATATATGGTGCTTACTATTTTGTTGTGTCTATGTTTGGCTGGTCTAACAGAAAGACCAATAAGCAACCTGATAAAAATGATATTCACACATTTGCCATGATAGTTGCAGCTCATAATGAAGAGGTTGTTATCGGAGAGATGGTCAAGAGTCTTAAGGAGCTTGATTATCCGAAGGAAGCATACGACATATTTGTAGTTGCTGATAACTGCACCGATTCTACAGCTGATAAAGCGAGAGAAGCAGGCGCTATTGTGTTTGAAAGATCAAACGATGAGCTCAAAGGCAAAGGTCATGCTCTTGAGTGGATGTTTGATAAGATTTATAATATGGACAAGAAATATGATTTCGTTTCCATTTTTGATGCAGACAATCTTGTAAACAAAGAGTTTCTTACAGAAATGAACAAAGAAATCAACAAAGGATACGATGTTGTTCAGGGTAGTGTTGACTCAAAGAATCCATTTGATACCTGGGTTACAACAGCTTATTCCATTTCATTCTGGGTAGTATCAAGACTTTTCCAGAATGCAAGATATAACATTAATGTGACATGTCAGCTTTCTGGTACAGGCTTCTGTGTTTCCGTACCACTTCTTAAGGAAATCGGATGGGGAGCAACCTGTCTTACAGAAGACATGGAGTTTACTGCCAAACTTGCTCTTATGGGCAAGAAGGTAGGCTGGGCTCACAAGGCTGTTATATATGACGAAAAGCCTCTTACATTCAAGGCATCCTGGAGACAGAGAATCAGATGGATGCAGGGGCATGCGGATGTTGCATCAAGATTTGCAGGTAAGCTCTTTGTAAGAGCAATCAAAAAAGGTGATTTGTCAGCCTTTGACTGCTGTGTATATCTTATGCAGCCATTGAAGATTTTTGTACTGGGTATTGCTACATTGATAGGGTTCTTTACATTGTTCAATATTCCAGGTGTATCCGATCATATATTTACATACAACCATCTTTTCAATCTGTTTATCAAGGATATGGATGTTGCCAAGAGTTTTGCACAGGTATTTTCTATTCTTACAATGTTCTATATTCCATTGGTTGTAACATATGAGAGACGAGTTATCAATATGAAGCTTATCTGGTCATATCTTATCTTCGGTATATATACTTTGACATGGATTCCGATTACAATCATCGGATGGCTTAATAAGCACAAGACAGAATGGTCACATACCGAGCATTCAAGAAGTATGAGCATCGAAGAAATGGAACAGAATAACAAAAAATAATTAAGAGGAGTTGCTTTTTGCAACTCCTTTTTTCATTGAAGAGATAACTGCGTCAGCAATTGCTTGTAACAACAAAATTTAGCTTATAAAAAAGTGAGCGAAGCGACATTTAACTGACGAAGTTAATTTTGTTTTAATCTATTGAAATATTTTTTATTTAATGATAAAATTATATTATTAATTAATGATTGAGGTAATGATGTATGAAAAAAGCACCTCTTGCCGAGAGAATAAGACCCAAGTCCCTTGATGAGGTAGTAGGTCAGACGCATCTTATCGGTGAAAATAAAGTTCTTTCAAATATAATAAATTCCGGGGAAATACCCAATATGATTTTTTACGGACCATCAGGAGTTGGCAAGACTACTGTGGCAAATATCTGTGCCGATAAAGTGGGTAAGCCTTTTTACCGGCTTAATGCTACCAATTGTTCGGTAAAGGATGTAAGAGATATTGCAGAGAGCCTTGACAGAATGGAAAACAGAAACGGGGTAGTCCTTTATCTTGATGAGATTCAGAATTTCAACAAGAAACAACAGCAGGCACTTCTTGAGTATATAGAAAACGGTCAGATAACACTTATTGCAAGCACAACAGAAAATCCCTACTTTTATGTATATGGTGCCATTCTTTCCCGTTCAAATGTGCTGGAGTTCAAGCAGATTCCTCCACAAGAAATCAAAAAGGCTGTCTTACGTGCCATAGAGGTATCAAAAGAAGATTATCCTGACAGAACCATTTCTTTTGACGAAGAAGCTATTGACCATATTTCCATGTGCTCTCTTGGTGATGTGAGAAAGGCTTTAAACGGAGTGGAAATGTGTATCAGGTCTCAGGTATACAATATAGAAGATGAGATAAATATAACACTTGATATTGCAATGGAGTGTACACAGAAAAGCTCTTTTTCTTTTGACAAAAACGGTGACAATCATTACGACGTATTAAGTGCTTTTCAAAAGTCCATAAGGGGAAGTGACCCCGATGCGGCAGTTCACTATCTTGCAAGGCTTGTTGTGGGTGGAGATCTTATAAGCATATGCCGTCGTCTTATGGTTATTGCGGCAGAGGATATCGGTCTTGCAAACCCAAATGCCATTACTGTTACGAAGGCATGTGTGGATTCTGCTATGCAACTTGGATTCCCTGAAGCAAGGATTCCACTGGCAGAGGCAGTTATATTTCTTGCTATTTCTCCTAAGTCAAACTCAGCAATATGTGCCATAGACGAAGCAATCAGTGATATAGAAAATTCAAATGTGGGAGAAGTGCCTCTTCATCTTAAGGATTCTCATTATGGTGGTGCATCAAAGATGGGAAGAGGTCTTACTTATAAATATCCTCATGAGTATCCCAACTCATATGTGAAGCAGCAATACCTTCCTGACAGAATCAAAGACAAGGTGTATTATAATCCAGGTCAGAACAAGACCGAGCAGGGGTATAAGGCTTATATGGATAATCTTAAAAAGGATTAATCACATTAGGAAGGACAGATTTTATGAAAATCACTACTAAAACAGGCGACAGCGGTATAACGGATATATATAACCAAAGAGTGGACAAATGCTGTGACATTGTGGAGCTTCTGGGAAATCTTGATGAATCGGCATCCATTATATCTTTTGCTGCAAGTCTTGTTTCAGATAAAGAAACAAAAGACGAGCTTACAGCTCTGATTCCTTCAATTACAAAAATCGCTGCATCGGCAAACAAAAAAGAATCAGCCGAAATGGGTGAAGAACTGAATTTTCTTGAAGAAAGGATTTCCTTTTATGAAGAAAGTATAAAAGAAATCAGACTTTTTGATTATCCTTCAAAAAAGGAAGCCGCAGCGATAGATTATGCACGATGCGTAGTAAGACGGACAGAGAGATGTGCTGTAAGATGCAGACTCAATATCAGATATCTTAACAGACTGTCTGATTATCTCTTCCTTGTGTCAAGATATATAGAATACGGAGAAAATATATGAGAAAAACAGTACTTATAACAGGAGCATCCAGAGGTATTGGCAGACAGTGTGCGCTGGATTTATCCTTTGATTATGACGTGATAATCAATTATAATAACAGCGAGAAGGAGGCTAAGGAGCTTCTTGGTCTTCTTAAAGCAAATGGCAGTAATTCCATTATGATAAAGGCGGATGTGTCTGACAGAAGACAAGTAGATGATATGGTAGAAAAGATTATATCATATTATGGAAGAATCGATGCCCTTATAAACAATGCAGGCATTGCACGTCAGGAGCTTTTTTGCGATGTAAAAAGCGAAGATTTAAAGCGGATGACAGATATAAATCTTGGCGGTACATTTAACTGTACCCAGGCTGTACTTAAAGAGATGATAAACAAAAAATGCGGAAAGATTATAAATATGTCAAGTGTGTGGGGGATAACAGGTGCATCCTGTGAAGTGGTATACTCTGCCACAAAGGCAGCAATTATCGGATTTACAAAGGCTCTTGCAAAGGAAGTTTCTCTGTCGGGGATCACTGTCAATGCTGTGGCACCGGGAGTAATAGATACTGATATGTGTAAGTTTGATGAAGAAACCCTTGAGGGTATAAGAGAAGAAATCCCTCTTGGAAGAATAGGCGATACAAAGGATGTATCAGGTGTAGTGAAGTTTTTGTTAAGCGAAGCTGCTTCATATATTACGGGACAGGTGATAAATGTATCAGGCGGTTTTGTGGTGTGATTTAATTATACTTGATTTTTGATGATGCCTGTGTTAAAATTAGTATGCATAGTTATATAATCTGTCTAAATTCGAAAGAAAGGGATAGTTATTATGATATTTTTTAAGAAAAAAAACTTGGCAAAAGTGTTGAAGAAACCTACTGAAGAGGTGGGCAGAAATTACAAAAAGGCGATTCTTAATAAGCAGTCAAAATTTGCTTTTGTAGAATCATATAAAACAGCCAGAACAAATCTGATATATTCACTTTCTGCAGAAAAGGATAAGTGCAAAAAGGTTATTTTTACTTCATCAGTCCCTGCAGAAGGCAAGACTACTACTTGCCTGAATCTTGCGATTACATTTGCACAGATGGGCGAAAAGGTAGTTGTGCTTGATTCTGACCTTCGTAAGCCTAAGCTTCACAAGTGTCTTGATATGAATAATGAAAAAGGTATGTCAAACTATCTTGCAGGCCTCGAATCTGCAGAAAATGTAGTCCAGAAATGTGAGGAGCATGGCTTTGATGTTGTAACAGCCGGACATATCCCGCCAAATCCATCTGAGCTTCTTAACTCTCCAAAAATGGAAGAGCTTCTTACATATCTTTCTGAGAGATATAATTACATATTCCTTGATATGCCACCGGTAGATGTTGTTACCGATACAGTTTCTGTATCCAAGTATGCTACAGGTGTTGTGCTTGTGGTAAGAGAAAACTATACTCATCAGGAGCTTCTCAAAAAAGCTATTGAGAGCCTTGAGTTTGCCAATGCGAAGATACTTGGTATCGTTCTTAATGATATCGACAACAAAATGGCTTCCAAGTACAAATATTCCAAGTATGGATACAGATATTCATACAAATATAAATACAACTATAATTATTCCTACAGTACTGACGAAAGTGAAGTTGATACTGCAAACAAGTAACAGGTGATAGATATGATAGACTTTCATACACACATCTTACCCGGACTGGACGACGGTGCCAAGACAATGGAGATTTCTATGGAGATGTTGTCTATGGAGCAGCTTCAGGGGATAGAGTATGTGGTATGTACACCTCATTTCAGTGCAGCCAAGGATTTGTCAGAGTATTTTTTTAAGCATCGAGATGATGCCATAAGGAGTGTTATTCAGACCGCTTCAGAAAAGGGGTTGGAAATCCCCCATCTTATTCCTGCTGCTGAGGTAAGACTTACAAGAGGGCTTTACAAATGTGAGTATCTTAAAAGTATGACAATAGGTGATACAAACTATATTCTTATAGAGCTTCCCTATGATGAATGGACAAACAAATGGGTGCCCGAAGAATTGTACGCCATAAAAGCACAGACCAATCTTAAGATAGTCCTTGCTCACGCAGAACGCTATATTTCAAACAAAAAAGAGTTTGAGATAATGGAGCATAATTTCAGACATACGTCTGTGGTACAGATTAATGCAGAGTCTTTTCTTCTGAGAGAAGGACGCAAATGGATAAAGAAGTTTATCAAAAAAGGCTGTGCCATAGTTGTAGGCTCCGATTGTCATTCCTCAGACCACAGAAAACCCTGTATGAATGAAGGACTTATGATGATAGAAAAGAAGCTTGGCAAAGAATGTAAGGAAGCCTTTATAGAAAACGCAAAAGTAATACTTGACTTATAGGGACTGTTAAAATGCTTTACAGTCCTTATTATTTTATTGATATAAGGAAGAATCATTTATGAAACTTACAGAGAGACTTATGACAATTGCAGAAATGGTGAAAAAGTGTGATGTGATAGCGGACATAGGCACAGACCATGGATATATCCCTATTTATTGTATCACAAATAATATGGCAAAATCTGCAATCGCCTGCGATATAAATCAGGGACCCCTTGATATTGCAAAGGAAAATATATCAAAATATGGACTCGACGACAGGATAACACTTAGATTGTCAGATGGAGTCAGTAAGCTAAAAAAAGCAGAAGCAGATGTTATCGTTATTGCAGGTATGGGTGGTCTTCTTATAAATCATATACTTGAAGAAGGAAAGGATATAATAGATTCTTCGGTAAGGCTTATCCTTCAGCCTATGCTTGCACAAAAAGAAGTAAGGAAATATCTTTATGAAAACGGATATGATATCATAAGCGAAAGACTTGCGAAGGAAGGGCAGAAGCTTTATAACATAATTGAAGCGAAAAAATCTGGCTCTGAGGTTACTTACAGTGAATTTGATATAGTAGTGGGAAAAAGACTTTATGAAGAAAAAGATGAACTTTTTGACCTGTATACAGAAATGAGAATGAATACCCTGAGAAAGATTATAAAAGGTATATCCGGCTCAAAGGACAAGGAAGGTCTTGATGAATATATAAAAGAGCTTGAGTTTTTTGAAAGTATATATAATAATTCATAAAAGGAATGATATAAATGATAACTGTAAATGATATAATAAAAAGAATAGAAGAACTTGCACCGCTTAGCTTAAGTGCAGATTTTGACAATACAGGACTTCTTGTAGGAAGAGGAGAAAGGCAAGTAAAAAAGGTCCTTGTCACACTTGATGTAGATGAAAAGGTGTGCCTTGAAGCAGTAAAAGAGGGCGCAGACCTTATCATATCCCATCATCCTGTAATGTTTCATGCTGTAAAACGCCTTACAGAAAACACCCCTATGGAGCGACTCTTAAGATGCCTTATATCAAATGATATTGCTCTTTATTCAGCTCACACAAATCTTGATTGTGCAAAGGGTGGAATAAATGACCTTATGGCAGAGAAGCTGGGTATTACTGATACAACAGTTATAGAAGAGGTCTATAGCCAAAAGGGAATCAGTGAAGGCTTCGGACGAAAAGGTGTTTTGAAAGAACCTATGACACTTAAAGAGCTTATCAGCCTTTACAAAAGAGAATTTGATGTGGAAACTGTCAGATATGTGGGTGATGAGGACAGAATAATTAAGACAGTTGCTGTAAATACAGGCGGCGGTGCATTTGCACTTGACAGTCTTATTGGTACTGATACAGATTTATTTATAAGCGGAGATTTCAAGTATAATCAGTTAAGAGATGCTTATGAAAACAATCTCTGCATCATAGAGGCATTTCATTATGACAGTGAGAAGATTTCCATGGAGCTTTTCTATGATTATCTTAAAAATAACTTTGAAACGCTGGATGTTGTTAAGTCAAAGGAAAATATCTCAGTTATAAAATATTGTTGACAAATAATAAGCCTAAGTGATATATTAGCATAGTGAGTAAGTCAGACAGTCGCATGTGCAGTGCCGAAAGGCAGTATATGAGGAAAGTCCGGGCATCACAGGGCAGGGTGCCGGAGAAATCCCGGTGGAGGCGACTCTAAGGAAAGTGCAACAGAAAATTACCGCCGGAGGGATTTTGTCTTCAGACAAGATGAAAAAAGAATAGTGAAGAAGGAAAAGGTGTAAATACACAGCATTTGTATAAAAGAAGAAAATCGACAGATTTTCAACCACACTTATTCCTTATTAACTATTACTTATTACCTTAAGGATTTTGTCTTCAGACAAAATCCTTCCGGTAAGGGTGAAAAGGCGAGGTAAGAGCTCACCGCGGGTTGGGAGATCAACCCGGCGTGTAAACCCCACCTGATGCAACACCGTATAAGAGATGTTATGTTTGCCCGATAATCTCACAGGTGGCTAGAGCTGTATGGAAACATACAGAGTAGATAGATGGCTGTCTAATACAGAACCCGGCTTATAGATTTACTCATACCAAAAAAGCAGATGATGTTTTACATTATCTGCTTTTTCTTTTTCATTATTCAATTGAGAATAAGAGGACACAAGGGGACAGTTCCAAAGACAGGAAAGACAAGAAGACGATGCAGGAGAAAGAAATCCATGCTATCTGAATATAGATGTCAAGGAAAAAGATAATGGAAGATTTTTTTATTCATTTGCAATAGAAAAAGGAACTGCCCCACAGACTTTACTTGCTGTGGTTAGCGAAAACAATTCGCCAACAGCTCCTAAATTCAACATACCACAAAATAATGGTGTTGTCAAGACCACTTGGGGACGTACATTTTTTGGCACTATTCTGTTGATGACTAAATGACAGGTGATGGTTATGTTGCCTTCATAAGAGACAAGAGAACCGTCCCCTTGTCTTCTTGTGTTTGATATCCGTGATAAAGGGAAGGAGCAATACCAGTATGAAATAGAATTCAGAAAAAAAGAAAAGATGACTCAGAACAGCAATACAGCTAAATATAGCCTCGTGCGAACAACTGAATCATCTTCTAAAGACAACATACCACAAAATAATGGTGTTGTCAAGACCACTTGGGGACGTACATTTTTTGGTACTATTCTGTTGATGACTAAATGACAGGTGATGGTTATGTTGTCTTCATAAGAGACAAGAGAACCGTCCCCTTGTCTTTACCTGCAACGTCAGACGGAGAATATATTTTTGAAACAGGAGACAAGTTGGTCCTATGTGATGGTGACTATGAACATCCAAGCTTTTCGACTATGATAACATTTGAAGGTCTCGGAGAGATGGAGATTGAATACGGAAAGGAGATTTTTTGGAATGCTGCAGAAGAAGGTGCAAGTTGCAAAGAATGCTGTGAAATTGCTCAAAGCATGCTCGGCAAAGGGAATGTCATCGCAAGAAATATGCGAACTGGTGAAACCTATTGGGAAGGCGAAAACGATAGAACAAAAGGAAAGAATAGCAGGGGAACTTCTTCAACAGATGAAATAAGGTTTGATATTTCATCCGAAGGACCACTTAGGGACGTACATTTTTGGCACTATTCTGTTGATGACTAAATGACAGGGGATGGTTGTGTTGTCTTCATAAGAGACAAGAGAACCGTTCCCTTGTCTTTTAGGTGTAAACGGAGAAATCAACACAATTTACAATGTTGGAAAAATAAAAGAAGCCCAGTTCCCCCGTGGCTCAAAGACCGAGCAAATTAAATTTGCTCTGGGGACAAGTGCTTCCGATAACAACATACCACAAAATAATGGTGTTGTCAATAAGGGCCACTTGGGGACGTACATTTTTTGGTACTATTCTGTTGATGACTAAATGACAGGTGATGGTTGTGTTGTCTTCATAAGAGACAAGAGAACTGTCCCCTTGTCTTCCGCTGACGGAACAATAAAGAGGTCATATAAATTAATATTGCCCACAGCAAGTGCAAGAGTTCAGGGAAATTTCCTTAGCTCAGTCACAAGTACTGTGAGCAGTATAGAAAGTATATCAGATTTGTTTGCCTTTGTCAAGACCACTTGGGGACGTACATTTTTGGCACTTGTAGGTTTACAATTGATATGTTACACTTTTAAAAAATAAATAGCGAATAGAAACTTTTTGTGTTAAAGTTTAAGTACCACCAAAAACCACACAGAAAGGAAATCTATTCGCTATGAATACAAT
>SVJM01000041.1 GCA_015068975.1 Oscillospiraceae bacterium | reverse complement strand
ACTATAACTACAACAAGTTTCCTATGCGCCCTCTTAATTGGAAAGCTCCGATTGATTATATCAAGGCTTTCCTTGAAGATGGTGAAATTTTTAATTAATTTTGTAACACATCATTGACAAACCTACAGTACAATCAATATGAAAAAACAATTACGAGGTGATTTATTATGTCAAAAAAAGTATTGCTTATAGCAGGCGGTGGGACAATAGGTACATATGTAAGCGAAGAACTTCTGAAAAAAGATGTCATTGTAGATGTAATATGTATGGAAGATATGGCTTCGGACAATGAAGGTCTTACATTCTACAAAGGGGTTGCAACTGATGAATATCTTGAGGAGTTTCTGACAGACAGGCATTATGATGCTATAGTTAATTTTTTACATTATACCGATGCAGAGGATTTCAGGAAAATATATCCGTTGTTTAAAAAGAGCTCAGATCAGTATGTGTTTCTGTCTTCATACAGGGTCTATGCTGATTCCAGACTTCCCATTACCGAAGAATCACCGCGTCTTTACGATACTGTATATGATAAGGATTTTACAGAAGTGGATACATACGCTATTCCAAAATCCATGTGTGAAGATTTTCTCAAAAAAGAATGTGGTGATGACAACTGGACAATAGTAAGACCCGTAATATCTTTTTCATCAAGACGGTTGGATCTTCTTTTGTATTCGGGCACGATTCTTGCAAGAAAAGCTTTGCAAAAGACTAAATTAAGATTACCCGAGCAAGTGAGAAATTTATACGCAGGTATTGACTGGGCAGGTAATACCGGTAAAATCATTTCAAATTTACTTTTCAAAGATGAAGCAAAAAGGGAAATATTCACTATATCTTCCGGACAGAATATGACTTGGGGACAAGTAGCAGATGCCTATACCAATGCAATGGGTATTGAATTTGACTGGATAAGTGAAGAAGAGTTTTATGAAACGACTTATAAAAATTATGTACCCGAGCATAAACTGATGTGGAATTATGACAGAGCATTTAACAGACAGATTGATGCAAGTAAAGTTCTCAGGGTTTCGGGACTGAATAAAGATGATTTTTGTTCTATTGAAGATGGTATAAGAAAAGAATTTAATAATATTCTTTCAAACAGAGTAAAAATAGCACAGATAGGTATAAATCTTAATAGCCACGGGGAAGATATTTTTTCAACTCTCAAAAGATTTCCTGATATTTATGATATAAAGGGATATGCACTTGTGGAAGACGAAAGAGAAACATGCTCTCATAAACTATCAGTTTTTGACGGGTACCGTGAGCTTAGTCTTGATGAAATCCTCAGTGATGAATCTATCCAGGCGGTGACTGTGGAAACTGACGAGGTGCACCTTTTAAAATATGCCCTTATGGCTGCAAAAAATAATAAACATATACATATGGAAAAACCCGGAAGTCAGGACATAGAGAGTTTCAGAGAAATTATTGAATTGATGAAGAAAAATAATAAGGTTTTTCATATGGGTTATATGTACAGATACAATCCATATATACAAGAGGCAATAAAAAAGGCGAACTCAGGAGAATTTGGTGAAATACTTTCTGTAGAAGCGGAAATGAGTCGATGTGACAACGAAGCTGTACTCAAATGGCTGGGTAACTTCAAAGGTGGGATGATGTTTTATCTGGGATGTCATCTTATTGATCTTATTATGCAAATTCAGGGCGAGCCAAAGGAAATATCTGTTTTTAATTGTTCTTCAAATCCGGATACAATTGATACAGAAGATTTCGGAATGGTTGCGTTTAAATACAAAAATGGTGTATCAACAATCAAAACCTCTGCATGTGAACCGGACGGCTTTTTAAGACGAAGACTTTTTATAAATGGCAAAAAAGGCTACGTGGAAATAAAACCTTTGGAAGTGCATGTAAAAGATACATTGTACACTTTTTATTCCGAAAAGGACGAGAAGGTGTCAGGCAAGGACAGAATACGGGAAAAAAGCAGAAATTTTGATCGTTATTATGATATGATGTATAATTTCAGCAAAATGGTCAGAGGAGAAATGGAAAATCCATATTCATATGAATATGAGACAAAGCTTTTTGAAACAATTCTTCGTTGCTGCAAAGTTGAAAATGAGTAAAAAGTTTTTTTGGAGATAGGAAAAAAGCTTCAGTATGAACAAACAGAGCCATTGCAGGTGAATATTTGTTCATAGTGAAAAGGTACAAAAAAAGAGGAAATATTACATGAAAATGTAATATTTCCTACATAATATCTAATTTGCAAGTTTTGTTATACATTTATGTTTTTGATTTTGGTTTATTCTATGCCTTTTTGCAGTCTGGAGTTTTTACATCTCCTTATTTTCTTTTAAACTGTACCTGACTTATCACAATACCAGCAAATATCAGTATACAACCTATATATCCTCTTAAGGAAATTACTTCATTTAAGAATATCATACCGCCGATTGCGGCAAATACAGACTCTGTAGAGAGAATAATAGGTGCGTATGTAGGGTCTGCATCCCTCTGTCCGAGAATCTGACAGGTGTATGCAACACCCGAAGAAAACACACCACAGTATACAATAGGCCAGAGGGTAGATGTGAGAAGGTTAGCTGATGGAGCATCTTCTGTAAATATACCTACTATAAGACCAATCATACCACATGTGAAGAACTGTACTGCGCTGTATTTGATGGGGCTTACTCTGTCGATAAATTTGTCTATTGTAAGAATGTGGAATGACCAGAACACCGCACCTGCAAGAAGATATATATCGGACAATCCAACAGATGTATAGCCGTCTGTCATACATAAGAAATATAAACCTACTATAGAGAGAAAAGCACCGATCCATACATTGTAAGTGGTTTTCTTTCTCCATATTATAAAGGCAAATACCGGTACAAGCACTGAATAAAATCCTGTGATAAATCCTGCTTTGCCTGCCACCTTGTCGATGTTGATTCCTTCCTGCTGAAGATATGATGCTATAAACAGCACCACACCTGTAATCATACCATATTTAAGAGTGGATAGAAATTTCTTTGTAAATAAGCTTTCTCTTTCGAATATAAGTATTACAGGGATAAGTGCAATTGTTCCAAGTACCGATCTTGCTGCAAGGAAGTATCCTGAGCCTATACTCACATCGCACTGTGCAACAAAGGCAAATCCCCATACAATCGCCGCTACAAACAAAAATATGTTTGATTTAAATCTTTTGCTCATTTTGTCATACCTCTTTTTTGAATAATCGCAAATCCAATTCTATCATTATTCTACAAAATATGCAAGATATTTCCTTAAATATAACACTTTTCTTTCACAATCCTATCATAATTAAAGATTAATATAATAGTGAGCAGATGTATATCTGTTTACCGTGAAATCATTTTTCACATATTCCCCTGAATGAAAAGAACCGATGCTTTTAGTATCGGTTCTTTTCTTGCTTTAGGGAACACAGGGGACGGTTCTGTGTGCTAATAGGGAACACAGGGGACGGTTCTGTGTTATTTGTTTATGTAGAGATTTGTGTTCAAAACAGATTAACAAATTGCTATTTTCATCCCTTTTTCTCTTAAAATAGTTATATCTATAAAACAAATTTTATGTTAATATGAATATACAAACAATAGGAAAGGGGTTATAAAATGAAAAAAGTATTAGCAATTATGTTGTCCTTGTGTATGATGTTTACATCTTTTACAGTAGTAAATGCCGCAGATGATATAAAAGTCATTGTCAAAGATCAACCAAAGACATTTGACCAGATGCCCGTTATAATCGACGGAAGAACACTTGTTCCGATGCGAGGTATATTTGAAGCACTTGGTGCAACAATCGCATGGGATGATGCGACAAAAACCGTCACTGCAAAAAAGAGCGGTGAAACAATTATTTTAAAAATCGGAGATAACAACGCTACCGTAAGCGGAGAAACAAAAACTCTCGATGTAGCACCTCAGATTATAAACGGCAGAACTATGGTTCCCGTAAGATTTGTATCTGAAGCACTTGGTGAAGAAGTAGGCTGGAATGGAGACACCCGTACAGTTACAGTAGGTAAGGGTAAACTTCATCTTGCAGAAATAATAAATCCTATAAGAAGACCTGTTCCTACAGAATTTACAAAATCAAACAATCCCGAGGATCTTATATTCTATCCTGCCACAACAAATGAAGAATTTTCTGCCGCTATTCCGGATAAATATGATGAAGTAATCATACCCGAAGACCTTCTTAATATTGATCAGCTTAAAATTCAGGATCCTGAACTTGATATCAAGGCTTCAATTGAAGGTGTTGATGGTACAGACTTTGGAAGAGCATTGCGTGTTGAAGTGAAAGAAACTCCAAAGAAGGAAACTGATGCCATCTTAAGATTTGATAAGCTTATAAAAGGAATGAAAAAGGGCGATGTGTTTCTTATTACATTCCAGATGAGATGTGTAGAACCTGTCAAAGAACTTGGCGAAGCAAAAGTCAAGGTCCAGGTAGAACATCCGGAAACTTACGAAAAAGCACTTTTTGAACAGTTTACCACTGCAGATTCCAACTGGACAACGATTTATCTTGTGTTCACAGGTATCGAAGGTTGTGAAAAAGTAGGCATAAGATTTGGTTATGGACCGCAGATTGTAGAAGTAGGAAACTTCTCAATCAAAAACTTCGGTCAGGGAGTTACACTTCCTTCTACACCTGTTCAGGGACATGAAAAAAATCCTGAACTTCGTCCCGAAGCAGAATGGAGAAAAGAAGCCCTTGATAGAATTGAAAAGATAAGAAAAGGCGACTTCAATGTAATTGTCAAGGATAAAGATGGCAACGTAATCAAGGACGCTGAAGTAGAACTTGATATGTTTGATCATGAATTTGAGTGGGGAAGTATATTCAGAAACGATTCTGATTTTGCAGGGCTCTTCAATGCAACAGTTCCTGAGCATGATATGAAGTGGGGACCTTACAATCCAAAGCTGGTAATGAGTTACTTTGATAAGGCATGGTCCTGGGGTGTAAGATATTACAGAGGACATTCCATTATATTTGAAAAACTAAAAAGCGGAAAAGGCACAGAGCTTATCCCTCCTGTCTGCGGTGTTGCTGTAGAAAACAAGGACAAAGCAATGCTTGACAAGCTTATCAGAGACCATATGGCAGATATTATGCCTCGTTTTGATAAGTATGTAGTTGACTGGGATGTAGAAAACGAAATGAATTATAATTCTCTTTTCCGTGATGCATTCGGTGAAGAGTATGTAAAAGAGATATACGACTGGGCAAGAGAATATGACCCTGACGGAATGCTCTATTACAATGAAACATCTGTTTTTCATGAGTCATTCAGACCAAGAATAGAAAACCTTATCAAAATGGGTGCGGACATTGACGGTATCGGTATCCAGTCCCATGTTGATATGGCAGATGTATCCTTAAAAGACTTAAGAGAACTTTATGAATGGCTTGGAGAAAAAGGCTTCAGAGTAAAAATCACTGAATTCTCCTGCGGTAAATTCCCTGATGAAATCTTAAGAGCAAGCTATATGAGAGATTTTATGATAAATATGTTCAGTGTAGAAGCAATAGACGGTTTTTATATGTGGGGATACAGAGACGGTGATGTGTATGCTACCTATTCATTGTTTTATGACAGAGAAGGCAACAGAAAGCCTTGTCTTGACCAGTGGGAAGACCTTGTATATAATAAGTGGTGGACCAAAGATGCAAAGGCCACTACAGATGCAGAGGGCAAGGCAACTGTAAGAGGTTTTTATGGTGATTATGATGTAACCGTAACACATAACGGTATTACAAAGACTGTAGAAACTGCTTTCCACAAGGGATATAACAATACACTTGAAATAGTACTTGAATAAAAAATAATTATGGGGTGTAAAATCTGATTTTACACCCCATAAATTTTTGCAAGAACACGGGGGACGGTTCTGTGTTTTTGTTTGTTCAAAACAAAATGGCACAAAAACAAAGGAAAGCATCGTTATTTGATGCTTTCCCACATTAAAAATAATATTATAAATTTTAGGAATAAAACCTATATACTCCTCTCGCCATTTTGTGGTATGAGGAATTTGATAAGAATAAAGGGATAGGAAAAATTTCTCAGATTGGACAAACTGAACCGAAGTTGTATGTTTATACTACGATGGTGAAGTTTGTTCAAAACAAAATGGCACAAAAACAAAGGAAAGCATCTCATTTGATGCTTTCCCACATAAAAACAAATATATTAAATTTCAGGAATAAAACCTTTATATTCCTCTTGCCATTTTGTGGTATGAGGAATTTTTACATCCCGTAAATTTATTTATTTGGTAGACTTATCTATAGCCTCCCACAGACCATTGAGGTAACATGATCCAAGCGCTCTGTCATAGAGACCGTAGCCCGGTTTTCCTGTTTCGCCCCATACCATTCTACCATGGTCAGGTCTGATTGGACCTTCAAACTTGATATCGTAGAAAGCCTTCATGATTTCATACATATCTATGCTACCATATTCAGACATATGAGCAGTTTCTTCAAATGAATTACCATCTACTCTTAAGATGTTTCTTACGTGACCGAAGTGGATTCTGTCAGAGAAATCATGGATAAGCTTCACAAGGTCATTTGATGCATTTGGTCCCAGAGAACCTGTGCAAAGCGTGATACCATTGTATGTACTTGGAACAGTTTCTGCAAGACGTTTGTAGCTGTCATAGTCTTTTATAATTCTTGGGAGACCGAAGATGCCCCAAGGAGGATCGTCAGGATGGATAGCCATTCTGATATCGTTGATTTCTGCTACAGGGATAATTTTCTTAAGGAAGTATCCTAAGTTCTCCCAGAGCTTTTCATCATCGATTGCTTCATATTCTTCAAGGATGCCCTTAAGCTGATCCTTTGTATAACTTGCATCCCAGCCGGGGAGTGTAAGCTCATCATTCTTAAGATCCCACTTGTCAATCTGATCCTGATAGTATACAAGAGATGTAGAACCATCCTTATTTACATGGTCAAGCTCTGATCTTGTCCAGTCAAATACAGGCATAAAGTTGTAGCACACAACCTTGATACCGCATTTACCGAGATTATTAAGAGTTTCACAGTAGTTGTCGATAAGTCTGTCACGAGAAGGTTTTCCCATTTTGATATCTTCGTGAACAGGTACACTTTCGATAGTGGTAAACTCAAGACCTTTAGCTTCAATCTTATCCTTCAAAGCCTTGATCTTTTCATAACTCCAAACTTCTCCTACAGGAACATCGTATATAGCACTTACGATACCTTTCATACCGGGGATCTGTCTTATCTGATCCAAGGTTACAGGGTCGGAATCGCCGTACCATCTGAAGGTCATTTTCATAATAGTAATCTCCTTAATATTAATATAAGTTACAAAAAAATTATACAATACAAAACATTATTTGTCAATCAAAGGTTGATTATCTGATATCAATAAGCACTTCATCCATACTTCTCTTTGGTACACTTATTGATCCATCGTCATTTCTGAAGTACTTAACATCGTTATCCTTCATTTCACATTCGCTGCTTTCTTCCGAAGGATATCCCAAAGACAATACATAAAGAACATCAAGATTATCGTCAATGTTCAAAATATTTCTCACTTTTTCTCTGTCTACCGATGCAAACCAACAGCTTCCAAGACCTTCTTCATAGGCAGTAAGCATCATATTTGTAATTGCCGCACCTGCATCAGTGTCAAAAGAAGCTTTGATGTTTTTATCTCCGAGAATAATCACATATGCTGTAGGCTCTTCGCCTTCCTTTGGCTTACCTGATCCGTCTTTGAAATATGCCGCCCATTTAAGACAAGGAAATATTTCTTTGCACATTTCATCGCTTGATACTATGATATACTTAAGTGGCTGCATATTTGCAGCCGATGCACATACTCTTGCAGAGTTCACAATCTTTTTAAAGATTTCAGGCTGGATTTTTGTTTGTTTATACTTTCTTATTGTACGTCTTTTCATTATTGCTTCATATACTGTCATAGTAATTCACCTCAGTTTATATTTTACAATAATCAAAGAGAATAGTCAACCTTGACAAATACACTTAAATAAAGCTATAATCAATTAAAATGGGGTGTTAGGCGTGTTATACGATATATTAATAGTAGGTGGCGGTGCAAGCGGAATGATTTCTGCAATTTTTGCACACAAAACCAATCCAAAACTCAAAATCTGCATTGTTGAAAAAAACAACCGCGTGGGAAAGAAAATCCTTGTGACCGGCAACGGCAGATGTAACCTTACCAATATGAATACAGAACCTTCCAACTATCACGGAAGAAATCCGCGTTTTGTAATGAGTGCTCTTTCTAAAATGAATATATATGATACACTTGATTTCTTTGAAAGTATCGGTGTTGTAGCCAAGACAGAGGATGATGGCAAGGTGTATCCATACAGTCTTCAGGCATCAAGTGTTGTTGATTCGTTAAGATATGAGCTTGAGCGATCAGGCTGTGAGGTGTTTTGCGATACAGACTGTAAGGAGATAAGGGTAAAAGATGGAGTGTTCTGTCTGTATTGTGCCAACGGCAAAGTATTTAATGCAAAAAAGGTTATCTTTGCCACAGGAAGTATAGCGGGAATAAAAGGTGATACTTCAGGCTCTTATTCTGTGGTGGAAAATTTTGGTCACAAAACCACAGACCTTATCCCTGCTTTAGTTCAGTTAAAGACAAAAGATAAAAAATGTGCATCTATGAAGGGTGTCAAGGTGATGGCACAAGCTTCTGCGTATGTGTCCGGAGAGTTAACAAAAAGCGAGTACGGAGAAGTGCTTTTCACAGATTATGGTCTTTCGGGGCCACCCATATTTTCATTGTCAAGAATTATGTCTGATGCAGTAAACTCAGGTAAAAAAGCAGAAATATCACTCAATCTTATGCCTGATAAATCCACAGACGATATATATATGCATCTTCTTTCCAGAAGAAAGGATGTGCCTCTGGAAAGCTACCTTCTGGGTATGATGAACAAATTTGTTGGCATAAGACTTATAAAGGATATTACAGAAGAAAAGCTCACTTTAAGTGCAACAGTTCTTGATGACAATATTCTTTATAAGCTTGCAACAATTATTTCTGACTGGAGATTTGAGATTTCAGGCACTAAGTCTTTTGAATCCTGTCAGGTGGTGGCAGGAGGAATCGAAACAGCTGATTTCAATCCTTCCACTATGGAATCAAAGCTTGTACCGGGTCTTTATCTTACAGGCGAAGTCCTTGATATAGACGGAGACTGTGGTGGATACAATCTTCAATGGGCGTGGAGCTCAGGTGCAATTGCAGGAATGAGTGCGGCAGAAAGTGTGCACTGATCCTTTTTAGAAAGGAAAATAAATAGTGATTATAAATTCAATTAAACTTCCCCTTGATCACAGCTTTTCTGATCTTAAAAATAAAGCTGAGAAAAAAGCCGGATTTAAGATAGACAAGTTAATCATAAAAAAGAAATCTGTAGATGCAAGAGGCGGAGTGTCATTTGTATATACAGTAGATGCACTAAGAAAGGGCGAGAAAGAAACTATCAACCGTCTTAATGTACCCAAAGCCACCTCACCGCTTCGTCCCATGGTTGTAGGAAGTGGACCTGCAGGACTTTTTTGTGCATATGTTCTTTCCCTTTCAGGACTTTGTCCCATTGTGTTTGAACGAGGAGATATGGTGGATAAAAGAGCAAAAAAGATAGATTTGTTTTTTGATACATCTACTCTTGATACGGAAAGCAATATCCAGTTTGGTGAAGGTGGAGCAGGGACTTTTTCTGACGGAAAGCTTACTACTCTCATCTCAAGTCCCTACAAGGAAGAGGTATTGCGCGTGTTTGTTGAGTGTGGTGCACCTGAAGAAATCCTCTATCAGGCAAAGCCACATATCGGAACAGATAAATTAAGAATTGTAATAAAAAACTTAAGAGAAAAAATCATATCCTTAGGCGGAGAGTTTCATTTCAACGAAAAAGTATCTGATATTGAGATAAAGAACAAAAAAATTACCAAAGTCATTACAGATACCGACGAATACCCATGCTCAGATGTTGTGTTCGCAATTGGTCACAGTGCAAGGGATACATTTGAAATGCTTTATAATAAGGGTATTGATATGATAGGTAAGGCATTTTCGTTAGGTGTGAGAATAGAGCATCTTCAGAAGGATATAAACAAAGCACAGTACAAGAATTTTTGTGACAGTCCATATCTTGGTGCGGCAGATTATAAGCTTAGTCATCATGCAAAGACAGGCAGAGGTGTGTATACCTTCTGTATGTGTCCCGGTGGTGTGGTGGTAGGTGCCGCAAGTGAAGAGGGGATGGTTTGTACAAATGGTATGAGCTATTACGCACGTGACAAGGTAAATGCCAATTCTGCCCTTCTTGTAAGTATCACTCCTGATGACTTCTCCGATTCTCATCCATTATCAGGAATAAAACTCCAGAGAATGTATGAAAAAAGGGCATATACTTCAGGTGGCGGCAAGTTTTTTGCACCGGTACAGAAGGTGGGAGATTTCTATGATGGCAGAGTAAGTGACAGCTTTTATAAGGTGGAGCCATCATATTGCCCCGGTGTGACCCCTTATGATATGAATAAGCTTTTTCCGGAATATATCACAGATTCTATGAAGGAAGCTATTACTCAGATGGGCAGAAAGCTTAAGGGCTTTGACGACAGAGAAGCAGTGCTTACAGGAATTGAAGCAAGAAGCTCCTCACCTGTAAGGATTTTGAGAAACGAAGAATATATGTCAAATATTGAAGGCATATTCCCAAGCGGTGAAGGTGCAGGATATGCAGGAGGTATCACATCCTCTGCAATTGATGGCATAAAGTGCGGCCTTAGCATTATTGATAAATATATTACTTGAAAAAATCCCTCATTTGTGATAAAATAATTAATTATCTGTATTTAGGAGAAAGAATATGTCAAAATTAGTGGGAATTATTGCCGCTATGAATATTGAGCTTGATATGTTAAAAACAGAAGCAACAAACAAATCAAGTGAGATAATAAGCGGGATTGAATTTACAAAAGGCGAGATAAACGGACACAAGGTGGTTATGGCAGTATCCGGAGAAGGTAAGGTAAATGCAGCTATGTGTGCAGAAGCAATGATACTTAAATTCTCTCCTGATATTATCATAAACACAGGTGTGGGTGGCTCACTTAATAAAAATCTTAATATAGGAAATATCGCTATTGCAAAAAGTGTGGTTCAGCACGATTATGATATCACATTTCTTGGTTGGCCTCTTGGTATGACTCCTTTTGGCAAAAGAACTGATGATAAGCCATGGGGAGAGGATGCAACTGTTGAGATAAACTGTGATGAGGAAATTGTATCCGCATTTCAAAAGGCTACAGAGATACTTGGTATTCACACTCATACAGGAGTTATTGCAAGTGGTGATCAATTTATAGCAGATTCATCAAAAAAGGATTTTATTGTAGGAAACTTTGGTGCGGTATGCTGTGAAATGGAAGGCGGTGCCATCGGTCAGGTGGCAAGGATCAACCGAGTACCCTTTGGTGTGGTACGTGCCATTTCTGATAATGCTGACGAAAATGCAGAAGTGTATGAGTTTAATGCAGTGGATGCTGCGAAGAATTCTATCAGTGTTACAAAAGAGTTTTTAAATATTATAGACAAATAATTCGGAGGATGAAACAATGTCAAAGATTATTCTTACCGGTGACAGACCTACCGGCAAACTTCATATAGGACACTATGTTGGTTCACTTAAAAGAAGAGTAGAGCTTCAGAATTCAGGTGAGTTTGACAAAATTTATATAATGATTGCAGATGCTCAGGCACTTACAGATAATGCTGACTGCCCTGAAAAGGTAAGACAGAATGTTATCGAAGTAGCTCTTGACTATCTTTCTTGTGGTCTTGACCCCCAGATGAGCACACTTTTTATTCAGTCACAGATTTCTGAGCTTACAGAGCTTTCATTCTATTATATGAATCTTGTTACTGTATCAAGACTTCAGAGAAACCCTACAGTCAAATCGGAAATCCAGATGAGAAATTTTGAAGCAAGTATCCCTGTTGGATTCTTTACATATCCTATCAGTCAGGCGGCAGATATTACAGCTTTTAAGGCTACAACTGTCCCTGTAGGTGAGGATCAGCTTCCTATGATAGAACAGACAAAGGAAATTGTAAGAAAGTTTAATCAGGTATATGGAGACACCCTCACAGAGCCTGAAGTACTTCTTCCCTCAAATGCAGCGTGTCTTAGACTCCCCGGTACAGACGGTAAGGCTAAGATGAGTAAATCTCTGGGCAATTGTATCTATCTTTCTGACACAGAGAAGGATGTTAAGCAGAAGGTGATGGGTATGTTTACAGACCCGAATCATATCAGAATAGAAGATCCCGGCTCTATAGAAGGCAACACAGTATTTACATATCTTGATGCATTCTGCAAGGATGAGCACTTTGGTCTTTATCTTCCTGACTATCAGAATCTTGACGAGCTTAAGGCTCATTACCAGAGAGGCGGACTTGGCGATATGAAGGTCAAGAAGTTCTTAAATGCAGTTTTACAGGAAGAACTTCAGCCTATAAGAGAGAGAAGAAAAGAATTCGAAAAAGATATTCCTTATGTGTACGAAATATTAAGAAAAGGTACAGAGAAGGCAAGAGAAGCAGCATCAAAGACATTGGCTGATGTAAAAGAAGCTATGAAAATCAATTACTTTGATGATGCAGAGCTTATAAAGGAACAGGCAGAAAAATACGCAAATCAATAACTTATTACAGAATTTTGGAGATGTGATCATTTTGCATCTCCTTTTCCTTGCAAAAATGTAGGTTTGTCAATGATGTGTTACACCTCAATTGTAAAGTGAAATGCAATACCTGTTAATGTGATTTATATTCTTAAGTGAATAAATTACAGATGCAGACGGGTGTTGCATTTTATTTTGCAAAAAATATCATATTGATCAGAAGAAGCTAAAAAACAAAACAACTCTAAAATAACTATTCCATTTAACCATCAGCAGCTTGCAGACTTTTTTCCGTTGACCGTAGTGCAATGTCAAATGAACTCTGCAAAATGCGTGATGAAGGAATGATAGAGTTTGAAAAAAGTTCATTTAAACTTCTTTAGTTTTTTATAAAAACATATTGACAAATTTCTATTTGTGGCATATAATAATACATAGATAATTTTCTATTTGAGGTGAGCTTGTGAAAGAAAAATACGCTGAAACTGCTGAAATATTTAAAGCTTTTTGTGATGAAAATAGAATTAAAATACTTGAGATGCTAAAGTCAGGAGAAAAATGTGCCTGTAAGCTCCTTGAAGAATTGAATGTTACACAACCCACACTTTCACATCATATGAAAATTCTATGCGATTCCGGTGTTGTAATTGGCAGAAAAGAAGGGAAATGGACACATTACTCTATATCTGAACAAGGTGCAAAAATCGCATCAGAAACTTTGCAAGAACTAACAAATTTGAAGTAGTATAAAGCCGTGTTGCGGTAAATAATCCGCCACGGCTTACAAAAACAACAACACATAGATATTTTTCTATTTGAGGAGGTTTTTTTATGGAAGTAATTAAAACGGCATGGGACTTTTTTCAAAATCAAGTCTTGGGTATGAAATGGTTAAATGAACTGATAGGAAATATTCTGTCAGCATTCGGTCTTGATGTGGGTGGCAGAATTGGTGGTAGTGTTCAGTTCTTTTTGTATGATACAATTAAGATTATGGTGCTTTTAGGTGTCTTAATTCTGATTATCTCATACATTCAAAGTTATTTTCCCCCAGAAAGAAGCAAACGCATACTCGGCAGATTTCATGGCATTGGTGCCAATACTGTTGCGGCACTTTTAGGAACTGTAACCCCATTCTGCTCCTGTTCCTCAATTCCTTTGTTTATTGGTTTTACAAGTGCAGGACTTCCGCTTGGAGTAACATTTTCGTTCCTAATTTCTTCGCCTATGGTTGATTTAGGCTCGCTTGTTTTGCTTATGAGTATTTTCGGGTGGAAAGTTGCAGTTACCTATGTTGTAGTCGGTCTTTTTATCGCTATCATAGGCGGTACGCTGATTGAAAAATTACATCTTGAAAATCAAGTTGAAGAATATATAAGACAAGGCAAATCGTTTGATGTTCCGCAAGATGAATTGCATTTCAAAGATCGTATAAAGTATGCTTGGGAACAGGTGTTGGGAACTGCAAAGAAAGTGTTTCCTTATGTCCTTGTAGGTGTCGGCATAGGTGCGATAATTCATAATTGGATTCCCGAAGATTTGATTGTTCGACTGCTCGGCAGCGGAAATCCGTTAGGTGTTGTTATTGCAACCATTGCCGGAGTGCCGATGTATGCAGATATTTTTGGTACAATTCCGATTGCGGAAGCTCTGCTTGCAAAAGGCGCACAGCTTGGTGTTGTTCTCTCGTTTATGATAGGTGTAACAACTCTTTCTCTTCCGTCAATAATTATGCTCCGTAAAGCAGTTAAACCGAAGCTGCTCGGAATATTTATTGCGATATGTACAGTTGGAATTATCCTCGTTGGTTATTTCTTCAATGCAGTTCAACACCTTATCGTGTAAGGGGGTGAACAAATGCAAAAGAAATCATTAGTGATAAAAATATTAGTTCCCGTTTTAATTGTTGTTGTAATTGGAGCTATGTGGTTGATTAAAAATAAGAATAGCACTGATACGAGCTTGACAGATACGCAGAACGAACAAACAAATGCAGATATTCCCGAACATCTGAAAGAAGCTGATTTCAGCTTAAATGAAACAAGCGAAATCGACTTTGAAGCTCTATCAAAATATGGTGTGCCTATTATCGCAGATTACGGTGCTGATTCGTGTATTCCTTGTAAACAGATGGCTCCCGTACTAAAAAAGCTAAATGTAGAAATGCAAGGAAAAGCATTTATTAAATTTGTCGATGTATGGCAATATGGCGAAGCTGCATCTAATGTCCCCGTACAAGTGATTCCTACGCAGGTTATCTTTAATGCAGACGGCTCTCCGTTTATGCCGAGTGAGGCTCTTGCAAAAGAAATACAGTTTGATATGTATAGCCATAGAGATGCAGGCGAACACATTTTTACTGTTCATCAAGGCGGCTTGACGGAGGAACAAATGCGTAAAATCTTAAAGGAAATGGGGGTTGAATAGATATGATAGACAGTATTCTCACACAGATTGCAGATATAATTAACAATAATATGTGGCTTGCTCCCATTCTTGCATTGGTAGCAGGCGTTCTGACCTCGTTTACACCTTGCTCATTATCTTCTGTTCCGCTCATAATCGGATATGTTGGTGGTGTCGGCGAGAAAAACACGAAAAAGGCTTTTACACTATCGGTTGTCTTTTCTCTTGGTACAGCTATAACCTTCATTACTCTTGGAATAATTGCCACATCAGCAGGTAGGCTTATGGGAACAAGCTCAACGCTTTGGTATATCATTCTTGGGGTGTTAATGGTGCTTATGGCATTACAGACTTGGGAGATATTTAGTTTTATCCCATCTGTAAATTTAATAAGCAAGAACAAGAGAAAGGGATTTATCGGTGCTTTTGTTGCAGGCATTTTAGGCGGTATTTTTTCTTCTCCCTGTTCCACTCCAGTGCTTATAGCACTACTTGCAATAATCGCAGGACAAAACAGTTTACTTTGGGGAATACTTTTAATGCTCCTTTACTCTGTGGGACACAGTACACTTGTCATTATTGCCGGAACATCTGTAGGATTTGTTCAAAAGGTTAAAAGCAATGATAAATATAAAACCACCACAACTATTTTGAAAATAGCTATGGGAGCTTTGATACTTTTGATAGGCTTATATATGTTTTGGCTTGCATTTTAATAAAATTTGGAGGTATTTATTATGTCATTATTTAATTTTGGTAAGAAAAAGGAAGAAACGAAAGCTCCGGCTTGCAGTTGCAATGGCAGATGCTCTGCATCCGAAATAACAGAAATAAAAAACGATTGCTGCGAGAAAGCAAAAGACGGTATATGTTGTATAAAGGTTTTAGGGGCAGGCTGTGCTTCTTGCCATCAGCAATACGAAAACGCAAAAGAAGCTGTAAAAAATATGGGGCTTAATGTTGAGGTTGAATATATAACCGATATGCAAAAGGTTATGGAATATGGTGTTATGAGTATGCCTGCCCTCGTTGTAAATGATAAGGTTGTTTCAATGGGTAAGGTTCTTAAAGCAGCAGAGGTTGAAAAACTGTTTCATAAATTAGGTTTTTAAGGTGATGTTATGAAAAAGAAAATAGCTTTTATTTGCGTTCATAATTCCTGTCGTAGCCAAATTGCGGAAGCTCTTGGAAAACACTTTATGAGCGATAAATACAATTTTTATTCAGCAGGGACAGAAACCAAACCACAAATAAATCAAGATGCTGTCAGGCTGATGGAAGAACTTTACGGAATTGATATGGAAAAGGAGCAGTATTCAAAAACCATAGATAAAATTCCAACGCCGGATATTGCTATCTCTATGGGATGTGATGTAGGCTGTCCCTTTATCGGTAAAGCCTTTGATGATAATTGGAATTTGCCCGATCCAACAGGGAAAACAGACGATTGTTTTATTGAGGTTATAAAACAAATTGAACTACAAGTAAAATCAATATGAGCCAACAAGGGCACTCCGTTTGGAGTGCCTTTGGCGTATCTAACGATATATTGATTACGATAAAATGATTCTTTTCTCAATTTATAATTCAGCACAAATAATTAAATCAAAACGGAAATGAAGTTGAATGATTTCAATCTCGTTTCCGTTTGTTTTTTTATCAATCTAATCTTGTTTACAACAGAAAATGCAAGTTCCCACCTGCTTGTATTTTCGTGTGTTGTATATATGTATCCACCGAAATTAAGTTGGAAAGGAATGTGACATTTATGTCTGGATATATTACTTTTGAAGAAAGATTAGAGATTGAGAGTATGATATTTCAAAGATGCTCTTTTGGAGAAATCGCAAAGAAAATCAATAAAGACCGTTCTACTATTTCAAGAGAAATCAGAAAGCACTCTGTTATTGAAAAAAGCGGTTACAGTGGTTTCGGTTTCAATGCTTGTATGCATAAAGAAACCTGCAAAATGGGTATGGTGTGTGGAGATAAGTGTGTTAAAACCTCATGCAAGCTGTGTCGAACCTGCGGACATTGTAATGACTACTGCCCTGAATTTGCGGAGCAGGTTTGCATTGTAAGAATTAAACCTCCGTATGTTTGTAACGGATGTGAAGAAAGAAATAAATGCACTCTTGAGAAAACCATTTACAGTGCAGTTCAGGCGAACATTATGGCTGAACAGGAAATCTCAAGCTCTCGTAAAGGTGCTTTGTGTGATGAAGCAGAAATAGCAAGGTTGAATGCCTTTGTAACACCTTTGATTCTTAATGGTCAGTCAATCCATCAGATTTTCTGCAACAATGCCGACACCCTGATGTGCAGCGAAAAGACCTTGTATAATTACATTGATGCAGGCTTCTTTGATGCGAGAAATATAGACCTTCCAAGAAAGGTGCGATACAGACCACGCAGAAAAAAGAAAGAATTTAAGGTTGACAGAGGTTGTTATATCGGCAGAAGCCATGAAGAATATCAAAAGCTTTTGAACAAAAAGACCGATATTCACCCTGCACAAATGGACTCTGTAATAGGCACTGTAGGCGGCAAGGTGTTGTTAACCATACACTTTCCTCATACGAGCTTTATGATGGGATTTTTGAGGGATTTTAACACATCTCAGTCGGTTATTGACATATTTGAAATGCTTTATGTAAAATTGGGCAGGAAACTGTTTGAAAAGATTTTCCCTGTCATACTTACAGACAGGGGTTCGGAGTTTTCTAATCCAAGAATGATAGAATTTACCAAAGATGGAATCCGCAGAACAAGCATATATTATTGCGATGCAGGCTGCCCTCATCAGAAAGGTTCTATTGAAGTAAATCACGAACTTATTCGCCGAGTATTACCTAAAGGCGTTACCTTTGATAATTTAACTCAGGATAATGTTGATGTTATGATGAATCACATCAACTCATATAGCAGGCTGAAACTCGGGAACAAAACACCATTTGAGGCATTTGAGTTCTATTATGGAACAGAAGTTTTTGAAAAGTTAGGCTACAAACAGGTTGAAAAAAATCAGGTCATAATCAACCCGAAATTACTTAAAAGATAATTAAAATGATACGGTGGATACACTGAATATTAGGTGGGATTCAGGGGTAGCATTTTGGTTTACAAAATTTTTGCCAAAGCAACTATCTCTTATTGGCATGCAAAAATAACTGGTTTTTGAGAAAATAGGTATTGCATTTCGCTTACAAATCGTGCATTTCGTTTACAAAACTTGCATTTTACTTACAAATCGTGCATTTCAGATTACAAACTTGCGTTTCAATTACAAAAGTCGCATTTCGTTTTACAAATGCGACTTCTCGGATTACAATTCAGCATGATGTGTTACAAAATTAATTAAAAATTTCACCATCTTCAAGGAAAGCCTTGATATAATCAATCGGAGCTTTCCAATTAAGAGGGCGCATAGGAAACTTGTTGTAGTTATAGTTATGTACCTTTAG
>SVJM01000040.1 GCA_015068975.1 Oscillospiraceae bacterium | reverse complement strand
GGCATTGTATCATTGTTGAAGTAGTCTCTTACCATATTGAAGAAGTCATGCTGAAGATATGGATAGAAGTTTACAGTTCCGTCACCGTAAGTAACAGTGCTTCTTCCCTGATACCAGAGAAGTGAGCCTATTGTCATTCCCTTGATAGGGTAGAGCATTGTATTGTATAATCCTGTAGGATACTGTTTCCAGTTTTCAGGATTGCCAAGTGTTTTCTGAGTTGCTTTTGCCTGAATAACTTCTTCATACATTTCTCTTGTTTTAAGAACTTCATCACTTAAGAATGTCTGTACATTTGCACCGCCAAGACTGGCATCGATAACACCTACAGGTATATTGTATTCTTTGGCAATATTATATGCTGTGATATATCCTACGGCTGTCCTTGCACCAATATTACCGGTTGTGCATACCTGCCATTTGCCATTTGGTATTTCTGTCTGGGCTTCCAGGTGACCAGTTCTGGACATTGACAACATTCTTATTTTTGAAGCGGTTACATTATCAGCTTTTATATCTTCGATATTTCTTGTGCTACCTATAGAATAGGACATATTTGATTGTCCTGATGCGAGGATAAGTTCACCTATTGCTATGTTTTCAAAAACTACATCCTCACTGTCATCGCAACTGAATGTAAGTGTAAGACCTTCCTGTTCTTTGAGAGGTGAGAAGGATACATCAAATCTTCCGTTCTTTACAGTCGCAATTTTTGTTTCTTCACCAAGTGTTACTGTTATTTCAGTTCCCTCTGTATCGTGATATCCCCAAACATTTATAGGTGCATTTCTCTGGAAGAGCATATCTGAACCGAATGCATTTGGAATGTATAACGGATCCTCCAGTTTTTCAGGTGCTTTATATACTTCAATATCACCGAAGAAAACAGTACCTGCATAAGCCTGACCGTAAGCAACATTAAAAGAGCTTTCGCTTCCCTGGTCGATTCTGAAGCCTACAGCATCTGTCTGAGTATTTACTGTTCCAGACATTTCTACCTGTGTCCATACATTTGTAGGAACGTTGAAGGACTCAACAATTCCGTCAGAGTTTGATGATGCAGAATTATTGCAGAATATAAATCTCAAATCTTCGCTGTCTGCCACATCATCTTTGATTGCATCTGCTGCTTCAGGACTTTCTACTGCAGATTTTTTGTATACATCAGCAAGGTATATCCATGCCTTCATTTTGATGCGTTCACCTGATTTTAATGTGCCTGCAGGCAAAACATCTTTAAGTCTTATCATAGAACAAGGTGCTGATCTTGTGAGCTTTGCAATCATTCCTGAGCTTGTTACTTCAGGATTGTCTATACCATAGTAACTGTTTGCTATTGTGTATGGTTTGATACCTGTAGCTAAAGACTGTGTTGCAGTAACGTGTATTTCGTTTGTTTCAGGATTTGTTCTTAATTTTTCACTTGTTTTGCCGCCATTTGATGCGTTGTATGATGATTTGGTTTTTGCAAAGGCAGTTGTAGAAGAACCGGCAGCATCAGAACTTGAGGTTGCGCTTCCTAGACTTAATCTTGATATCATATAATATCCGTTATCTATCGGTGCACTTGTTTCTACAAGTTTTTCTACTTTGAAATGTCCGTCATAGAATACTTTTCCTGCAAATGGAGTAGTGTAGCCATTCTTTCCTGTTGCAGTTGCACTTTTGAAGTTCATTCTGAAGCCGTTGGTTGCGGCAGTTAATGTAAATTCTTCGGAAACCGTTACCCATTGATTTACAGGGATAGTAACGTCATTTGTTACACCTGATGATTTTGTGCCATTCTGTGATATTACCTGAATGTCAAGTGTTTCGATTGTATTGTCAATGGTAGGATTTACTGCAGTTGTCCCGTCTTCTGCATAGTTTACACCCTTTGCATATACATCTGTTGCATACATTCTGAATGTTACACGAACCTTGTCACCTGATACAAAGCCGGTTCCGGGGATTGTAGACATTCTGAACATCTGAGCATTAATGTTTGACTCTGCGACTGCAAGTGTGTTTGTCACGTATGGATCGTCATCAACTCCTGGGTAAGCTTTTGCAGCTTCAGTAAGAGAAATTTTGTTTGTATGACAATATGCACTTGATGTTGGATATCCTTCAAGCTCGCTTATTGAACCTACTGATGTGAAAAACATGGTGTTTGAAGTACTGTCAGGATTTTTGAAAGTGATTTTATTGTTATCTGATACAGATGATGTCCATGAAGTATAGTCTACATTGAATACAGGGGAGTAAACTGTATCTGTGGGAAGAGTAACTTCTGTAAGTTTTTCTACCTTGAAGTTACCGTCATAGAATACTGTTGCGGCAAATGGGGTGATGTAGCCGTTTGCTTTTGTTGCAGTAGCATTGTCAAAATCCAATCTTATTCCGTTTGCAGTCTGTGTGATTGGTATTTCTTCGCATACTGTAACCCATTTATTTACTTCTATATCTGTAGATACAGCACTTCCTGCCGCAGCTCCTGCATTTTGTGGAGTGAGCTTAATAGTGAGATATTTTATATTATCATCCTTTACAGGATCCAATATAGTTGTTCCGTCTTCTGCATAGTTTATACCCTTGGAGCAGATATCAGTTGCATATATTTTGAATGTTACTCTTATTGTGTCGCCTGCAGTGAAACTTTCACTTGTAAGATTTTTCATTCTGAACATATGAGCATTGATATTCTGCTTAAATACAGCCAATGTTTCAGAAATAGAAGTGTCATCATCAATTTCCGTATAATCCTTTGCAGCATCAGCAAGTGATATTTTGTCAGATGATGTATATGCACTTGAGTATGGATATCCTTCAAGGGTTGATATAGAGCCAACAGATGTTAAAAACATGGTATTTCCCGAAAGATTCGGATTTGTAAATGTGATTTTGTTGTTTGATTCATTTACACTTGAAGTCCATTCTGTGTAGTTTTCATCAAAAACAGTTGTGTATTCTGTTATTTTTTCTTCTGATGCATTTACAGTTGGAAATGATGGTGTAAATACAGTTGATAAAATAACTAAACACAGAATTACTGATAAAACTTTTTTCATCTTGAATGTCTTCCTTTCTTGATATGAGTATGTTTTTATTATACATAAAGAGTTATAAGCAAACAATATAAAATCTTATCTTTTTTTTAGAAATCTTATCTTACTTACACCTCTTTTTCCCCATTGTATCATCTGCATCCCTATTAATCAATCTTATTTCAGTTGCATAAATATCCTGTAATCAAAATGTCAGTTTTCGCCTGTTAAATTTAAAACCTCATATGATTTAAAATTGGGTATTTCCGGTGTTAAGCATTATGATTCATACAATGCACTTTCTGCATATGGTTTGCAATAGACTTCAGTTGGCACATTTCTGATTTCTGTATTGTTTTTTGCTGCGTAAGCCACAGCCTTTCCGCAGGCTTCACCCATACAGGAACAGTTTCCTGTTACTCTATAGGATGCCATTGCGATATGTGTTCCGGAGATACATCTTCCGCAAACAAGGAGATTATTTAATCTCTTTGGTATCATACTTCTGAAAGGTATCTGATAGGGAGTGATTTTTCTGCAATCCTGTTTGTCCCCTGATGAAGAATGAATATCCACATTAAATGTGACAGTTGTTATTCCGTCATCAAATTTTGTTCCGTTCATAAGGTCATCTTCGGTTATTGTGTATTCTCCGTCTATTCTTCTTGATTCTCTTACTCCAAGAAGAGGTGCTGACGAAATAAGTGACAGATTTTTGAAGTCATCATCATATTCTTTAAGTGCTTTAAACACCTTCATAAGCTGATTTCTGCCTTCTATAATTGCCTCTGTACGTTCCTTCTGGGACAAAGGATTGTATCCTTTCATATGTGTCAGCTGTACGTTGGCAAAATCCTTTCCGGGTGCAGGGATAATAAATGGTTTATCGAAGTTAAGGGAATTTCCTTTTCCTTCTTTTTTGAATGCTTCTTCAACTGCATCAAAAATGATTTTGCCTTCTTTGTATTTTTCGGGTACTCCGCTTACAAGAAACATAAGTGTCATTGCCTGACATGTTTTGTAATCGTCATCTTCACCCACAAAGCACTTAACTCCTGCATCAGATGCAAGCATTGCATCTCCTGATGCATCAATGAAATATTTTGCTTTGTAAGATGTAATACCTTCAATGTTTGACACATATATTTCCTTTATTTCTTTATCTTTTGTATCACATCCTATATATCTTGTTTCATAAAGGATGTTCACATTGGCGTCAAGACACATTTCTTCAAGGATAAATTTCATTGTTTCAAAATTGAAGCTTGCATTCCACATACCGCCCCATGCATCCATTTCTTTAAGCTTCTTGATGATTTCAATAAGTAATCCGTCTTTTCGCTTATAATCAAAAAGAGGATTCATATATCCTGATGTCCACATACCACCAAGACAGTTTTCCTGTTCGATTAATAATACCTTTGCGCCATTTCTTCCTGCACTGATTGCAGCGCTTACTCCTGATGGACCTGCACCTGTTATTATTACATCGTAGTTTGTTTCGTTATGGATAATATTTAGCATATAATCAACTCCTTTTGCACTAATTATATGCGATAATATTGACCTTTTCAATGAAATATATTACAATATATATGGAAAAAACTTAACAGGAGGTGCATGATGGACAATATATCAGTTCAGCTCTATATGTATTTTGACAACAAAGAGAATTTTGATTATGAATATGAAACATATGATTGTGATGTTTTGTTTATTCTGGAAAGAGGAGAGTTTGTATATATTGACGAAAAAGGCGAAAGAGTTACTGTAAATCAGGGCGAAATGGTATTCTGTCCGCGAAAATATACATTCAGAAGATATGTTAATAAGTCAATATCCCTTCATATGATAAAATTTTCTTATGATGATTCTTTTTCTAAAATCACCAAAAAGTATTGCATAAACAGCAGGATGAAAGAAGATTTGGAAAGGCTGAAAATTCTGTGGGAAAAGGCAAGGAAACTTGATTTTGAAAAAATTCATTATTGCTCGGATTTTGTAAGAGAGATGCTGATATCCCACATCACACCGAGATATCCATCTTCGCTGAATATAATCATTAAATACATAAGTGATAATATATGCAGAAGTATTACAAATAAGGAGCTTTGTGATATATCATTTTTATCAGAAACATCTGTGATATCACTTATGAAAAGGTATTTCAACAAGACTCCCAATGAATACATTACCTGGATGAGAATTACTATGTCGCAAAAGCTGCTTTCAGAAACCGACAGTACAGTTAAAAGTATTGCATTTTCCGTAGGTTTTAACGACAATCTGTATTTCAGTAAAGTTTTCAAAAAATATGTGGGGATTACACCAATTGAATTTAGAAAAAAATATTCTCTTTGATGTAAAACATAGTACAAAAAGCGAATATAAATTTATATCAAAAAAATCGAGGAAATTTTGTCCTCGATTTTTTTGATATAATGAAATTGATGAAAAACATAATACCTACGGTGAATATTATACTATATGTATTTTTATCAGTCTAATGTAATTTCGAGAATGTTATCATATCCCTTGTGGAAAGCAACCATATCCGTATAAGTTTTTCCGTTATGGGTTACTGTTACATCGTAGTCACCGTAGAATCCTCTTATAGTGGCTTTACCCGAAGAATCCGTTTTTGCCTTTGCATCTTTTGTCCACCATTTATTGTATACAAGATCCTGATATACTTTGCCTGCAGGCTTTAAGTTCCATTGTGAATCATAAATAGGGGAGTATGCTCTGAAGTTATTTCCGTCAAAGAATCCCCACATAAGGAAGCCATCCATCATTTCTTCTGCAAAACAGGAAATAAGAACGTCTCTTGTGTAGTTGCCCTGGAGATTGATATCAGGGATTGAGTTTGAATATTCTGTAATCTTAAGACGTTTTCCGTATTTTCGCAATGAATCATAGAGCCCCATAAGTTGTGAAGGCATTTTAAGGTCACCATCATAGTGTGACTGGATACCGATACCGTCAAAGTCTACGCCCATTTCTGTCATTTCGTCAAGGTATGTATAGAATTCATCATACCATACATGACCTGTTTCGTTGTAATATAGCATACAGTCTTCGCCTGCATATTCTCTTGCCCAGTCAAACCATTGTTTGAACACGCCATTTCCCCATACAACACGGAGTTTTGTGTTGTTGATGATTTCGTTTACAACATCCCAATCAACCATTTGTCCCTTAAAATCTGTGCAGGCTTGTTCAACGTGCTGACGGCATTTTTCGTCAAAAACTTCTCTGTTGTTCATAACCTCGTCGGTAAACATATATTCGGGAGTCAGATAGGATTTAAGGTCTGAAGCAAGGTCTTTTTCCCAGAAGAGGGCGTGACCTCTCATATATTTTACACCTGCATCAAATGCACCCTGAACCTGTTTTTTTGCATTTGAAGGATTCTGCTCGTAAGGTCCCCATTTCATTGCATGCTCAAGAACACCTGCATTGAAGTTTATATTGTGGTGAGCCTTATACTGTTCATCGGTATTGATTGCACCTTTTACAGCATTACCAAACTGAAACTGGTGTTCAAACATATCAAGCTCGATATCTGCATTTGGAACGACATTACCTTCTTTATCCTTTACAACAACGGTGAAATCACCTTTTCTGATTTTTTCGATTCTGTCGTTTGCATCTTTTCTCCATTGTGCATCAGGCATAAGTTCCGGATATTCAGTGCTTGTGGTAGGTAGATTTGTTACATCATAATCAGGACCAAAATTCAGAATTTCTATACCGCCAAGCTCTATTGTCTGCTTTGCATAACCGAATCTTATACCAATACCTGTTGCATCCTGCACACCTTTAAAGGGCATATATACAATAGTCCAGTCTTTGCCTGATGTAGCAGGTGCAAAAAGGGCTTTTGCATATGTTTTCGGATGCTCTATCTGGATTTTTACCTGACCTAATCCATCTGCTCCGCCTTCAACAAGTCTGAAACGGAATACAAAAAGCATTTGATCCTTTTTATCTACACCACCTCCGGGGGTTGTTTCAGGAGTGGCATTGGTTTTGAAAATGAGTTTTGAATCTTTTTCAGGCACTTCATTGCATGTAAGACGGAGGGCCTTTTTGAAGGGCTGACCTTCTACATCGATTATTTCGTAACTACCAAATTCTGAACCCTGAAGCGGTCTTACATCGGCAAGAAATTCTTTTTCATCACAAACAAGTTGTCCATCTTTTTTTACTTCGGCATATTTCTCTTCCTGAATTTCAAGTGGTTCTGGGCCGAAATAATAAATATCGTTTAAATCATTTGATTTTTCAAATGAAGTAGGTACATTTCTGTGCACCGTACTTATAAGCGGTGCAAGGGAAGTATTTTTTGATGATATAATTACAGTTTTTGTACCATCTTCCCAGTCAACCTTACAGCCTAATGCTTCGGAAATAAATCTTACGGGGACCATAGTTCTTGAAGAAACAATCGATGCAGGTACATCAAGTGTGAAATCAGCATGGTTGATTTTTGCATTTGTGCTTCCGATTGTTAGTTCAACTGATGTATTTCCCTTAATACCTGTAACGGTTTTTGTGGAATCATCCCATTTAATGTCCGCGCCCAAAGCTTCAAAGATGGCTCTCATAGGAACCAATGTTCTGCCGTTTTCAATTACAGGCATTACATCGTAATTCTGTGCTTTTCCGTCGATTGTTACTTTGATTTCTTCTGTTGTTGCAAAAACGTTTAATGAAAACATCGATGCAATCATAAGCAGTACCAAAGAAATTGAAATTACTTTTTTCATTTAACATCCTCTTTTCTTAGAAAATAGTTCTATTAATTTAAAATATCTCGAAACATTTTTATGGTAGCATATATAGCGTATTTGTGTCAAGAAAAATTTAAATTGTCTGAACTTTAAAATACAATTCGATTATATCATTTATAAAGAGGATTTTCCACCGAAAAGATTACATATATTTTCGTTTTTTTGATAATTTGGATTTTCATTTTTTTATCACATAATTGACATTTCATCTTAACCGATATATGATAAAATAAATAAATTTATCAAAATTAATACTTTTGTTTATAATATATTTTGCGAGGAGAGAGGGTATGAATTCATATAAATTTCGTTCTTTGTTGCGGCGAAGGATATTTATAATATTTTTGATTATTATTCAGTTTGTTTTTCTTATGTATACCATGGTCAGTACAAGCAGGACATCCACACTGCTTACTACAGTTATGATCGTCATGAGTGTTTTGGTTACTCTATATATTCTGTCAAAAAAGGACAAAGGTGGCTATAAGCTTACATGGGTAATAATGATACTTATATTTCCACTTTTCGGAGGATTGTTTTATCTGATATTTCATCTGCAGACTACACAAAAATCAATGATCAAAGGAATCGAAACAATAGAAAATAAGTCGCGTAGTATCTTATATTTGCCAAAGGATTCTTACAAAGAAGCACTTGGTGAACTAAGTGATTATTCACACCAGATAACATATCTTCAGAAATTTGCAGGTTTTCCGATATATAATGGCACTGAAACAAAATATCTTTTTTCGGGAGAAGAGAAGTTTGAATTTTTGTGTCAGGAACTTAAAAAAGCAAAAAATTACATTTTTTTGGAGTATTTTATTATATCTGAGGGCAAAATGTGGAACACAATTCTTGATATATTAAAATCAAAAGCAAAAGAAGGTGTGATTGTACGGATAATATATGATGATATGGGTTGTTTTTTGAAACTGCCAAAAAATTATGCAGCATATCTTAAAACGTTTTCTATAGAATGTATTGTATTTAATCCCTTCAGACCTGTTATATCTACTATTCAGAATAATCGTGATCACAGAAAGATTGCGGTTATAGATGGTATAGTAGCATTTACCGGTGGAGTAAATCTTGCAGATGAATATATAAACGAAATTGATAAATACGGCGGACATTGGAAGGATTCTGCAGTCATGATAAAAGGGAAGGGTGCATGGAGTTTTACTGTAATGTTTTTGCAGATGTGGGAGCTGATTTCAAAACAAAAAGAAAGATACAGAGATTTTTTTCCAAATGAAGCTGTAAAAACAGATGAAAAGGGATTTGTTCAGCCATACACAGACAGTCCGGTGGATAAAGAAAATGTTGGTGAACATGTTTATCTTAAAATCATAAATAATGCAAAAAAATATCTTTATATAAGTACACCATATCTTATAATTGATGATAGTATTGTTTCGGCATTATGTTTAGCTGCGAAAAGCGGTGTAGATGTAAGAATAATAACTCCATTTAAGGCTGATAAATGGATTGTACATGTTACTACCAGGTCATACTACAGAGAGCTTATCAAAGCTGGTGTGAAGATATACGAATATTCAAAAGGCTTTGTTCACTCAAAAACCTTTGTTTCAGACGACAGAGTTGCTACTGTTGGAACTGCAAACCTTGATTACAGAAGCTTGTATCTTAATTTTGAATGTGGAGTAGTTATGTATGAAACAAGTGCTGTGGCAGAAGTTAAAAAGGACTTCGAAAACACCTTCGGTTTATGCCATTTAGTAGAGCTAAAAGAATGTAAAAGAAGTTTTTTTATAAGGTTGTTACAAGATATTATGAGAATATTTGCACCACTGATGTAAAAAAGAACTGCATCAAAATATTACAAAATATTTTGATGCAGTGTGAATGTATTATTTATTGTATTTTGACGGTGAACTGCCCGTTTCTTTTTTAAAAAACTGACTGAATGCATATACATTGTCAAAGCCAAGACTTTCTGCTATTTCAGAAATATTCACATATCCGTCATCAAGCATTTTAATTGCACAATTAATTCGTAAACTGTTTTTGTATTCAATAGGGGACATTTTCAATATGTCTGTAAATAGTCTTCTTAGCTGAGATTCACTTAAGTTACACATTTTTGCAAGATTTGATACATAGATTTTGCTGTTGAAGTTATTTTCAATATAGGTTACTGCAGGGGTGATCTTTCCATAATAATTATCAAATTCGATTTTATCGAAGTATTCTGCAGCAGAGCTAAGAAGAGTGTAGATATTAGCCATCAATGAAAATGACCCGGAATATGATGTGTCATTCTGACAATTTATTACTTCTGAAAAACATCCCTTGAAATGATCACAGTTATTAATTACAAATGGATTTTTGCACAGAGAAACCTGGGAAGTGCTTTTTGGTATATATACGCTGAATTCAATTTGCATGCTTTCTGTTTCTTCGGAAAGTATTTCGTATTTGTATTTTGAATTGTACGGCAGAAATATCATATCTCCGTCTCTTGCAGTGAAGGAGAAATTCTTTGTTATATATTTATATTCGCCTTTCAGTATGAGAAGAAATGATGATTGTCTCCTGTTCTGAACATCAAGGGCTTTAATTCTTGGATTATAGTGCATTGCATATTTGAAGCCGATTTCCAGTCTTTTGCTTTGGTTGTTATAACCAATGGCGCTTTTAAATTCCGGGTTTGATATTTTTTCTGGATATAACATTTTTTCACCGCCTTGTGTAATCCGGAGATTTATATGTTTATTATATCTTCTTTGTGAGTAAAAAGTCAATTACCAACCGGATTCGAGCGTAAAAGTATATTGAATCAGTGGTTTTCTTTAAATTCTTTTATAATATCTACATGTTTTTTTGCAAGATTTGTTATTTCCTGATAATTATCACTTTCTACAAGATCTGGTCTGATAATAGATATTCCTGTTCCAAGACCTATAGCACCTATAGAAAGGAATTTTTCAATTGTATCAAGGTTTACTCCACCGGTACATATGAACTTCATATGTGAAAGTGGTCTTGAGATGTTCACTATATATCCAAGATCATTTTCTGTAGTAGGGAAGAGCTTTATAATATCTGCACCTGCTTTGAGAGCCTGTTTACATTCAGTAGGTGTGATTGCACCCGGAATGGATACAAGACCAAGCTTCTTTGTGAGGCGGATAATATCTGCATCTGTATCAGGAGAATATATAAATTCTGCTCCGCTTTCATATGCTGCCACAAGATAATCCTCGTATATTACAGTTCCTGCACCTACAAGAATGTTGTCACCAAATTCATTTTTGATGTCTCTGATTATTTTTGATGTTTTTTGGATTGTGTCAGGGTCTGATGGGTTAAATGCAACCTCGAGGATTTTTACACCTCCGTCGATAATTGCTTTAGCCACCTTCAGACATTTATCATCAGGTACACCTCGCATAATCGCTATGAGGGATTCTTTTTCAATGGTATTAATAATTTTATTCATATTTCAGATGCTCCAGTTCTTTGAAATAGTATATTGTATCATCTTTTGGTCTGATATCTGTCACTGTACCCACATAGTGACGGAGATTTCTTGGTGTGTAAGGATGAGATTTGATCACTTCTTCGTCAAGATCTATTCCAAGACCCGGCTTGTCAGGGATTTTGATAAAACCATCATTGAAGTGGACTTCCTCTGTGCTTACTTCTTTTCTGAAGGAACCGTCTGTAAGCATTATTTCGTGTATGCAGAAATTAGGTATAGTTGCGGCAAGTTGTAAAATAGCAGCATTAGAAACAGGTCCTGATGGATTGTGGAATGATACAGGCACATGCTTTGCTTCTGCCATACCTGCGACCTTCTTTCCTGTCATAAGACCGCCTGCGTGGAATACATCGGGCTGAAGGTAATCAACACAGTTTTTCTCAAGTATTTCCTGAAATGCATATATTCCGTATCCTCTTTCTCCTGCTGCGATTGGTACTCTTGAACGTGATCTTACATACGCAGTAGAGTCCATATTGTCAGGGACACAAGGTTCTTCCATAAACATTGGCTTGTACTGTTCAAGTTCTCTTGAAATCTCAAGTGCGGCTGTAGGATTGAATCGTCCGTGACATTCAATAAGTAATTCCACATTTGGTCCTACTGCATCTCTTACTGCGCCTACAATATCTGATGATTTCTGAAGCTGTTCTTTGGATATAGTCATATGAGAAGAACCAAATGGATCCCATTTGAGAGCTTTTATACCAAGAGCAACTGTATTTTTTGCTTTTTTTGCAAATTCTTCAGGTGTCTTTGCGCCTACAAACCATGCATTTGCATACATTTTTACTTCGTCTCTTACTTTGCCGCCAAGAAATGTATGTACAGGAACGTTAAGAGCCTTGCCTTTGATATCCCAGCAAGCCATTTCTATAGCAGAAAGGGCAGACATAAGCACAGGGCCGCCTTTCCAGTAGATATCTCTGTATACTTCAAACATAAGCTTCTCTGTTTCAAATGGGTTTCTTCCTACTATAAGTCTTTTAAGGTCATTGACCATACCTTCGAGGGCATTTTCATTTGTTCCAAGACTTGCTTCACCCCAACCGTAAATACCCTCGTCTGTTTCTACTTTTACAAAGTTCCAGTTCATACGGAACGAGTCCATAGTATATGCTTTTACATCTGTGATTTTCATTTATATAATTCCTTTCTTTATTATTCCTTTGGTTTTTCAAACGGCAACAGGCAAGTGCTTATACCTGAATCAATGGTAAGATTGCATCCTGTCACGGTTTTTGATAAATCTGAGCCGAGATAATATACTGCATTGGCAATTTCTTCAGGCTGTGATTCTCTGCCGATAGGGTATCTGGAACGTCGGATGTTCTGTGCTTCTTCTGTGATTTCATCCCATCTCTCGGTACGGATTGCGCCTGCTGAAATATAGTTGGCTCTTATACCATAGTATCCAAGCTCAACTGCCATGGATTTTACCAGTGACAAAAGTGCCCCTTTTGACAATGTATACAATGCTCTTCCGTGTATTGCCTGCAGTGAGTGAACAGAACCTATGATAACAATAGATCCGCCACCGTTTTTTTTCATAATTTCGGCTGCAGTCTGACAGGCGAAGAAATTTCCTTTGATGTTTATATTACATACATCCTCAAAGTTTTTTTCGGTTGAATTAAGAACACCGAAATCAACTGCAAGATTGGCTGCATTTGCAACAAATACATCAATTGTACCAAAATACTTTTCTGCTTCTGAAAAAACTCTTTTTATATCTTTTACATCTGACATATCAAGAGAGTATCCCTTTGCTTTCACATTGAATTCTTTGCCTATTCTTTCGGCAGTTTTTTCAGCATCGTTCTGATTTCTTGATGTAATTACTACATTGTAGCCTTCGGACGCAAATTTCTCTGCAGTTTTAAGACCGGTATTTCTTACAGCTCCGGTTATAAAAACAGTCTTCATAACTGACCTCCTTATTAACGTTATACATCAATTATAAATCCAAAAAAATGCTTTTCAATACAAAATTAAATCATTTGTTTATAAAAATCGGTCATATTATTTCAAAACAAAAGCGATTCAACCGAATCGCTTTTGAACAAATGATATTAAATATAAGCTATAATGTTTTACTTCAAAAGGATTTGTCGCACAGTACAAAGAATGAGTCAAATGGCTCAAAGTCCAATGTGAATTCCTTTCCTGTTAGTTGGACGTTTTTTATAAGTTCTTTTAGTGCAGGATACTTTGATTTTATTTTTATATTTTTTAATTGATTTAGTGAAGGATTTGTGATTGCAAGTACAAAATTTGTTTCGTTTTCGTATTTGCTGATTTTTATTGTATCATTGTCGCATTCAGCAAAATTATTTCCTTCATAGTAGCCTGTAAATGAACATTCCCAGGCTTTGAACTCATCAAGTGCCTTCCACACAGGAGTCATATCATCCAGAGTAGAGTGTATATCTATGGGGCGTGGATATGTCCCGTAAGGTATGGAGATGGCGTTTGCCATTTTGAGATTCCAGCTGTTGTCGGGAAGGTTGTATGCAAGAAGCTGACAAGGTGTACCTATGTTTCTTCCAAGCATTTCCGTCATCATAAAGCCTTCGTCAAGGGATTTGATTATTCCTTCGCTGTTTGTCCCGTTTTTGAATACAAACTGTTCTCCGTTCCAATAAAGGTCGCAATAGGTATGTATAGATGGGATAAAAGCATTATAAGGATGCAGTTGAATTGTTTTTCCGAGTTTTTCATGAATTTCTATATATATTTTTTTGAAAGCCTCTCTCATTGTGTGAACAGGATAGGTAGGATGCTTTATTCCGAAAGAATCTGTATATCCGCATCCGTGGAGATGATTTGTGCATTCCCAGGGTATGTCCGCAGAGTCTATATATACTCCGTCTGCATTATATTCTGTCAAGAATCTGCTCATACCCTCGGTGAGATTTTTGAATACATCGGGACCATTTGCACAGGTTCGATAAGTCCTCTGGGGAGGTGTTCTGTAAAAGGAGATTTCCTGTGTGCCGTTATGACGGATATGTGAGTTTCTGAGGATGTATTCTTCGCTTACAGGTGCCAGAGTGGATATGGTGTTGCAGAAATAAAAAAGCACCTTCATACCATTCTTATGAATAAGGTCGATGAGGGTTTGTATTCTTTGTGAATCCTTCCTGCCAAGCTCCCAATATCCCTGGATTTTGTTCCAGCATTGATGAAGAATTATTGTAGTGACTCCGCTTTCTTTTAAGTGTTCCAATACATTCAAAGGATTGCTTTCGCTTACCTTATCTGTAAAGAATTCAAGGTAATCTCTTTCTATTCTTGCAAAGCAATCAATGTGTATCATTTTTTCTTTGAGTATCGACTCGTCATAAGGCTTTGTCGGTGTTGCCTGGATGCCCATCACATAAGTCAAAGGAGTAAGGTTCAGACCGTAGCTCCTTGTGTTTGCAAGTTCTTTGTCATTGTACATCATATTTTCTTCCACATCCCATTTTCGCGGATGGAAATCAAGTAAATGATGTCTTATGACAAAAGAATTATCTTTGTCTATTATTTCTATTGCTTTTTTCTTTTCTATGCTTTGCCAATTTTCGTCTGAGTCAAAGTATACTCCCAGACCGCATTTTTCACATCCATACCAATTTACAGGCTTAAAGCACAAGTTTCCTTCCTTTGTAAATCCGCTGTCTGTACCTGTATACCAGCTTCCGTTGTGTGATAGCTTTGCTTTATCCTTTTTTAGTGGTATATCCAGCCACAATTTGTTTATGATTCTTTTTTCTTTGTCGGGTGTGCGGTCAAAACCACTTCTTACATGAATTCCTCTTGTGGAAAGCTTGATTGTAAACTTCATATATCCATCATAGTCTATCTCGCAAAAACTGCTTATAACGGCAAATCTTGATTCCATTGCCGAGCATATTGTAATTCTTCCGTCATACTGATTTTGCACCCAGGTTTCCTTGTGAATCCAATCTAGCGCAACTCCATTGTCCTCTCCGATAAGGGAGATAGGAGAGGATAGGAGTTCTTCGCCGTTTGCAGTTATTGACACAGGGAACATTTCATTTCCGAAGTTGTATGTCCTTCCAAGTACACTTACAATTATTCCGTTGTCATCCTCTGTTACCGATATGGGTGTCCATGGTTTTGGTACGATATTATAGTCCGTCATAATTTGCATCTCCTTTGTGTTATTTAAGCGAATTATATTATTTTTATGTTCAAAATCAAATGGATAATATAATCATTATTTACCTTTTTCGATTATTGTGTTGACAAGTTATTTTAAATATGTATAATCAAAACCAGAGGTGATAGTAATGGACAGAATGCTCAAAAGTACAAAAGAATATGCTATATCCAGAGTCTTTGCTATGAGGTATACACCTGTAAACAAAAGGGTTTATATTGAAGACAGACCCAGGTCCTCTTTTCTTCTTCCCATAAAAGGAAGGATATCTTATGAGTGTGAAGGGGACTACATTGATGTATCGGCAGGAGAAATTGTTTATTTGCCAAAAACGATTAATTATCGTTATACTGTGTATGATTGTGAATGTGAATTTATGCAGGTAGAGTTTGACTACTTTGAAGAAGAAAACGGTATGAGAGAATATATTTTGTTTTCTCAGACACCAACCAAAAAAACAACGAATGTAAATCAGGCATCAAAGCTTATTCAAAACATTATTGACGGATACAACAGTCAGAATCATTATCTGAAAATAAAAGCCAATGCTTCTCTGATGGAATTGATTTCACTATTTCTTAAGGATACAAATTATGGTACAAAAATTGAGCCTGCTTTAAGATATATCGAAGAACATAAATTCAGAAAGATATACATAAATAATTTATCTGAGCTTTGCAAGATGAGTGAATCGCATTTTCGTAAGATATTCAGGGAAACAACGGGCTATAGCCCTGTGGAATACAAAAGCCGCCTGATTATTGAATGTGTACTTCAACTTCTGGAGAATAATGAGTACAATATAAGCGAGATTGCTTCTCTTACAGGTTTTGATGATGTGTATTCATTCAGTAAGTTTTTTAAAAGAAAAATGGGGTATTCACCATCTGAATTCAGAAAAAGTCGAATATAAATAAAGCGTGTCTTACTCTTATAAAAATCGGTCATTATTGCTAATGACCGATTTCTGTAATATCAATTATTGATTTGTCACATACCACTATAGGATAGTCTGTTATTTTAATGTCCGGAATACGAAGCATTATATCATCAGGTCTGATTTCGTCAGGCTCAAAGACTTCTCCTGTCATAAGATCTACAATTACAGGATTTTTAATTTGCTTTTCCACATCATATTTACTTGCTTCAAGCATAAGTTTACATCCGCTATAGTCGTTTTCTTCTGCCACATAATCTGTGATATAAAATGCATAAATCGGATAGCCGTTTTTCTTGAATGTGAGTGCTGATTTTGGTTTTATCTCAAGTTCAGGGATATTTGTTCTTAACGAAGAATAATAATCTGCAGGTTCAACATCTTCAAAAAAAGCTGCAATTCTCTGCATCACATAATACGCAGGACGTTTTTTGTATGTTTTCCCTTCAAGTATTCCGTAATGAGGTGGGGATGTCCATATTTCTTTAAGCATCTGGTAGGGCTTTTCGCTTGCATCTGCAATCTGATACCAACTGCTTAACTCCATATCATAGGATTTGTCGATAAAATATCTTCTTAACATCCATGTGCACATCTGTCTGTCAGATGTATTGCCTTTGGGAGGTGTAAATGTGCATCCTTTCATTTCTTCCGGGATATATGCAGGATAACCCGCTTCCCCCTGACGGAATCTTATATCTGACAAGCCGTTGTTATTAAATATTTTTCTTAAGTATGAATATCTGTTTACTGAATTCAATGTTTCAGGTGTCTTTGTATAAGAATGTACAGAAAAGAAATCAAAATCATTTTTTGTTATATTGCTGCAAAAATCAATTGCGAAAGGAAAGAAGTTAAATCCTGCACCGGAATCCATACAGGCGCCGATTCTTGCATTTGGGTTGATTTCTTTGATAGTTTCTCCTGTTATTTTTATAAGTCGGGCATATTCTTTGCCTGATGGTGCACCCGGATGCCAGAAATGGGAGAGAGAAGGCTCGTTCCATATCTCATAATCCGTTACCTTGCCTTTGTATCTTTTAGCAAGTTCTTTTACATAATTTATCCATGCATTCAATGTTTCTTCATCGTAAAGGGTAGGGACACATCCTACTGCTGTGGGGTTTGGTGCATCTGTCTGATATACAGGGTTTCCGTAGCCTACATTAAACCATGGTGTGACACCTCTTTTTATAAGATTGTCAACCATTTCGTCAAGCCAGGAAAAATCGTATTTCCCTTTTTCTTTTTCACACTTTGCCCATCCGGTCTGGCATCTTGCATATTTGATACCACATTCCATAATTGCGTCATAGCATTTTTCGGGATTTATAAGATCTCTGTCCACACATTCAAAGCCTATGCTTACAAATGATGTGTTTAATTCTTTGGATGAGTGAGTTTTTATTTTGCCGATTTTTATCATTTTTATCGCTCCTGATATTTAATCTGATTAAATAACTGAAAAAATTTTTTATATTATTTCATAAGTTTTTTTGTCTGTAAGAATCAAAGGATAGTCTTTGATTGGTAATGTATAGTTGTATCCGAATCCTTTTCTAAATTCGGGTTGTTCTACCCGGTATACTTCTCCGTTCATGGGATCTATGAGTACAGGGTTTTCAAGAGGTTTCAGAATACTTAATGTGGCATTAAATGTTATTTCTGTTTTTTTTGACAAATCCGAGGGGTAATAATATGCATAAAGAGGCGTTTTGTTTTTTGAATATGTCATTTTCTGACAACCAATTAAATCAACGGGGGAGGCAGATGAAATGTTTAAAAGACAGTAATCATCAGTAGGTACTATGTCCCCGCTAAAAATTGTTGAAATGTAAGTTATAGTTTCATATGATTTTTTGGGTGTATATGTAAGTCCGTTGAGTATTCCGTGAGCTGCACATTTATTTATTACATCAGTTGCTTTTGAGTAAGGCTTTTCCCACATATCCGCCATCTGGAAAAATGAACTGAGTTTAGCGCCGTCAAATACATCAATAAAATATCTTCTTAACTGATATACCGCCTGTGCTCTTTCATCATCACAGCCTTCTTTTACAAGCCAGTGTCCTTCATAAGCCCATGAAGGATATCCTGATTCGCCCTGCCATAACTCAACATTTTCAAATCCTTTATTCTTAAGTATTTTTCTTATTTCATAAGTTGCTTCCTTTGTGCGGAATTCAGGAACTGTTGTATATATGTGATAAGAAAATGCATTAAGATATTCTTTTGAAACATTATCCAAAAAGTCATTTATATAGTCAAATATTGCGGGCGACACCATATTGCATACAATCTTTGCATCAGGGTGAACAGAACGGATAACCTCGGAAGTGATATTGACAAGTCTTGCATATTCTTTGCCG
>SVJM01000039.1 GCA_015068975.1 Oscillospiraceae bacterium | reverse complement strand
TATATGCACTTTTGCTACGAACAAACATTCGACTTCGCAGTATCACATACAGCTTTGTCTCTGTTTGTCCGTTACAGAATATTTTTCCTATTTCCCACGGCAACTGTTTTACTCCTGTATCGCAAAAGTGCAAGGAAAAAATAATATTTGATTTCTTAAATTTAATTTTATATTTTTATGTAGAAAACCAGCTCTCCTACAAGAGCTGGTTTTCTTTGTTTATATGCACTTTTGCTACGAACAAACATTCGACTTCGCAGTATCACATACAGCTTTGTCTCTGTTTGTCCGTTACAGAATATTTTTCCTATTTCCCACGGCAACTGTTTTACTCCTGTATCGCAAAAATGCAAGGGAAAAATAATATTTGATTTCTTAAATTTAATTTTATATTTTTATGTAGAAAACCATCTCTCATATGCCGAGTGCCCTTAAGGACACTCGGCAGTGATATGAATTCCTGCGGCATTCCCGATATGTGTTTCACACTCGATATGCCTTGCGGCGCGATATGTCGCTAAAGCGACGCTTTTTTGAATTCATATCATATCGCAATTTCTGAAAGAAATTATATCGAATTTGTCGTAAGACAAATATATCGAGTTTGCGTAGCAAACATATAACAAAACCGTTCAAAATGTATAAGAATACACTTTGAACGGTTTTTCTTTGTTTATATGCACTTTTGCTACGAACAAACATTTGTCTTCGATGTAGGGGTCGATGCCCTTCATCGACCCGTCAAAGATCACCACACGCGGATAAATAAGGCATCCATATCTACAATGACTCTTTTTATCAGAGGAATTTCACCCTTGCATATCCAAATAATAAGTGTTATACTCTCCTTTGGAACAAATTACCTCAGGGGGATTACTTATGAACGATATAAAACGACTCAAATATGCATGCTACAGTGCCAATGTAACTATGGCAGTGGTGGGAAATCTGTCACCTGTTCTGTTTCTTTCATTTCGTACTTTATATGACATTTCCCATACACTTCTGGGGTTATTGGTGCTGATAAACTTTGTTACGCAGCTTATAGTTGATCTTGTATTCTCGTTTTTTTCACACAAATTCAATATATCAAAATGCGTGAAATCCATTCCCTACATAGCTATATCAGGATTTGTAATATATGCTGCTTTTCCTGTGTTTTTTCCAAAAATCCCTTACCTTGGCCTTGCAATAGGCACTATCATATTTTCTTCTGCAAGCGGACTTGCAGAGGTGCTTATAAGCCCTGTAATAGACTCTATTCCATCAGATGATCCCGACAGAGAAATGAGCAAACTGCACTCTGTATATGCCTGGGGTGTGGTATGTATGGTAGTTATAAGCACACTGTTTTTGCTTGTATTCAAAGCTGAGAACTGGCATTATCTTGCACTTTTATTTACACTTATACCGCTTACAAGTGCTATTCTCTTTTCAAAGTGCAATATCCCAAAAATGGAAACTCCCGAAAAGACTTCGGGAGCGATACATCTATTAAAAAACAAAGCCCTGTGGCTCAGTATACTTGCTATGTTTCTGGGCGGAAGTGCCGAATGTACTATGGCTCAGTGGAGCTCGGGATACCTTGAACAGGCACTTAATATTCCGAAGACTCTTGGAGACATAATAGGTGTTGCAGGATTTGCACTGATGCTGGGACTTGGAAGAACACTCTATGCAAAATACGGCAAAAATATAGAAAAAGTTGTTTTTACAGGAATATGCTCAGCCACTTTGTGCTATCTTGTCTGTGCATTGTCTCCTTATCCCATTTTGGGACTTATGGCATGTGCTCTGACAGGTCTTTCCACATCAATGCTGTGGCCCGGAAATCTGGTGATTGCTTCTGAGAGATTTCCTCAGGGCGGTGTATTTATATTTGCACTGATGGCATCAGCCGGCGACCTTGGTGCCTCGGTAGGTCCTCAGCTTGTGGGCATCATCACAGACTTCGCAATAAACAATCCTGTAGTCATCGGGATTGCTTCATCAATGAATCTTACCGGCGAACAGGCGGCAATGAAGCTGGGTATGCTATGTGCAATGATATTTCCACTTCTGGGAATACTCATTTACGGACTTATGAGAAAAAAACCAAAAAAAACTCAATAGACACAAAAAGAGAAGTGACCCTTGATTACAATTTCTTTACACTGTAATCAAGGGTCACTTCTGTTCACTCTTGATATCTAACATCATTTGGTTATCCTCTCTTTCCTTGTCTACCTTCTGAATTTTTTTCGTCTCCCAAAACGCTTTCCCTTTTTCATATTTTGCTTCTCTAGCGAGAACTGCTTGATTTTGTCACGGTTTTTTCAAAAGGCGAATTTGATGAACTTTAATTATGAATTTTTGTCTTCAGGGAATTTATCTATATCTATTAATCCTCTCTCAAAATCTATATTATACGTATCACCGTCGTGCTTTTGCCGTTTATCCTCAGTATTCTTAACGGCTCCTCTGTTTCCTATCCACCTGTCTTTTCCCTTAAGACTTATTTCATTTTAAAGTATCTTTTTTTAATTTCTCATTGGACTGTACCTTCCTTTCTGTATCTTTAATATAACACAGAAATATGCCATTTACAATTGACATTTTGCCAAAAAATAAATAAAGATTTTTGTATAAAACAGAGAAATTTATAAAAAATAAAAACTTTTTATTTACAAATCAATATATTATATGTTATGATAATTATGTTGGGGGTTGAAAATCGCTTGTTTTCAACCCCTTTATTTTATTTATGCTAATTCAAACAAAAGCTCCTCCACATTATCAAGTGAGTATTCAATCTCTGAGGAATACATTCTGCAGAGATCTTCAAATACTTCCCCGCTTTTATTGTCCTCTCTTGCAAACAACTCTGATATCATATATACTCCCAGACCGCTCAAAGACAACCATCCCTTAATATTGTCCTGGTTTTCCTTATTTATATATCGCAATACAAAGTATACTGCCAGTTGTTCAAGCATCAACTGATACTCTTCTTTATACATCCAGCTATAATCAGGTGTTGCATCTTTGCTCAGAATACTTTCCCATTCATTATCCAGTATTTCAAGATTTAAAAAAACTTCCTTCCAATATTCAAATTTATGTTCAGAAAAATCAATGTGATATTCTTCAGACAGAATACCAAACCTTTCCTTTATACTTTTGTTTCTCATCTGAAGCACATTAATAATACTTTGTCTTATCTTTATAATATCTTCAGTTTCTGTATCGTCAGGTATTTCACAAATCATTCTGACCGGGGATTTGTGATTAAGTATAATATGTGCCGCTGCCTCGCAACACATTCCGAGTCCCCATTCTTCCCTATCGGAAAAAACATTTACAAACCTTGGGTGATTGGAGCAGATTTCACAAAGGTGCTCCCTGCCACAGTGTATGTATATATCACACAGATTGGATGAATTTAAAAAGGGACACCTTTCATCCTTATCAAGTATGAAGTGGGGTGTGTCTTTAAGGGAAATATTATCCCTGAGCTTTTTTCCGAAGTCTCCGCCCACACTTTCATAATAAGAAAGAGAAGCATTGTCTATATCAATCTCCCACCCTATACAACAGGAATGTTTACACTTATCCTTTATACATTCAAAGTCTTTATAATAATCGGGAAAATATATTTTCAAATACCCTCACCCCTTTCAAGAGTTTATTTTAACAGAAAGGAGTATCTTTTGCAATTAAATATTTGACTATCTTCGGGTTTTGGTGTATATTAATAGGAAAAGGTCTTATTTTTTGTGTAATATACTTTTACATAGATATAATGGAGGGTTTACATATGAGAATCGTCATAAAAGTTGGCACAAGCACACTGGCACATTCTACAGGCAGATTGAACATTCGCCGTGTGGAGGAGCTGTGCAAGGTGCTTAGTGATATAAAAAACTCAGGTCACGAAGTGATACTGGTATCATCAGGCGCAATCGGTATGGGTGCAGGCAAGCTTAACTTAAAAGAAAAACCAACAGATATAGCTACCCGTCAGGCGGCGGCATCTGTAGGTCAGTGTGAGCTTATGTATACATACGATAAGCTTTTTTCCGAGTACAACCATACAGTTTCACAGATCCTTCTTACAAACTATGACGTAACAAACGAAAAAAGCCATACAAATTTTAAAAACACTATTTTCAGACTTCTTGAGCTTGATGTACTACCTGTCATCAACGAAAACGACACCGTTTCTACAGACGAGCTTGAAATCGGCGACAATGATACCCTTGCGGCAATCGTAGCAGAAAGTATAAAAGCTGAGCTTCTTGTAATTCTTTCGGATATATCGGGCCTTTATACATCTGATCCAAGAAAGGACGAAAATGCAACACTTATTCCTGTGGTGGAAGAAATCGACGACTATATCCGTTCCATTGCAGGTACTCCCGGCTCACGTCTTGGCTCAGGCGGTATGATAACCAAGATCAAAGCAGCCGAAATCGCTACAAAAAGCGGATGTGATATGATCATCTGTTCAGGCGATAATCCTGATATCCTATATAATATCCTTGAAGGGAAACAGACCGGAACAAAATTTGTGAAGAAATCAAACTGAAGGTGATAATGTGATTACAACAAAGGAAATACTTATAAAAGCAAAAAACGCATCAAAAAATATGATTACCCTTACAGAAGCTCAAAAGAGAGAAGCGCTTCAATTTATGGCAGATGCACTTATAAGAAACACCGACAATATACTTAAGAAAAATGCCCTGGATATAGAAAAAGCAAAGGGTGTAATATCTGATGTGATGATAGACCGTCTTAAGCTCACAAAAGAAAGAATCAAGGCTATGGCAGATGGCATCATAAATGTATCAATGCTACCCGACCCTGTAGGAAAAGTCCTTGAAGAAAATCTACGTGACGACGGGCTTCTCATAAGAAAGGTCAGTGTACCTATGGGTGTGGTAGGTATCATCTACGAATCCAGACCAAATGTAACCTCTGATGCGGCGGCACTTTGTGTAATGAGCGGAAATGCATGTGTATTAAGAGGGGGAAAGGAAGCCTTCGAATCATCAAATGAAATTGTAAATGCAATGAAGGAGGGCTTAAGAGAAGCCAACATATGCGAGGATGTAATAAACCTTATTCAGGATACATCCAGAGAAAGCGCCAATGAAATGATGGTGGCAAATGGCTTTATAGATATACTTATCCCAAGAGGCGGTGCAGGACTTATAAATGCATGTGTAAAAAATGCCACTGTCCCCTGTATCCATACAGGAACAGGTATATGTCATATATATGCAGAAAAGACTGCAGATCTAAACACTGCAGTAAAAATCATAGAAAACGCCAAGACTTCACGTCCATCAGTTTGTAATGCAGCAGAAGTGCTACTCATAGATGAACAAATCGCTGACAAGCTTCTCCCAATGGTAAAGGATGTTCTTGTAGACAAAAGAATCAAAAACAATCTTGATCCGGTAGAACTCAGACTTTGTGAAAAGGCTGTTAAAATAATCGGCGGAAGAAGAGCAAATGAAGAAGACTTTGATACAGAATTTCTGGACTATATTCTTGCAGTAAAAATTGTGGATGGTGTAGAATCTGCCATAGAGCATATCAACACTCACTCCACATCTCACTCAGAGGCAATCATCACTCAGGATCCCGTATCCTCAAGAAAGTTTACACGTCTGATAGATTCTTCAAGTGTATATGTAAATGCATCCACACGTTTCACAGACGGCGGCGAGTTTGGTCTTGGATGTGAAATGGGGATTTCTACTCAGAAGCTTCATGCAAGAGGACCTATGGGACTTAAGGAGCTTACTACTTATAAATATATTATCAAAGGTAACGGAAATATCAGATAGAAAGAAGGGTTTATGATGGCAACATTCGGATTTATAGGCACAGGCAATATGGCAGGTGCCATAATAAAGGCGATTAATTCCACAGGCATCAAGGATATGCTTTTTGCAGACAAATTCACAGAGAAAGCTCAGGAGCTTTCAAAATTAACCGGTGGTAAGGTATCTGACAATCAGACAATTGCCAACGAAGCTGATGTAATATTCTTCGGTGTGAAACCGCAGATGCTTAAAGGTATGACAGAAGAAATCAGAGATGTATTAAACAGCAGAAAAGCAGATTGTATGATCGTATCAATGGCTGCAGGCGTAAGCATAGAATCCATTGAAGCTATGCTTGGAAAGAAGTACCCTGTTATAAGAATAATGCCAAATACACCGGTAGAAGTAAACAAGGGCGTAATCCTTTATTCAACAAACGAATTGGTAACTGAATCTCAGGAAAAACTCTTCAATGATTCCATGAAAAACGCAGGGCTGATAGATAAAATTGATGAAAAGCTTATAGATGCCGCAAGTGCTGTATCAGGCTGCGGTCCTGCATTTTGCTATATGTTTATGGAAGCACTTGCAGACGGTGGTGTACTCTCAGGACTTCCAAGGGATAAGGCTATTCTTTATGCGGCACGTACCCTTATGGGTGCAGCAGAGCTGCTTGAGAAATCAGGCAAACACCCGGGAGTATTAAAAGACAATGTATGCTCTCCCGGTGGTAGCACAATTGAAGGTGTAAAAAAGCTTGAGGATAATGGCTTCAGAGCAGGAATAATAGAGGCTGTGGAAGCATCATACAAAAAAACTATAGAGCTTGGAAAAAAATAACTTTTGAAAGGTGAATTTATATGAAAAAATACAACGTATGTGCACTTGGAGAAATCCTTATAGATTTTACAACAATAGGCAAATCAGAAAACGGAATGAATGTGTTTGAGCAAAACCCGGGCGGAGCACCTGCAAATGTACTCGCAGCTATATCATCCCTTGGCGGAAATGCGGCATTCTTAGGAAAAATCGGCAAAGATATGCATGGAGAATTCTTAAGAGAAACTCTTATTGAACATTCTATTGATACTGAAGGTCTTATATCTGATGAAAATTTCTTTACAACACTTGCCTTTGTATCACTAAAAAACGGTGAAAGAAGCTTTTCATTTGCAAGAAAGCCGGGAGCGGACACACAGCTATCTTTTGACGAAGTAAATACAGATATTATAAAAAACAGCAGTGTTTTGCACGTTGGCTCACTGTCACTTACAGACGAACCTGCAAAATCCGCTACACTCTTTGCTATTGATACTGCAAAGAAGAATAACATCACAGTATCATATGATCCAAACTATCGTGCGATGCTTTGGGGAGGAGAAGACAGAGCAAAAAAGGGGATGCAGGAAATCCTTGACAAGGTGGATATTATCAAAATTTCTGATGAAGAAACAAACCTTCTCACACCATATTCCGAGCCTGAGGAAGCTGCAAAGCATCTTCTTACAAAGGGTATCAGTGTGGTAATAGTAACTCTTGGAAAAGAGGGAGCACTTATTGCAACAAAAGACGGACAGATAAAGTCCCTTCCTGCACCTTGCGAAAAGGTAGTAGATACTACAGGTGCCGGGGATTCATTTATGGGAGGATTTCTCTTCAAAATGACAAATGACGGTCTTACTCCAAAGGATATAACACTTGAAAAGGCAAAAGAATATGCTGACTTTGCAAACAAGGTTGCTTCATACTGTATACAAAGAAGAGGTGCAATCAATGCAATGCCCTCGTATAATGATGTAAAATAATCAAGGAAGATGCCATGAACTTTAAGAATCCAAAAATCAATATAATATCCCTTGAAGAAGTGGATTCCACAAATACCTATGCAAAAAACCTTGCAAAAGAAGGTATGGATGAAGGAACTGTTGTAATAGCCAAAAGACAGACTATGGGAAGAGGCAGACTGGGGAGGAAGTTTTATTCTCCGTCAGGTACAGGTATATATATGAGTATCATACTTAAGCCTGAAACAGATGCCGAAAGTATCCTTCTTATCACTACTGCGGCTGCTGTGGCAGTATCACAGGCAATAGAAAATGTCACAGGCAAGTCCACTCTCATAAAGTGGGTAAATGATATTTATATGAACGAAAAAAAGGTCTGCGGTATACTTTGTGAGGGAAGCTTCAGAGATTGTCATACTCTTGAATATGCAATTCTGGGAATCGGCATAAACATCTCAAAGCCTGATACCCCATTTCCTGATGAAATAAAGAACATCGCAGGATATATTCTTGAAAAAGATGATGAAAACATAAAAGAAAAGATTATTGAAGAAGTAATAGATAATTTCTTTAACCTATATAAAAACATTTCCAAAAAACCTCATCTGGAAATCTATCGCAAAAGGAATTTACTTAGCGGTAAACCCGTCAATATAATACAATGCGACGAAATAATTGATGAGGGCGTATGTACGGGAATAGACGATGATTTCGCAATCATTATAACAAAAGACAATGACACAATAAAAATATCTTCCGGTGAAGTATCGGTAAAAGAAAGGATATGATAATATGACTATCAAACTGTGGGAAAATGATATTCCGTATTTTAATGAAGAAGCGGAAACACCAAATATGATGACTGCATTTATAAGAGAAACAGACAAGCCTTTACCTGCGGTGATTGTTTTTCCCGGTGGTGGATACGTAAACAGAGCACGTCACGAAGCAGAGCCTATAGCAGAGTATTATTACTCTATGGGATTTCACGCTTTTGTAGTAGAATACAGAGTAAGTCCCAACAGATACCCTGCACCGCTTATTGATGCACAAAGAGCAATCAAGATTGTAAGATACAATGCAAAGAAATGGAATGTGGACCCTGACAAAATCATTACTCTTGGATTTTCTGCAGGAGGTCACCTTTGTGCAATGACTCTTACTATGGATGATGTGTGCACTGTAACAGGTGACGAAATAGACAAAATGAGTGCAAAGGTAAACGGTGGTATTCTTTGTTATGCACTCACCAATGTGGAGGAAGGATACGGACACGTAGGCGCAGGCAAAAATCTCCTTGGAGATAGCTACGAAGACTTAAAAGCCGACTATAGTCTGGAAAAAAAGGTCACAGCTGATACTCCCCCATGCTTTATATGGCATACATTCGAGGATCCGGTTGTGAATGTAAAAAATGCCCTGTTTTTTGCAGATAAGCTTAAAGAAAACAATGTTTCATGTGAAATGCACATATTCCCTAATGGACGTCACGGTCTTGGAATGGGAGACAGAATTACCGATGATATAAAGGAAGTAAGACAGTGGGCTAAGCTTTCTTCCGACTGGATAACACGAACATTTGAAGAATAAAAAATAAACACCCCACACAAGTTCTTCAGCTTCGACCAGAATGACGTGAGGGGGACTTTAACAAAATGATTTTTTCGGGACAGGATGGAACCTGTCCCCTACATATATTTTATTCATATTTGACACAATTTGCAAGGTTCGGTTCTACACCGAACCTTTTTACTACAACCCCTTTTTCCTATAAGAATCTATCGAAACTGATTCTCTTAGCTATATCACCATCAAATGAATTTGAATATATACTCTTATGCTCCTCATAAGTAATACTTTCGCCGAAGGTAAGAACCTCCATAAGAGTACCGAGGAAGTTTACAATATACGGCATACACACCATGCCACAGCTTAAATAAAAGTCCTTTCTTCTCAATCTGTCCTGAAGGTTGTCACACTCATCAAAAGTGCTTTCTATTTCCAGAAGAAAAAGTCTGTCTGAGTATCTCTCCTTAAAGCTCATAAGAGCCTTTCTGCCATATCCCATACCTCTTTTTGCCTTTTCTATTGCAAAATAATCAAGAAGTGCATATTTATCATACAAAATACTTATACCAAGTCCTATAAATTCTCCATTATCCTCTTCTATAGCCACAAATTCCAGCTTCCCCTCTTGTGCTTTCTTAACCATTTCATCAAAGGGCTTTCTCTCCACCTGGGGAAATGCTTCCAGATACAATCTATGAATATTGTTCATTTGCTCACTGGTTGTTACCTTATTTAATACCATAACACATCACCTTTCAGGATATATTCACATTCTAAAATCAGCAAACAATTTAGTGGAAAATTGAAAATTAAAAGTTGAAAATTATGGTGGAAAATCGCAATGCGATTTTCTTCATTAATTTTCCATTATACATTTTCAATCTAAAATCAGTAAGCAATTTAGTGAAAAATTGAAAATTTAAAAGTTGAAAATTATAGTGGAAAATCGCAATGCGATTTTCTTCATTAATTTTCCATTATACATTTTCAATTCTCAATTGATTATAAAATTTCAATTCACGCCGTAAGGCAATTCAATGAGTTTGCTTTGCAACCTCATTCTACCACAAAAATTTTTGTATAACAAGTAAGAATTTAGGTATTTTAAATAAAAAGCAGTTGCAAACATCCGTTTTTGTGTGATAAAATATCACTTGGATATAAATATAAGGAGTTGTGTTATATGAAAATTAAAATAGCTATTGCAGGATACGGAAATCTGGGTAAGGGTGTTGAATGTGCCATTCATCAGAATCCCGATATGGAACTATACGGCGTATTCTCGAGAAGAAACCCACAGGACCTTGTGACAGTTTTTCCTGAGACAAAGGCATATTCAATAAACGATATTCTTGATCATAAGGACAATATAGATGTGGTAATTATCTGCGGCGGCAGTGCAACAGATCTTCCAAAGCAGACCCCGTACCTTGGAGAACACTTCAATGTGGTAGACAGCTTTGACACTCACGCGAAGATTCCCGAGCACTTTGCAAATGTTGATAAATCCGCAAAAGAAGGTGGAAAAATCGCACTTATTTCTGTAGGCTGGGATCCTGGAATGTTTTCTCTTAACCGTCTTTATGGAAACGCTATCCTTCCCGAAGGCTCTGACTACACCTTCTGGGGTAAGGGCGTAAGTCAGGGACACTCTGATGCTATAAGAAGAATCCAAGGCGTAGTAGATGCAAGACAGTATACCATACCTGTAGAGGATGCTCTCATAAAGGTAAGAAATGGCGAAAACCCTGAGCTTTCCACAAGAGAAAAGCACACAAGAGAATGCTTTGTAGTAGTGGAAGATGGCGCTGACAAGGAAAGAATCGAAAACGAAATCAAAACCATGCCAAACTACTTTGCTGATTATGATACAACTGTCAATTTCATTTCTATGGAAGAATTAAAGGCAAACCATATGGGTATCCCTCATGGCGGATTTGTAATCAGATGCGGAAATACAGGCAAAAATAAAGAAAACACCCACATCATAGAATACAGTCTTAAGCTTGACTCAAATCCTGAGTTTACATCAAGTGTGCTTGTATGCTATGCAAGAGCAGCATATAAGATGAACAAAGAAGGTATGAGTGGATGCAAGACAGTATTTGATGTGGCACCTAAGTATCTTTCATCCTTTAGTGATGAATATATGAGAGAACACTTGCTCTAAAATCTATAAGGAGAATTTACCTATGCATTGCAGAAAATGCGGAATAAAAGTAGAAAGCAATTCCACATTTTGCCCTGAGTGTGGAGAAAGAATGCCTGAGAACGAAGGCGCTGTCACTGTAAATGAGAATAAAAACACACCATCAGAGACATCTCCCTCCTCTCCGCCATTCAGAGAAGAGTTCTACAGACATATAAAGAGCTTTATATTTTTTATGGCTGTACTCTTTGCCACTGTATATTATCCGGTGGGAGTTCTCAACACGATCCGTCACTTTTCATCATCGGATATATTTATTTCTGTAACAGGACTAGTGTACGGATTGGTAGCCATGGGACTAATTGTCCCTGCAGTATGGATGGTGTATCTTGACAGATCGCCTCACATAGCCTTTGTTCCCATAAAGCTTTATGCCTTCATAAATATACTTAAGCTGTTTTTGTTTACAGCATTTGGTGTACTTGCAGTGTTGGGCGCCATAATGGGAAAGGATGAAATATCAAAAAATATCCTGTATATCGCTGATGAGAGCTTATCTGTATACATTCTGACACTTGTATCCCAGACAGCGAAAAATCCATCAATGATGCTTGTTTCCACAAGCTTTGTGATTGTCATTGTCTATATTGTCACAGGACTTATGTATCACATATCTCTGATACGTTTTTTCAATTCGGTATCAAAGAGAATCCACGATAATAACACCGCACCTGTGGGATACAATGTAATAAGCAGTTTGTCATTTGTTGTATCGGTAATAAGCCTTATGCATGCACTCAGTATGTATCTGTATCTTAAGGATGACATATACAATGTGCTTTTTGCGGTGTTTAAAGGACTGTTTCATCTGATGGTATTCTTTGATATAAGAAGCTTTGCAAAGCTTTTTGCAGAAGAACTTGATGATGAAGAAGAAATAACTGAAATTTATGAATAACAGACAGGGACTGTAAAATTGACAATATCATTAAGTTAAGAATTTGTCATCCTGAGTAAGCGAAGCGCATCGAAGGATCTCACTCATTTGCTTAAGATTCTTCGACTTTGCCTACGGCTTCGCTCAGAATGACGATGGAAATATATTGCTTAACTTAATGATATTGGTAAAATTGAACCGACCCCCAAAAGTTAGACCAAAAATCTAACGATTGGGAGGTCGGTTTTTTCATGGTAAAATAAGTTATGAAATTAAATTGAAAGTTGTGCAGGCGTATTTAAATGGGGAGGGTGGATATAAGTATTTGTCTAAGAAATATGATATATCTTGTCATTCATTACAAATATAAAAATCAATGTAACAAGTATCATAAGAAACGGCATAATGAAATTTACTGCGGCAAACTGAGTCACCCCTGCATAATTTGATACGAAATATCCGTCCACAACACCATAAATGGATGTAAATATCATCATAAATATGGAAGGCAGAGTAAAATGTATTAATTTTTTGTAAGTAAAATGATCTGATAGTCTGATTTTCATAATTAACTCCCTTACAGCATACCAAAAGGGACCGTCCCTTTTGGTAAGTGATTACATCAAATGACCTCCCAACCCGAAGGTTGAGAGGTCTGAAAGCTTAAAGTAAATTACTATCTTTCGATCGGATATACTCCTGTAAGAGGAATCATTGTTCCCATATCATTCCAGAGGAATGCCTTGATTGTTGTGATGTTTGATACAAGTGTGTAGAACTTAAATTCAAGATTCTTTGTATCAATTGTCTTAAAGTCAATTGTTTCTGACTTAAGTCCTACAAGTCTGTTGCCATCATAGAGACCAACAATAAGTCTTGGGCTTGCTTCTGAGTATCCTTTGTTACGAACTGAGATATCAATGTCAAGTCCTGTTGCATTTGTAGCTGTTTCTGCTGCGAAGATTGTCGGAGCAGGAAGTGTTGCTCTGAACGGACCAACAGGGATACCTGTTTCGTTTGTAAGGTTACCGCCGAGAGTATTACCAAGCTTCTTACCGCCAAGGCTTGTAAGAGCATCTTCAGGAACAACCCAGTTTACCCAACAGTATCTTACTTCAACAATGTTTGTAACACCATCTGCATAAACCTTGATTGTGTTATCTGCAAGGATTTCTGCAGTAGCCTCAATATATGTAATCTCTTCGCTTCCCTCAGCTTTATAACCGATTTCAAAGCCTGTGATATCCTTGGATTCGTCAGATTTAACTATACCTGAACCAATGTGCTTGAAGTGAAGTATTGCATGATCTTCCTTAGATTCCATCTTGATATATTCAGGACCTGAATAAAGGATGTCTTCACCGAAGTAGTTAGCATAAAGGTTAAGACAAATTCTATCTGCTACAGGAATCTTTCTTACAGGATGGATTTCGTTTCCGTCAGTCATTTCTGACCAGAGCTTACTTGTTTCATCCTCAGTACCTGTAGGACCAAGGTCTGCAGTTACAATAAGGTGAACATTGTCCATTCTCTTTGCTGTGTCAAGCTGTACCTGACGAAGATTCATATAGCTTCCTGAATATGGTGCAAGCTGACAGATGTAGAATGGTGTATCTTCTGCACCGAAGAGCTCTCTCCAGGAATTTATAAGATCATACTGCTGATAGTTGTAAAGATCAGCTTTGCCTGAATCAGAGCATCCCTGATACCAGAGCATAATACCGATTTCGTAGTTATCAAGTGGAGCAAGAAGTGAATTATACATTCCTGAAGGAACAACCTTCCAGATAGAGCCTGAAGAAACGGATGATGACTTATTGATCATTTCTTCATAAATAGCTTTATAAACATCATCTTTTCTTGCTTCAATTGTTTCTGCACTTAACCATGCTTTGATAGCGGAGCCGCTGAGGTTAGCATCTACAACTGCTACAGGGATGTTATATTTCTTAGCAATGTTGTATGCTGTGATATAACCAACACCTGAACAGATTTCTGCAGTAGCAACATCCTTCTTAGCCCAGTAAGCACCCTTAGGGGACTTAAGCACTTCATAAGAACCTCTTGTAGTAGCAGTTGGTTCAAATGAAAGGATACTGATATTTTCGTTTGTTTCAGCATCTGCGATGATATCTTCTGCTTCATATACCTTTCTTAAGTTCCATTCCATATTGGACTGACCTGAAGCGAGGATTACTTCACCGATGGATACATCTTCAAACTTGATATCCGCTTCGCCCGGACATGTTACATCGATTGTAAGATCTCTTGTGTATGTATCGATCTTATCGAATTCTACCATCCAGTTTTCGTCTGCATCTGTTGTAGCAGTTTTTGTTACACCGTTAAATTTAACAGTTACCTCTTCGCCAACATCTGCATTTGTACCCCATACTCTGATTGGTCTGCCCTTCTGGTAAACCATGTGAGAACCAACAGCACCGGATACTTCAAATTTCGCTTCTTCTATTGTGATATCATCAATGTAGAATGTATCGATGACAGCCTGATCAGCTTCACCTGTTGCACCCTGCTGGTCGATTCTGATAGCAGAGATAAGTGGGTTCTTTGCTTTCTGATCTGTGATACCATTATCAAGAACATCTTCTGAAATCACAAGCTCTGTAGAAATCTTTGTCCATTCATTCCAGTTGATTTCATACTTTTTGAGATTGTAATTACCTGATCTGTACTGATAAATGTTATCGTTAGGACCTGCCAATGAAATACAAATAACGGTTTTTTCAAGATCCGCAAGCTCTGCTTCTGAATATTTAAGGGTTTCGTCAATTTTAGTTGTTTCTACATAATCACCTTTTGCTTCATCCCATTTGAGCTTATAAGCACCTGAAGATTTGTCTGCATATACCCATACAGAAACTTTTATCTTTCTGCCGATATCTTCCTTGTCAAATCTTCCCATGAAGATATCTTCTATCTTAGCACCACCATTGGCACTGAATCTTCCTGCCCATTTAACAGCAGTTGTACCACTGTGTGCCACAACTCCTGAAAGGTCTGCAGCATTCACAACGATTGGTGAGCTTGCAGTACCAACACCTGTACCAAATTTATTGAATCTTGTATACTGGGATGTTGAGCCATCTGCATCTCTTCTTGCAAAATTCATTGTAGCATAAGGAGCATCTGCTGAATTTGTTGTAATGCTTGCTACAGGATAATCTTTTTCGAAGTTTTCTACGAAGTTGAGCATATCTGCTGCAGGCTTGTTTTCATATACTTCTGCCTTGAAATCATCCATATACAATGTCTGTGCATAAGCAGCATTTTTCACCGCACCAAATCTCAAAGCACCTGCAGTTGATGCGTCGAGCATTTCCTGTGTGATGGTTGTAGTGAAACCGATTTCGTTCCACTGATTTACCTTAAGATATCTGTTTCCTGTAGAATCTGACTTTTTCACTGCAGAGCTTGAACCGTACTTTCCGCTTACTGAATAGAAAGCATTGAATCCTGCAGTCTTGTCTGATGCACCTTCAGGAACAGAAAGGTTTGTAGGATATACCTTAAAGGATACTCTTACGATGTCACCTACAGAAAGATCTGAAAGACTGAAGAAGTTTGACAGTCGCATCATACCTGCAGATTCAGTTCCGCTTACTCTTTCAAACTTGTATACTTTGTTTGAAGAAGTGCCGATAGCTGCATTCTGTTCTGTAGTAATTGCAGAAGCTACCACGATATCATTGCCACCGTCAAGAGCAGACATCTTGTATGCAAGGCCATTTGATGTAGTACCTGAGCTTGCAACTGCATCTTCTGCTGTAGTAGCATCTTCGAAGTCTACTGCATCGATTGTTTTCCAGTTGTCGCCTGTGTTTGGAACAAGCTTTTCAAACTTACCTGTAATAGTAGCTATCTTGCCATCTACTGTATAATTATAAGGATTTTCTTTTGAGAGAAGTGTTGCATCATTGTACCAGCCTGCAAATACATATCCTGCATCAGGAGTTGCTGTAAGAGTAGCTGTTTCTCCTTCTTTGTATGTACCTGAGCCTGTTACTGTACCATTGCCGGCTGATGTAACAGTAAGATCGTATGATGCAGATGTATCATCGCTTTCTACGATGGTAACATTATCTATATAAAGAAGTGTAGCATAGTTTGTAGTATCAAGTTCAGCTAACTGGAAACGGAAACCTGCAGTTTTGCCTACCTGGTCAGCTGTAGCAACGAAAGATGCGGATATCTTCTTCCATTCCCCTTCTTTGAGTTCAACTTTACCGGTAGTCAACACATCTGCTCCGAAACCGCCTGTAGAATATGAATACATACATACCTTTGCTGTACCTGTAGTAGTCTTAGCAGCAAGGATCCATGCAGAGTATGTGTATTTCTTACCTGCAGTAAAGCCTACTGTTGCTGCATCGATATCATTGATACGGCCTGTGTATATACCCTTTGTTGATACTGTTGAATTTCCGTCTACTTTAATAAGTTTGGAACCAAAATTTTCTGTAGAGTTTGGTTTTGAAATAGTTGTTTCATCATCCCAGTTGATTACCTTATGTAATGCACCGGTATTTACTTCCTTATTTTCTTTTTCGCTCCATTCTTTACCCCAGAAATTCATAGTTGTTGCAGGAGCCTGTGTACCATCTTCAAAACCGATGAATACTTTAGTTTTGTCTGCAACGATTACCTTTTCAACTTCTTTTTCTACCCTTGCATTATCCATATAGATGATTTCAGGGTAGTTAGTTCCTTCTGTTGCACCGAAGAAAAATCTGAAGCCTGAGGTCTGTTCGGCTGCAGCTTCATAGTCGCCGGAGATTTCAACTTCATATTCTATTTTCTGCCACTGACCTTTGGCAAGTGTCACCTTTTTCGAACCAATTCCCGATGTTTTAGAACCCACATATGGCTGAATTGTCATATAAGCAGTATCTGTTGCACCGTTATTTGTGGTCTTTGCAAGATATGCCCAGATAGAGTATTTGTATTTAGCTCCCTTTTCGAATGTGAAATCTGTGAAGTTGTTAAGTCTTCCTTGCACAAGTCCCTTTACAGAAGCACCTTGTTTTCCCATAGCCGCATCAGCCTTTATAAGCGCTGTGCCAAAATCTTCTGTTGTATTTGGCTTGGAAATACCTGCATCTGCGTATGTCACATAGGATTGTGTAGCATCAGCATTACCACCTGCTTTGAGCGTACCCCAGATATTGATAGCCTGTGCAGGGGCGCAGGAGTTACCTTCAAAAGGAATATTGAGAACTTCTTCCCATACTGTGACAACTTCGCCGCCTGTATTATCGCCGCCTGTATTATCATCACCTGTATTATCGTCGCCTGTATTATCGTCGCCACCTGTTGAACCGCCACCGCTGATTGCTTCGCCGATGTATTCAATCTTCAATTTATCATAGAATACTGTAGCAGGGAATGGTGTGGTGTATGATGAAAGGTTGTTGATACCTGTAAATACGTCGATTCTTACAGAATCTATAGCTGTATCCAACGGAAGTGCAACCTCACATGTAACGGTATTCCATTGATTTGCTTTTACCGTTGTCTTTGGTATGGATGAATCACTCGAACCTTTGGAATTACCAATACGCATAGAATAATCGTCTGCAAGTGTAGCTGTGCCGGATTTAACAGAAGTAGCAGTTGTGCTTTCTGTGGTGCCCGGTACAACATCTGCAGGATATACATCTACAGAGAACTTAAGCTTACCTGTTGTAGGAAGCTTGGAAACATCATAGAAATCCTTCAGACGGAACATATAGTGGTTTGCAGTCTGTGTGAATTTCAAAAGCTTCGCACTATGTCCTGAAGCAATACCTGTGTATGCTGACAAATCAGATGTGTTCACAGTTGAAAATGTGTACTTTGGCTCTGCATATGTAGCCTTGATAGTCTGTGCATCTGCAGATGTACCATTAACTACATTGTTTGCCCAGCTGCCGTTGGACACAGGAGCGAAGGTATATTCGTTCTTTACATAATCTGTAGCAGTCAATGTGCCCTTCTTAGTTGAGGTATCCAGATTACCGAGAGGTATCTCAACAATAGTTGTGGTTGTCACATCAGCTGCTGATACTGTCATTATGCCTGAAAATGTTGTAACAATCATCATTACAGCCATAAATACAGCCAATACTTTTCTCATAAGTCCATCTCCTTTTTTATTGAAACTTACCATATTGATAGATACTAATATTATAACCCAATAATAATACAAAGTCAATGAATTTAGATAATATTTTTGAGTTTTTTTATAATAAAAACTTTTCATTGTGGTAGGCAAATACCCCCACCACAACACCTTGTGAAATTTTGTTTATTCCCGGTATAAATTCCAGTGGGATTCTACACCTCATCCGGCTTTTGTTTGTGCAAAAGCCACCATCCCTCATGTAAACACTGATTTATTTCGTCATGTTGAGCGCAGCGGAGCGAGCCTGCCCTGAGCACAGCCGAAGGGAAACATCTCTAATAGATCCTTCGTCCTTCGACTCACATTCGTTCGCTCAGGATGACGAGCACTACAGCTCCGCTCAGGATGACGATGGGCGGTCTTGCGACCGCAATGAATTGCCTTCGGCATGAATTGAAATCACAGATTTCATGAATTGAGCCTTACGGCTCATGAATTGCACTAAAGTGCATTATAAAAAAGTGCTTTAGCACATCAACCCCCTTACCCCCAATCTTGGGGGT
>SVJM01000091.1 GCA_015068975.1 Oscillospiraceae bacterium | reverse complement strand
TCATAGTCTCTAATCTTTAGCACAATACCTTTCTTGGTTATATATGCACCGCCTGATTTTCTTTTGTCAGGAACAAAGTATGTTATGCTGACAGCTTCATCCTCTTCTGAATTATTGAGAAATTGAAGCCTATCATTAAGTTCTGCCTTTTGATATTCGTCAAGCTCTAACTTGCTATCCGTCAGTCTTGCGGTTTCTTCTACTGCTTCATCATATCCTGTTAAGGCTGCAAAAGGGGCAAACTGAGCAGCACGAAGTATCTTATCCGGAAAGTCTTTTTCAATCTCCGGATTTGGATATGGCATATTCAATATGTCGTTATACTGAAAATTGTTCATTTTATTCCTCACTCACTACTTATGAGATATTTTGATTCCCATTCTATTCTTTCATATTTTTCTTTTACTGCCTCTGAAAGCTGCTCTAAACAAAAACCCATATTCTGATATTTTATAAGTTCTTTTAATTCAGCAAAAGCCAGTCTGTTTGCATCTTTTTCAAAAGCATCTCCTACATATTTCACTTTTTTTAATATTCTTATTTCAATGATATATTTTTGGCTTAAATAACGCTCTATCATATAATGAACATCAGTTTTTCTTACTCCTCTCATGTAGGAGTACACATGAGAATTTTTTGAAAACATTCTCAAAAATATGTTGTTTGACTTACCAATATAAAACGGAATTTCTTCGTTGTTCCTTACTGCAAAAAGACCATAAACGCCTCTGACACAGCTTTCAGGGTGTAAATCTTCAGGGATACGAAAGCATTCTTTATTTGCTAAATTTATTCGTTTAATAAATTCTGATTTTTCTCTACTTGTCATTTGTATTGTCTCCACAGCATTAGATTTTCATATTACAATTAAGCTTTATGCCCGCCGATAGACTCATTGCGTTCTATTGTAGTTGCACCTTCCTGCAGGTTAGTGCCTTTGAGTATGGCGTTCTTGCCATATCTCTGTTTTATATCAAGCATTGCTTCCTGAATTTTTCTCTCTTTTTGCAGTGCTTTTTCTATCTTTTCTTGTTTTATCATAAGCTCATCATAGTCTGTAAATAAATCCAATTGTTCGTAGCTTTGTTTATTTTCAATACTGCTCTCCGGCACAAGATTACAAGCCGTAATGTTTACTCTCCTTACGAGAAGCTTCTTATCAACAATCTCATCATAGAGGTTCAGTGTTGTATCCATAATGAGCTTAGTTGATGATGTCTGTCTTGAAGTATGAGCAGTACCGTGTGCGTGTTTCGGTATCTTTCTGCCATATGGATCTGTTTTCACTTCTCCCTTGTAATATTTCGCTATTTCGGGATTTGTCAGGTTTTCTATATCATAACCTATCGTGAGTACAATCTGGTCTGTAACAAGCCTTTTTTCGACTAAATCAAGTGCAAGAAGTTCAAGCATTTCCCATACAATAATTCTTGCTTTTTCAAAGGTGTACGGTTCCTGCAGAACTTGTCCTGTACTGATACTCCTTGTTTCAGGGGTATATGCTTTCGCCTCTGCAATTGTGGTCGGTTCATATCCCCACGCATGGTCTACAAGCATTTTTGAGTTTATACCAAACAGCTTCTTTAATCTGCTTCTTCCAAAGGCAGTCGTAGATGCTCTTGCAACATCGCCCATCGTATACATTTGATTATCTTCAAGTTTCTTTGAAATTCCTTTGCCGACTCTCCAAAAATCCGTTAATGGTTTATGCTCCCAAAGTTCTTTTCTGTAAGCCATTTCATCAAGAGATGCAATTCTTACACCGTCCTTATCGGGAGCCATCTTTTTCGCAGTGATATCCATTGCAATTTTTGCAAGATACATATTTGTACCTATACCTGCTGTTGCGGTTATTCCTGTCTTCTTTAATACATCACGAATAATCATCATCGCAAAGTCATGCGGTGTTTTTCCGCTTGGCTTCAGATACCCTGTTATATCCATAAAGACTTCATCAATTGAGTACACAAGGATATCATCAGCAGACACATACTTTAAGTACACATCATAAATCCTTGTTGAGTATTCCATATAACGTGCCATTCTTGGCTTTGCAATAATATAGTCAAGCTCAAGTGCAGGATTACTTTGAAGTTCTAATGCATTACTTGATTTCCCTGTAAATGTTCTGTTTGGTGCTTTATATTTTCTTTCATTATTGACATACTTAACCTTTTGGATAACTTCAAATAGTCTTGCTCTTCCGGGGATGCCGTAAGATTTAAGACTTGGTGTTACAGCAAGACAAATGGTTTTTTCGGTTCGTGATTCGTCTGCAACAACAAGATTTGTTGTAAGCGGATCAAGGCCTAAATCCATACATTCAACGGAGGCATAAAAGCTTTTTAAATCAATACAAAGATATGTTCTATTCATCGCTTCTCGCCTCCTCTTTTTTATAGTTTTTCTCCGCATTTCGGACAGAAATCAAAATCTTCTGTAGTTTCATATCCACAGTTTCTGCATCTTTTCTGTTGGTTATACTGCCTTACTATCGTTAAATCTGCATCTGTTATCCTTACATCGTCACCACGAGCT
>SVJM01000038.1 GCA_015068975.1 Oscillospiraceae bacterium | reverse complement strand
TACGGTGATTATGATGTGACTGTAAATGCAAATGGAAAGACAATCAATACAATGGTATCCTTCCATAAGGGATATGACAACGTACTCGAAATCACATTGGATTAGAAATAATAAAAGCGGTGTAAAAATTATTTTACACCGCTTTTTGTTATGTGATAGGAATTTCCGCGGTCCTCGGCGGAAATTTGCTTCACGCAAAAAAGTGAACCGATTTACCCCCAAGACTGGGGGGCAGGGGGTTGATGTGCTCTTGGGCACTTTTTTATTTAATCATATAGATTTTTTCTTGAAATTACAAACTGCAAATATTATTCCGCTTGATAGTAAGCAACCTGCGAAATCCACCACTATATCAATAAGCTGTGCACTTCTTCCGGGGATGAAACTTTGGTGGTATTCATCGCTTAATGCATACATAAGTATAAGAATCATACTAAGTACAAAAAGGTACACAAAGGACTTTTTATGGCCAAAAGACATAATCATAGCACTCATGAGAAACAGTCCTAATATAAAATACAGACTGAAATGTGCAAGTGTCCTTAAGGTATCGTTTACCTTTTTTTCAAGTTTTTTCTTTTCTTTTTGAGTTTTGTTTTTTGATACTGTGTTTACGATTTTTTTGGCAATTGTATGACTTGTCTTAGATGACTTCTTTGCAGGTTGGTGAGAAAAGTAAAATATTGTCGACATTGTCACAAAAACCATTATCCACAAAAATATTCTGATAAGTTTTTTCATAACATCTTCCTTATTATACGTCAATAAAGGTATTATGCCACAATTATACCCATTCGTCAATATCTTATATCGTTTATAAAGTTTTATTAATATAAAATCGCAAATTTATATTGAGTTTGATGATATTGTGTTGTATACTGATATATAAGGGGGAGATATTATGAAAAAACTCAGAGTCATTTTAAGTCTTACATTATGTTTAATTATTATGGTTTCACTTGCGCCGAATGTAATGGCACTGTCAGGCGGAGCTTGTGGCGAAGATCTTAAATGGGTACTCGATGATGAAGGTGTGCTTACCATCAATGGTAACGGACCTATGTTTGATTATGATCTGGAAAGAGCACCATGGAGCGACAGCAGGGATAACATAAAAAAGATAATCATCAGAAAAGGCGTTACTACGGTTGGAAAAAGTGCATTCTATGAATGTAAAAATGTAACTAATATTGAAATTCCTCATACGCTTGTGGAAATTGGCGATAGAGCATTTTCATCTACTGCAATTACTGATATCAAAATTCCGGAAAATGTTAAAAAAATCGGTGAAATGGCATTTCTTGTGTGCACTTCACTACGAACTGTTACAATTGCTGATGGTGTGGAGGAGATTGATGACTTTGCATTTGAGTACTGTTCATCACTTACTACAGTGAAACTTCCGAGAAGTATCAAAAAAATGGGAATGTGTGTCTTCCGTATGTGTGATTCTCTGAAGGATGTATACTACTCAGGCAGTGAGGAGGACTGGTCTAAGGCAAAAGTAGAACAGAACTGGGCACACCTTGCAGGGCAGCATACCTTCCATTACAATTCCAGAAACAGTGATATACGGCTTGTTCTTAAGATAGGTGAAAAAACAGCTCTTGTAAATGAAAAGCCTGTAGAAAACGATGTTTCTCCCATCATATCAAATGGCAGAACAATGCTTCCTGTAAGATTTCTGGCAGAAAACCTTGGGATAGATGTTTATTGGGACGGAACAACCGGTACAGTTACAATTATTGAATCCACCAACGAAAAGATGAAAAAGGTAAAGCGTACCATTGTTTTGACAGTAGGCAGCAATGAGGCTATTATAGGAAGCAACATTGTTACAATGGATGCTCCTGCATTTATACAGGACTCAAGAACATATTTGCCGGTAAGATTTATTGCAGAGCAGCTTGGATGCTATGTGGAATGGCGTCCTGATACACAACAAGTAGTAATTGATAAATATTTTGATTAAAGACATATATCAATAAGAATATAAAATCAAGGGACTGTAAAAACTTGTTTTTTTACAGTCCCTTATTTTTTAATAAAAAAGAGGGGATCAAAAATCCCCTCTTAAAGTAATCAAATATTTAATTATGCAAGTTCTGCAAAGTATTTGATTGTTCTTACCATCTGGCTTGTGTATGAGTTTTCGTTGTCATACCAAGAAACAACCTGAACCTGAGTTGTGTCGTTTTCTTCGATGTAAGAAGCCATTGTCTGTGTAGCATCAAAGAGTGAACCGTATCTCATACCGATGATGTCTGAAGAAACGATTTCGTCTTCGTTGTAGCCGTAAGATTCGTTAGCAGCAGCCTTCATAGCAGCGTTGATTTCATCAACTGTAACTTTACCCTTAACAACAGCAACAAGGATTGTTGTAGAACCTGTTGGTGTTGGAACTCTCTGTGCAGAACCGATGAGCTTGCCGTTGAGTTCTGGGATAACAAGACCGATAGCCTTAGCAGCACCTGTTGAGTTAGGAACAATGTTAACTGCAGCAGCTCTTGATCTTCTGAGGTCACCCTTTCTCTGTGGGCCGTCAAGAGTCATCTGGTCACCTGTGTAAGCATGGATTGTGCTCATGATACCGCTCTGGATAGGAGCGAGGTCGTTAAGAGCCTTAGCCATAGGAGCCAAACAGTTTGTTGTACATGAAGCAGCAGAGATAACTGTGTCTTCAGCTTTAAGATTTGTGTGGTTTACATTGTAAACGATTGTAGGAAGGTCATTTCCTGCAGGAGCAGAAATAACTACCTTCTTAGCACCTGCTTCGATGTGAGCAGAAGCTTTTTCTTTTGATGTGTAGAAACCTGTACATTCAAGTACAACGTCTACATCAAGCTTACCCCAAGGAAGATCCTTAGCGTCTTTTTCAGCATAGATTTTGATTTCTTTGCCGTCAACTGTGATTGAGTCTTCGCCAGCCTTTACAGTATCGCAAAGAGCATATCTGCCCTGAGCTGAATCATACTTGAGAAGGTGAGCAAGAACCTTTGGGCTTGTGAGGTCGTTGATAGCAACAACTTCATAACCTTCTGCACCGAACATCTGGCGGAAAGCCAAACGGCCGATACGACCAAAACCATTAATTGCAACTTTTACTGCCATAATAATTTCCTCCTAATATTATAAAATATCGATTGTAACCATTCTACTATAAAATGAAGAAATATGCAATAGTTTTGTTAAAAATATAACATTTTATAACAAATTTATCATATTTTTCATAAAAAATACATAGTTTTTTGTGCAAGTTTAATCCTTGTATGTTATTCTGATGTTTTTGATAACCACATCTTCAAGGGGTTTGTCGTTATTGTCGGTGGTAACAGTTGCAATTTTGTCAACTGTATTCATACCTTCTGTGACCATACCGAAAGCAGCATAGTTTCCATCCAGAAAATCACTGTCCTCCAACACAATAAAGAACTGGCTTGTAGCAGAATCAAAGTCGTCCCCACGTCTTGCCATAGAAAGAACCCCTCTTTTGTGAGAAAGATTGTTTTCTACGCCGTTTGCTGAGAATTCACCTTTGATATTTTTGCCTGAGCCACCCATACCTGTGCCTTCAGGATCACCTGCCTGAATTACAAACCCCGGTACAACTCTGTGTACTGTTATTCCGTCATAAAATCCATCATTTGCAAGATTTATGAAGTTTTCTACGGTAATAGGTGCAATTTCAGGGTAGAGCTCAGCATATATCACTGTACCATCTGCCATGGAAATCTCTGCAACAGGAGTCTTTTTGGCACATGAACATAGTGAAAACATCATAACAATGCAAAGAATAAGTGAAACTAAAATTTTTGATTTTTTCATAATATATATCTCCTTACAGCTCTGCCTTGTATCAGTCTATATAATCGATTGTAATTGATTCAATAACAACAGGTGTTACCGGCATATCCCTCATATCTGTATCAACGGTTGCAATTTCGTCTACAGCTTCTATACCTTCAAACACCTTGCCGAATGCAGCATAGTTTCCGTCAAGATGAGGAGCATCTTCGTGCATAATGAAAAACTGACTTGAAGCAGAGTCAGGATCCATTGCTCTTGCCATGGATATTACGCCTCTTTCGTGCTTTATAGGATTGTCAAATCCGTTTGAAAGGAACTCTCCGTAGATGTTTTCATCAGATCCGCCCATACCTGTGCCTTCGGGATCTCCGCCCTGAATCATAAATCCTTCGATAATTCTGTGGAATGTAAGTCCGTCATAGAAGCCTTCACTTGCAAGATTTATGAAGTTTTCCACAGTGACGGGAGCGTCATCGGGATATAGCTCGATTTTCATTACCTTTCCGTCTTCCATTGTGATTGTAGCAATGGGTCTTTTTGTTTCATTTGTCATTTGTTTTCCGCCTTTCTTAAATTGTCAATAAAACTATTATATATACTTTTGTAAAAATTTTCAATATATTTCACTAAAAATTCACCAAATTTATCTTTTGATATTATAGAAGCTCTTTATGCCGTGATATACAGGGTAGGATACTTCATCTTCGATTTTTAAGAGGCGATTGTATTTTGCGATTCTGTCAGATCTGGCAGGCGCACCGGTCTTTATCTGACCTGCATTCATTGCAACACAAAGATCCGCAATGGTAGTGTCCTCTGTTTCTCCCGAACGGTGGGATATGATAGCAGTGTAGTTGTGCTCTTTTGCGATATTTATAGCATCTATGGTTTCCGTGAGAGTACCTATCTGATTCAGCTTAATGAGGATAGAATTTGCAATGTGAAATTCCAGTCCCTTTTTTAGCCTTTTGGGATTTGTGACAAAAAGATCATCTCCAACAAGCTGTACCTTCTTGCCAAGTCTTTCGGTGATGATTTTCCAGCCGTCCCAGTCATCTTCTCCAAGTGGATCCTCGAGAGATATTATAGGGTATTTGTCACAAAGACTTTCCCAGTAAGATATAAGCTCATGTTTGGACATTTTTTTGTTTTGCTTTGGCAGAAGGTAGTTTTCTCCGTCTACCCATTCTGTAGCCGCCGCATCTATTGCAAGACGGAAGTCATCCAGTGGTTTATAGCCTGCTTTTTCTATGGCTTTCAATATATATATGATAGCATCCTCATCTGATTTGAGATTTGGCGCAAAGCCTCCCTCGTCGCCGATAGAAGTAGAGAATCCTTCTTCTTTCAGAATAGCTTTGAGGCTGTGATATACTTCTGCGCATCTTTTTAGTCCTTCGGTAAATCCCTTTGCGGATACAGGCATTATCATAAACTCCTGTATATCCACATTGTTATCAGCGTGTGCACCACCGTTTAAGATGTTCATCATAGGCACAGGCAAGGTATGAGCATTTACTCCACCAAGATATTGATACAATGGAATACTCAGTGCATTTGCCGCAGCCTTTGCACAAGCGAGAGATACTGCAAGTATTGCATTGGCACCCAGATTTTCCTTGTTTGGAGTGGAGTCCAGAGATATCATTGTATAGTCTATTTCTCTCTGATTGAGTGCATTTTTTCCTATAAGATTCATTCGTATTATGTTGTTTATATTACTTACTGCATTAAGGACACCTTTTCCCATATATCTTTCGTCGTTGTCTCTTAATTCCACTGCTTCATATGCACCTGTAGATGCACCTGAAGGCACTGCCGCCACACCCTTTATACCGCCTGTGACTATTACTTCTGCCTCAACTGTAGGGTTGCCACGAGAGTCAAGAATTTCTCTTGCACACACATCCATGATTTCAATATAGTTTTTCAAAAACAAAATAAAACACCAACCTTTTTTTGGTTAGTGTTTATTTAATGGAATATATTTATTCATTTTTTAATCAAAATACGAAGTATATGTGATTTTTTCTTTATCAGGGAATAGATAATGATATAGATCGATGAAATAATCGTCTGTCATACTTGCGATGAAGTCTGTTACAATACGGTCAGGATCAGTTTTTGAGTAATCGTCCTTTCTGTAATGCTTACCTCTCTGGTTGATATAATCAATGTGATGTGTATAAATTACAGAATCCTTATTTCCCGATTTAACCATATCAAGAAGCTCTCCATACATAGCTTCAAACATTGGCTCAAGTACTCTCTTGGTATATCCTGCCACCTGTGATGAGTGATATATAAGGCGGTAGTTTTCTTCTTTTGCGGCTCTAAGCTCACTGAATACATCCTTATCCATACATATCTTATCCTTGCCGTAGCTGTTTTCTATTATATTTACAATAAGATTGTTGATGATTTCCGCATTGTATTTGCCGATGGTATCTCCCGAGAATATTTCCTCCGAATCTATAAGACCTGTCTTGATAGCATCCTGACGGTCCTTGCCGATATATGCTATGATATCACTTATTCTTACTACACACCCTTCAAGCGTGGATGGGATAAGGGAGTTAATTACTTTAGGTGAGGTATAGCAGCTTTCTACTATTTTGTCAAACTCATCAAAGCTCATAAGACCTGATGGAACATATTCCAGCTTTTCAAATTCGCCGTTATGACAAAGTATCCCATCAAGTGTCTGCAGACTTAAATTATAGTTAAATATTTCATCAAGCACTCTTACCGAATGGAGATTATGGAAGAAATATCTTCCTGTTCGTTTTTTGTATTGGTTTGAAAGAAGTGTTTCTCCTGTATGTCCGAATGGGGTATGACCTATATCGTGACCAAGGCTGATTGCTTCTATAAGGTCAAGGTTTAAGCCAAGGATTCTTCCAATGTTTTTTGCAATACGGCTTACAAGCTGTACATGAAGAGCACGTCTTGATATATCGTCATTTTTCATAAAGGAAAACACCTGTGTCTTGTCAGTATAGCGGTTATAGTAAGGGGAATGTATTATTCTCTCTATATCGCATACATATTCCGGACGCCACAGAGATGCTGAGGAATTTTTATTGTTTCTTCTTATGGCATCATTAGCAGTAAGAAATGTATCTTTGGTATTATTTGCTATTTCCTCTTGCAATTTCTTGCTTAATGATTTATAATTTAACATATATGAGTCACCTCAGAAGTATTATACAATATTTTTGAGGATTTGTCATCTTAAAAATTAAAAATTCTATGGAGGGATTTGGAATGGATATAAAAAAACTTATCTCAGAAATGACTCTTGAAGAAAAAATTGGACAGCTTTGTGTACCTATTCTTCAGAAGGGTGAGATCACAGAAGATCTTAAGACATGGGTAATTGAAAAGCATGTTGGTATGATCAGATACTGCCCTAATGCAGAATTTGACAATGCCAGTGAAGTAGTAGGTGAGCCAAACAGATATTTCTCACCGGGGGAAATGGCAGAATTTCTTAACGAAATCCAGTCAATGGCGAAGATTCCTTTGTTTATTGCAGTAGACCAGGAAGGAAGTACAAGAAACGATGTAAACAGAGCAGGTGCTCTTGCTTACAGCGGTCATATGTCCTTTGGCGCTGCAAATGACGAAGAGCTTACATACAAGATTGCAAAGGCGGCAGGTGAAGAGTTCAGAGCAATGGGTATCAACCTTGTTCAGGCTCCTATCATCGACGTATTAAGATACGAAGGCAGACAGACAATGAAGGCTGCTACATTTGGCGAAAGTGTAGAGAGAGTTACCGCTCATGCACTTGCTATGATGAAGGGTTATCAGGATGGTGGCTGTGCTTCTATGGCTAAGCACTTCCCGGGATATGGTTCTGTTGCAACAGATGCTCATAAGGGCGTAGCAGAAATATTCAAGGATTTCGATGCACTTGATTCAGAAGATATCGCACCACTTAAGACTCTCTTTGCAAATGGCGTAAATGGTGTTATGACAGGTCATGTTCTTACACATTGTATTGATTCAGAGCATCCTGCAACACTTTCAGCTAAGATGATCAAAGGATATTTGAGAGAAAAGCTTGGCTTTGATGGTATCGTAGAAACAGATGCTATGAGAATGCATGCTATTCAGGATAAGTATGGTACAGGCCCTGCATCTGTAATGGCTATTCAGGCAGGTTGTGACCTTGTACTCTTAAGAGGTAGTATGGAGCACTTCGAAGAAGGCTACAATGCACTTCTTAATGCTGCAAAAAATGGAGAACTCAATATGGAAGATGTAGACGAATCCTTGAGAAGAGTTCTTGAACAGAAAGAAAAAATCGGTCTTCTTGACAATCCAATGTCAGATCCTGACAAGGCAAATGCAATTGTTGGTTGCGATGAGCACAAAGCTCTTGCAAACGAACTTGCAGAAAAATCTATCACTGCTTTCAAATCAAAGAACCTTCCTTTGGCAGTTGATGGCAAGAAGGTTGCTTGTATCAGTGTTGAACCGCAGAAAATCGGTGCGGCAATGGATGCAGTACAGAGCATAGATATGCTTATCAATGCTGTATCAGCTACTTACGAAAATACAGAAGGTCTTATGACAAAGCTCAATACTACACAAGAAGATATCAAGGCTGCAGCAGAGTTAGCTAAGGGTGCAGATGTTGTAATCCTTGGTCTTTGCAATGCTATTATCTATTCAAATCAGGAAGATCTTGCAAAGGCTGTTTATGAAGCAAACAACAATGTTATCGTAGTTGCAATGGATTCACCTTATGATGTGGAGCTTGTTCCATACATTGACAATTTTGTTGCAACATACGGTGTAGCGGCAGCTTCTATGTATGCGGCTGTAGATGTAATTGCAGGAAGAAAAGAAGGCAAGGCTAAATGCCCTGTTACCATTCACAAATTATAATAGGTAAAAATATAAAACTCCTTTGTGACTGTGTATAACAGTTACAAGGGAGTTTTTTTGTTATGTATTCTGCATATCCTTATATCTTTTTGGTGACATTCCCATTATCTGCTTGAATCTTCTGGAAAAATATACATAGTCCGTATATCCGCATTTTTCTGCTAATTCGTTAAGTGACCATGCATTATGATATGTGTATATAAGATAGCAGGCGTGACGGATACGGATTTCTGTTAAGAATTCTGTGGGAGTTTTCCCTGTCATTTTTTTAAATCTGTTTCGTATATAATCCTCTGCATATCCGCTTTTGATAAGTATTTTTCTCAGATCAATATTAAAATCAGAGAAATTTTCCGAAATATAATCAGATATTTCTCTTATTGCCAGATTCAGTTGATTGTCTGTGTCAAGATTTTGAAGGATAAAGTGGGCAAATGCTATGCAAAGGGAATTTACATACTCTGTATTTGAGTAACGATTGTCATAAATCATTTTTGCAAGTTTGGTTCCCTCGTTTTTTGAATTGTCGCTCAGTACCTTCATAGAACCAAAACTGAAGAATCTGTCAAATGAACCGCAAATATGTATTCTTTCTGCGTTATTGTCGGTTTCAGTATAGTGAGTGTAGTCGGGGGGAGTAATGACTATTGTCCCCGGTTTGAGATTTACAGATGAATCCTCAGAATATGTGGTACCTGTTCCGCTTATACAAATATGCACTTCATAGTATTTATGCTGATGTATGGGAGAGTTCTGGTTTATAATACCTGTATAGAAATTCATATTACCACCTCGCGGATATTTTATCATAAAGCTATCTTTTGTGCAAGTATGTGTATAAAAAAGCACACCATATGTTATATACAATAGGAAGTGTGGAAACATATAAGGATGAATCAGGAGTTCTTGTGCTTAAATTAACATCCAATGCTAAACTGGAAAAGACTGCAACACAGATGGTATCTTTCCATAAAGGATATGACAATGTTCTTGAAATTACAATAAAATAAAAATATAAAGCGGGACTGTAAAAAATGGATTTTTTGCAGTCCCTCCATTTCTTTTTGTGATTTTTGACATTTTGTTTTTGATTTGTGATTTTCAACTACAATTTAAAAGCTAAACTATTGACTTTAATCCAATGATATAATAAAATATGCTTGTAAAATTTTTACAAGAAAAGGAGATAGGATATGAAAAAGTTTTTATGTATGTTTGTTGCAGTATGTGTACTTGTTACATCATTTGGCATTGTATCATTTGCAGCAGACGAAATCAAAATCGTTATCAATGATAAAGAGGTATCATTTGACCAGATGCCTGTAATCGTTGAGGGAAGAACTCTTGTTCCATTAAGAGGTATTTCCGAAACTCTCGGTGCAGAGGTTCTCTATACTGCAGATACAAAGAGAGTGACAGTAAGTCGTGACGGAGTTGTTGTTAAGCTTAAAATCGGTTCAACAGAAGCATATGTTGACAGAACAGAAAAGACACTTGATGTTCCTGCAACTGTAATTTCTGACAGAACAATGGTGCCTGTAAGATTTATTTCTGAAGCGTATGGCTCTCAGGTTGAATGGAATGGGGACACAAAAACAGTTATCATCAAGGATAACGGTACATCAAAGGGTGTACTCAAAGAGCTTGTGTCTGACTTTCACAGACCTGTTCCGACCACATTTGAAAAATCAAACAAAATCGATGATGTGATCTACTATGATGTTGCAGATCAGGCGAAAAAACCACTTCCTGATGAAAAGCTTGGTACAGTAGTTCTTGATGGTGACAAGTTCTTTGCCGATCTGGAAGTGAAGGGTGCAGACAAAGGAACTACAGAAGTATATACAGATGAAGAAGGCGTGAAGGTGTTTAAATTTACATCAAATGCCGCACTTGAAAAAACAGCTGATTATATAATCAAATCAAAGGCTCAGCCTGAAGGCGGAGTAGCAGAAGAAGATGCTATGCTTATGATGTTTGATGTAAGATGTACAGAATCAAACATTGATACAGGTGCGGGACTAATCCAGCTTCAGCTTGAAGAAACTACAAGCGGAAATTGGAAAAAGGCAGTATTTGACAAGGTTGACTGTCCTGTAACATGGCAGAGAATATATCTCCCTTGTGGCGGTGTAGCTGATGCTACAAGCCTTGGTATCAGACCGGGCTTTGCAAAGCAGACAATCGAAATCAAAAACTTCAAGCTTATAAACTACAAAACAAATGTAAAAATTGATGATCTCCCAAAGACTGTATATGAGATGCCTTTCTTACAGCCGGATGCAGCATGGAGACAAGATGCATTCAAGAGAATCGAGAAGGAAAGAAAAGGCGATTTCACTGTTGTAGTTAAGGACGAAGCAGGAAATGTTATTCCTGATGCAGAAGTGGAAATTGATATGTTTGAGCACGAATTCCAGTTTGGCACAAGCATAAGAAACACATATTTTGACAATGAAACTGCAAAACATAAGCTTTCAGAAAACTTCAATGCAGGTGTATCTGAAGGTGCTATGAAATGGGCGCCATATCAGAATGATAAGAATAAGGCATCGGCAGACAGATTTGTAACCGATGGTACTCAAGCTGGTCTTAAGTATTTAAGAGGACATACACTTTTGTGGGAAGTAGACGGTAAGACCGGTGCAGGTAACCTTATGGTTCCTCAGGATGTACAGGATATGGTAAAAGCTGGAGAAAAGGATAAGGTAATGGAAGAAATCAACATCTGGCTTGATGAAATCCTTCCTAAGTTCAAAGGTAAGTTAACAGACTGGGATGTTGTTAATGAAATCATCGGCAATAAGCTTATTGTAAACCTTATGGGCAGAGAAATGTATAATTACTACTTTATGCGTGCCCGTGAACTTGATCCTACAGTAGACCTTTACTACAACGAATGCAGAGCACAGGCAGGACAGGTAGAATTTTTTGAGCTTCTTGATTGGTACAAGGCAAATGGTGTAGACTATGATGCTGTAGGTATCCAGACACATCGTGACAACTACAATAACTTCTATGATTTCAATGATGTAATCAAAATGTACGAAAAAATCCGTACAGAATACAATAAGACAATTAAGATTACAGAATACTCCTGTGCAGTTACAAACAGAGAAATGCAGGCAAATTATACAAGAGATTCTCTTATCGCTGCATTCGCTCAGCCAAATGTAGAGGGCTTCCTTTTCTGGGGATACTGGGACGGCTCAAACTTTGCCGCTACAAGCCCATTCTATGATACAGAATTCAATCTGAAAGAAGCAGGAAAAGTATATCAGGATCTTGTATACAACAAATGGTGGACAAGAGATGCCAAGGCTAAATCAGACAAAGATGGTAAAGCTGTAATCAACGGCTACTACGGAGACTATGATGTGACAGTTACTGCAAATGGCAAGACTGCAACACAGATGGTATCTTTCCATAAAGGATATGACAATGTTCTTGAAATCACAGTAAAATGATATAAATAATTCAGTGAGGGTAAAATTTAAATTTTACCCTCACTTTTTATTTATACTTATAGTTGCAATTCTTTATTTTTAGTGCTATAATTATTCAAAGTATTAAGGAGAGATAATAATGGATAGAATTACAAGTTTTTCAGTAGATCATATGGAATTGTTACCCGGATTGTATGTATCAAGAAAAGATACAAGAGACGGTGTGACAATCACAAGCTTTGATATGAGAATCACTGCACCAAACAGAGAACCTGTGATAGATATGCCTGCACTTCACACAATTGAGCATATAGGTGCAACATATTTAAGAAACAGCGAGTATAAGGAGGATATTGTATATTTCGGACCTATGGGATGCAGAACAGGATGCTATCTTCTTATGTTCGGCGACTTAAAGAGTGAAGATGTATATGATATTATTATCAGAATGTGTGATTTTATCCTGTCCTTTGAAGGCGAGATCCCCGGTGCGAAGCCTGAGGAATGCGGAAATTATTCTGAGCAGAATCTTAATATGGCAAAGTATTATATAAGAAAATACAAAACTGCACTTGTGGATAATAAATCCTTTGAGTATAAATACTTATGATTTAAGAGGCGAAGATATGGTTACAAAAGAAATGAAGAAAAAGAGACTGAGATTAATACCTGTTGTGATTATTGTGCTGCTGATAAGTTTTTTGATTGTTAATTCATGTGATAAGGATACCACAGAGGTGGCTATTGAGCCGGAAGAGAAGGAAATCAATGAGCTTATAGGTATAGTGGCAGTAGGGGACAATCTTTTGCATATGCCTGTTGTAAACAGTGGCAGAACAGAAGATGGTAGATATGAATACTCACACCTTTTTGCAGGGCTTCAGCCTGCGTTTTCTGATGCAGATATAGCTGTTATTGGTCAGGAAACTGTTTTTGCAGGAGCAGATGTGGGCTATTCCGGATATCCGCTTTTTAATTCCCCTTCTGATATGGGAAGATCTCTTGTAAAAGAAGGCTTCGATGTGGTGCTGCACGCATCAAACCACGTGCTTGACAAATGGGCAAAGGGTGTAGAAGCTACACTTGAATTCTGGAAAGAGTATCCTGAAGTTACAGTACTTGGTATAAACGAAAGTCAGGAAAAACAGGATACCGTAAATATCATTGAGAGAAAAGGCGCCAAACTTGCCCTTCTTAACTATACATATGGCATGAACGGATTTCAGTTGCCGGAGGACAAGAAGTATCTTGTAAATGTAATAGATGAAGAAAAGATAAAAAGAGACAGTGAGTATGCAGAAGCAAATTCTGACTTTACAATTGCATTTATGCATTGGGGTACAGAGTATTCTACAAAGCCTGATGATTTTCAGAAGGATCTTGCGAAGAAAATGTGTGAATGGGGTGTAGACCTTATTATAGGCTCACATCCACATGTAATAGAACCTATGGAATGGATAGAGTCAGAAAGCGGACAAAAAACCCTGGTTTACTACTCTCTTGGCAACTATGTTTCACGTCAGCTTGAAGCAATAAACCTTCTTGGTGCAATGGCAGATGTGACATTAAGATACAACGGAGAAGATGTGTGGATTGAGGATTATGCATTTGTGCCTATTGTTACACATTACAACACATCATACAATGAGTTTTCTGTAATGAGATTATCCGATTACAATGACGGACTTGGAGCACTTCACGGTGTTGCAGCTCACAACGGAGCAGTCACTGTAGAAAGATGGAGAGGTATGGTAAACAAAGTGTTTGAAGGCTATGATATGTCTAAGGTAAAATAAACAGTGGACATTTTGAAATATTTGTGATAAAATATCTAATTATATTGTTTTTTATCAAAAGGAAGTAACAGATTATGAACAAGTTTAAGGATTTTGACAATTATTCCTTCGGGATTGCTTCTCATAATGGTGAAATGCTTGTGAGACGATGGTGCGATTTAGCATAAGTACACATAGCAATTACTGATTATTAAATTTAAAGGAGCATTTATCATGAATAAATATAAAGATTTTGAAAACTATCTTAAGGAATACCCAAATGCTGAAGGATATTTCGGTGAATATGGCGGATCATATCAGGCAGAAGAGCTTATAGAAGCTTTTAAGGAAGCAGATGATGCATATGAGGCAATCTGCCACTCAGCGCAGTTTATAAACGAACTGAGAAGAATCAGAAAAGAGTTTCAGGGCAGACCTACACCGGTGTATCACTGTGAAAGGCTTTCCAAAATATTCGGCAACTGTCAGATATATCTTAAGAGAGAGGACTTAAATCACACAGGAGCGCACAAGCTTAATCACTGTATGGGTGAAGGACTTCTTGCTAAGTTTATGGGTAAGAAAAAGATTATCGCAGAAACAGGTGCAGGTCAGCACGGTGTTGCTATAGCCACAGCTGCAGCATATTTCGGTATGGAATGTGATGTATATATGGGCGAAGTAGACATTGCCAAGCAGCATCCGAATGTTATCAGAATGAAAATGCTTGGTGCAAATGTTGTACCGGTAACAAAAGGTCTTAAGACACTTAAAGAAGCTTGTGATGCAGCATTTGAGGCATATTTGAGAGAATACAAGGACGCTATTTACTGTATCGGTACTGCAGCGGGTCCACATCCATTCCCAAAGATGGTAAGAGATTTTCAGTCAATTATCGGTATAGAGGCAAGAGAACAGTTTTTGGATATGACAGGCATTATGCCTGATGCAGTTTGCGCTTGTGTAGGCGGTGGATCAAACTCACTTGGTATGTTTACACCATTCCTTGCTGACCCTGTAGAAATATACGGCATCGAGCCATTGGGCAGAGGCGCAGGCGTTGGTGATCATGCAGCTACAATGGCATATGGTACAAAGGGTATAATACATGGATATTCAAGCTATGTGCTTCAGGACGAAAAGGGTGAACCATTGCCTGTATATTCTATCGCAAGTGGCCTTGACTACCCTGGTGTAGGTCCTGAGCATGCGCACTTAAGAGATCTTGGCAGAGTTCATTATGATACAGTATCTGATGAAGAAGCAATGGAAGCATTTTTCCTTCTTTCAAGATATGAAGGCATTATTCCTGCTATAGAAAGTGCTCACGCAGTAGCATATGCAATAAGATATGCAAAGGAGCATAAGTCAGGCTCTATCCTCGCTTGTCTGTCAGGCAGAGGAGATAAGGATATTGATTATGTATACGAAAACTATGGCTGCGGAGAAAAATTCAAATTGGATTATAATGTTTGATTTCAGTCAGAAATAATAAATAGAAATCCTCTCGTTTGTTGTGAACGAGAGGATTCTTTCATTTATCGATATTATATTAATCTATTTTACAATATGAGGAACATTGTTTTTGTCAAAATCAATTTCCACCTTTGAAAGGTACCATGTCTTACCCATGTCATTTGATCCCTGATAGAAAAGGTAAGCCTTTCCGTCAGTGTCTCTGAATGCGTAAGGGTGACCTGATTCGGAACTGTTCCATTCTCCTTCTTTTCCACATGGAAGGAATGGTTCTGTGGATTTCTTCTCAAAAAATACACCATCAGAGGATACAGCATATCCGATCTGCTGTGGTGTGCAGTTATATGAACCACCATAAAACATAAACATTTTGCCATCATTAACTATTGTTGCAGGAGCTTCGATACATTCGCCTTCCCATTTGAACTCAGGAGTGAGCAAGGATTGCTTTGAGAGTAACTTCCAGTCTTTTTTTGAAAAGCCGGAATTAATTCTTGCCCATGCGCCACCGATTTTCTGGATTTTGTATTCGTGGTCACGTGTTGCGAAGTAAAGATATAGTCTGTTGTTAAATATACACACGTCTGCATCTATGGCTCTTCCGCAACACCAGTCATCTGTAGGACGAAGGATTGGGTTGTCAGGATTTTTTACAAAGTTTACACCATCTGCACTTGTAGCATGGCATATGGCATCAAGCTTTTGGCTTCCGTATGTCTGATAAAAAAGATGAACCTTATCGTCGATTATAATAGCTGCAGGAGCTCCCACACCTTTTTGTTCATAATCGTGATTAATAGGGAATTCACCTAATTCCTCCCAGTTTTCCATATCAAAGCTTACAGCAATTCCAATTCCGATTTTATTGCCCGGTTGATTGTCATATAAGATTGTATAATACAAATAATATCTGTCATTGAAATGTATTACTGCAGGATCCTTTGCGAATTTGTTGGATTTGGATGTGAATAGCATATATATCAGACCTTTCTTCTTCTATATGTTGTAGATTATAACATACATTAAATAAATATTCAATGATAAAAAGGTATTTGGTTGATTAAGGAGTAAAAAACATACAAAAAAAGTTGAAATATTGTCATTTTGATATTATTATATATACAGGGAGTGAATACTATGAGTTTTGAAACAGTATCTGTGAAGCAAATGAGAGATTACGATAAATATACTATAGAAAACTTCTGTCCTTCAAAGACGCTTATGCTAAGAGCGGCCAAAGGAATATATGACAATGTGGATTGGAAGGGAAAGAGGACAGCTGTAATCTGCGGCAGTGGTAATAATGGTGGTGACGGATATGCACTTGCAGGAATTATTAAGGATGCAGGGGAGGATGTAACCATAATTCGTACAGGCGATAAGTTTTCTGAGGACGGAAGGTATTATTATGATATTGCCATTCAAAAGGGCGTAGTGGATATTATGCTTTCTTTCGATACGGATTTATCGGAATATGATATACTTGTTGATTGCCTTCTTGGGACAGGGTTTACGGGAGAAGTAAGAGAAAATATTCTTTGTGCTATAGAGAAGATAAATTCATCATCTTCTTATGTGGTATCTGCTGATATAAACAGCGGTATGAACGGAGATACAGGGGAAGGTAGTATAATAGTCAGATCAGATATCACAGTATCGATAGGATTTGTAAAGAATGGAATGGTTTCCGATAATGCAAAAAGATATATAAATAAGCTTGTCAATGTAGATATAGGGATATGCGGTGCACAGCACCGCAACTAAGTTTGCCTTACTGCAAGTGAATTTATCTTCGATAGTGAAGTTTACTTCGTAAGTGAAGTTCTGCCTTGTAGCAGAGTGGCATACTTAACTTCACTTTTGTATTAGCAAAAACTTCACTGTGTATACAACATCACTTTGAACGGATGTTCAAAACTTCACTAAAAAGTGGCAGCTAGAATATACAGTCTTTATATGCGGTGCACAGCACCGCAACTAAGTTTGCCTTGAGGCAAGTGAAGTTATCTTCGATAGTGAAGTTTACTTCGTAAGTGAAGTTCTGCCTTGTGGCAGAGTGGCATACTTAACTTCACTTTTGTATTAGCAAAAACTTCACTGTGTATACAACATCACTTTGAACGGAGCGAAAATATATCGCACGAGCATGAGCGAGTATATCGCCAAATTTTTGGCCCTAACCTGACACAAACTATCTCTAAAAGCATAGCATCTAGATTATACTGTCTTTATATATAGACTGCACAAGGAAGATGACATCAAGTTTGCCGATGTCATATGAGTTATGGCATTTCGCAAATGCCAAATAATTAGAAAAAAGAAAGGGAATTTTATTATGAAGTACAAAGGATCTTATTTCAATATGTGGGATGCATGGTATATGAATGTAAATGATACAATTCATGCTTTTCATTTAAAAGCACATTCAGGTAAAAACTGGAATGTCGGCCATGTGTATACGGAAGATTTATTGCATTTCAAACATATGCGAGATGTTCTGGAAACACTCCCTGAAGAAAAGTATCCGGATGATTGTCTTGGGAAATTTACCGGATGTGCAATAGAAAAAGATGGTACATATTACCTTTATTATACAATGCGTGATCGTGTGGAGTCTGAAAAAATCGGGCTTGCAATTTCAACAGACCTGGAACATTTTACAGAATATGAGCATAATCCGGTTTTGGTTCCGGACAAAGAGTTGTTTGTGGTAAATGAAAAAGGCAAAAAAACCAATTGTCGTGATATGCTTGTTGTATATGATGAGGAACAAGAAAAATATTTTGGATATTTTGCAGCTATGGCAAACATAAAAGGTAGAGGTGAATTGGGTGTTATAGGCGTTGCCGAGAGCACAGACTTGTTATATTGGACAAACCAAAAAATTGTATATGTTCCAGAGTTTAATGGTGTTGTAGAAGTGCCGAATGTATTTAAAATAGATAACAAGTGGTATATGACGCTTATGACAACTACCGCATATGGAGCAAAGGGTGCCGTTTTAGAGCCAAATTTGAACTCTTATATTATTACAGCATCTTCGGATGCCTCGGATAAAGTCTTTCAATGTGGCAAGGACAATGTCTTTTTGGGTAGTACGCGCATCAATAATGGTTATGCGTTGCGTTGTGTTGATTATAAAGGCAAATTATATGCTATGTGTATAGATAGGAGCGAATACGGAGCTTCCATTTCTCTGCCGAAAGAAGTTAGGATGATTAACGGAGTGATAAAACCGTGTTATGCTGATATTTTAAAGAATATGCGTACCGGAAAGCAATGGGATGTTTTTGAATTTAGCCGTATTCCGACAACCTTTGCGTGGGAGAATGTGATTGCCGGACAGATAGAGAAAACTGACAGATGGATTGAGGTGACAGGTTATAAAAACAGTTTACAAGTGTTTAAAGCAAATATTGATGCAGTAAAATCATTGGAGGCAGAGTTTGATATTTCCGGCGATTTTGAAGAGGCTGGCTTGGTACTTTATTGTTCCTCTGATAAAATAGAGAAAATATACGAACACAAAGAAAGATGGGACGATTATGTGTGGTCAGCTAATTATATTTCATTGAATAAAAAAGATAATTTAATTATATTTAATAAGGGGGCAGTAGAACCTGTATGTCAACGGCAATTCACCTTTAATGAAGGAGAAAAAATTAGTGTTAGGGTAATTGCGATGGAAGGACAACTTGAGGTTTATATTAATGATGTTTTGTTGATATCATGTGCCATGGAAACAAAATCTTATATTGCTCCGGGCGTTTTTGCTTTTTCGGGGAAAGCCGAAATATCTGACTTTAGAGTATATGAGCTTGAAGAATAAGGTTAAACAATAAAAATTTATAGTTCATCCTCGTGGAGAATCCTTTGAGAATGTTTGAATCTAAACCTTATGCCTCGCAATTAAAGATTGTCGAATATTGCCGAAAGGAAGTATATAAATGAAACCTCGAATATTGTTATCTGTAAATACAAAAAAAGAATATTATATTGATGCTGTGAATAATTGTGGTGGAATTGCTGTGCCAAGGTATTGTCCTGAAGTTTCAAACGAATTTGATGGATTGATTTTGTGTGGTGGAAATGACATTAATCCATC
>SVJM01000090.1 GCA_015068975.1 Oscillospiraceae bacterium | reverse complement strand
CGGTGTATCGCATACACCTTCGGGTAACCCGAAACCAAAGGTTTCGGCTCAGTTTATCCTATCACGAAGTCTTTTTCCTATCCCCTTAAATTCAACAGGGACTGTAAAAATAGATTTTTACAGTCCCTTTCGAAAGTACAATTATTTATTTGTCAAACTTCTTTACAATAGCATCCACAATTCTCTGTGAAGCAAAACCGTCACCGTAAGGGTTGGCAGTTTTTGCCATAGAATCATAAAAATCTTTATCGTTAAGAATCTTTGTAGCAATTTCTACAATTTTTTCTTTGTGAATACCGCCCATTATAACTGTGCCTGCCTCTACTGCTTCAGGTCTTTCTGTTTCATTTCTGAGCACTACAACAGGCTTGCCAAGGCTTGGAGCTTCTTCCTGAAGGCCACCTGAATCTGTCATTACCATATAGCAACGATTCATTGCATTGTGAAGTTCCTGAACATCAAGAGGCTTAATAAGGTGCACCTGATCAAGATGTCCCAAAATCTTCTCTGCTGTTTCTCTTACAACGGGATTAAGGTGAACAGGATATACAACTACAACATCTGGATGGCTTTCTACAATTTCTTTTACTGCATTGCAGATATTCTCCAATGGCTCACCAAGATTTTCTCTTCTGTGAGCTGTCATCAAAATTACCCTGTTTGATTTGAAATCAATAGATTTAAGGGTTTCATCTGCAAATACATAATCGTCTCTTACAGTTGTCTTCAAAGCATCAATAACAGTATTTCCGGTGATATAAATATCATCATCACATACAGCTTCCCTGAGCAAATTAGCCCTGTTAGACTCTGTAGGGCTGAAATGCATATCAGCAATAGCACCTGTAAGCTTTCTGTTCATTTCTTCAGGAAATGGTGAGTATTTGTCATATGTTCTAAGACCTGCTTCCACATGACCTACAGGAATCTGATTATAAAAGGCTGCCAGACTACCGGCAAATGTAGTACTTGTGTCTCCATGAACAAGCACGATGTCAGGCTGAGAATCCTTCATAGCCTTATCAAGACCCTCAACAGCATTGGTTGTAATAGACACCAATGTCTGTCTGTCCTTCATTATGTTCAGATCATAGTCAGGCTTAATATCAAATATCTCAAGCACCTGATCAAGCATCTCTCTGTGCTGAGCAGTTACTGCAACAATTGACTGTATCTTATCGTTTTTCTCCAGTTCCTTAACCAATGGAGCCATCTTAATGGCTTCAGGTCTTGTACCGAAAACTGTCATTACCTTAATCATTTGTCTTCACCTTTCTTATTGTCATTCATATCTTCATTCTCGTTATTCTCTGATTTATTGAGTACCTTTGTAAGTACAAATCCTATAACAATCAATATAATAACAGAAAATCCTATCCATAATATCTGATCAGTACCCGTCTGTGCAACCAAAACCGCTATAACACTCAGAAGGATACTTATCACATACAATATAGCCACCGTCTGCTTCTGAGAAAATCCTCTGTCCAAAAGCTTATGATGAAGATGCCCTCTGTCCGCTTCCATAATCGGCCTTCTCTGAATGATTCTTCTGAGTATAGCAAATGAAGTATCAAACAATGGTATACCGAGTATAACAAATGGTACGAGAAACGATATAATTACAGCACCCTTGGATAAACCAAGCACACTGATTATCGCCAACATAAAACCTAAAAATTGTGAGCCTGTATCTCCCATGAAGATCTTTGCAGGATTCATATTATATGGAAGGAATCCAAGACATCCACCTGCAAGCGCTGCTGAGATAACTGCCGCTTCAACATTATCCTGAATAACCGAGATAAAAAACAGCGAGAATGTTGCAATAGATGATACACCGGCTGCCAATCCGTCAAGCCCATCAATAAGATTAACCGCATTTGTAACTGCTACAATCCACAATATAGTGATAGGATATTTTATCCAGTTAAGGTTAAATATACCTCCATGAGCAATAAAAGAAGGTACACTGATATAATCTACCGTAACACCGCAAAATACAACAAGTGCAGCTGCAATTATCTGTATTATAAGCTTCGATCTTGCACGCATATCCCGCGAATCATCATAGATGCCCATACCCACAATCATCATAGATCCCAAAAGAATTCCGATAAGTGCAATTATAGAATCCGTATACTTGGCAAATACAAGCACACTGATGAAAAATCCAGCAAAAATACCCAAACCACCGATAAGCGGTGTAGTTTTCTTATGGATATGTCTGCCTCCATCCGGAATGTCAAGTGCGTTTATCTTATATGCAAGCTTCATAACGAATGGTGTGGCACCAAAAGAAACAATAAATGAAATTGCAAAGCAAATTAATATTTCAAGTATAGATATATCATTAAAAAATACCATTAGTAACCTACTTTCATATAAAACTGTAAAATAATTTGTAGTGTCTGTTCTGCATCTTATATACATCTTACATATTCTACCATATATAAATCCAAAAATCAATCCTTTTATATTAGGAATTTTACAAAAATTGTAGGTTTGTCAATGATGTGTTACAAAATTAATTAAAAATTTCACCATCTTCAAGGAAAGCCTTGATATAATCAATCGGAGCTTTCCAATTAAGAGGGCGCATAGGAAACTTGTTGTAGTTATAG
>SVJM01000037.1 GCA_015068975.1 Oscillospiraceae bacterium | reverse complement strand
GGAAGTGTAACAGACGGAAATACTGTTCTTGCATCAAAAGTATAAGATGCCATTTTCTTTAGCTCATCAACATAAGGATTATTACATTTTATAAGTCCATCAGGACGCATGCCATCAATTGAAATCAGAATAACCTTGTTTTTCATTTTATTATACCTCGCTTCTATTTTAATATCTTATGCCATCAAGGGCAGCATTTCTTAAAGAAATATGTTTTGAATAATCTTCGTAATTAAGAGAAGCTATTGAAAGCATAAGCGCGTCAACTGCAACCACAGAAGATGTACCCACGCCGAATATAAGAATACGTTACGCTAATTCAAATCTTTTTGATATTTCATCTATTTTTGAAAAATCAATCATTTGTCTTGTTCAGACTTTTTTTCTATCTATATTTGGATTGATAGAATTTATTTCTATAATACCATAACTATTCTTGTTTGTCAAGATAAGATCATGTGTATAATACCTCCTCTCTTTGGTTCAAGTCTGGTTCAAAACCGCTTGGCATCTACCCTTTTGTTTCAGAATTGATTTTTGCAAAAAGTTCTTAAACCATTGAAAGAAGCGAACAATTTAGATGTCATCTAAATCATTCGCTTCCCTTGGCTTTCCCGTTCATAATAGATGCAAGAAGTTTTAGTGAAATATCAACTTCGTTGATATGAAATAATCCTGACGGATTATGAAATATTTTTCTTGCAGAAAAACGTGAAATAAAATTTGCCTTTTCATATGCCGCAAGGCATATTTCATACGCGTAGCGTATTTCATAGCGAAGCTATTTCACTTGCCGCAGGCAAATTTCATTGAAAAAAGACTATTCTTTCGAATAGTCTTTTTTCTGGAGGCGCCACCCAGATTTGAACTGGGGATAAAGGTGTTGCAGACCTCTGCCTTACCACTTGGCTATGGCGCCATATATGAAAAGGCGTAATATATATACGCCTTTTGTTTGGAGCGGAAGACGAGATTCGAACTCGCGACGTTCACCTTGGCAAGGTGACGCTCTACCACTGAGCCACTCCCGCATATTGATTTTTCGTAATCAACACTCTTTCATAAGAGTGTTGACTACTTGGTGCCTCCGGGCGGAATCGAACCACCGACACGAGGATTTTCAGTCCTCTGCTCTACCAACTGAGCTACAGAGGCATTTGGCGACCAAGAAGGGGCTCGAACCCTCGACCTCCAGCGTGACAGGCTGGCATTCTAACCAACTGAACTACTTGGCCATGATATGGTGGGCGGTATAGGGCTCGAACCTATGACCCTCTGCTTGTAAGGCAGATGCTCTCCCAGCTGAGCTAACCGCCCATATCACTGTGTCATTCGCGACAACATAAAAGATTATACTTTATTTTTTTGTAGATGTCAATAGTTTTTTTGAAAAAATTTTAAAAAAATTTTTATTTCTTGTAAGCACCGCATATGTTGTGTTTTATATGCGATGCTTACACATTTTATACGCTATTCTTTCACTATTTTTATTACAGAAAATCTGTTTGGACCAAGGATTTCGCTATCCCCGTATATTACTTCCTTCACCTTATATCCGTGAAGAACGTAATCTGTCTTTTGTTCAGTGGGTGCATAGTTTATCATTACACAGATTGATTCATTTTCATCTACAGGATGGATTGTAATATCCACATTTGGATTATTCCCTACTATAGGCTTATTATCCAGTATATTCTTACCAAAGATTTTGTATACCATATAGAAAGGATGTTTGTTGTATCCATCTGGAATAGCCCAGCTCTGTGTTTCAAGAGCAAAGTTCAAGAAATATACTTCTCCTTCACCTAATTTATTCTTCGAAAAAATTACTGTACCGTCATCATCCTCACAGAGAACCTCTGCACCAACACTCTTTAACATAAACTTCTTGTCATAATAGAAAGGAAGCTTGTATTCACCAAAATCAGCAGTTTTTCTTTCGAAATCATCCTGCATACCTGATGATTCAAGACCGATTATTTCATCAAGCTCGGTAATAAATCCGTTTGCATTTGTGATAAGGAGCTTAGCACCTTTCTTAACATATTCAAGGGCTTCAAGGTAAGTCTTTCTGCCGATAGGTGACCATCCCCTGAGCGATGGCAGTATATACATCTTCGCTTCGGGAATCTCTTGTGTATAATATACAAATTCAAGATTAAGTCCCGCCTGCTTAGCCAGAATATATGCGCTATTTGCTGTGTAATAATAATTATCAGGGCTATCAGGAATTATACAGCACACATCTTTTGTTGCCTTTGGAAGCTTATCAAAAGGCATAGAAGATATTGCATCTGATATTTCCTTCATAGCAATTGCCACTCTCTTTGGCGACAAATCCTCTTTGAGCATACCAAGTTCGTTTTCATTCATACTCCAGGAATACGGTGCATGCTTTAAGTTTTTCTGATCGTGAGCACACCACCAGAAGTATCCCAACGAACCGTTTGCCCATCCTGATGCCATGACAGAACGAAGGAAACCCTCTCCCACTTCTTCTTTACCAACGATAAGATTGAAGGTGCCGCTCTCCTGGATCATAGCAGGTTTTTTACCAATACCTGCATACAGCTCTACCTGAGCAGATGGTACCATTGTAGTTCTCAATTTATTCATCGGATCAACATCTCCGCCAACTGATGGTGACGGATATGGATGTGGGCAAAGCACATCTGTGATTTCTCCCTGATCAAACATAAGCCACTGATCACGAAGTCCCACTTTGAGCATATGCATACCTGACATTACAGGTCTTGTATTATCCTCTGCCATAATGGCATTACGGATAGTGGCAGTCCACACATAGGCTTCTTCCCTTGTGTTTGCCTGACTCATATTGTTGCACTCATTTCCTATATCCCAGGCAACGATATTTTTTATATCCTTAAAAGCATTTACAAGACCTTTTGTAAGTCTCATCTGCCACATAAGTGACCTTGGATCATTGATATGGTTACAGTCCTCTATTGCAGGAGGAGCATAAAGCCTACCACTCATCCATCCTGTAACAATGGATACGACAAGCTTCATTCCGTTATCTTCTGCCATTTTTGCAAAGGTTCTGAAATGCTCAAGACTTTCTTCACATATACCAAGTTCATTATCCATAGGAGTATCATCTTTAAAACAATACTCACGAAGCATATTCCTTATACCGCGCTGCACATGAATAGGCTGAAAATCCCTCCAATTGGGAAATACTCTTAAATATCTTACACCATATTTAGAAAGAGCCTCAAGGTCGCCCCTTACAGAATCTTCATCCCAGTATTTCCACATATCAGTGCCGTATTTTGAGCCCCAATAGTTGCAACCGATCATATATTCCATAATGCTTTCTCCCCTTGTTATATTATTTATTCTACTTCATCTATCCTTAATACCAATGAATCATAGTCGCCCATTGGTTCAATTCTGATACCGAAATTCATAAGTGCATCACCGTGCATATATCGTTCCTTTGGTGCTTCCATAAATGTTTCGGGGATTTTATAATGCTCACCTGTAACTTTATAAAGCTTATCCCCGGAAAGCCCTCTCAGCTTCACTCTTGGAACAGAGTCTCTGAAATTCATCCCGTTTGCAAACATAAATACAAGAGCACTTTTCTTATCTCTCTTAAGATACTCCCATACAGCCACATTTGATGTATAAACTGATGAAAGTCTGTAGAGATATGCATCCTGTGCAATGTGACGAACTTTCTTATATTCTTCTACATAGTATTTGATTTCTTCTATTTCTTCTTTTGAAGCCTTGAGAAGATTTATTCCCACACTCATAGAGCCTGTCATACCAAGATGTGCTCTGTATTTAAGAGGTACAATTCTACCGTTTAAGTGGTGTGGGCTTGTAGCCACATTGCCGGCTCCTCCCGCAAGTCTTGGAAGAATATATGTAGAAAATCCCTCGTGGATTTTAAGTACATCCACCGGGTCAGAGTTGTCACTTCTGTTTATTCTGTCACTGTATGGCGCCATACCGTAGTCAGCACGGGAACCCCCTGCAGCACAGTTTTCAAAAAGCACGTGAGGATACTTTTCGTTCATTCTTCTCCATACTTCGTATAAGTTTTTGATATATTTGATTCTCATATCTCTTGTATGAACTGTTGTTTCTGTGATATATGAGTTCATATCCCACTTCACATAGTCGAGGTCATAGTCTGAGATAAGCTTGTCTACTGTTTCCCATACAAATTCCAGAACATCATCACGTGAAAGATCAAGTACACACTGGTTTCTTATCTCGGTATTTTCTCTGTTTGGGAAAGAAAGTACCCATTCGGGATGTTCTTTAAAAAGATCGGACTTTTTGTTTACCATTTCCGGTTCTACCCAAAGACCGAACTTCATCCCCATACTGTGACACTTGTCTGCGATAGGTTTAAGTCCATTTGGGAATTTATCCTTATCACACCACCAGTCGCCAAGACCGTCGGTCAAGTCTTTTCTTCTGCCAAACCATCCATCGTCTATTACAAAAAGTTCTGCACCGATATACTGTGCTTTTTCTATAAAGCCAAGGCATTTTTCTTCATTTACCTCAAGCTCATAAGGATACCAGGTGTTGTATATAATAGGAAACTCCTGTTTGATTTTTTCTTCCGGAAGAAGATAGTCATACTGATAGTCATAAAGCTCTCTGCTCATTTCCTCATAGCCTGAATCAGTAAATCCCATTGTGAAAAGCGGTGTTTCGAATTCTTCATTCTCTTTAAGTGTCACACACACATCAAAGTCATTGACACCTGCAGATACCACCAGCTGATTGTCATAATTAAGCTCAAAGTCAATTTTGAAATCGCCACTCCAGTGAAGAAGTCCATACCATACATTTCCTTTTGTTTCGGTAGCATCTCCTTCGTCTATAGCAAAGAACGGTATATGCTGATGAGAAGCACAGTTGCCTCTTGTGTTGTCTATGGTAAACTTACCCTGAGTAAGATCCATATACTTCTTCTGATACTCTGCACCCCATCTGCCTGCCATATGCATAAGTCTCATAGGTCTGTTCCATTCAGGATACATTGTGCCTGACTTCATCTTTGTAAGCTTTACTTCTTTTTCGCCTGTGTTTCTTATAACAGTATTTTTGCTGATAAGATTGAGTCCGTTATAAAGAACATAATTCAGCACAACCTCAAATTTGTAAAATCTGTCGCACAATACAATAGAAAGCTTTTCGCCTGTTTCCGTCTTTTCTATAGTGTGGCTTTTGTATACAAGCTGACAGTCTCTTGTGCCATCATCAAATTCCACAAAAAGACATGGCTCTAAAAACTGTGTCTTTTCCTTTGTGATAAACTCTGCCTTAAAAGGAAAATGTGTGCCCGGTTTCAGTATTCCCTTTATAAAAGGAAGCTCAAAGCTTACCTCGTCAGGGTTTTCTATTCTTTCACCATAATAGAGATGTCTTAATCTCATATCCTCATCAATACACATAAAGTATGATGAGTTTTCGGTTATAATGGCAAATCTCCTGCTTTGTTCGTTATATGTAATCATATCTTTCTCCCTTTATATCACTATTTGTGATTTTTGTAAATGGACAAAACAACATTGTTCTTTGTATAAACCAACACTATTTCCAGAGTTCTCTGTCAATGTTTGGTGTAAGCTGTGCAAGCATACCGCCATCTACTATAAGCTCTGCTCCTGTTGTGTTTCTGGATTCATCCGAACCGAAATAGTATGCAGCATTTGCAATATCTTCAAACTCTGCTATATCACCGATTGGTGTATAGTTTGGAAGTGCATACTTGCAGTTGTTTAAGTTTGAATGCCACCTGTCAGTCTTTATCATGCCGGGGAGTACACAATTGGAACGGATGCCGTATTTACCCCAGTCTACTGCAAATGATTTACTCATTGCAAGGATAGCACTCTTGGATGAACAGTATGCACATCTGTTTTCTGTGACACGGATTGCAGAGTTAGATGTGATAAATACAATAGAGCCGCCATTCTTTTCCATCATATGCTTTGCGGCACATCTTGCCATCATAAAATTCCATCCGATGTTTGTGTTGTATACATTCATAAATTCCTGAATGTCCACATCAAGACTCACCTGACCGATACCTAAGTTTGCCGCATTCAGTACAAGTGTGTCAACAAGGTAGCCTTCTTTTCTGATATCATCAAAAATAGCTTTCACATTTTCTTCATCAAAAATTTCTGTCTGATAGCCTTTGGCGAATACGCCATACTTTTCATTTATACTTTTAGCCGCCACGTCGCTTCTTTCTTTGTCACGGCTTCCGATAAATACGCTGTAGCCTTCCTTTGCAAATCTCTCTGCAATGGCAAAGCCTGTGCCGTTTGTGGCACCTGTTACGAATACTGATTTATTCATTTTTGTCTCCTTATATGGAACTTTTGTATTTTTGTCCCCGTATATATAACGAGTATTTTAACTCAACTAATAAAAAACGAGGAAATTTTTTGTAGAATAGTCAAACCAAGCCGAAGGTGTATGCGATACTCCGAAGGCGAAGGTTTGGCTAAGCATAAGGCATACTATTTTCGGAATTTGCTTTAGCAAATTCCTACCTTATTGCATCTTCTTCCTCTTCAGGCTTCCTCACTAACTTTTCTCCCATGCCTTATGCGTTTATACGGAAAATTTACCGTTTTTACCAGTCAGCGTTGCTGCCATCCTCATGATACTGACGAGGTGTTGTCCACTTGCCATCATATATCTTATCCTTGATAGCTTCTTCGTCCACCTCAATACCAAGACCGGGTTTAGCAGGCACTTTGATATATCCATCCTCAATAACAAAGGGCTCCTTAAGATATCCCACACCAAGGTCAGATTTGTCAGGATTTCCCGGATGCTCCTGAACAAGGAAGTTTGGTGTACAAGCATCAAGCTGCAGACAGGATGCAAGAGAGATCGCTCCAAGTGGGTTGTGAGGTGCAATTGACATATAGTACATTTCTGCCAAAGCTGCGATCTTTCTTCCTTCAAAGATACCGCCTACGTGACAGATGTCAGGCTGAACAACTGAAACTGCCTGTTTTTCGATAAGCTCTCTGTAAGCATATTTAGAGAAAAGTCTTTCACCTGCCGCAATCGGAATAGTGGTGGAACGGGCAATATTTACCATACAGTCCACATTTTCAGGCAAACATGGTTCTTCTATAAACATAGGCATATAAGGCTTCAAAAGCTCTGCAAATCTTACTGCCATTGCAGGACTTACTCTGCCGTGAAAGTCTATTGCAAGGTCTATCTTGTCACCAATATGCTCTCTCACCTTTGCAAATCTTTCTACGTGCGCCATTGTATTTTCAGGGTTTTCTATCTGTTTGATAGGCGGAATAATAGAGTACTTAAGCGCTGTATATCCTTCCTTAAGTCTCATATCTGCCATTTTAAGCATTTCTTCTATAGGAAATTCGCCCTGAACTCCTGCAATCTTTATATGGGAGTACATTCTGATTTTGTCACGGACTTTACCCCCAAGCATTTCGTATACAGGACAATTGTAATATTTACCCTTAATATCCCACATTGCCTGCTCTATACCACTGATTGCAGAAAGCATAACAGGACCACCACGATAAAATCCACCACGATATAATGCCTGTACATGATGCTCTATCATAAGAGGATCCTTTCCTATAAGATACTCTTCATATTCGTGGATAAGGCTTTCCACCGCTTTGCAGTGACCCTCAAGCACAGGCTCACCCCAACCTACAATATCAGTATCTGTATACATCTTAAGAAACATCCATCTTGGTTTTACATGAAACAGTTCAAGTTTTGTAATTTTCATAATACTTCCACCTTTCATAAATATATCTTACCTTAATTATACAACGAATTGATTATATGGAAAGACAAATTTTTCAAAATTTTTCAAATTTGTTTATACTTTTTGGAATTTATGTGATAAAATAAAAGAATAAGGAAAGGAGTGATCACAATTGGCAATATATATTCTGTCTGAACCCTACTTTGATACAAGTCTCTGGCATCAGAAGATATTTAATGGTCTGACACATAATCTCAAAAAGAAAAAAACAGATTTTTTGTGTATAACAGATATTTCTCATATCAAAAATTCGGGCAAGGATTATCTGTATCTACTGGGTACAAACATATCATGGCTTAATGAAAAGATTTCCACATGCCGTGCCTTAAATATAAACCCGATAGTCCTTTGTGCCGCTTCAAACCATGATGTAATCAAAGGCAAATACAGTATCGTATGTTCTGATATCAAGCGATCGATGAATTACATACTGAAATCATTGAGTCAAAACGGCAAATCCAGATGTGCCCTATACGGAATAAACAGTTCATCCATCCTCAACGTTACACAAAAGGAACACTTCCTCAATAATAAGTACATAAAGGCAAGTGAAGAGGATGTGTTCTACAACAAAGGCTCACTTAACCAATGCTACGATGAATTCTTAAAGAAGGCAAAATGTTATGACTCTATTATAAGCGTAAATGATTTTGCAACAGTTTCTCTTTTTAAAAACTTAAATGCTGATGCAAAAAACTATATGATAGCAGGGTACGGCGGAGGATTTCTATCAAGGGAATATTCGTCGGATATAATGCTTGTGTCACTTAATTATGAAGAATTTGGAAAAGCTGCTGTATCTGTTTGTGATATTATTCGTTCAAACAAAGAAATCGAGACAGTTGATGTATATGTGAAGCACTCTGTTTTTCCTGAAAAAGCAGACGACAAGGATATATGGGATTTCGAAAGACATCCAAAGCCTTCTGTAGATGATGCATTCTATAATGACGAAGAAACAAACAGGCTCTTAAAAACCGAAAAGATGTTTCAGCACTGCGACGAAATGGACTATATTATCCTTAGTCTTATGTCAAAGGATATATCATATGAAGAGATCGCCGAGTCTCTTTTCTGCTCACTTAATACTGTTAAATACAGAGTGAAAAAGCTTAAAGAAAGCTGTAATTGCAAATCAAAGGCACAACTAATGGGGCTTATAAAATTTCTTTGATTGATAATGCTTTTCTCTTGTACTCGACAGGGGATACACCGATATAGGATTTGAACTTTTTGGAAAAATACACATAATCTATGTATCCGCATTTCTCCGCTATCTGATTTAAGGATAATACACCTGCATAAATGTCAATGAGATAGCATGCGTGTTTTATGCGTATTTCCGTCAGAAACTCTATTGGAGTTTTACCCGTAATCCGCTTGAAATGCTGTCGGGCATAATCCTCGGCATATCCCGTTGCCTTCAACATTTCGCTAAGGCATATATTGCAGTCATAGAAATTTTCACTTATATCAGATATCACTTTATTTATAACATTTGCAACCGAGTCCTTGACATTCATATTGTGCAATAAAAAATGAACAAATGTATTGCATATACTCATAAGGTAATTCTTTTCGCTAAAGCGGTTTTCATAAAGAAGTTTTGCAATAAGTGTCCCTTCCATTCTCTCATTGTCACTCAATACAACCGGCTCATCAATATGAAGTAAGTGTCTGAATTCTCCCGAGACAGAAATATTTCTGAAACCCTCTTCAGATACCGAACCATGAACAGTTCCTGCAGGAATTATAATAATACTCCCCGGCACAAAGGGATACTCCTTATCAGGGGTATGCATATACCCTTCTCCCCACAAATATACCATTATCTCGTGTTCATTGTGCTTGTGAAGTGGGTATTTTTTTGTTCCGTCCTGTGTACAGTTTATTTGTAAATTCATAATATCACCCGATATCATTCTACACAAAATCTATCTTTTGTACAACCTTTTTTCTGAAATATTATATTTTTTTATAATCACATGATGCTAAAATGGTATACAGGAGGTGTCAGACCGTGGAATATATCAAGAATTTTTCAAAAGGTATGGGTATGGGCGGATGGCTCACAAATTACAAGAGATTCAATGTCCTCCCTCCCGACAAAAGAATGGATATCACAATCGGGGATATGGAACATTTCGATAGTTTCATCACCGAAAGAGACATCGAATATATCGCATCATTGGGGATGGATCATATCCGACTTGGATTTGATCAGATAGTTATTGAAGAAAGCCCCTATAAATACAGAGAAAATATACTGAACATTCTTCGCTTATTTGTATCATGGTGCAAAAAATACAACATCCGCCCCATCCTTAATCTCCACAAAGCAATCGGAAACTACTGTGATATTTCCGACGAAAACGGGCTTATGCAAAGTGACGAACTAAAAAAGAGATTTATCGCATTATGGATGAAACTTGAGGAAACATTTCACAATGAAGAAGATGTGTGCTTCGAACTGCTCAACGAAGTGGTAAATTCTACAGCCGAAGAATGGAATATGCTCTATCATAACACTGTATCATCCATAAGAACACTAAACCCTTCAAGAATCATAATAATCGGTTCCATTGAGTGGAATTCTCCAAATCATCTGAAGGACCTTGAAATCCTTGATGACAAAAATATCATATATACCTTTCATTTCTATGCTCCTTACGAATTCACACATCAGCAGGGAGTACTACAAGAAAGGACACTTTATTATAACAGAAAAATGCCATATCCCACAAATGACATACAACTATACAAGGACTATTACAGACTTATGGGCAATACTACTGCATACAATGACTTTGAGCGTATGGATATAGAATTTTTGAGAAAGTGCCTCACCCCCGTTGGTGAATTTATCAAAGCACACCCTGACAAAATGCTATGGTGTTCGGAGTTTGGCACTATACGCCACTGCAAAATTACCTATCGTGAAAACTGGATGAATGATATGATAACCCTTATGAAAGAAATGAACATCCCCTATTGTGTATGGAATTACTTAAGCACACCCAATGACGGAAACAGATTCAGTCTCGTAGACGATGACAATAGACTTATACTCAGCGACAGAATGGCAAAAATCATCCGCGGAGAAACAGAATGAATATAATACTCATAGTACTTACTGTGATATTTACGGGAATACGGGGAATTATGTCCAGAGAATTGTCCGGTGTCACCTTTGGAACAAAAAGTTTTTTCAAAGCACAGACAATATTATTTCTTTCGGGATGTTGCATACTTCTTATAATAAATCCCGTTTCTGTATACAACATATCACATACTACATTTTTGTTATCATTAATATATGCGGTCTTTCTCACATCGGCTCAATGGTGTTACACATTTTCACTCAGCAAAGGAAATATAGGGATATGTTCTACCATATACTCTATGGGATTTATATTTCCCGCCATATCCGGATATCTTTTTTGGGACGAATCACTGACCGTCTCCGAAGTCACAGGCATACTTATTGCAATCATTGCAATCATAACATCAGGGAAAAAATCTGACACAAGTCAAAATGTCACAACAAAAAACATTTTTATAATTCCTTTGTTATTGGCAATGTTTTCATCCGGTTGTCTGGGAATACTACAAAAACATCACCAAAGCACCGTTTTTTCTCATCAGACATCGGGCTTTATCATAACCGCCTTTGCTTTTGCTTCTGTGTTCTCTGCCATATCTATGTTTGTTGCCAAGAACAGCAAACCTTCCCTTGTGGCAAAAAAGACCTTCTATGCTTCTCTGACAGGTATAGCATTTGCCGCATCAAATGTCATAAACACATACCTGTCAGGAAGATTTGACAGTGCAGTAATATTTCCGATACTCAATATAGGCACAATTATATTTGCATATATGTCGGGGATTTTGTTGTATAAAGAAAAAATCTCAAAAAAAGATTTCACCGTTATGATTATGGCAGTCACATCAATCTTTTTGATATCATCGAAATAAAAATATACATAATAATACAAAAGGAGACGAAAAATGAAAAAATTATTATCAATTATTCTTGTGGTATCGATGCTCTTTGCATCTGCACCTTTGGTAAATGTATTTGCCGAAACACAAATCAACGTGACTATCAATTCAGTTTCTCAAAGCTACGATGTAATGCCATTAATTGAAAATGGCAGAACGCTTGTGCCAATGAGAGGTATCTTTGAAGCCTTGGGCGCAGAAATAAAATGGGATGATGAAACCAAAACCGTTACAGGCACAAAAGGTGATACAAATATAATTCTTAAAATAGGGAGCACACTTGCAAAGGTAAATGACAAGGATGTAACTCTTGACGTAGCGGCAAAAATCATTGGCGGAAGAACTTTCGTTCCCGTAAGATTTGTTTCGGAAAGCTTAGGATGCAAGGTGGATTGGGATAATGATACAAAAACTGTTATTATTAATTCCTCGTCAACAAAACTTGCAAAACTGGTAAGCACATTTCACAGACCTGTTCCTACAGAATTTACTAAGTCAAATGACTTGTATGACATCATGCACTTTGAAGGTGCCACAATAGAGCAACAGGAAGCATCATATAACGATATAAAATCCAAAGGTGAAGTGGTATGTACTGAAGATGAATTTTTGGAATCCATTTCAACCACCGGTGAGGCCAAATACGGAACAAGCGAAGTAGTGGAAGTAGAAGGTCAGACATTTAAAAAGGCATTGAGAATAACCTGTACTACTCCGCCTGCAGCAACATCAGGTTTCATCACAAGAACAAAAGCAACTCCCGAAAGAAATCCTGGTGATGGCGTAGCGGCAGATGATGTAATGCTTCTCGTATTCAGAATGAGAACCCTTTCTACCAACTCTCCCGACAGCATAGGTCAGGTGCAAGTGCAGATAGAGCATCCTACATCATACAAAAAATCCCTCTTTGAAAAGGCAATATCAGGCAGTGAATGGACAGTTATATATCTTCCATTCACAGGTGTAGAAGACGCCACCGCTATCGGAATAAGAGGCGGTTTCTACACACAGGTAGTAGAACTTGGCGGTATAGAAATCATAAATCTCGGTAAAAATTTCGACATAAATACTCTCCCAAAGACAACCGCAATTCTCCCTGAGCTTGAACCCGAATCACCTTGGAGAAAAGACGCAATAGACAGAATAGAAAAAATAAGAAAAGGTGACTTTACTGTAATAGTAAAAGATGCTGAAGGAAATGTAATCCCTGATGCCCAAATAGAACTTGATATGTTTGAACATCAGTTTGAGTTTGGTACAATGACAGGGCCGAACACGGTAACAAACGAAAATTACAGAAAAACAACATCAATAAACTTCAATGCAGGTGTATCGGAGCATTTTATGAAATGGGCACCATTTGAAGAAACTCCCGACCAAGCAAAAAATCAGGTTCAGGCAGCAAAGGAATTGGGTATCAAATATTTCAGAGGTCACTCAATATTTTGGGAAAGACATAAAGGTTCTGACAAAACTACAAATATGACACCTGATTATATGTTCACTGATGATGTATTAAAAAGCAAGGAAAAGTTCGACGAACTTTGCAAAAAACATCTCACGGAAATCGTAACAGAATTTAAAGACTATGTAAAAGAATGGGATGTAGAAAACGAACTTATCACAAACACAGCATTCAAGGATATCTATGGTATGGAAATATACAAAAACCATTACAAATGGGTAAGAGAAATTCTCGGCGATGATGCAGAACTTTATTACAATGACTTCAAGCAATTTGAAGAACCTTACTACAAACTCCTTGATGAAATGGTGGCAATGGACATCGACTTTGACGGAATTGGTATACAATCACATTATGACGGATCAACCAGAATGCCATCAGAGGTTATGAGAATGTATGAAGGCCACAGAAAATACGGCAAACGACTTAAAGTAACCGAGTATTCAAACTCCATAGAAGACAAAGCACAACAGGCAAACTACACAAGAGATATGCTTATATCCTGTTTTGCCGAGGAAATGATGGACGGATTTTTGATGTGGGGTTATTGTGATGGCCCGAATGCAAGTGCAAACAGACCATTCTATGATACTGAATGGAACTTAAAACCTGCAGGTCTTGTTTACCAGGACCTTGTGTATAATAAATGGTGGACTCGTGATGCAAAAGCAACCACAGATAAAAATGGTGTAGCAACCATAAGAGGATTTTATGGAGATTATGATGTTACAGTTACTGCAAACGGAAAAACCGTTACAGATATGGTAGCCTTCCACAAAGGATATGATAATGAACTTGAGATTGTAATAAAATAATTTCAAACAAATGATAATAACAATAAGAGGATAGAAAATCTGATTTTCTATCCCCTTATTGTTATACAAAACTATTTAAGATGTTCATAAAGCTTTTCGCCATTTGTTTCCATAACTTCTTTGTACCAGTATGCACTATCCTTAGGAATTCTCTCCTGAGTCTGATAGTTTATATACACAAGTCCGAAGCGGTCACGATAGCCGTTTGCCCACTCAAAGTTGTCCATAAAACTCCACTGGAAGTATCCGTCTACCTTAGCACCTGATTCTATGGCTTCATCAAGAGCGATAAGATATCTGTTTAAGAAGTCTATTCTCTGCGGATCATGAACCTTACCATCAAGAGATATCACATCCTGATTGCAAAGACCGTTTTCTGTGATATAAATCGGTAGTTTGTATCTTCTGTAAAGATGTATTGCAGCATATTTGAGAGCATTTGGTGTCACATGCCACATATTTGCTGTTCTTGGGAAACCATCATATCTCTTTGTATCCACGAAATTTCCGTTTTCATCAAGATGACCTTCTGTGCCATTGTAAATATTCTGTCCCAAAAAGTCAAGAGGCTGACACATAACCTTAAGGTCTTCCTTCCATGTATCAGGCAGGTATTTGCCATAAAGCTTAAGTCCGTCTTCAGGATATGAACCGAGTATTACAGGATCTGACCACCATGCACTTAACCATCCGAATCCGTTTGGATCAAGCTCTGTCTTAAAAGACTTTTCATAGCTTGCATCCACTTCTTTTGGATCGTTTTCGTTTTCCGGATACCAGTAGCAGTATGTAGGTGCGTATCCAACTTTTACATCACCCTTTGAAAATTCCCTCAAAGCCATACAAGCCTTACCGTGAGCCATCATAACATTGTGAGCCATCTTTACTACTTCTCCATTTGAATATCTTATTCCCGGAGCCTGTGTAAGCATTCTTGAATATGACTGTCCGATAAAGCACTGTGGTTCGTTGAATGTGAAGAAATACTTTACTCTGTCGCCAAAGTTTTCTGCAATGACCTTTGCATATTCATAAAACCAGTCAGAGCTTTCGCGATTTAACCAACCGCCTCTGTAGTGAAGTTCCAATGGCAAATCCCAGTGATAAAGTGTCATATATGGAGTGATACCATTTTCTATCATTGAATCAATAAGATTATTGTAAAACTCTATCCCCTTAGGATTTACTTCTCCTGTACCATTTGGAATCAGTCTTGGCCATGATACTGAGAAACGGTAGTTTTTGACACCAAGTTCTTTCATCAACTTAAAGTCATCTTTGTAGCGATGATAGTGATCACAAGCCACATCTCCCGAATGTCCCATAAATACTTTTCCATCCTGCTTACAAAAGTCATCCCATATTGAGAGTCCCCTGCCGTCTTCGTATGCAGCACCTTCTATCTGATAAGATGCAGTTGCTACACCCCACACAAAATCTTTTTTGAACATAATTATTCCTCCATTCATGTAATCGTTTTCATAACATCCAAAATACCGACTATCGTCATTATTGACGATAGTCAGTAAATCATATTTATTATTATTTGTTGTTGTAGATTTCCTTTATCTTGAAATATGCAAGCTTCGGACATCTGTATTCATTTACAAGGCCTTTGTTGTTGTGACTTCTTGGTCTTCCCATTTCAAGCTTCTGTGAAGAACGTATATCACAGTACTGCCAGATATATGTACCTGAAATATCAGGATCATCCATAAACAGTTTTGTAGCATAAGCGTCATACTCTGCCTGGAAGTTTTCGGACCATTTAACCGCTTCCATTCTTACTTCCCCATAAATTCCGCCTGCACCATATTCACTCATAATGAACGGCTTATCTCCAAGCCCCTGTTCTTTGAGGTGAGCTTTGAATTTATTAAGGAATTCAGGCCACTCTTCTTTTGGCTGTTTGTATCCATACCATCCGATATACTTATTGCATGAAATAACGTCTACAAGGTCAAGACATATATCTGTCATATCAAACATTGTGGCAAATGTAAGTAAGCGGTGCTTAGGATCAATAGATTTAATCATTTCTATATATCGGATGCTTCCTTCTCTTGCCTCTTCCATTCTGGTATCAATTTCATTGTGAAGTCCCCAGAATATGATACATGGATGATGGAAATCTCTCTTCACCATCTCTTCATGCATTTTCAACCCTCTCTCCCACAGAAGAGGAGTCTTCAATGGTTCTTCTCTCATACCCCACATAGGGATTTCTTCCCAGAAAAGCATACCCACACTGTCAAGATAATCAAGAGTCCATTTGCTGTTTGGATAGTGAGAGCCTCTGATTGCATTACATCCAAGATCTCTGATAATATCAATATCTCTCTTTATAAGCTTCTGTGGCATTGCATGTCCCCAATCAGGATGCTCTTCGTGACGGTTGACACCTTTTAGGAATATCTTTTCTCCGTTTAAGAGGATATCCTTGCCCTTAGCTTCTATCTTTCTGAAGCCTATTCTTTCTGTAAGGTCATCATTTGAAAGCCTTACTGTAACATCATAGAGCTCAGGCTTAAATATTCCCCACAGTCTTATGTCATTAAGTGTAATTTTGTCAAGCTCAAATACTTTTGCTTCCTGTTTTTTCACGTCTATTGAAAGACTTATGTATTCTTCATCACCTATGCTCAAGGTAATATTGTCGGACAAATCTTCAAATGTAATATTCTCTACAGTGACAAAAGTATTTACTGTTGCACTCTTTAAATCATCGGATAAATCATAATCAACCTTTACATCCTTTATCCAGAGGCCTTCTATTTCGTGCACTTCGACACTTCTTATAATACCGCCGAAATGGAACCAGTCCACGTGAGTAAGAGGTATAGTATCAAGGTCTGTATTGGTATTTTTTACCCTCATGACGATTGTGTGTTTTCCCTTGCCTATATTTGTCATAAGTGAGGAAAATTCGGTAAAGCCACCGTAATGATATGCCATATGCTTTCCATCTACATATACATCACATTCATTCTGTACAGCACCAAATACCATATTGATACTATCGGTTCTGGTTTCAAACTCTCTCATAAACCAGCATACATCTTCACAGTATATCTGATCCATTTCATTCTGCCAGCATCCGGGAATACAGATATCATTTGCATCTGCCGGGAAGTTTTCATACCACTTTTGCTCCAGTCCTGTATTCTCTTTGTCAAAGACATATTTCCATACTCCGTCAAGAGTATACATATTTCTTATTCTGTGTCTGTTAAATAATCGAACCATCTTGTATCTTTCCTTCCTGAATAATCATCATTTATTCAACCGGTATATCTGATACTACCGGTGGTGGTGCAGGTACATCCGGAACAGGTGCAGGTGCGGGCGGTATTACTATCTCCGTACCCACATTGTCTCCTGGAATATCTGTAGGTGGTACGTCAACAGGTCCTTCCGGCAGTTGTCCGGGCTGTTCAATGACACCTCCATCAGAGGGATCACCACCTTCTGTAATCTCACCTTCACCCGGTTCGCCGTCTTCCGGTGTTGTCTCCGGTGTTTCTTCGCCATTTTCGTCTTGCTCTTCCTCATCTTCCATAGCATTCTTTATATTATATTTACCCGCTACCACAATTGCACCGTTATGAGATGTACATACCGATGTAGGCTTGTGATCACTGGTAACAAATTCATATACTGAATGGCAACGTGAGCCTGCAAGCTTACCGGAGTTAATGCATATATTGAGCTTGGTAAGTGTTGCCGGCTGCTTAAATACCTTTGGTTCAAGATCCTTGTGCACCTCAACCATAACCTGTCTCCATATATTAAGTGCCGGGTTTGAATATGGACTGTATACCGCTCTCGGCGAGTCATAACCAAACCATACAGTTGCACAATAATATGGTGTAAATCCTGCAAACCATCTGTCCTTGCTAAGGTCACTGGTGCCGGTTTTTCCTGCGGTATCCATTCCGGGGATCTGTGATCCTGCAGCAGTACCATATGCAACAACATTTTTCATCATATCGCACATAATATATGCCGCATCTGCACTGATAGCACGACTTTCGGTATCTTTCTTCTCGAGGACAACTTCTCCTCGGTTGTTCAATACTTTTGTATATGATATAGGTTCATTGTATATTCCTGCATTTGGGAATGAACAATATGCCGCATTAAGTTCCTTTACACTTACGCCGTTTGTAAGACCGCCAAGAGCAAGTGAAGCCAATGCTTTATCCTGCTCAACAATTGTAGAGATGTGGAATTTTTCTGTTACATATTTATATGACTGTTCTATACCAACAGCTTCAAGGATATTGATAGCCGGTATATTCTGAGATTTTGTTATAGCTGTCTTGACAGTCATACTTTTTGAGAAGCCACCGCCTGAATTCTTTGGCTTCCATGATCCCACCTGAAGCGGCAAATCATCTACAGGTGAAGAAGGAACTACCCTTCCTGAATCTATAGCAGGTGCATAGACACCAATCGGTTTAAATGATGATCCCGGTTGTCTGTAACTCTGCGATGCTCGGTTAAGAACTCTTGGAGCAGTTTTTTTGCCTCTGCCGCCTACAATCCCCTTTATCTCACCTGTGTAAGGATCTGACAATACCATCGCAGACTGTGTACCGCCCTCTATTGGACCAACAAAGTTGTTTTCGTTCATGTATGCTTTATCCATTATTGCCTGGATTCTTTTGTCAATAGTTGCATATATCTTGAGACCGCCATTCTCTACCATCTGTGTAGCAAAAGACTCTGTATAATTCTTTTCTTCCATCAAGTCATGTACTACATCTATAAACACCTGATCTGTAAAGTAGCTTGTCACATGGTTGTAGCTTTTTTCACTGAATCTGCCTATAAAGTTAAGTTTTTCTTTCTTTGCATTGTCACGCTCTTCCTCGGTGATATCTCCAAGCTCGCACATCTTGTCAAGGACAATATTTCTTCTCTTCTGATTTTCTTCAGGGTTGAGAATAGGATCGTACTTAGTAGGATACTTTGTAATACCGACTATGGCAGCTGACTCTGCCAGAGTCAAGTCTGTAACAGATTTGTTGAAATATGCTCTGGAAGCACTTGCTACACCATAGCTGTTCTGTCCCAGATAAATAGTATTCATATACATCTCAAGGATTTCATCTTTTGTAAGCTTTTGCTCAGCTGCTATAGCTCTGGCAATTTCTCTTATTTTTCTTCCTCTTGAATGCTCTTTGTCGCCGGTAATATTTTTTACAAGCTGCTGAGTAATGGTACTTCCACCAAACTCAGAACCACCGGAAAGCTCCTTCATAACAGCAAGGGCAGTTCTCTTGATATCCACACCATTATGAGAATAGAATCTTTCATCCTCAATAGCAATCATTGCTCTCTGCATATGAAGTGGAATCTTTTCTATATCGACCCATGTTCTGTCTTCTTCAGACAAAATAATCTCATACTGCTCATATTTACCTGTGTCAGGGTTTTTCGCATAGACTACAGAATTCATCTTAAGTGACATACCTTTGATCTGATCAAAAAAATCATCATCAGTGACACTGTACATAAATATGCCAAATGCTGAAACCGACAATATTACAACTACAAGAAATGAAATGAGTAATATAGACCATATACTCCTTTTCTTTTTTGCAACTTTTGCCTCTCTTTTACCTCTCATAAAATACACCTCTTATTATGAAAAATAATTATATGATATTTCTTTTACATACTAATCCAATTAACATTATATCACACGCCTATAGATTTTCAAATTAAATTTATATTACAAATTGATAAAAATGCTTATATAATGCGGATTTCCAGCAATAATAAAAGTAATTTTAAAATTTTTTAATTTTTGTAGGTTTGTCAATGATGTGTTACAAAATTAATTAAAAATTTCACCATCTTCAAGGAAAGCCTTGATATAATCAATCGGAGCTTTCCAATTAAGAGGGCGCATAGGAAACTTGTTGTAGTTATAG
>SVJM01000036.1 GCA_015068975.1 Oscillospiraceae bacterium | reverse complement strand
CTCCAATGTTTTACACTCCCATGGCATTTAAAACACATCCTTTTGTATTTTATATGCCTAAATTATATCATAAAAAGTGTAAACAATCATACCGAACAAAGTGTAAACAATCATACCATACTATACACTCTGTGCCCTACCAAATAAACGGGCGGGGATGGAACCCCGCCCCTGCAATAGCTCACCACTGTTCTGACACCCCCCGTTTCCTTAAAGGATTTTGTAGGGGACGATGCCTTCATCGTCCCGAAAAAAGTCGCATCATCGGTGGAGGAGATTACATGGTGGAAGGATAGAAAAAGAAATATACCCTTACCAAAAGGGACCGTCCCTTTTGGTAAGTTTTGTGATAGATGTTTCGACTACCCCTTCGACGATGCTCAGGGTCCGCTCAACATGACGTTGAAAAAAGTCTCTATACCAAAGGCAATTCATTGCGGTCTTAATACTGCACTACAGGAGTTTTTGGTATCGAAATGAGCAATGAGTGTTGAATTTGTCATTGACCTTCAAAATGGATTGATATATACTTAAAATGTAAATACATAAACGGAGGGTTTTAAAATGAAAAAATTATCAGCACTATTGCTTTCATTGATTCTTATTATTTCATCATTTTATGCAATGACAGTCTTTGCAGCAGATGAAATCAAAGTAAGCATCAATGACAAACTTCAGACTTATGACCAGATGCCTGTTATCGTAGAAGGCAGAACTCTGGTTCCTATGCGTGCCATCTTCGAATCTCTGGGCGCAACAGTTGAATGGGTAGATTCTACAAAGATGGTTACAGGTACAAAGGGCGAAACAGTAGTTAAGATCCAGATCGGCAAGACTATTGCTATCGTAAACGGCAAAGCTCAGACTCTGGATGTGCCTGCACAGATTGTATCCGGCAGAACAATGGTTCCTGCAAGATTTGTTGCAGAATCTCTCGGATGTGAAGTAGGATGGGATGCGGATACCAAGACAGTTCTTATCAAATATGAGGGCGTTGTGACAGAACCTGAAAAGGAAGAAGTATCCGACAATGTAGAAAAACCTGCTGCAACAGGCTCAGCAGAAGGTACTGTGGTGCTTTCAAATATTAATATGAAGGATATGAATGTTACACAGAAAGCAGGTACAGTTAAGTTTCAGGAAGGTCTTATAGAAGCCGACGTTACAACAGAAACAACTACACAGACAGATGTGTATGCATATTTCAAAAAGACACTTAACGGCAGAGCAGTTACAGGGGATACATGTCTTCTTACCTTCAAAGCAAGACTTATTTCAGGGGGTAAAGACGGCAAAGGTATCGCAAAAGTTCAGGTTCAAGGAGACAAAACTAACAATTTCAAAAAGACAATCTTTGAAGAAGTTACATTTGGCAGTGATTGGACAGAAATCTCTCTTCCATTCACACATGAAGAAGGCTGTAATACAGTTGGTATCAGATTTGCACTTGCAGTTCAGAAGGTAGAAGTTAAGGATGTAAGCCTTGTAAACTTCGGTACAACCAAAACTCTTGAAGAGCTTAAATCAGGTGCTGCAACACCTTTAGCACCATCTACACCTGCACCGTCAACAGGCGATGCGAATGGAACATCTGTGTTGGCTCCTCTCAATATGAAGGATATGGTATATGTAGCGAAAGCAGGTACAGTTACAAGCAAGGAAGGGCTTATTGAAGCAAATGTAACAAGTGAAACAACCACACAGACAGATGTATATGCATATTTCAAAAAGACTCTTAACGGAAGAGCCGCTACAGGCGATGTATGTCTCCTTACATTTAAGGCAAGACTTCTTTCGGGCGGTAAGGACGGCAAAGGTATTGCAAAGGTGCAGGTTCAGGGAGACAGCTCAAACAATTACAAAAAGACTGTTTTCGAAGAAGTAACCTTTGGTAATGACTGGACAGAAATCTCTCTTCCTTTCACACATGAAGAAGGCTGTAATACAGTTGGTATCAGATTTGCACTTGCAGTTCAGAAGGTAGAAATCAAGGATGTAAATCTTGTTAACTACGGAAATGCAAAAACTGTAGCAGAGCTTACAAAAAAGGTTAATTGAATATTTAGATACAAAAACTCCGCAGATTTCATCTCTGCGGAGTTTTTGTGTTGTGATTATCTATTCTACAATAGAAAGTTATGAAAATAATATATGGGATAAAACTATATATTATTTTTCATTTGATGAACTTTTAATCGATATGAAATAGAGGCATCCTTCATTATTGTAGTATTCCAGATATGGGCAGTTTTCTGACTGGCTGTCAAGGATGTAGCTTTCTTTGCCGGTTTTACACTGCGGACACAAGGAATTTTTTGTGTAATGATGGTTTTTTATGCCCTCATGCAGCTGCTTGTCGAAGCGTGCAGCAATCACAAAAGAACAATACATTGCAATAATAACAAACGCTGTAAGTATAATAAGTACTGATACAAGTAATATCTTCATTTTTGCCTCTTTTCTTTTTGTAACAATTAGTTTTCCAGTTCAATCCAGTTTGGGGTTTCTGTCAGCTCTGTCCACTTTTCGTGGATGCCGTCTTCCTTCATTTTATACTTATGACTGTTTGTTGCTTCCTGTACATAGATGTAATACCATGCATCAGGATCTGCATTATCAACCCATCTTATCATATCAGCATGCATATCGGCTTCATTTTCCGGCAATCTGCCTAGAACTCTGTTTACGAGGGTCATTGCTTCAGCACGGGTGATATTGTCATCAGGGCGGAAAATTCCCTTGTCTCCAATGACCCAACCTATACTTGCGGCTTCATTGATATAATCTTTTGCCCAGTGGTCTCTGATGTCGGAGAACATATCATTTCCTTCATATCCTACATCTGAAAATCTTGCTGCAATTGTAGTAAACTCAGCACGTGTGATAAATGCATTTGGTTCGAAGGTGGATTCTGTTCTTCCAAGTACGATTCCCATATTTGCAAGTGTGGAAACAGCAGTGTTAAACCAGTCGTTTTCATTCACGTCATCAAATACATTTGTTCGTGTCATATTTTTGCTTCTTATTTCTTCTGTTAAAAGACGGAAGAATATGGTAGCAACTTCTGCACGGGTTATATTTGCCATTGGTTCGATGCGGTTGTTTTCACGGCCTACAATATATGCGTAATGCTCTTTTGTAAGCATCTGCGGATGATTATCCGGTTTTGAAGGAGAAGGCTCATTTTCTATCCATTTTGCATAAAGGGTCATATCCTTTGTTACAGTGACTTTTGTTACCGATTCTGTCAGTTCCTTATCTGTGTACCATCCTTCAAAGGTATAACCATCTTTTTCTACCTTGTGATCCGTGAGATCAACGGTTGTATTTAATTTATATTCTGCAGAGCCTAATTCTGTATCGTCGATGTCCTTAAAGGTTATGGTGTATTTGCTTACAGTAACTCCACCGCCACCACCTTCACTGTTGCGGGCCCATTTGGCATATACAGTGGTGTTTGCATTAAGCGTTACAGATGTAATAGGATTTATAAGTGCTTCTTCCTGATACCATCCTTCAAAGCTGTATCCTGATTTCGAAGGAGTATAATCAGCCAGATTTATAATTGTTCCTTCAGGCTGGATTACAGGGGATATTGCACTTCCTCCCTTTGTATTAAATGTAAGGGTATATGTGCCTATAATCATTTCAATCCATTTTGCATATACAGTTTTGTCAGAAGACATTGTTACCGATGATACAGGCTGTGTGAGAGCCTCATCTTCATACCATCCTGCAAAAGTATAGTTTGCTTTGCTTGAGGTATATGGTGCAAGGTCAACAACTGTTCCCTCGGTTTTTATAAGCGGACTGATCTCACTTCCGCCATTTGTGTTGAAGGTGAGGGTATAGCTTGTCGGGACATATTCTTCCCATTTAGCATATACTGTTTTGTGGGTGTTAAGTGTCACAGATGTAATGCCGGTTGTAAGTTCTTCATCTTCATACCATCCTGCAAAGGTAAATCCTGTTTTTGATGGTGTGTATGAAGATAGATCGATTATCGTTCCTTCCTGTTGGGTAAGGGCGCTTATTGCAGTACCGCCATTTGTGTTAAAGGTGAGGGTATAGTTCACAATGACAGGGATTTCTTCCCATTGAGCTTCAAATGTTACATCTTCTGTTACACTGAAGCTTTCTCCCGGTTGATATAATTCACCGTTAGCCTTCCAGCCTATAAATCTGTATCCGGTAGGGGTAGGCGGAGCAGGCATAATTGTGATTGTACCCTGTGCACTTTGTGAGGTGTTGATTACATTGCCATTATCAATGTATGTCACATTGTACAATTCGGGTGTATCATCTCCTACAATAATTGTAAGTCCCTCAGATGAAATCTGATAGCTTGATGCCAGATATGTTGCGGCAGAATCCACTGAGTTAAGTGTAGTCTGACCTGAAGTGGCAAGAACAGTAAGTGAAAAAGTGCCTGTAAGCTGATTGGCATCATATGTCTTGGCAGGGTGATAGAATTTATTCCAGTACAGTCTGTGTTCACCATCTGAGTAGGTATGAACGCTTACTGTATCATTATATGTTGATTCAAAACTGGTTTCATCTATTTCAACAAAGTTATGGTCGTAGTAAATTTCATTTCCAATCATATCAAGTGCAAATGGCTGATTGGTTGTTTTGTTAATTACTCTGTAGGTTACTGTAAGCTCTGAACCGCTTGGAACAGTCACTGTATGTTCGCCGTCTACTGTAAGATCTAAGCACAGCTCAATATCAGATGCAGTCTCTGCATAAACTGACGGCATCATCGAAAAAGTCATAATCAGTGAAAGGAATATTGCTAAAATTCGTTTCATAAAAAGCTCCTTTCTTTTGTAAAACAGGGTTTCCGCTTCCATAAACGGAAACCCATGTTTCAGTTAAAATGTTTAAATTAATTCTGAGGATATAACACTTTGTTGGTTATATCACGAGTGTCATCAAGTCTTACCATTTTGTCGTTGGTAATGTCTGTTTTGAGTATGTTTTTCTGGAAGAGATCGCTCTGATAGTATTCAGGTACTACATTGTAAACACCAAATCCTACTGTGATATCCTGAACAGTGAGTTCATTTTCAAAGTTAAGATCTGCGTCATATCCATCCAGTACTTTTGTGTCTGTATCATCGTAGATGTGAGATACACATGATTTGAAGTCATCATCTGAGGTGCCTGTATTTGCATCTATTACAAATGCAAAGATGCGATCATAGTCTGTTCCTTCATATGTGTAATTGCTGACAGAAACATCTGTCATAGGGAATCCGGCATAGTTGAAGTACACACCGGGAGTATTGGTATAAGCCAATACGATTTTGTATCCCGGTACATAGTCCTCAGCTCCTACTTCGATTACATATTCAGGAGATGTGACTTTGATTGTAAATGTTTCTTCTACAGGAGCAAAGCCTATTTCAGGGCTTTCTACCTTGTAAGTGATGGTGTATTCGCCTTCGTTCTTTATTTCCACTTCTGATTTCTGTTCACCGTTTACCCAGTAGGTAACAGTTGCTTGAGGAATTGTGGTTACCTGGAAGGTGTGTGTATCGTTATCGTATGGAAGGGATTTTTCCTGAGCGGTCATTTCAGCATCTGTTACTTTCACTCCGTCAAATTCTACACTTATTTCATAATCATACAGCAAAATAGTTACAGGTACTGAATTTGTTCCGGCAATGACATCATCACCTCTGATAGATTCAAGGTATGTATATGCTTCGGCGCTTGTAACCTCAAAATTACCTGTCACTTCTGTTGTCTGAGCAAGTGCTTTGAATGTATATGTTGTCAATGAATACCCATTGTCATAGACACTTCCGTCTTCTTTGTATCTGATATCACTGATTACGCCATCGTATGTATCTGAAGTAGCTTCACCATCGATAGCTGTAAGCTCAAAATAGTCTTTGTTGTATTCAAGAGTCCATTCTGCATTTGCAAGATTGTCACCTGTAAGGTTCAAAGTAATATCAACTGTCTGATCTGCATAAAGCTCATCTGTACTTGCTGTAGCCAGGATAGAGCGTTCAGCAGGTGTTTCGGCAAATGCTGTAAAGCTCATTGTACTTAGTATCATCAGAATACAAAGTATTGATGCTAATATTTTTTTCATTATAGTTTTCCTCTTTCTTTTATTACAGGATTTCCGCTTATATAAGCGGAAATCCTGATTGGAAATTAAGTTTTATTGGTATATCTTATGGATTTACTATTCCGCCTACAACAGTTGATGTATCGTTGAGACCCACAGTCTTATTTCCGTCAGTATCTGCTTTGAGGATATTTTTCTGATATCTAACATATCTGAATACATCTGCGTTTACGTTGTAAACAGCAAATTCTGATGTGATATCTCTGATGTCAAGCTCTGTATCAAAGTTGATATCGTTGTTGTACTCAGCGATTGTATACAATCCTTCAGAAGAGTAAAGGTGACTTACATTTGCCTTGTAGTCATCATCTGTTGCACCGCTCACAGCAGAAGTTACATATGCAAATACATGAGTATATGCTGTTGTGTCTTCGTATTTGTAGCCTCTTTCGGATACATCTATCATAAGATTTCCGTCATATTTGAAGAATGCATTGTCTGTATTTGTATATACAAGCACAATCTTCTTTCCTGCCACGTAGTCATCAGCACCTACTTCGATTACATATTCAGGTGCACCGATTGTGATAGTAAATGTATCTGTCACACCCTGATATCCGTCTTCAGGAATGATTGTGTATTCAATTACATATTCGCCTTCTTCTTTGATAACAACATCTGTTTTTGCTTCACCATTCACTTTGTATTCTACAGTAGCTGCAGGAACGGTTTCTACTCTGAATGTGTGATCTTTGTTGTCATAAGCAAATTCTATATTGTCTGTATTGATTACTTCGTTGTTATCAGCATAAAGCTTGATCTGGTAATCAATAAGCTTGATGGTAACAGTTGCTTTTTCGTTGTTGAGTGCTTCAACCTGTGTACTGTCAAGAGATTCAAAATATGTATATGCATATGTGTCAGAAATCTCAAAATCAGCTGTTGTTACTTCAGTCTGAGCAAGAGCCTTGAAGGTGTATGATTTCAGCACTTCATTTTCGGTGAATACAGTATCGTCTGTAAGATACTTATAATCCTTGAATTCACCGTTTGAAGGAGTTACATCACCACTTACGAATTCAAACTTAGATGGATCATATTTGATCTTCCATTTTGCATTTGCAAGGTTTTCGCCGTTTACAGCAACAGAAATTACAACTTCGTCTCCTGCAAATACCTCGCCCTTATCTGCTGAAATAAGAATTGAACGTGATTTGGATACAGTGTATGTACCATTATTATTCTTATATGAATAATATCCTGATGCACAGTAGGTTGTCACATCCTGATCATAATAACCGCCATACAGGGTGATAGTTGCACCATCCTGAGCAGAAAGAGTATTGTTTTTACCCTTTGTAAATGAACCAGCATACACAGTAGCTGAAGATCCGTTTTGAACGGTAAGCGCTGCACCGCTATCTACAGATGTACCCATAGGTCCGATGAAGGTACCGTTATTAATTGTAGCAGTAGCACTGCTTACAACTGCACCATTGTCATAGTCACCGATGTTAATAACATTTCGTGTGCCTGTTGAAGAACCTGTGTAGCGGTATGTACCGTCATTGATGATCAATGTGCCGGCTTTTACTCGTACAACATGACGTTCGCCATCAGCTTTTACATCTGTAAGAGTAAGATTTCCGTTGGATTTGATTGTGTCATAGTTTCCGTTTTTGCAAATGATTGTACCATTTTTGATTTCAACTGTTGCGCCTTCCTTAATTACGATGTTACCTGTATGAGTATAACCGGCAAGGTCAATAACAACGCCATTTGTTGAGAAGGTTGAAATAACAGGTGCGGAAATTGTTACGTTTTCTTCAGAAATGTCAGAAAGAAGAGTAATTGTTCCGCTGCCGTTTAATGAATCAATAGCATCCTGAAGTGATGCAAAGATTTCGCCATCTATTGTTGCAGCAGCAGGGGAGTGAGTTGTATTTCCGCCAATATGTGTATAAACCAATTCGTCAGCTATTTTAACAATTGTCTTACCCTTGCATGCTTTAACATTCCAGAGGGTTTCTCCGCTGACATTGCCTGCTGCGAAGCCTGTAGCTGTAGTTTCCTCGTCAATGTTAACAGTAGCTGATGTCATTATGTTTGTACCGATTTCAATAGCTGCTTTGCCGTTATAAGGCTGACTTGCAATAAACTTTGTGTTTGTAATACTTAAATCTGTGACATCCTGTGGCTGATCGCTATATACCAGAACACAACGTCCCTGGTTGTTAAAAATACAAGTATTAAACTCGATTTTATCGCCGCCGTATGTCCACACATTATAATCATTGGTTGTCTGATTAAATGTACAGTTATTAAATATTTCAGATGTTCCGTAAAGGAATACTTTGCCGTTTATTGTACAGTTGTTATAAGTCAAGTCTCCGCAATGCTGCAGACCCTTGTAGTCTGTTGCAGCATCCCAGTTGAATGTGATGTTTTCAAATGTAACGTTAGCACCGCCTAGGTTAGGCTTGGAAGCACCCATTTCAAATATAACATCTGTATCTTCTGCTGCCACCAATGTGAAGGTCTTACCGCTCATTGACGGGAAGTTATATGTGCCATCCCTTTTGATTATAACAGTTCCGTTTTCAGGACAATTATTGACAGCACTTTGGATATCTGCATAGCAAGTATTACCGATTGTGGCTACAACAGGCTTGAATGCTGTTTCTTTGCCGTCAATAATTACTGTACCGCCGTTATAGAACATAATAGCTGAGTTTTCTGCAGATAATTCATTGCCTGCATATGTACAGTCGTTAAATTCATTTGTGGTTCTTGTTGCGTCAAATTCATAACCTTCATCGAAATCACAATTTGTAAAGGTTGCGACTTTATTGTAAGGACGGCAGAATGCATAGCCGTTACCTTCACTGAATGTACATCCTTCGAAATTTACAAATTTATGTGCATCTGAGAAGCTTGTCCAACCATTAAGAGCTGTATCTTTAATAGTAACACCATATTCCTTATTGCCTGCATCAGAATTGAAGGTGTAAATTACGTCTTCGATCACACAGTTGTCAATAGTTGCATCACCGTTTGCACCGGGCATGAATATACCTCTGAAAGCACCTGCAACAGTGAGGTTCTTAACTGTACCGCCCCTTATGGCAACTGCACAATCCCAGGTTGCGTTGGCACCATTGATAGTAAGCTTATATCCGTTACCATCAAGAGTATCTCCGTTATTTAAAACGATACCTGCTTTACCATAACCACTGCTTTCTGTAGCAGTTCCTACGATGTCATTCATCATAATAACTTTAGCATTATCCTTTTTAAGTGCATCCAAAAGCTCTTCATATGTTGTTACTGTGATGATACCATTCATTACAACATCTCCATTATCATAGGATGTTGTAACATAAGGAGCATTTGTTATGGTTACAATGTCTTCCAGGGATGAAGCGGTATCACTTGTCTGTTCAATGACTATAATATCGTCACCACGCAAAAGATTTGATGCATCAATTGCAATTGTGTTTCCGGAAATCAATTTTGTAGCAGTGAGCTTACTTGCACCATCAACATTTATTGTGCTGTCAATGATATAAGGTACTGTTGCAGTAGCGCCATTCTGAAGTGTAAGAGTACCTGCACCGCTTTTGCCCATTGCAACATGCTCACTTGACATATTGATTTCTAACTCAGAATCATCAACAGCTATAGTTCCTGTGTTTCCGTTATTCTCTCCCGGTTGAGACATATCAGCGTTGAGATATGAACCGTTTTTCAAAGTAAGAATACCGTCGTTGCGGAACTGTGATGCTTTTGAAAAACTTGAGTTATCAAGTGTCATTTCAGTATTGTCTGCAGCAATACAAAGCTTATTTGTTGTTGTAACAACACTGTCTTTAAAGTTGACAACAAATTCCGGATTTTTTCCGTTTGTAGGCTCTGATAATGTGAACTGCTGTGAAGTGAAGTCAACAATGCAGTTTTCAAAATCAAAAGCAAATGTTCCGTTTGCAACACTGTTTTTGCTGCTTACACCGTTTTTTGCTCCAAATTTAATATAAGCATTTTCTGCATTAAATGTTAATCCATTGCCTGTTATTGAGGCACCACCTGCCATGTATAATGATGGGGTAAGTGTGCTTGTATCAGCAGATTTTGCATCTGTGATATTGCCTTTTATATTAATTGTCGCACCATGTCCCAATACAGGTCTTGTTGTGCTTATCATAGCAAGAGAAGAATCCTCGTCAATATTAAAGGTTTTTTCACCTTGAATACCAATATATCCAACCTGGTTTTCACCTTTGAAATTAACATCTCCGGTTGCATATACCTGACCGTCAGGTACATTGATGGTTATATCTCCCGAAATGTTAAATGTAGCTTTAGGTCCGATCATTGTTCCTTTTTCACAAACAAAGGAAGAATTTTCAAGATTTACAATACCTTTTCCTTCTTCTGTTTCAGAGTATCCTATTCCCATGCCATTTGAGTTTTTGACAACGACAGAAGAGTTGTCTTTTATTGTCATTGAAGCTGTTGAATCCAGCCCATCTTCTGTTTCAGCGCCTATTCTGCCTGCAACACTGAAGCCTCCGTATACATATAGTTCACTGTTGTCTACGACAACATTATTCTGGTTTCTCAAATAGGAGAGATGAACGTTTGAATCAATGAATTCTACTTCGCCAAAGTTTTTGGTAGTATCGTCTATGCCGTTTTTGAATTCAGTTGTTGCTGCATAAATACCAAATGAGGCATTTCCTTTTGTGTTGTCTGTTGTGATGTTTGCATCTTTAAAGATAAGTTTGCCATTGCCTTCACCGCCACGACCTACAAAGAGCCATCCTGCTTCCCAGTTAAATTTTGCATTACCGGTGATTGTAACGGTTTTGTTGCCTACAACCTTTCCATTCGCATCAATTGCTTCATCATATGATGTTACAACAATAGTTTCTCCGTCTTCAGCAGCATCAAGAGCTTCTGCAAGTGTAGGAAATGATGTAATATCCCCATTTGATGAAACAAGCTCAATTGGATTTCTGTAAGCACCATACACATTGGTTTTGTCAAGAGAATTGGTATTATATGTAACTTTTATGTCACCTTCAGGTGCATTAAGCTCAGCACCTTCTTCATATTCATCTTTACATATTGCGCACCATACATTATCATTGTTGGTAGCTGTGTAGCTGCTTGAAGAACCACCGAAAGTCAGATTGTATTCTTCTGCTGTTGCATTGCGAACAGATACAGGAATATAAGCTTCTACAATATTTCCTTCAAGTGATGCAGAAGTGTTAAGAACTGCATCAAGACGAATTCCATAGTTTCTTGTTGTGATGTTACAGTCAGCGATGATAACATTTTGTGCTGTTCCCATCGCAAGGCCGCCTTTTGAATCACTGATTGTTATATTTTCCAATGTGATTGTTACGCCTGATGTATTCTGAATGAAGGAGTGTAGTCCTGTACCTGAGCAATCTTTGATGATCAGGTCGTATGCGGACTTTGTTCTGACAGCAACAGTGTCGTCATTTCCTGTACCTGTGAAGTCACAGTTTTGAACAGTCAGACGTGGATAATGGTTTGTATTGGTTGCTGTAATAAAATCGACCCCTGTGTCAGTTTCGAAGTTAATATTACTTATAGTTGTTCGTCTGTTATCATTTGTATCAGACAGAGAATTAATGATGATTGTACCATTAAATGTATTTTCTTTACCATCAATTGTAAGATAAAGACCAATCTTTTCATTGATAGTTACATTCTCTGTAATATCATCAATGAGAGTAATGGTTACTTCGCCATCTGAACTGTAAGCTGCATCAATCGCTGCCTGAAGTGTTTCATATGGTGTTTCTTCGATTTGTGCAACCGTCATAGATTGTTGTGCATCAGTTGCCTCCTCTCCGTCAGATGTTACTTCTGTTAAAACAACCGATTCTTCTGTTTCAACAGTTGTTTCTTCTGTTTCAACAGTTGCTTCTTCTGTTTCTACAGTTGTTTCGTTTGGATTAGCTGCCTCACCATCTGCATAAACAGAAAAACTCATTGTGCTAAATACCATTGCTATGCAAAGGAAAATAGCCAGGATTTTTTTGAGTTTCACTTAAAAATCGCCTTCTTTCTATAGAATTTTTGCAGAAATTCCGTTTCTGCTTTCGGTCAGAGAATGAAGTGCAGTATCATTCGTTATTTCTCTGAAGATAAACGAATGATGCGACGGGTGTTTTGTCATATTATCTGAGCTATACGACAATTGATATAAAAATTTTGCAGGCTGTATTTTTATATCAACAGACTTGATGCTTATCTGCGCCTGAACATATATTCCGCCTATGTATAATTAACCGGAAAATACCGGGTAATTATTTTATAAATCTGCCTATTATAGGCAAATGACGACGATATAGAGTTTTTAATTCTTTTTTCCAGTATTTAAACTCAGTTTCATCAGCACTTCTGCTCATTTCCATTTTTATGTATTTTATATCTCTCAATAGAGGTCCTATGATGTTGAACCAAACTATCAGACCTGATATAACTGTAAGTACAACTAAGCATAGGAGAAATAGTGTGTTATCTTGCGGTGTGAAGTTTTGTTCCATATTTTTGTTAATACCTCCGTTTGTGTGGCTTTATGGATTGTTTGCTTTTATAAAGTTCATTGTTCTGGAATACAGGCTTTCAAGTAGCATCTGCGTTTTTTCTCTGTCATCCCATATCACATAGTCTATTACATATGAAATGATGGAGTATATGAAGTTTTCTGCTTGTAAATGTGTACAGTTAAATATGTATATCAGTTTTTCGGCATAGTTTTCATACCATACTCTGAAGTCCATGGCTCTGTTTCTCATTCTCTCTCCATACATCGGACTGGTGGTTATCTGTATGGCAAGGCGAAGTTCAAACTTGTATTTTTCCACTTCGTTCAGAAGTGTGTCAAAGTATGTTCTCACATTATCGGTATGCTCCAACGTGAAGGAGAGTAGATTATCTACTACATATGATATCCCGTATTTTCCTGCACTTATCCAGATGTCATCCTTGTTTTTGTAGTAGTGGTATAATGTGCTCTCGCCATATTCAGTTTCTCTGCATAATCCACCTATTGAGGCTTTGGCTAATCCTGTTTTGAGCATATATTTCCAGGCGGACTTTGCTATTTCTTCTTTTTTGCTTGATAAGTGTATATTATCCATGTTTTTCATCTCCTGTTGTTGATAATTAATGATTTTTCGTTCTGTAATGGTCATTACAAAATCGAACAAAAAACCACCACATAATCAAAATTATGTGGTGGAAAACAGCAAAATATAGCAGTTTTTAATTCTTTAAAATACGATATTTATCGTGAGTTTTAAAATAATTGCGCAGGAAACAGACCGAATTTGTAGAAAATGTACAATCGGTCTATATGTGTTGTGTTAAATTTTCGCAGATTGACGATTTTTCGAAAAAGCACAAAAAAGTCATTGACAAGTATGAATGATGTATGATATATTGATTACACGGTTTATGTAATAGCCGTCATATTTACCACATAATTTTGATTATGTTGTAATTACAAGTCACATAATTTTGATTATGTGATTTTTTTTGCATCATTTCGAAAAACGGATTTATTATACCTCCGTGATTAATGATTATCTGATGCAATAATCAGCTTTCTATATTTGGAGAAGACCTAATTTTTGTATTTGCTGACGATGTATTTCTCCACTTTCTACAGTATATATTCTTGTGGTATCTATACTTGAGTGGCCTAAGATGTCAGCGAGTCTTACGATATCTTTTTGAATACTGTAATATGTTCGTGCAAAAAGATGTCGGAGATTATGAGGGAATACTTTGCTTTTTAATACCTTTGCTTCTTCACATAAGGATTTCATCATTTTCCATATGTTACTTCTGTCAAGCGGAGTTCCGCTTTTGGTAACGAATATACAGCCGGTTTTTATACTATGATTTCGTGCATAATTTATAAGAATTTTGCACAGCTTTTTTGGAAGTATGACTACTCTGGATTTTCCCTTGCATCTTATAGTTGCTTGTTGTTGAATAGCGGATTCGACTGTTATGTGACGCAATTCTGATACGCGGATTCCTGTACTGCAGATTGTTTGCATCAACAAGTAGAGTCTCTGACTTTTAGCTTTTGCAGCTTCAAGTAATTTTTCATATTCCTCTTTTGATAGCTCTTTACACTGGTTTGCAAAAATTTGTTTTTGAATCCTCAGAGCTTTAACTCTCAGATCGTACCATTCATTAAATGTAAAAAAACTGTTTATTGAAGAAATAATAGAGTTTACGCTCGATGCAGCGAAGGATTCTGTAAGATGTTTTTTGTAGTTAATTACAATGGATTTATTCAGTTCCCGGGTTTCCAGCCATGATTGAAAGGCTCTTATATCCCGAATGTATTTCTCAATGGTATGAGATGATTTTTCTTCTTCGATTAAGAAGTTTTTAAATTTCGATATTAATTTTGTGGTTATCTTTCTTGTCATATGAACATCTCCTTTATGTTTAGTTACTTATATATTATCACTAAAATGGAAAAAATACTCAGAAAAAAACTTCAAAAGCGCATAAAAATGGCACCTTTGAATAAATATATATATAATTTTAAAATTTTTTAAAATTTCTCTTGACTTATTGATAAATAACGTGTATAATAGTTTCTGTTGTTAAAACATATGCGCCTCTAGCTCAGTTGGTAGAGCACCTGACTCTTAATCAGGGTGTCCAGGGTTCGAGCCCCTGGAGGCGCACCAAAAATCGACAAGGTTCGTCAGAATCTTGTCGATTTTACTTATTACCTATTCACTTTTCACTATTCCCTAAAAGAAATGTCGATTTTTGGAAAGTAATAGGTAATAGTGGATAAGGAAGAAGTTAAGGTTGCTTTGCTTATGCAAAGCTTATTTTTATATGTAAGCCGTAAGTGGCTCGAACCCTAAAAAATAGAAAAAATTGTAAAATTTCTCTGTACATTTTACAAATTATATGATACAATATATTTAGTTGACATAATATGGTTTACACTTTATATCGTCTGCCGGTTACGGCGGCGGTTTTTTGTTGCTTGTAATTTGTTTTTGTTTTCTTTCATATAATTAAAAAAAGATATGAGGAGAAAACGAAAATTGATTTATAAAAGAAAACCATTTGTGATAAAAAATAAGCTTATATTAATATTTCTTTCCTTATATATAATAGGATTGATTTTTTCTGTGATTTTTTCAGGGGATACTTCTCAATTAACCGAAAGTGTAATATCGGGGATGAAATCACTTAAGGTTACTAATGGCTTTACCTCTGTATTAAGACTGTCAATGTCATACTTTTCTGTAAGTCTTATTATGTGGTCTTTTTTGGTTATTTTGTCACCTTACAGGATAATATCCTGTCTTGGAGTGCTGGTATCATTTTTTATTGGCTATTCTGCAGGGTTCTCTTCTGCAATAGTCATGAAGGCTTTTCCTTCGCATGCGTTAAAGTATATTATGCTGTGTATTGTACCAGCAGCCATTATAAGATTTTTTCTGTGGTACATATTTTATAAGTATTGTATCAGGGAAATATTTGACAAAACAAAAGAAAAAAACAGATGTCATTATTTATTGAATATGCTTATTGTGATACTTATATCGGATGTGCTGATAAGTACACTGTCAGTTATACTTTCTGATATATTATTTTAAAAAAGCTTCATTATATATATACATTTGGTTTAAGTAATACATAAAGGAATGAATTAAAGATGGAAAGATTTATAAATGAATACAAGGAATATCTTTTGTCAGAGCAGAAGGCATCGGTCAATACTATTCAGGCGTATATAAGAGATGTACGACTTTATGATAAGTTTCTCCGTACATCAGATACAGATATCTACAAGGCAAATAAGACTAATGTACTTTCATATGTTCTTAATATGCAGAAGGAAAACAAAGCCCCTTCAAGTGTATCAAGAAGTATAGCATCCATAAGAAATATGTATGCATTTCTTGTGGCAAGGGGATATATATCCAAAAACCCGGCACTGAAGATTGATGCACCAAAGCAGAAGAAAAAGATGCCCGATATCCTTACTATGGAAGAAATAGACATTCTGCTCAATTCTCCTGATACTTCCTCGGACAAGGGTAAGAGAGATAAGGCTATGCTTGAGCTTATGTATGCTACAGGAATCAAAGCATCTGAGATAATAGGGCTTAAGGTGTCAGATGTAGAAACAGAGCTTGGATTTCTTAAGTGTGCATTTGGTACAAAGGCAAGGATTATCCCTCTTGGAAGAATGTGTATAGAAGCAATCACTGATTATATACTTAATGCCCGATCCAACTTCATTACAGAAGCAGACGAAGGGTGGCTCTTTGTAAACTATACAGGCAAATCCCTTACACGTCAGGGCTTCTGGAAGATAGTGAAGGAATACAAGACCAAAGCAGGGATAGAGAAGGAGATAGCTCCTCATACTCTCAGACATTCTTTTGCAGCTCATATGGTGGAGAACGGTGCAGATCTTATGAGTGTGTCTGAAATGCTGGGACACAGTGATATATCATCTACTCAGGTTTATTCCCGTCTTGTGAAGAACAGAATCAAGGATGTATACCAAAAAGCACACCCAAGAGCGTGATTTTTGGTAATAATAGCTAAAAAATATACAAAACACCTATTAGAAATCTTAAGTCTATTGTGCATATTTCACGAAATTTTCAAAAAATGGCAAAAATTAAGTCCAAAACGCAAAAAAATCTTGCATTTTTGCCGAAAATATAGTAGACTATGATAGATGTGGCATGACATACGATGAAGTGGGAGGTTACCGGTTCAGCTTAACTGAGCCAATTTCCATGGAGAATGTCCGAATCTTGAACTCGGGCGGCTTAGTCACGGTACAGGTGTATTATGCCCAGTCACTATCCGTTAGTACTGGGTTTTATAATGCCGAAAGCAGGAAACACACGGCTGGGTGTACTGTTAACGACTGTCGTAATGCGCAGAAAAAATAAAAGGAGGTACACTACGATGGCAAACAGTCAGAAAATCAGAATTAAGCTCAAAGCTTATGATCATCAGTTGGTTGATCAGTCTGCTCAGAAAATTGTTGAGACAGCGGTTAGAACAGGTGCTAAGGTATCAGGTCCTATTCCACTTCCAACAAAGAAGGAGATTGTGACAATCCTCAGAGCGGTTCACAAGTACAAAGATTCTCGTGAACAGTTCGAAATGAGAACTCACAAGAGACTTATCGACATTCTCGAACCAACAACAAAAACAATGGACACATTGCTTAAGATCTCATTGCCAGCAGGCGTTGATATCGAAGTTAAGCAGGTGTGATTAGGACTTAAGTCTTAATCGGATTGCTGCAGTTTGGCAGCAGGTCAATGTTGGAGCTAAGCTTCAACCAATAACCATATAGGAGGAAAGAAAAATGCAGAAAGCAATTTTAGGTAAAAAACTTGGCATGACTCAGGTTTTCACCGAAGACGGTATTGTGATCCCTGTTACTGTTATTGAAGCAGGCCCTGTTACCGTAACACAGTTAAAGACTGTAGACAATGACGGCTATGATGCTGTTCAGGTTGGTTTTGTTGATGTAGCTGACAAGAAGCTCACAAAACCAGAAAAAGGACACTTCGCAAAAGCTGGAGTATCCGGTAAGAAATTTTTGAGAGAATTCAGATTTGACGAAGGCGTAAGCTACGAAATCGGTGCTGAAATCAAAGCAGACGTATTTGCAGAAGGTGACAGAGTTGATGTTACCGGTATCAGCAAAGGTAAAGGCTTCGCAGGCACAGTTAAGAGATGGGGTTCACACAGAGGTCCTATGAGCCACGGTTCAGGATACCACAGAAGACCCGGCTCAATGGGTGCTTGTTCAACTCCGTCAAGAGTTATGAAGAACAAGAAGCTTCCTGGACATATGGGTGTTGAACAGGTTACAGTTCAGAACCTTGATGTTGTAAGAGTTGATGTTGAAAAGAACATCATCCTCGTAAAAGGCGCAGTTCCTGGTCCTAAGGGTGGCTTGTTGACAATCGTTAATACAGTTAAAGCGTAATATAATAGGAAGGAGGACTAAAATATGCCTACAGTAGGTTTATATAAAATGGATGGCAGCCAGGCAGGTACCATCGAATTGAACGAAAACATTTTCGGTCAGGAAATAAACAAGAGTGTTTTACATCAGGTTGTTGTAAACTATCTTGCAAACCAGAGACAGGGTACACAGAGCACAAAGACACGTTCTGAAGTATCAGGTGGCGGAATCAAACCTTGGAGACAGAAGGGTACAGGTAGAGCAAGACAGGGTTCTATCAGAGCTACACAGTGGATCCATGGTGGTATCGCTCTCGGTCCAAAGCCAAGAGATTACAGCTACTCACTTAATAAGAAAGTTAAGAAAGTTGCTATGAAATCAGCTTTGAGCTCAAAGGTAGCAGAAGCAGAAATCAAGGTTATTGATGAGTTGAAACTCGACGCAATCAAGACTAAGGATATCAAGACAATGCTCGATAAGCTCGAAGTAAACACAAAAGCTCTTATCGTTACTTGCGAAAAAGACGAAATCGTTTATAAATCAGGCAGAAACATCGACGGTGTTACAGTTACATTTGCTGGTGTTTTGAATGTGTACGATATTTTAAGTCATGATCAGCTAATAATTGCAAAAGATGCAATTGCTAAGATTGAGGAGGTGCTCGCATAATGAACGCACATGATATCATTATCAGACCAATAATCTCTGAAAAAAGCATGGATCAGCTTGCTGACAAGAAATACACTTTTGAAGTTAAGAAATCAGCTACAAAAGTACAGATTAGACAAGCAGTTGAAGAAATCTTCAATGTAAAGGTTGTAAGTGTTACAACTTCAGTAGTTCTCGGAAAGGTTAAGAGAATGGGAGCTACATCAGGTAAAAGAGCCGATTGGAAAAAAGCTACTGTTAAACTTTCAGCTGATTCCAAGACAATCGAATTCTTTGAAGGCTTGGCTTAAACAATAAATTAAATTAGTTAAGGAGTGACTAAAATGGCGATTAAAAAATTTAATCCTACTTCTCCTGCACGCAGATTTATGACAGTGTCAACCTTTGAAGAACTTTCTAAGGTTGCTCCCGAAAAGAGCCTGCTCGAACCTCTTAAGAAGACTTCCGGCAGAAACTCTTACGGTAGAATCACAGTTCGTCATAGAGGCGGCGGAAACAAGAGAAAATACAGAGTTATAGATTTTAAGAGAATTAAAGACGGTGTGAACGCAAACGTTCTCACAATCGAATACGATCCAAACAGAACAGCTAATATCGCTCTTATTCAGTACGAAGACGGCGAAAAGGCTTACATCATTGCTCCTGAAGGTTTGAAGGTTGGCGATGTTGTTCGTTCAGGTGCGGATGCTGATATCAAACCGGGTAACGCACTTCCTATCAGTGCTATTCCTGTTGGTACTTTAATCCACAACATCGAGCTCTTCCCTAAGAGAGGTGCTCAGTTGGTCAGAAGCGCAGGTAACTCTGCACAGCTTATGGCTAAAGAAGGCAAATATGCTCAGGTAAGACTTCCAAGCGGCGAAGTTAGAATGGTAAGTGTTGATTGTAAAGCTACAATCGGTGTAGTTGGCAACCACGACCACGAAAACATCTCCATTGGTAAGGCTGGTAGAAAGAGACATATGGGTTGGAGACCTACCGTTCGTGGTGTTGTTATGAACCCATGCGACCATCCACACGGTGGTGGTGAAGGTAAGTCACCTGTTGGTATGCCAAGCCCTGTTACACCTTGGGGTAAGCCTACTTTGGGTTACAAGACCAGAAACAAGAAGAAACTCAGCAGCAAATATATTGTTAAGAGAAGAAACGCAAAATAATATAGAAACCTATATATTTTGGAAGGAGGTTTATTATGGGAAGATCAGTTAAAAAAGGACCTTTTGTCGAAGAGCGCCTTATGAAGAGAATAGTTGAAATGAACGACGCAGGCGAAAAGAGAGTAATCAAAACCTGGTCAAGAGCTTCTACTATATTCCC
>SVJM01000035.1 GCA_015068975.1 Oscillospiraceae bacterium | reverse complement strand
CGAAGATGCAAAGCCCTCACCGTAGCAGCACTGTTCTACACTGAATCTTGATATTCCCTTTGAAAGATATTCCGTATAATAATCAAACTGTGTATCTTTTACTCTTGCATACACAAGCTCCTGATAATTGGTATTATGAGTTGTACCTCTTGTAACAGATGAATAAAATTCACCGCCATATGGTGATGACGGGAAGAATTTTCTTTCCTTATCATACATTTTTATAATCGGTTCTATGCCATATGTTGCAGCAAGATAACCCTTGAAATCTGTAGTGTTTTCCGATCCCCACTCTGCATTTTCGTTATCGCCTGTCCACCATGCAAGGCAAGTATGGTTTCTCAGTCTTAATGCAACAGTTTTTGCCTCATCGTTAAGGGCTTTTATAAACCATTCTTCCTTTGCAGGATACTCTGCACAAGCCATAAGGAAGTCCTGAGTAACAAGTATACCAAGTCTGTCACACTCATCATAGAAGTGATCCTGCTCAAATATACCACCGCCCCAGACTCTTATCATATTCATACTTGCATCCTTTGCAAGTGTGAGAAGCTTTGTAATCTTCTCGGGTGTTTCTGCAGATGGGAATGGCTCACATGGTACCCAGTTTGCACCACGGCAAAAAATCTTAATATCGTTTACCACCACAAAGAATGAAGCAGTTCTCTCGTTTTTGTCACGCCAAGCAAAATCTTCATCCTTCTGCATTTCACGACACTGAAGTTGTTCCTTGCTTCCTTCTTCATCCTCTATCTGCACAACTGTGATTTCTCTTATTCCGAATTTTATCTCTTTTTTGGAATTATCTGTAGAAATCACAAAGGTATACAACGGCTGCTCACCATAGCCGTTAGGATACCACAACTCCGGATTTACTATATCGAAGCTTTCATCCATAGTTTCTTTGAGAATTCTTCTTTTTTTGGCAAAAATAAGTTTATTATCAGGAGAATAGATCCGGATATTTACATCTTCTGTTTCAGGCTCCACATCCCTGAAGGTAAATTCCGCATTAATCTGTGCAGAAAATGGTGTGATACGCTTTGTATACACATACACATTTTCAAGCTCATTTGCCTTTCTGAATGTAAGTCTTACATCCTTATATATACCCATAGTGACAAATCTGCCTACCCAGTCCCATCCGTATGTACACTGGATTCGTCTTGTAAACACTCTTTCCTTTGTAAAGCATGCCTTAAGTTCTCCTGTTCTTGATCTTGCTTCAAGAATTGGAGAGCGGAATTTAACGGTAAGGATATTTTCTCCTTCTTTGATTATGCCATCCACATTAAAAGCATATTCAAGAAACATATTGTCACATTCACCGATTTTTGTCCCGTTAAGGTACACATTGGCATATGTATCAAGCCCATCAAATTCTATATAGGCATTTTTTGAAACCTTGTCTACAACAAAGGTTTTTTCATATGTATAATCATTATCCTCTATAAACTTGCAGCTCTCTGCATTGTCACGATAATATATATCACCCAATATTCCGTTGTTTATAAAATCTGTATGAACACATCCGGGAACCGTTGCATCTACAGATATCATATTCCCTTTTGCATCAGGACCGGTGAGGGTCCACTTACCATTTAATAACATAATTAATACAACCCCTTTCTGTTTAATAGTAAAACGAAAAGATGTTATAGTAAATGCAAATTATACCTTTTTATAATTTTCGTCTTTGTTTTTTTCGTTTTTTGACATATTTCAGTATTTTGTTTATAAAATTTGTCTCAATTTTATTGACGAAAAGCATAATGATATGATATCTTTATCCTGAGGCGGTGAAAATATGCTTTTTGAAAATGAAATACTGAATATTTCACGTATAAATAATGTGATACACTATCACCCAAAGGAACTAAGTCACAAATACCCGGGAAATCTTCCATCGTATGAGCTGACCTGTTATATCAAAGGTCGAAGCAAGGTTACCTTCAATGGGAAAGTGATCAATATGTCCCCCGGTGATATGATATATATCCCCAAGGGAGTTGAGGATGACAACTATACTGTAGTGGCATCAGAACCCTTCGCCCATTACAACATATACTTTGATACCGATTCCCCTATGCCAAAAGAGGCAATCCATATAAGTGCAAAACCTGATGAATTTAAAAACCACTTCGAAAAAATATACAGAGTATGGATAGGTAAAGGCACAGGATACTATTATAAAGCAATGAGCGATACCTATGAACTCTTTGAACTTGTACGGAAAAAACAGGCAAGATATATCCCAAAAAACAAACAGGAATTTCTGTTAGCTTCAGAAGAATATATATCAAATCACTATCACGACGCAAATTTTGATTATGAAAAAATGGTGAAGCTGTCAGGACTTTCATATTCTTATTTCAAAAAGATCTTTATAGACAAATACGGATGTCCACCTGTAAAATATGTGAATAATTTGAAGATACAAAGAGCCTGTGAGCTTATTATGAGTGAGAAATTTTCTGTATCGGAAATTGCCGAAATGTGTGGATTTGAAAATGTGTATTACTTTTCTAATGTATTTAAGAAGTATAAGGGTGTGTCGCCAAAAAATTACAAAATGTAAAATCCTCTCATCAATCAATCTCCCTTATTGAAAACAATCACTTTTTGTGATAAAATACTTTTGAAAAAATAAATTCAACAAAAGGAAAGCATTTTTATGACAATGGAACCTCAGAAGATTTCAAAAACAAGAAAAATATACTTTGTAAGACTATGGGCAAGAATTATAATATTTTTTGTCTTGATTATGCTTTATATATTCAATGAGCAATGCTTCGATGTGGCAGAAGGAATGAAGTTTTTTGATTCATTTTCTCCATTGCATATACTTTGGGCACTGTGGATATATGATATGATACTTCAGCTTATCCCTGTAAGAGCTCACATCTCCATCGGGTCACAAAAGGTATTTCAGTCTCTCTTTGTGCCTATCAAAGAAAAAATCAACAAAGAAAACCTCTTGGCTTATATAAAGGATACTACCCGCTCTGCATACAGGGTAATGATCATATGGATAGCCCTTACAATTACATTGAGCATACTGCATCTTAAGGGTATATTAAGTGTATCCCATATGGTTATTATATCGGCATTTTTCTACGTGTGCGATCTTATATGTGTGCTTATATGGTGTCCTTTCAGGCTTATTATGAACAACAAATGCTGTACCACATGCAGAATATTTAACTGGGATCATCTGATGATGTTTCTGCCTATGATTACTGTGAACAGCTTCTTTTCATGGGTGCTTGTAGCATTGTCTGTAATAATATGGCTTATATGGGAGATATGTGTATTTACATATCCCGAAAGATTCTGGGAAAACAGCAATATGGCTCTTAAATGCAGTGAATGTACAGATAAGCTTTGCACACAGTACTGCAGAAAATTAAGAAAAACAGAAAAGGAAGATAAGATATGAATGTATATGATTTTGACAAAACAATATTTGACGGGGATTCCACAGCAAAGTTTTATATCCATTGTCTTAAGAAATATCCTTCCATTATCGCCCTTGCACCATCACTTATATGCGCATTCTTAAGCTACAAGGTGTTTAAAAAGAAAACAAAGACACAGTTTAAGGAAATAATGTACCGATTCGTAACAAAGATACCTGACATTGACAAGGAAATAGAGATCTTCTGGGACGAAAATATATCGGGAATAAAGAATTTTTATTCAGAAACAAGACAGGAAGACGACCTTATAATATCTGCCTCTCCTGAATTTCTTATATTCCCTATATGTGAAAGAATCGGGATAAAAAATATGATGGCTTCAAAGGTGGACAAATTAACCGGCAAATACAGCGGTGAAAACTGTCACGGAGAAGAAAAGGTAATACGCTTCCGAAATGAATATGGTGACAAAGAGATAGAGAAGTTTTATTCAGACTCATACATTGACACTCCCCTTGCCCTTATTGCCAAGGAGAGCTATATGGTCTTTGGAGAAGAGATAAAGCCCTGGGTATTCAAAAATAAATAATACCTGTACGAAATTTAACACATTACTATTGAAATAAAAATTGTTTTCTGATATAATTAACAAAATTTACTAAGGGGGATATATTTATGAAAAATACAAAACTTAAAGAATTTGTAATTCTTACCTTTTTTACTGCAATAATCATACTTATGGCTTTTACACCATTTATAGGATACATACCTTTGGTATTTACAAAAGCCACCACCATACATATTCCCGTAATAATAGGCTCCATTATCTTAGGACCAAAAAAGGGCGGATTTCTTGGATTTGTATTTGGTCTTACAAGCTTTATAAACAATTCATTTGTAAGTCCTACTGTCACAAGCTTTGTGTTTACACCTATATACACTCTTGGAAATTTCGACACAAACTGGCTAAGCCTTGTGATATGCTTTGTACCAAGAATCCTTGTAGGTGTTGTGCCATATTATGTATATAAATTCTTACACAAAAAAAGCGAAACCCTATCTCTCCTTCTTGCAGGAGTTATAGGTTCACTTACAAATACACTTCTTGTTATGAATATGATATACTTCTTCTTCGGAGAAAGCTATGCTGCAGCAAAGGAAGCATCCTTTGAAGGATTTTATTATGCAATCCTTACAGTTATCGGTACAAACGGCGTACCCGAAGCAATAGTTGCGGCAATACTTGTATGTGCTATCACAAAAGCACTGAAAAAAGCCGACAACTCACTTTAAGAATAAAAAAGGAGTACATAAATGGAAAACTTTTTACTTTCATTTTCTTCGGTATTACCTTTGATACTAAACCTTGCCATAGGTTATTTTATGATGAAAATAAAGCTTCTGGATGAACACACTTCTGACAAAATGAATACTGCAGTTTTTAAACTGTTTTTGCCTTTGTCACTTTTTAACAATATCTATCACACAGATATTTCAAGTGTGTTCAATGGAAAGCTTACAATATTTATGATATCCGCACTTGTAATTTCTTTTCTGTTTCTTATGGTATTTGTACCGATTTTTGTAAAGACACAGAATCAGAAAGGGGTTATCATTCAGGCAATATTCAGAGGGAACTTCCTTATCTTCGGTCTGCCTGTAGTAACTGCACTTTGCGGTGACGAAAAGGTGGGGCTTACATCACTTCTTATAGGAATAATCGTGCCTGTATACAATATCCTTGCAGTTATATGTATGGAATTTTTCAGAGAAGGCAAAGTAAATTTCAAAAAAGTATTTTTGGGAATGGTTAAAAATCCGCTTATTATAGCGTCGGTGCTTGGAATAGTCTTTGTAGCACTTGGAATAAAGATACCCAATGTATTTGAAAAATCAATTACCGATATTTCAAAAGTTGCAACTCCCATGTCACTTATAGTACTTGGGGCTTCCTTCACATTTTCATCACTTAAAGGAAATACTGCCAAGCTTATATGGGGTGCACTTGGAAGATTGGTATTTACTCCGTTGGTTTTTGTCCCCATTGCAGTATACCTTGGATTCAGAGGGATAGAACTTGCAACAGTACTTGTGTTTCTTGCATCCCCCACTGCAGTATCATCCTATGTAATGGCAAAACAGATGGGTGGAGACGATGTGCTGGCGGGACAATATGTAGTTGTGTGCTCAGTGTCGGCTATATTCACAGTATTTTTGTGGATATATGCATTGGTAAGTATGAATTTGATATAAGAGAATTATCTTCTCATCTCAAGCGGAGGCTTTCCATAATAGGATTTGAAATCACGGTTGAAATGGGATTGTGAATTATATCCTGAATCATAGGCAATCTTTGTAACGGGTAAATCCGTATATATGAGAAGTTTTTTTGCATGTTCAAGTTTCAACCGGCGTAGGTATTCCTTATAACTTACTCCCATATTTTCCTTAAACATCTGTGAAAAATAATTTTCATTAAGATACAGATACTTTGCCACATCTCGCATTTTGGGATCTTCTTTAAAATGAGAATGGATATACACAATGGCATTCTGAAGAACTGATGAAGGTTTTGTTTCTTTGACTGTATCTGTTTTGAATTTATCTTTAAATGACAGAATAATACATTCCAGAAGTCTGGATGAATACTCCTTTGAGGCGGTAATGTCATCCGATGTATGAAGCAGACAAAAAAGTGAATATATACTGTAGAGAACAGCGTCATCCACATAGATAACGTTGTTTTTCACATTATTAAGAAAAGAAATCAACGGAGTATCAACTGCATCATAAGTAAACTGAATATTTATTTCGTGCATATTACCTTCTATTCTATATGAATGCAAATCCTCAGGAGATGCAAATGTAATCATCCCCTTTTTTATTGGGAACACTTCTCCGTTGCATTCACTTATCCCATCACCCTCCAGGACAATATCTATTTCATAAAAGTCGTGATAATGCGGAGAACAATATGCTTTTAATTCTTTTTCTTCGGTAAAGATATTTTTTTTCGACGAAAAAGAATTTTTTACTATACGAGTCTTTTTTTTCATATTCTCACCCCCTCACTTATTATATATGTGTATTTACAAAAAATCAACTATACATTAAATTTTGCAAAAATAATCTATAATTTGTGCAATTACAAACCATAAAAAAATATTAAGATATAAGTATAAATATCTGTTATAAATATCTATGATGTAAAGGAGTTTTCATTATGTTTGTATTCGGCACACAGTACCTTCGCGGTGCTACCCCTGAAAGAGATCAGTGGGAAAAAGATATGCACAATATGAAAGAACTTGGCTTCAACACCATCAGAGCATGGCTTTTGTGGAACACAATAGAAAGATATGAGGGAGAAATAGACTATGATTACATAGATTCATTTTTAACCCTTGCAAAAAAATATCAGCTTGATGTGGGACTTTTGTTTCATCTGCATGCAAGTCCTCAATGGGCAAATGACAAGTTCAAAAAATATTTCTATGTAAATGAGGACGGACTTCCATTCGAGCCTGCAATTCGCCCAAACACTCCCGGTGGCGGATGGCCCGGTCTTTGCTTTGACAATCAGGAAGTAAGGGATATGGAGCAAAGTTTCATAGAAAGAGTAATCTCTCATACAAAAAATTATGAAAATGTAGCATTCTATGAACCAATGAATGAGCCTCATCAGTGGGTAGACCTTCTTAAAAGCCCCGCAGGTTCATTCTGCTACTGTGATGCTTCTGTAAAAAAATTCAGAATATGGCTTAAGAAAAAATATGAGCATATAGAGAATTTAAACAAAGCCTGGGGAATGTTCTACACATCATTTGATGAAATACGTCCCCCAAGATGGTTCCCTTCATACTCAGACTATACTGACTGGAGAATATTTACTTCGGAAAATGTGGTTGAAGAAATCCAATTCAGAACAGATATTATCAGAAAATGCGATACAAAACCGGTATTTGCACATGCATGGGGCGGTGGTGCTACTACCTGCGGTATACTTGGAAGCATGGCGTTTGATGACTGGAAAAACGCCAAGGTCTTTGACAAATGGGGCTACAGTGCATTTCCGTACAAAGCGGAGGACTGTCCTACTCTCGGGCTTGGCTGTGACTCCACAAGATGTGCTGCAGGAAACAAGGAATTCTGGCAATCAGAGCTTAGTGCAGGGCTTCAGGGCAGAGGTCTTATGCAAAAAGGCAGAATAGATAACAACACCTTTGATAAATTTTCATTGGAGTCCATACGTCATGGTGCCAAGGGTCTTCTCTACTGGCAATACAGAAAAGAACGCTTCGGCCCTGAATTTGGCGGTTTCTCTATGACAGACTACAACGGTGGTCCGACAAATCTGTCAATGAGAGCATCCAAGCTTTGCAAAATGCTTCAGGATAACGAAAAGTCATTCAAAGAAGGAACTCAGAAAAAAGCACAGGTAGCACTTGTATTCAGTATCCGTTCTTACTTTGCAGAATGGGCAAGCAATAACAAAAAGAATAACCGTTTTGCGGTTGACTCTATGTCAGGATATTATAAGATGTTCTGGGAAGAAAATATCACTACAGATATTCTCCACGAGGAATTCTCTGACAATCTGTCCGATTATAAAGTGATTATACTTCCATCTCCTTATGCAATTCATCCCAAATTTGCAAAGAAGCTTAAAGAATATGTGAGAAATGGAGGCTGTGTAATATCTGACCCATACTTTGGTGCATTTGATGATACAATGGCATTATCAAGATTTGTACCCGGATATGACAGTATAGAAATGTTCGGTTGTGAAGAGGATGATATGCGAATGGAAGAAGACCTCATATTAAGTGACGGAACTAAAAAATATGCATTCAAAGGGAACAGACACAAAGAACTTTTTCGCCATATTACAGGGGGTGTACTTTATACTTACGATGACGGAGAAGCCGCGGTGATTTCAAATAATTACGGAAAAGGAAGGGCAGTAATTTCAGGAATAAACCTTGGTTTATGCTATTCAAACAGAAGCCTTGTAAGCGATGACCTTCTGAGTGACGATACAGTAAACTCCAGTGTTGCTGCAAAGGAAATTGTACTAAAAATCGCATATGAGCAAGGTGTAGAAAAAAACATATGTGATGCAAAGGATGTAAAGGTCACATATATCAAAGCAGAAGAAAAGGAAACAAACGATATTCTTATTCTTATAAACAGTGTAAAAGAAGATAAAAAAGGAAGTATAAAGCTTGATAAAGCCTACACCTCCTGCGAAGATATCTACGGAAATACTATATGCACATTATCAGGAGACAAACTTGAATTTTCTATCATATCAGATGAAAGCGCAGTAGTTAAATTAATAAAATAATTTTATGGAGGAAAAAATGAAAAAATTAGTTTCAGTTATTTTAATTGTTTTTATGCTTGCATCTATGAACTTATTCAATGTATTTGCTGCCGAGGAAATCAAGGTTACCATCGACGGCAAAAATCAAGTCTACGATGTAATGCCCGTAATCGAAAACGGAAGAACTTTGGTTCCTATGAGAGGTATTTTTGAAGCATTGGGTGCAAATATCACCTGGGATGATGCATCAAAAACCATAACAGGTAAAAAGGATGATATATATATCATCATTACAATAGGCAAAAATATTGCCAAAGCAGGAAACAAAGAGGTCACACTTGATACTCCGGCAAAAATCATATCCGACAGAACAATGGTTCCTGTAAGATTTATAGCCGAATCTCTTGGGTGCAATGTAGAATGGGAAGATGTTACAAAGACTGTTATCATTAATACTTCCTCGTCTTATTTAAAAGCATCTGTAAAGCCACTTGTATCTTCATTCCACAGACCTGTACCAACAGAATTCGAAAAATCAAATGACTTAAATGACCTGCATTATTTTCTTGAGCCTGATAACAGCAAAAATGAGGAGATGTACGAAAAGGTAAAAAGTCAGGGAGAAATAGTATGTACTACAGATAAATTTCTCGAAAAGTATAACGAACAAAATTCGGAATACGGAAAAGGTGAAGTGCTCCTTTCAGAAGGAAATAAGAGCAATAAATCCCTGAAACTTACATGTGTCAAAGTACCTGAAAACTCCGGGTCTTTGATATTCAAAACAAAAGCAACTCCCGAAAAAAATCCCGGTGACGGTGTAAATGGCAAGGATATAATGCTTCTTACCTTCCGTGCAAGATGTTTGTCCGGTGGAGATGAAAACGGCAACGGACTTATACAGGTTCAGGTAGAGCATCCTTCAACATTCAAAAAGGCTTGCTTTACAAAGGCAATTATCAGCAAAGACTGGAAAATATTCTATATGCCTGTTACCGGCGTTGATGATGCTACTGCCATCGGTGTCAGATACGGATTTTATGAACAGGAAATTGAACTCGATGATATCGAAATCATCAATATGGGAGAAAACTTTGATGTAAACACTCTGCCAAAGACAATTGAATATCTGGATGAGTTCAAAGATGGTCAGCAATGGAGAAAAGATGCCAACGAAAGAATTGAAAAAATAAGAAAAGGTAATTTCTCCATTATCGTAAAGGACAAAGATGGAAACCCCATAAAGGATGCAAATGTCACTCTTGATATGTTTGAGCATGCATTTGAATTCGGAACATCAATCAACTCCCCGATATACAAAAACGAAGAATATGCGAAGAAGTTTTCAAGACTTTTCAACGCATCAGTTGTTGAACATCATACAAAATGGACGCCATATGAAGAGAATCCTGCCGAGGCTAAAAAACAGATAGATACAGCCATAAGTCTCGGATCAAAGTATAACAGAGGTCATGTTCTGTTCTGGGAAGTAAAACCTTCTTCATCGAATGCCGCCCCTAAAAAGTACTATTCTGACGAAATCAAAGCAGGTAATATGGAGGCTTTGGAAAAGGTATGCAGAGAACATATAGAAAATATTGCAGGAGATTTCAAAGAAATATTCCACGAATGGGATGTAATAAATGAAACTGTTAAACAGACATTCCACAGAGATATTTTCGGACCTGAAATATACAAAAAGTATTTTGAATGGACAAGGGATGTTGTAGGCAAAGACTGCAAACTCTATTATAATGAAGGTGTATATTTCTTTGAAGACAGAGTAAAGGAACTTATAGAAATGGGTGCGGACTTTGATGCCCTGGGTATTCAGTCACATTACGACGACACCTCTATGACACCTTTAAAACTTCTCGATATATATGCTTCACTCTCAAAATACGGAAAAGAAATGAAAGTAACGGAATTTTCCTGTGGAACCTATGACGAAAATCTTCAGGCAAACTATATGAGAGATATACTTATATGTGCTTTTGCAGAAGAAAAGATGAATGGTTTTCTTATGTGGAGTTTCTGGGACGGAAAGTCCTATGCTGCTACAGCACCGATATATTCTCTGGACTGGACATTAAAGCCGGCAGGCAAGGTGTATGAGGACCTTGTATACAATAAATGGTGGACAAGAAATGCAAAAGCAACCACAAACGATGATGGAAATGCAGTTATTAATGGTTTTTACGGAGATTATGATGTTACAGTAGAAGCAAATGGAAAAACTGTAACTAAAATGGTATCATTCCACAAAGGCTATGAAAATGTACTGGAAATAGTGATTGAATAATATTACACTAAAGGGTGTGTCTTAATAAGTGGTTGAGCCGTCCCCCAATCGTTAGATTTTAGGTCTAACTCTTGGGGGTCGGTTCATTTTGTTGTAAGTTTTATAGTTTCTTTTCTAAACGGATATCTTTAAGTCCCAGTGGTGTAAGCATATAACTGTCTGTCCAGAATTTTGTATCAGGAACACGATTATCATACCATGTGGTATCATTGTTATAGGCTATTCCCATCCATCCGCTGTCAGGATCTCCATAGTGGCTTCGTATTGCTCCTATTTCCCCTTCAGGTCTGTGCCAGGGACCCAGAAGATTTCTCAAGGTGTTAATCAGCTTAAAAGTGATTATATTTTCCCCTTGTACTACAGCCTTTGATATATCCACCTTCAATGGATAGCTGTACATACTTCCGCAGTCAATACCATTTACATTTACGTGACATATGCACCCGTCAAGTTCTTCAAGACAAACACTTAATCCATCTGTATTTCCTGTCCAGTCAAACTTTTTCTTAAGGCTGAGACACCCTGCATAGAATGGATATCCCTCTTTGGTAAGCTCACCTGATACAACCTTCTTTTCCTCTGATAATAATATGTTGCGACGTGAGTATCTGAGGTCTCCGTTTCTCGTAGGCTCCTGCATCATATTCACAGAGAAATCCCCAAGAAGATATACCGCCTCAAGCTCTACTCCATGTCTGGTTTCGAAAAGGGATGAAATTTTGCGGCGGATTTTTTCCAGTGGAATATAATTCTGCTTCAATTCAATCACATTTGTGCCCTTTTGTGATTTTGGGAGAGAGATTCTTTCAAACGCTTTTGCCATATAATAGCCATTTATCTTAACCGGTATTTCTTCGCCGTTAAAGATTACTCTATGGTTTAATGCATCTTCTATGGCAAGTTCAAGTCCCTCAAATTCTCTTTCTGCAAAGAATGTGAATCTCTGTGTCAGCTCACCATTATAGTCCTCATTTACAAGCATCTGCTGAACTGCAGTCACAGGGTATTCCCCGCTGTATTCTCCATTGCCCTTCTTAAATGAGCAATATTCCATAAGAAGTACATTTGGATTGTTTCTTGATACTTCAAACTCAGGACGAAGCGGCACAGTAATCAAAGGATGTTCTTGTGTTTTATTATCTTCTTTTTCTTCCGATATTTTTACAGTATGAATAAGTGCATTTGAGCCTTTTTCCAGAATAAGTCTGATTTCTGTTTTTTCATTTCTGTGTATGTAAGACACACTTTTTTTGCACTTTGTAAACGGATTCCATTCTTCTGCCATTACCAAACCATCTATGGTAAGTGTGATATGCTTTTCTTCCTGACCATCTGCATTGAAGAGATAGTAATATGAATCATCACCATCTGTGCGGCGACGTACCATTATGTTTCTCTCTTCTTCTTCGCAGGATACAGTATATTTATCGGTCTTTAAAAGGGGAATAAGCTGGGATATTTCTTCTACATATAAAGGATTTGCTACTTCGGAAAAAAGATCACAATCCGCTTTGTTTCCGTCAAGTAAGTGTGGTGTTCCTCCCTGAACTATGACTCTTCCGCCGTTTTTTGAAAACTCTATAATTTTATCAAGAGTGGTCTTTTGTATCTGGATAAGATCAGGAAGGACAACTGTATCATAGTACATCTTCCCTATACGGAATAAATTTCCTTCTATAGAACTATCCCTTTCTATACTTCTTTCATCACCATAATCAAATATGCATCCCGAAAGGCAAAGTGAGTTTGTAAGGTTGAGAAATGCTGCGTCGCGTTTTTCAAGAGCATCTCTTGACGGTTGTCTGCCTGTTATGTCACTTGCATTATTACAGGTGTATTCGCAAAATGCAGAATCCAGAGGATGAATGACTACTGTTTCCCCGTCAGGTTTTCCAAGACTTATAAACCTTGACACAGATGCCACATAATCGCTTATGATATGCACATCATCCCAGTAAGGCTGATAATAGTTTACATGTGCAGGATAAAGTCTTTTGCCTCTGCCTTTTAAGGAATAAAATATCCCGTGAACACTTCTGTGATTGATGCCATGGGCTGCAAGGAAATCAAACATATATTTCTGATTTCTGAATGTAAGGTTATTTGTGGTTACACCATACATTTCGCATAAAATATGCTCACTGCCCATTTGTCGTGCCACAGATGACACCTGCATAGGTGTATTCATCACCATTTCGCGGTATGTATAATCCCTGCCGTCTTTGTTTTTTATCTCGCATCTTTTCCAGTTTTGCTGAGTAAATAGCACATCCATACCGGGGATGTCAAAATATTTGTAGAATGGCATTGTGGCACCTGCACGAAATATCTGTGAACTAAGGCTGTCCTCAAGCATCAGATGTCCACTTGCCATAAGGCTGTGTTCATTACACCAAAGACGTATTCTCTTAAAATAGTTTTCTTCAAGCAAATCCTGAAGAAGCTTTCTGTAATGGTATCTTACAGTTTCATATCCCTCAATATCATAGTAAAGTGAAGGAATAATTTCTGTAACTGAATATCCGTATTTCTCATAAAATTTCTCTTCTATACTTCTTGGAAAGGGAAGAAACTCCCCTTTATAGCTTGGTTCATCCACCCAGATAGAAAGAATGGTTTTTCCGAAATCTTCCTTAAAATCACTCCACACATCCTCATAGCTTTGTCTTACATAGAAATCCATTGCTTCGCTGTCAAACATATCAAGAAATATTTCTGAATTCCATCGGGTAAATACCACCTCATTATAATGAGCAATTATTTCTTCATTTTGCGGAATGTCATCTTCTTTTTTATAAACTTTTATATAATCAAGTGAAAATTCACTTGGGAGTCCTGTAACATCCTCAGGCATATATCCCGCCTGCAAAAACACCTTCATATCAAGCTCTCTTGCAGTATCCACTATTACCCGAAGCTTTGACTGAAAGTCCGGACCCGGATAGTCACTTTTAAGTCCTACATATGTTCTTGCTATAAAGGTGTATACCCCCTGCTTTTTCATTTCATTAAGCTGTCTTACGATTTCGTCCTCTTCCAGCTTGTCATTAAGCATCCAAAAATCTGTACCATGATAAATCTTGTCAGGATTTATGAAACTTTCAAAGGCTTTATCCCTCATATCTTCACATCCTTAGTATATTTTATAAAGATTATACCATCGATGATAATATGATAAAAACCCCAAAAATAAAGAACGATTCGTAAAAAATAAAGATTTTACGAATCATTCTTATATATAAGATATGCACTTGGAGCAATTCCCATCACTTTTTTAAAAGACTTGGAGAAATGCTTGATATCCTTATACCCTGTAAGTTCAGCAACTTCGGTTATATTATATAGCCCTGACTGAAGGTATTCTATAGATTTGTTTATTCTAAGATATATAAGGTATTTATGAAGGGGCATCCCTGTACGGGCTTTAAGAATCTGTCCGATATATGCCCTATGATATGAAAACTTTTCTGCAAGAAATATATTTGTTATGTCATCCATATAGTGCGAATGTATATATTTTAATATGGCGTCTGCATTACTGACAGATGAAGAACTTCTGCTGTTGCTTTCTGTTCTCATAACAGAAATAATAATATCTTTTAAAAGTGCCGAGCATCTTTCTTCAAAATACATCATCTTCTTTTCATATTCAAATACCACTTCTTCAAATATGCTTTTTAGTCCTGAAGAATGTATACATATACAATCGGGAATTTCCTTGATAACACCATTATTAACGTCTTCTATAAGCATATTATGACGGAATAGCTTTTCACGTATCTGAGGGATTATAGCCTTGGTATTCTTTTCTGAATAAAAATAGTCAAAATTTATACCAAGATAATTCATCTGCTCTTCTTCTGTGACTTCGCAGTACTTAAGCCCTGCTTTCCACATAATGACAGTATCTTTTTTTAACGTGTATATTTTGTCTTCAATATTCAGCTTTGCATTGTCGGACAGGCACAGAAGTATTCTGTGATCACTTGCCACACAGGGAAACTTAAACATTATCCCCTTGTCATATCTTGCATATCTTACGTAAGGGTTTATTTTCATATAGTCCATAGCATACCTCGGATATCTTTGGATTTTACTAATATACTTTTATATTAGCACAAAGTATCAGTATTATCAACATATTATAAATATTTATTTTTGCATAATAGATATCTTGCAATCAAAAAAACTTACCAAAAGGGACCGTCCCTTTTGGTAAGTTTTTTACATTATATTTAAATATCATATTGAGTTTTTGTTAAGAAGCATATGCTTAACTTCCCAGAGCTTATCCGACAAATCCACATAATAGGTATGAGGATTTTCGAAACGCTTAACCTCATCCCAGAGGTTGTCAATTGATTCCTTACAATATTTCTTTATCTCGTGAATATCCGGTGAAGTATATACGCATTTCCCCTTATCAAAAATCTTCACCAGAAGCTCCTTTGCAACATAGTTTTCGATAGTTTTTCTCTTCCATGTATGGTCAGGGTCGAATATTCCGTAAGGCTCGCCATTCGGGAGTTCTTCATCCTCCAGTGCCATTACATCGGCAATAGCCTTGCCTGTATCCTTTTCATAAAGTCTGAATACTCTCTTAGCACATGGTGTAGTGATCTTTGCCACGTTTTCTGAAAGCTTGATTTTTGGCACTTCTTCGCCATTTTCATATATAGAAACAAGCTTATATACACCGCCAAATACAGGCTCAGAACGTGAAGTGATAAGCCTTTCACCTACACCGAAGCTGTCGATTGGTGCTCCCTGACGAAGAAGATCTTTAATGATATATTCATCAAGGGAATTGGATATTACTATCTTGCAGTCCTCATATCCTGCATCGTCAAGAATCTTTCTTACCTTCTTTGAAAGATATGCTATATCGCCTGAGTCGATTCTTACCCCCTTAGGTCTGCAGCCCATAGGTTTAAGTACTTCGTCAAAGGTCTTGATAGCATTTATCACACCGGATTTGAGTACATTATAAGTATCTATAAGAAGTGTACAATCATTGGGGTATACAGAAGCATAGGCTTTAAATGCATCAAGCTCTGATGGGAAAAGCTGCACCCAGCTGTGTGCCATTGTACCAAGAGCAGGGATGCCATACATAACATCTGCTATTGTACAGGCAGTGCCAGCGCAACCACCTATATATGCAGCTCTTGCACCATGTACTGCACCGTTTGGTCCGTGAGCACGACGTGAACCAAATTCCATTACAGGTCTGCCTTCTGCAGCACGGACAATTCTGTTTGTCTTTGTGGCAATAAGACTCTGATGGTTGATTGTAAGAAGTATCATAGTTTCCAGGAACTGTGCTTCAATCACAGGTCCTTTTACCTTAACGATAGTTTCGCCCGGAAATATAGGTGTACCTTCAGGAATCGCCCATACATCACAGGAAAATTCAAAATCTTTAAGATATGAAAGAAACTCTTCGGAAAACAGCTTCTTTTCTCTCAAATATTCTATATCCTCAGCTTCAAATTTAAGGTTCTGGATATATTCTATCATCTGCTCTACCCCTGCCATAATGGCGAATCCGCCACCATCGGGAACACGTCTGAAAAACATATCAAAACAAGCAATTTTGCCCCTGTATCCATGCTCAAGATAACCATTTGCCATAGTGATTTCATAGAAATCCATAAGCATTGTAAGATTTATATCCTTTATCATAAGTATCTTCCTTTCAATCTTTCTTTATTCTGCTTCATAAAATGCCTTATAGCCTTTGTATGCCATATACACATCTGCCTTAGATGATATTTCAAATGGTGCATGCATTGAATAAAGTGGCACTCCGCAATCAAGAGTATCTACATTTAGATTTGCTACATACTGAGCAACTGTTCCACCGCCACCCTGGTCAACTTTTCCAAGTTCAGCCATCTGCCACAAAACATTATTGGAATTAAATACCCCTCTTACCTTTGCCACAAACTCTGCATTTGCATCAGAAGTGGAGCTTTTTCCTCTTGCACCGGTATATTTTGCTATAGCAAGACCACCGCCTAAGTATGCTGCATTTTTGTCCTCACATACTGACTTATAATTTGGATCGTTTGCATTGGTAACATCAGCAGACAGACACATTGAGTTGCTTAGTGTACGTCTTAAGATAAGGTCATTATATTGAGATTTGAGCATTGCTATCACTTCTGCAATAGAATTTTCAAAGAATCTTGACTTGGTACCTGTCACACCCATACTGCCGATTTCTTCCTTGTCTGCAAGATAACACATACAGGTTTTCTTCGGATTCTTTATATCAAGAATTGCCTTTAAAGATGTATATGCACACACTCTGTCATCCTGACCGTATGCTCCTATCATAGACATATCAAGTCCCACATTTCTTGCCTTCACATTTGGCACAAGCTCAAGCTCACTGCTTACAAAGTCATCTTCTGAAAAACCGTATTTCTCTTTGATTATTTCAAGAAGTGCTTTTTTTACAGAGTCGTTCTCTTCGTCAGTTGCAATAGAGCCGAAAAGTGCATTAAGACTTTCGCCCTCAACAACCTCTGTTGCCTTCTTTGCCATCTGATCCTTTGCAAGGTGCGGAAGAAGATCTGTAATTGTAAATACAGGGTCATTATCATCTTCACCGATATTTATATTGATCTTTTCACCATTTTCTTTGATTACCACACCTATAAGTGAAAGAGGAATTGTGGTCCACTGATACTTCTTGATACCACCATAATAATGTGTCTTGAGAAGTCCTATGCCCATATCCTCATAAAGGGGATTTGGCTTTAGGTCAAGTCTTGGAGAATCTATGTGAGATGCTATGATATTGATACCACTTTCTATATCTTCTTCACCTATTACAAAAAGTGCAATGCTTTTGTCACGGTTTACAAAGTATACCTTATCACCGCATTTAAGACTATTACAAGCCTTTATATCTCTGAAGCCTTTCTTCTCACAAAGGCACTTTGAATACTCTTCGCAAAGACGTTCTGTCTTGGAATTATCAAGATACTTTATATATCCGTCGCAAAAAGAAAATACCTCTTTTTTGTCTATATCCTTCCATATATTTTTTGCCATATATATATCTCCTTTTATATATAATCTTATATTTATTATATTCTAATACTTTGTCATAACTTTTGCAACAAAAAAGTTTAAATTTTTTTGGTATTTCTATTGACTTTTGTGTTTCGTTGTGTATAATAATGGTAAACTTAAAACCCGATTGGAGTGATACTTATGTATCGTGGTTGGAAAGATAACAATCCGCTTCCTGATTATGAAGAATTATTCAGAGAGAGCGGAGACCAAAAAAAGAAGGGCTCTGCAAAGATACTTATGAAGATTTATAAGTCTAATGCTTTGCAGATTTTTTTGTCCCTTGTTTTATTTATTATCAAGGCATGTCCTATCTGGATTATCCCTCTGGTAACATCATATATGATCAATCTTGTTACCGAAGGCGGAGAGGGTACAGTAAGACATATGACTATCATTATAGTCATATTATTCCTGCTTATACTTCAGAATATTCCTTCTCATGTACTCTATGCCAGATATACCGACAAAATGCTCCGTCGTATCAGCGGAGGATTTCGAAGCACTCTTATAAGGAAGCTTCAGCATCTGTCTGTTACATATCATAAAGAAATCGAAACGGGTAAAATCCAAGCAAAATTTGTGAGAGATATCGAAGCAATCGAATTTCTTAATAATCAGATTGTGAAAAATGTGGTCCCGATTATTCTTGAACTATTCATATATATCGGAATTACTGTTTCAAAAAGTGTTACAGTTACACTGTTTTTCCTTTGTGTAATTCCAATTAACGTTTTGCTGGTATATGTTTTCAGAAAAAATATGCGTTATCATAACTCTGTTTTCAGAAAAGAAAACGAGCATATTTCTGCAAAGCTTTCCAATATGCTTGAGATGCTTCCTCTTACCAAGGCACACGGCTTAGAGGACGAAGAAATAGAGAGCCTTCAGAGGGATATAAACACTCTTAAGGATAAAGGTCTTGCAATTGACCGTACAAATGCCTACTTTGGTTCATGGAGCTGGGTAATGGCAAGATCCCTTTCTGCACTGTGTCTGCTCTTTACAAGTATACTTGCTTTTAACAAAAAGATTGCCGTTGGTGACATTGTACTCTATCAGTCATATTTCTCAAGTATCACAGGATATGTACAGAATCTTCTTAATATTTATCCACAGATTACAAAGGGCTTTGATTCTCTCAGCTCTGTATCGGAAATTATGCTTTCTGATGATATAGAAGACAACAGAGGCAAAATCAGACTGAGATATGTTCACGGAACAGTTCATTTTGACAATGTTTCATATTCATATCCTAATACAGACAAAAAGGTAATCGACAATCTTACTCTCCACGTGGAGCCCGGTGAATGTATCGCCTTTGTAGGACCTTCAGGATCAGGGAAATCTACTATTATGAATATGATAATAGGCTTTCTCAAGGCTACTGAAGGAACTCTTTCTATCGATGGTAAGCCTATGGAAGAGCTTAACTTAAGTGATTACAGACATTTTATATCGGTAGTTCCTCAGAACAGTATCCTCTTTACAGGAACAATAAGAGAAAATATCACTTATGGTCTTAAAAAAGTGGATCCTAAGGTATTTGACAGAGTGATAGAACTTGCAAACATTAAAGAATTTGCAGACAAGCTTCCTAAGGGACTTGATACTGTTATAGGTGAACATGGTGACAAATTATCAGGCGGTCAGAAGCAGAGAATATGCATCGCCAGAGCACTTATAAGAGATCCTAAAATCCTTATCCTTGACGAAGCTACATCTGCACTTGATAACATCTCTGAATATCAGGTGCAAAAAGCTATCAACGAGCTTATCAAGGACAGAACCACATTTATAGTTGCACACAGACTTTCTACAATCCGTGATGCAGACAGAATAGTGGTCCTTGACGAGGGAAGATGCGTTGAGTGTGGCACATTTGACGAGCTTATGGCAAAGAAGGGTAAGTTCTATGAACTTAAAACCTTAAGTGATCTTAACGGGAATAAGTCGGAAAATATATCTGTTGAACAATAATAAAAAAAGGGACTGTAAAAATGATGTGACCCCAAAAAGTTAGACTTTTTATAGCGTAGTAGTTTTAATGGCTGCTACGCTATTTTTATGCAGCCAGAGTGTTGAGACGAAATTGTACTGGACTCATCCACCCAAGTTTCTCTTTAAT